>DATFYM010000035.1:0-12152 GCA_035315065.1 Terriglobia bacterium
TCGGCAATAAAGTTTGTTGTACTTTGTTCATGGCAGTTCACCTTGTTGGTGTCGTGTTTCGGAATCCCAAACTCCTTATAACACTTCGGCCAACAAGGTGTTCTGCTTTTTCTGCCTTCCTTCAATCGCGATTCTTGGGTGTTACAGCACACTAGCCTGACCGTTGACGGCCTTTACCGGCCATAAACCAGTACGCGAAACGTTCCCGGAACGGCCGCACCGGGCCGGCCTGGGGCCGAGGTTGCAGGTGGACCAAAGTCGGCCGTGTCCAGAAATAGGTTGTGGGTCTTGGTATCGAGCCCCATCGTCTTGGCCCCGAACTCGGTTTTGACCGTCTCGACCTCACTGAACTTGTCAGGCGAGTCTTCGTGGAAGATATGGATCATCCCTTCGCGGGTCGAGGCGAAGATCATGCCGGTTCCGGGTTCATAAGCGGCGGCATCCACACCCGACGAAATCGGGAACGACTGGATAACCTTTCCGCTGTCGGCGTCCATCGCTACGAGCATCTGCGGGTTGCGGCCGGCGCTGAACAGCCGCCGGTGCTGGATGTCCATCGCGAGGGCCGTGGGCCTTCCGGCCGGCGCAACCGGCCAACGCGAGGTGATGGTGAGCGCGCGGGAATCGATAGCGACTACTTCGTTTTTGTCTTCCATATTGACGTAAACAGTCCCATTGCCGTCGGCGACGGCAAATTCAGGACCTCCGCCCAGCTTGATGGTCCCCACCACGGCGCCACTCTTGGCATCGATTACCGTGGAGGTGTTGGGGTCTCCATTCTGGGCAAATACGCGCTTGGAGGCCGGATCGTAAATCACGGAGTCGGCGTCGTGGTCGGCTTTCGCCTCGCCGATCACCTTGAGGGTCTTCAGGTCGAAAATAATCACTTTTCCCTGGGCTCCGTCGGTGATGAATCCACGGCCGAACTCGCTCGCGATGGCGACTCCGTGGTCCTGTTTCAAGCCGGTGATGTTGCCGATGAGGCTGCCGTTATCGGCGTCGATGACTTTAACCTCTATGCCGTGCGACAGGTAAACGCGTCGCGCCGAAGAGTCGACCGTAATGTAGTCGAAATATTCCCGCGTACTACCCTCGGCGGCGCCGAAAGGGTATTTCTTGAGCAGGTGATGACCGCCTCTGGCGGCTATGGCCAAAGCAAATGAGCCGAGCAGGACAAACGACACGCCAGTTACGAGACGTCCGAAACCAGATGACAGCTTCATGAAACCCTCCCTCGATTTGACGGCCGGAGTCAAGCTTCCATAGTCACTCCGGATTCGGTCCGTATTATAACCCTGTTCGGTGGAATAGGTGCCGGCGGCGACAATGACGTCGCCAACCGCCCACGCTACCATAAACAAAACCGCAGTTCGGAGACATCTCGACACGATCACACGATTCTGTCCAAACATTCAGTCCCCGTTGGCGACTACTTCGGCGGGGTCTTCTTGCTGGCCCGAAGGCAAGCAGGGGTCGGGATTCGGGCGCTCGTGATTCGCAGAGGAAGATCGGGGCCCGAGGTTGCTCTCGGGATTCGGCGTTCGCAGAACCCCGTCGCGCCCTAACGCGATTCGGATCCCCTGGTACAGGAGATTTTTGTTTACACCTGGCTTAATTGATGCTGTAGTTATCTCACAGCTTTTGCTGCGTCCACATGACGCGCTTGGCCGAAATAGAGGTGCGCCCGAACCGGCGTGCCATCCCAACCGGCCGCAGGCAGAAGCAGAGCGCAAGAAAGGGAGTAGGCAGAAAGCCGAAGGCAGGCATCTTGATTCTCCTACCCAGTCTCTCGTGCTCAAGGTGGGAAACGATGCAATATGGTTTTCACAGGACCGAAGCCACTGAGTTATTGAAAAAAAGAGGGGCCTCGGAACCAAACCCAATTAAAGCCATTTTCGCAAGGTTCGGCAGACGACACTCAGGGTTTATCGCCTCCGCGGTATACTTTCCACGGCGCCCCGACTTGATCCATTCGAAACAGGAACCGTTACAGCTACGTTACACCTGTCAGAAGGCTAACACCTGAGAGCTAGAGTTCATCGAAAATAAACGGACCGAACCCAAATTCTATTGATATCAATAGAGATCTTGGGTTAGGTTTTTCGATACGAACCCAAAGAGCCGCCATGTTGATGAAAACAAGAGACATATCTTTCGGAAAGCCACCATCTAATTGAAAACTAATGTAGTTATGCTAATTCCGCCCAAATCTCGCGAGAAGCACAAGCTTACCTGCAAGCGTACACGAGCGCTTCTGGTTTATGTTCATGCCCAAGCATGGGTCGTGGCTCAACTTGGTGGAGGCTTTGTTCAGCAAGATGCGAAGCATGCTCCGAGGCATCCGTGTGGGCATCAAGCAGGAGTCGATTGAGCATATCCATAAGTACTTTGAAGAAGTCTGCTGACCCCGTCGTCCTCCACTGGAAGTTGAGATCCCGATTGACCAGTTATTGGCAGATCCTTCGTCTAGTTTGCCGCGATAGGAACTCCTCAATGTGCCGCGACACACACGTCACTTGCCGGTTGTTTCGCAAGCCACCTTATGGTATGCATTGGACTTCTCCGAGATCGGTCCGAAGCCGACCGGGGTTGTGCGGTTCGGTAGCAAGACCGCTGGGAATGCGCCCGCGCTGCCAAACCCGGCGTGTGACCCGGCAAGAGATCGGAGATTTCGATTCGCGAGGCAACATGGTGGAAAGGCCTGAGGAGTCCGCCGCCGAAGCGGCGCGTGTCGCCGTATTTGCCGTCTCGGACACCGGGCGAGTTCGCAAGAACAACGAGGACGCCTTCGCGGTGTTCAATCTCGATACCGGAGAGAACGGCCTCGACCCCGCGGTCTTGAATCACGTCGTCGGGCCGCAGGGCACGTTGCTGCTGCTCGCTGACGGGATGGGCGGGCAGGCTTCGGGCGAGGTCGCGAGCTCCATGTGCGCCGCCACGGTTTCCCGGCGCCTCTATAACAACCTCCACATTGTCCCCCACACCAGCGACGTCAATTTCGGCCTGTTGCTGCGCGAGGCGGTGGAATACGCCAACCAGCTTATTTTCCAAAAGGGCCAGGAGGAGCCGGCGTTTCGCGGCATGGGGTGCACGCTGACGATGGCGGTCATCCGCGGCCGCAGCCTGTTCGTGGCCCAGGTCGGTGACTCGCGCGCGTACCTATGCCGCAACGGAGCGATGGTCCAACTCACCCACGATCAGACGTATCAGCAGTATCTCGCCGAAATGGGAATTGAGACGCCTCCCGGCCGGGGGGGTGGGTCGAACCGCAACATCCTGCTGCGCGCCGTGGGAAGCCGCGAGACGCTGGAGGGGATCGAAGTGAATTGCACGAGCCTGCGGCGAGGCGATCGCATCCTGCTGTGCTGCGACGGCCTTTACAACATGGTTCGCATTCCGGATGACGCCACGGCGGTGGTCAACGGCGGAGAATCGCTGGCGGCGAAGTGCCAGGCGCTGGTGGATCGCGCCAATGAGGCCGGCGGCGCGGACAACATCACGGTGGTCCTGGCCGAGGTGGATGGCCCCGGGCTTCCACCCGCCGAACCGTCGGCCGAAGTGGAGACGGTGGCGTACTAAGAAGGCGTACTAAGAAGATGAGGAGTCAGGAGACAGAAGGCAGGAGACAGAAGGAAGACGTAGGGAGCAAGGGTCGATTGAGAAGAGGGAGTCAGGAGTCCGGAGTCAGGAGACAGAAGCAAGACGTAGGAAGCAAGGGCTTGACTCCGTCTTAATTCTATCTCCTGTCTTCTCTCTTCCTGACCCCCTGAAAGAGATCACATGACGAAGTGTCCGCGCTGTGGCGAGATCAACGACGAAGGCTACCGCTTTTGCCGGAGTTGCGGGCGGGTGCTGCTGGTGGAGCCGGCCTCCGACAAGTCACTTGCCGCTGACGTTGCCGCCACTCGTCCGGCTGAATCTCCTCGCGCTCCCGCAGTCCCCGAACCCTCCGACGCTTTCAAACTGGTGTCCACCGCCGGGCTCCTGTCCGGCCGGACCTTCAGCATCGGCCCTAAGGGCCTGAGCATCGGCCGCGACCCTCTCAACTGCCAGGTGGTGATTGCTGACGAGGAGGTCTCGCGCCTCCATGCCTGGGTGGGCGTCAATGACCGCGGCAAAGTAACGGTCCGCGACTGCCGCTCGGTGAACGGTACCTACGTGAACGACGTGCGAATTCAAGAGCACCAGCTCGAAGGGGCCGATGAGTTCTCCGTCGGCAATACCGGCCATCACCGGTTTCGCGTTGAGCGCGTCGAGCCACCCCGGCCGGTCCGGCCCGGGCCGATGACCCAGACCGATGCCATCCCGCAAGGCAGCACGGGCGCTGGCGAGACCTCGGTGCTGCGCCCCGGAGACCTGCTCTCCGGCCCGGACGAGGCCGGGAAGGCCAACGAGACGGTGGCCCTCAAGCTCACCGGCCTGATGGCGCAGGCGCACGTCGAGCTCATCGTGGATAAGTACGCGGTCCGGACGATCGAGATCCCACCCGAGGGATTGTTGGTGGGCCGCGATGCGGGCCGCTGCCAGCTCGTTATGGATCACCCGTCGGTCTCCGCCATTCATGCCGAGTTTTCGCCCGTCAACGGCAAAGTTGTGCTGGTCGACCGCTCCACTAACGGCACGTTCGTGGACGGCAGCCGGGTGTCCCGAGTCGAACTCCACGACGGCGATTACGTCACCTTCGGCCGCTACGCCGGCAAGTCGCTGATCTACCGGACCGGCCTCGAGCCCGAGCTGCGCCAAGAGATCGTCGATCTCAACAAGGAACGCATCACCATCGGCCGCGACCCTTCGAGCGATGTGCACATCAATCACCCGCTCGTCTCCACGCGTCACGCCGAGATCGTCCGAGAGAACGGCAAGACCACCATCGTGGACCTGGGATCCACCAACGGCACGTTCGTCAACGGACTCAAGGTGAAGCGGCACGAGCTGCACGAGATGGACCGCATTGTCATCGGCCCCTCGGAGCTGCGCTTCACCGGCGCCAGCCTCTCGCGATCCACGGACACGCAGGTGGTGCGCCTGGATGCGAGCGCGGTGACGCTGGAAGTCAGCAGCGACGTGAACCAGCAACCGCGCGCGCTGCTCGACGAGGTGTCGCTGGTGGTGAAGCCGCGCGAGCTGATCGGACTGCTCGGTCCCAGCGGCGCCGGCAAGACCACCCTCATGCGCACCCTGAACGGGTTCGTGAAGCCGACGCGGGGGCAGGTTTTGTACAACGGTGTCGATCTCTACCGGAACCTTTCCAGCCTCAAGTCCACCATCGGTTTTGTTCCCCAGGAAGACATCGTGCACTCCCGGTTGAGCGTGCGCCGCTGCCTTTACTACGCGGCCCGGCTGCGCCTGCCGGAGGACCTTTCCGAGAGCGAGCTCAACCGGCGACTGGATGAGATGCTCGGCGTCCTGAAAATCGACGCCAGCCATTGGAACATGCCCGTCGCCAAGCTCAGCGGCGGCCAGCGGAAGCGCGTCTCGATCGGCATCGAGCTGCTTTCGAAGCCGGGCGTGTTGTTTCTGGACGAGCCCACGGCGGGGCTCGATCCCCGCACCGAGACCCTGATGATGATGCTCTTCCGCCAGCTTGCCAATCAGGGCTCCACCATCATCATCACCACGCACCTGCTGGCCTCCTTCGGCGTTCTCGACAAAGTGGTGGTCCTGCTGCAAGGGCGGCTGGCGTTCTACGGCCCGGGTAATAAGCTGCTGGAGTATTTCAAGGCCGAGGCGCCGCCCGACATCTACGACGATCTTACGGACAACAACACTCACGAGTACGCCCTGGAGCTCAAGAAGCGTTTTGCGGCTTCCCCGCTCTACCGGCAGGGGATCGCGGAGCCGCTGGCTGCCGCCGCTGTGCCCCCGGCCGCGCCCCCGGATCGCGCGAGGCCGGCACCCTCGTCCCGCTCGGCAGAGATCAAACCTGAACCCAGGCGTTTCAGCCTGCACCAATTCAAAGTGCTGGCCCAGCGAAACTGGGAGCTGAAGTTCGGCGACCGTGGGCAGACGCTGTTGCTGCTGCTCCAGGCGCCGGTGGTGGCGCTGATCGTCGCCTTGATGGCCGACGCGTCGAATCAGATTCAGACCATTTTCATGGCCATGTTCGCCGCGCTATGGTTTGGTTGTTCCAATGCCGTGCGCGAAATCGTGGACGAGCACAGTATCTACCGGCGCGAGCGCCAGACGGGCCTGAGAATTCCCTCCTATATTGGCTCCAAGCTTGCCGTTCTGGGAGCGCTGGATTTCGTCCAGTGCCTTTCCGTCGTCATCGTCCTGCTTTTCGTCAACCAGGCGCTGTCGCTCAGCGCGGGCGAGGTTCTGGGCGCCCTGCTTATTTTGTTCCTCGTCGCCATGGATGGGAGCCTGATCGGCCTGCTGATCTCCAGCCTGGTGAACTCGCCCGATAAGGCGCTGGCGCTCTTCCCGCTCGCCCTGATCCCGGAGCTCCTGCTCGCCGGCCTGTTTCTGCCGGTGAATCGAATACAGCCGATCATTCCGATCACGGTGGAGCAACTCCGACAGGGCAAACTCTACGCCACGCCGGAGGCCAAAGCCCAGGTCGACAGGGCGATGCCGGTAACGCCTGTACGACGCGCCACGAAAAGCGACAGGTTGGCCCATCAGGTGGTCGGTGCCATCGAACCCTCGCCAGAGGTCCAGGGCGCTTTCCACAAGTACACCACCGAGCCTGAAGAAGGAATGGGTACCATTACTCGCACGCTTTCCCTGTTTGCGGTTTCGCGGTGGGGATTCGAGGCGCTCGCTGACCTTTGCCTGCACGGCGCCCATTCCACCCAGGATTCCGCGTACAAGATCATTAACACCGTCTCGATTTCGCTTCATCCCGGGGATGCGGACAAACTCAAGAACGCCCTCGAAGCTCCGGCCCCGGCGCAGGCCGGACAGGAGCGCTTCCCACTGCCGTCTCACTTCTGGAGCGACGAAGGTCCGTACTTGGCCATCCTCGCAGGTTTCATGGTGGCGATGACTGCGCTGGTGCTCTACCTGATGAAGCGGAAGGATGTGAGTTGAGGGAAAGCCTAGGCAGAAGGCAGTAGGCAGTAGGCAGTAAGCAGAAGGCAGTAGGCAGTAAGCACAGTCTCCCGAGTTAGAACGTTAAGACACCACCGCTGTCCGTCTTCTGCTTTCTGCCTACTGCCTTCTGCCTACTGCCGACTGCTTTCCCCAAGGAGAGTCGCATGGAAACAGATTACTCAACCGTTCGTAAACTGCTCTATGCCGTACTGGCGCTGCTGGCGATCTCCATTCTGTCGAACTTCTATGTTGCCACCCAACTCTCCCGCAACTCGGACGACATCGCTGCCCTGCAGGAGCTCGTGCAGAAACAGATGATGACCGGCGTCCTGGGCAAAGCGGACGAACTGCAAGGGAAGCTGGACACCGCCAGTAGCCGGCTCGACGCTCTCAACAAAAGCGCCACCGGGATCGATGCCAAAATGTCTGCGGCCCAGGACCAGATGGACGCGAAAATCAATAAGGCCCAAGACGACTTGGTGGCCCGCATGAAGGTGGAGATCCCGAAGATCATCGACGACTACCTGAAGGAGCGCGTGCCTGCGCTGCGGAGCAAACTTCCACAGTAGCCGGCGCAGTAGCCGGCGGACTTTTGCGGCCGTCACTCCACCGTCCTGAGCGCGGTGCGGAAGAGTTGCTCGCCCACAAAGAACTCATCGCCGTCCTTCAACTCCACCTCATCCCGAATCCTGCGGTAGACGCCGTTCTTGCTTCTCAGGTCCTGCAACATAAAGCGCCCGGGCTGCGCCACGATGCGCGCGTGCAGGCCCGACATGAATGGGTCATCCTTGAATACGATGTCGCCGGTCTTGCGGCCGAGAGTGGTCTCGGGTTTCTCCAGGCTGTATTCCTGAATCACGCTGCCGCTGAGGTCGATGTGCTCCAGCCGCGCGGTCATGGGGCCGCGCTGCAGCTTGGGCGCGCCCATCATGACGTAGGTCCCTTGCGGAGACTCCGACGGCGGCGCGCCGGACTCCAGCGACTGTAGCGTGAATCGGAACAGATCCCGGCCCAGCAGGAAGACGTCCCCCGGGGTCAGCTCGGTATCCTGCCGCTGCTTCACGTAGGCCCCATGCTGACGGTCATGCTCCCGCAGGAAGAGCCGCCCCTCGCGAATCATCAGCGAGGCGTGACGCTCCGCCAGCAACGGATCACGTGGGTAAGAGAGCTCGCAGCCCATGCGCCCGATGAAGGTCTCCTCGTGGATCTCAACCGTCTTTCCCGCGCTGCCGTCGGGCCGCACCTCGGTTACCTTCGCCTCGAGGCGAGGAACGATGAAGCCGACAAAAGTCACCGTGCCGCTAGGCGGTTGATCATCCGGGACCCCCTCCGGTGGGCGGACTTCGAGTGTCGTGGGGCGCGGCCCCGTCGCCGCAACGGTTGTCCCTGCGTCGCTGGGGCTCTCGGACGGGGCCGGCGGGGGCCCGGCTGGCGGCACCGTCACCGCCGGCCTGAGCTTGGTCGGGATATCAGCGGGCTTAATGGCCGGAGACGGGTGCGTCGGAACCTGGGCAGGCTTCTTCGCCAGCCCCGGCGTTGGCGCCACCAACGGCTCACCGCAAAAGCCGCAGAACTTGCTGCCGGGCGGCAAGTGCCTCCCGCAGCGCGAGCAGACACGCTCCCCGTACACCGTCTCATCCTCCGAGCCGGCGACCGTCACCAGGGGGCGTCCGCACTGGGTGCAGCGCTGCATGCCTTCGGCGTTGAACGCCCCGCACACCGGACAGCGTCGTTTTGCACTATCGCTCATCGTCTTGACCTTTGGAGAAGGAGTCGGAAAAAGTCGAGAGTCAAAAGTTGAAAGTCGAAAGTCAAGACCGGCCGCTTTCGACCCGCTTCTCGTAAGTCAAAAAGCCGAACCTCAAGACCGACGGCTTCTGCTTTCGACTTTTGACTTTCGACTTTTGACTCTCGACTCTCAACTCTCTTCTCACGGCCCCGTGATTCTAAACCACAAAGGGTTAGTATAGCAGCGAGATTCCTCGCCAGCACGATTTCGACTGTGTGCCTCCAGCCGCACGTAACCCCACTCGCCTACCTGATGGGCCAACCGGCCCCGCAGATCGATAGGCACCAGGCCGCCGCTCGTCATTTCTTTCCCTTCCGGGACCGGAATCTCCTCTGCGTGCTCGCCGGTGCGCGAACCCAGCACCAGCCAGATGGAGCTCAGGGGCCCGAACTCGGCGCTCGAAACCCATTCCAGCGCCAGCGGGGGCAGCGCTGTCAGCGCCGACGAGACCAACCCTCCGACAGGGACGGCCTGGGGGTCGTCGAGGCTGGTATCCTTGGCTGGGCCGGGGATAAAGGCGGCCGCCAGCAGCGGGCCGTTGGAGAGCACGCTGGCGCCCTGGCGCAGGGCGCGGAGCACGGTCTCGCCCCGCGGACCCATACCCTTTGGGCAGTGAACCACCGTGGCCAGCGATCCCAGCGCGTTGTCCTCCGCGTATCCCGACCAGGCGCGCGCCGGATCGGCGAGAAAGTCCACCGCGTCCATGGTGGACTCGTAGTTGAAATCGCCGTGCGCGTCGCTGCCGGCAGCGAGGAAAGTCTTGAACGTGGGCACATCGCCGCCCAGTTCCACCGCGCTCGCCGGCAGGCCCTTCTGGAGCAGCGGCTGCCAGCCGGTGGCGATCGCTTTCTCCAGCCGAGCATACTGGTTTTGCACGGCATCAGGATGGAAGCAACGCGCGGGATCGGCGTCGCGCCGGATGCAGTAAGGGTCGCTCGGATCGTCGGCCGTCGCCGTGGTGGCCCGGTTCCAGGGTTCCAGACCCACCAGTCCCTTCCGCAATTGATCCCGCTTGGCGGGACTGGAGTCGAGGAAATCCACATCGACGTCCCACACCCCGCCGCGCAACAAGGGACTGATGGGATCGAACGGGTGCGCCGCGTAGGCGAACCCACCGGCGCGGGCAATCGCGTCCAGCGCCTCCCCCAGCGGCATGGCCGGCGAAGTGATGGAGCCGTCGCCGGTCACGATCACGGCTTCCGCCGCCGTGGGGCCAAAGCCGCGGTCGGGATCGTCCGGCGAGGGCAGCGCCAGCAGGTGCAGCGTAGCGGCGAGTAGAGCCACCTTGCCGGAGGCCACCGTCACTTCCTCGCCGCGGATGAACACAAACCGTGCATCGCGATACTTGCGAACCTCCTCCATCTCGGCGGCAAACCGCTCCGGGTTCAAATCCGTAGAGTGGTCGGAAAGCACGATCCAGTCCAGGCCGGCGGCCAGCGCAGCCTGGCGCGTGACTTCCAACGCGTGACCGCGCTCCGCCGGGTTGTCCGTGTAGGCCGAGTGGACGTGAGTGTCGCCGCGATACCAGTTGGGGAGATGCGGCAAAGGCGGCGCGTCGAGCCGCACCCGCAGGTAAGAACTCTGGCTGGGCCATCCGTCCAGCCTGAAGGTTACCTTCAGGTTGACGACGGAGAACCGTGATCCCAGGTAATGCTGGTGTAGGTAGTTCTCGATGGCCGCCCGCGGCACCTGGAGGGTAGACGAGAATCGCTCGCTGACCGCCAGCGGCTCGCCGTTGCGTCGCGCATCCCAGGTGAATTTGTTCAGCTTGTCGCCTGGCCCCAAACTCACTGGTTCATCGGCAAACTCGGCGTGCGCCGTGGCCGGACAAACGTACAACTCCACGCCCTCCAGCTTCAGCGGTGGCCGTGAGATCAGCCCCGCGAACGTGATCCCGGTGGTGTGCGCCGCCTTCTCCACGCCGTTGATGATCTCGAGAACAATCGGCAGGTTGGGATCATCGGGGTTGCGCAGGGCGCGCGGCGCGTCGGCACGGAAGAAGACGCCAGCTTGAGCCAGCGCTGAAGGCAGTTCAGTTCCTTGCTTTCCAGGCTCGGGATTTTGGGGCTGCTGCGCCACCGCAGGCTGTAGAGGCTCTGCCGGATTCTGCTGGGCGAGTGCAGCCGGTGCCGTCGCGACCATCAAACCTGCCAGAACCGCCAGGCACGGTGAGCTTATTGCGAGGGACCTTCCACCACGGGAACATGAAGGCACAGAGGAAAGTGGGAAGCGTCGAGAAACCAACGCCATCTTCAGGTGGTTCTTTTTCTTTTCTTGGTGTCTTCGTGCTTTGGTGGTCAATTTTTCACAGCTTCCCAGCCATGGGAAAGTAAGCGCGGAATCACCGCGTAAAAGCGGGCGACGCCGTCTCTGCCGGGTTTCGCACTCGGAAATCATCTTTGACCATCGTAACCCATGGTCTTTCCACCTCATAGTACCGTAGTGCGTCGTCTTCCCTCGCAGTTGAACTACGGCTCTATTCGGTCCAGGCGGACAATTCACTGCTTCCGGTGGAAATCGACCCGACTGGTTTCGGTTTGACCGCTGCCCCTCGACTTTCAACCCTCGACCTTCAACTCTTCGACCGTCTTTCAATACTTGCGCAGCACCCCGATCACCCGTCCCTGGATCCTGACGTCACGCGCCGGCAGGAGAATGGGCTCCATCTGGGCGTTGGCCGGTTGCAGCCGGACGTTGCCGCTGCGCTCGCGGAAAAAGCGCTTGAGGGTGGCGTCCGTACCCTCGATCAGGGCCACCACGATCTCGCCGTTATCGGCGGTCTCGGCTCCTTCCACCAGCACGTAATCCCCGTTGCAGATGTGGTCCTCGATCATGGAATCGCCTTTCACCTTGAGGACAAAAACGGCGCCTTTGCCGCTGGTGAAGTCTCCGAAGGAAAAAGTCTCGGGAGTGGGAATGGCCTCGATCGGTTGGCCCGCCGCAATCCTTCCCAGCAGCGGGAACTCGAGCGCCCCCAGCGATTCCGGCGCCACCGAGGCGACGGCCGCGATTTCACCTCCGGCTTGCCTTCGGCGGCGCGAGGGGACCGCCGTCTTGGCGAAAGGCACGGGGCCCGGCATAGCCACCACGTCCACCGAACGGCTGCGGTTGGGACGGCGCCGGATAAACCCCTTCCTTTGCAGGGTCGAGAGGTGCTTGTGGACGGTTGCCAACGACGAGAGCCCCAAATTCTCCGCAATCTCCTCGAAGCTGGGAGAGTATCCCTTGCTATTGAGGAAGCTCACCAGGAAATCCAGAACCTGCTTTTGACGGCGCGTCAGTGCCATAGCCTTACTCCTTCCGGAAGCGAGTCGAAATGAATAGTGAA
>DATFYM010000036.1:0-55350 GCA_035315065.1 Terriglobia bacterium
AACCTCGCCGCCGCCCAGGCTCACCACCAGATCGCCTTGAGGGTCAATCCGCAGCCAGTTGCTGCCTTGTGCCTTCTGCCTAGTGCCTTCTTCTTCCCGCACCAGATTCAACCGAATGTCCCCGGGATCCCCGCCGGGCGCCACCACAAAGTCGTACTCCAGTTGCCCCTCATTCCCGTAATAAACCAAATCGATCCCGGGGTAGACGTCGTGATAGCGGACGCGGGCATAGTTCGGAACATTGGTCAGCCACTTGCTCGAATCGCTTCCTATGAAGTAATTGCTCTTTCCCGGAAGTTCATCGGTGCCGGTGATGGTCGCGTCTTGACTTGCTCCGGCGAGTTGCATGCGCAACCGGACGCCGGTGGTCCGTTGTTCCTTGCTCGTGGCTTGACCCTGGTCCGTCGTGCTTGGCAGCGGCCGACGGACAACGGACGACTGACGGTCCTCAACCTTTGCCTTCTGACTAGCGCCTCTCAGCGACAGCACCGCCTCACTCGGGCCCATCGCCAGTGAGTAGCCCCGGCCTCGAGAAACAAAACGGACGTCCTTGGCGGCCTGGCCGTGATTGGGTTCGAAGCTCAATGGCAGTTTACCGAATGATCTCACCGCCCGAAGCGAGCCTGGCTGTCGACTGGATTGCGGACCACTGGAGCGCGCCGCTGGCACCGCCTGACGATTGTCGTCCGAGCGCGCCGCGGCCGGCGGATTATACTGGACGGGCTGAGCGGGCAACGGGCCGGGCGGTTGGGCGGCGCTCTGAGCAAAGATTATCTCGGCGCCGATGCCCGACTGGAGCATCGTAATGAGGCCAAGGAACGCCAGCGGACGCTTTAGCGTCGCGTGACGTGATTCCGGGCACTGGGAACGAAACATTTTGATCTTCATGGTAGTGTTGGCAATCTCCAGGGCGCGGTTGCCTTCCTCCGTGAACGCGGGCAACCCGCCACGCCGGCGACGTCTCGGGAAAACGCCGGCGAAGATGCCATAGAGCTATATACGCCATTATTAACTTAGTGTCAAGTACTGTTTTTGCCAAAAAAATTAGGGTTACTAGTCGAGTGATCAGCTTATTATTGTGTACTCGAGCGAGAGTCAGCCGGGAGGGCGAAGACTTGGTACGGCGCGGGAAATCGGGCGGTGCTCTTGAACGAAGGGCGATTGGTCGCCGTATCAGATAATGGCGATTACAATAGCGTCCGGCTTTTTTATGGGACCTGCGCCAGAGCCCCGATCACCTTTGCGAGCGTGGCAACGCCGCTCGCGGCAGGGTATGTTCGCGCCCAACGGCATTAAGGGTAAATGTAAAGAGTGAAGGGTAAAGGCAAAAGATGAAGGGCCAAGTGACAGCAATTCCAGGCCACCCCGGCGCCAGCAATTCCGCTAGGGCTGGCAGGCTAGGCCGGCACACTCCAGAGTCCCCGCGGCGCGAAAACCTTGGCTCTGCGCGAAGATCAGCTCCAGTGCCGCGATGTAGGCCAGTCGCAATCATTGAGCCCGCTGGGATGACCTGGAATTGCCGTCACCAGGCCTTTATTCTTTGCACTTTACCCTTTACCCTTGACCCTTGACCCTTTACGTTTCGCCCTCCAGTACAGAGCACCCACCGCACCCAGCGTCACCACCGCCAGGATGACCAGATTCGTGTCTTTCACCAGGCGGGCCAGCCTCTCCCAATTGCTCCCGAAGGCGAATCCGGCGCAGCCAATGACGAGCCCCCAGGCGACGGCGCCGCTGAAGTTGGACAACAGGAATCGCGGGTAAGCCATCTGGAAGGCGCCGGCAAAGGGTCCGGCGAGGATGCGCAGGCCGGTGATGAACCGCGCTGCAAACACCGCCCATTGCCCCCATTTCAGAAAGGTCGTTTGGGCGCGATCGAAGCGTTTGGCGGGAAAGAACCAATGGCCGCGATATTTCCGAATAAGGGCCGTGCCGCCCACCCGCCCCACGGCGTAGCCAAGGCTATCTCCGATGGTGGCGCCGGCGATCGCGGTCAAAATGACGCGCCAGAGGTCGAGTTGTCCACAAAAGGCCAGGAATCCGGCGAAGAGCAATACCGTCTCGCCCGGCACGGGGATCCCCGCGTTCTCCAGCATCACGCCGAAGAATACTACCCAATAGCCGTAGAGAGCAAAGAAGTGCGACAGGATTTGGTAGAGGTGCGTAGCCACGGGCGAATACCAGTGTAAGGCGTTGCGCGCCGAGTTGAAATAGAAAGTTCGCGCTTCGAGCCGGCTGGTGGTGTCATTTGGGAAAGAATGGAATCCACAGATCACACAGATTTCAGAGATTAAGAGAAACCGCCTCTTTTCTTAATCCGCGCAATCTGCGCAATCTGTGGATTCCTTTTTTTGGCACAGTACACATAAAGATGGGAAATTGGTGTATACTTGTAAAATGAGTAGAACGAATATCGATATCGACGACAAACTGCTGCTCGAAGCCCGTCGCCTGACGCAGCTTAAGACCAAGCGCGCGGTGGTGAACAAAGCCCTCGAGCAACTGGTTCGGTCAGAAGCTCGAAAGGGAATTCTCCGCTATTACGCCAGCGGCATCTGGAAGGGGGATCTAAAGAAAATGCGGAGGAACCGCGCCTGATTCTCGTCGATAGCTCGGTCTGGATCGATTTTTTCGCATCCTCCCCGGGGACTGCGGGCGCGCACCTCCGCCGGATGATCGCGGATGGCGAACCGCTGGCCTTGACGGGGGTCGTCGTTACGGAGGTCCTGCAAGGTCTCAGGAGGGATGTCAGCGACGTCGAGGCTTATCTTTCGATGTGGGACATGCTGGAACCGCGCGGCTTCTCAACCTATCGTTCTGCGGCAACGATCTTTCGCACCGCTCGCTCCCGCGGCTTCATGCTTACCACCATTGACGGCCTCATTGCGGCCATCGCGCTCGAACACGGCGCGACGATCTTCACTCTCGATAAGGACTTCACTCGCATCGCCGCGGTGACCAGGTTGAAGCTGTATTCTCCGTCTTAGCACCAGACCACCCATCAGCGGATGCCCATCATGTTGCACGCTTCTACGCCCACGGCGTAAAAGGGGCCTTTCTTTTCGCTTGCCTTTGGTTGGCAAAGTACTTTACAGTTGTGGAGCACGGCATACGGCAGACAGGAGGAGGGTAGATGGCAGACGGTAGACGGCATAAAGGGGGGGGAAGATCAAGCCGCCAGACGCGCTTCTCCTGTATACCGTCTACCTCCTACCGTCTACCGCTCACGGCCGAACGTGGTAAACTGTGAAGATAATGCGCGAGCCTTTCTTAGAACGTCTGGAGAAAAGGGCTCTTGTCTGCGACGGTGCCATGGGGACGATGCTCTACTCGAAGGGTGTCCCTTACAGCCGCTGCTTTGACGAGCTCAATCTGACGATGCCCCACGTGGTGAAGGAAGTTCACCTGGGCTACGTGAAGGCGGGCGCCGAGGTTCTGGAGACTAACACCTTCGGGGCCAACCGCCTTCGCCTGGCCAATTACGATCTCTCCGGTAAGGTGCGCGAGATCAATCTGGCGGGTGTGCGCCTCGCTCGGGAAATTGCGGGTGACGATCTTTACGTGGCCGGTGCGGTGGGTCCGCTGGGCGTGCCGCTCGAGCCCTTGGGCCCGACTTCCCTGGCGGAAGCCCGCCAAGCCTTCCGCGATCAGATCGCGGCGCTGGCCGAGGGGGGTGTCGACCTCATCATCATCGAGACCATGGTAGATGTGAACGAAGCTCATCAGGCGCTGGCGGCGGCGCGCGACGTGGCCCCCCAGCTTCCCGTGGTGGTGCAGATGACCGTGCAGGCGGACGGCACGACGCCCACGGGAGCGCAGCCGGAGGAATTCGCCCGCCAGCTCGACGCCTGGGGAGCAGACGTAATCGGCGTCAATTGCAGCGTCGGACCGGCTGGAGTGCTGGAGACGCTGGAACGCGTGGCCAAGGTCACCGCTCGCAAGCTGGCCGCCCAGCCCAACGCCGGCATGCCGCGCACGGTGGACGGTCGCACGCTCTATCTTTGCTCGCCCGACTACATGGCCGGTTACGCGCAGCGCTTTATCGAGACCGGCGTGCGTCTGCTGGGCGGTTGCTGCGGCACCACCCCCGAGCACATCCAGGCCATCAAGGCGGCGGTCCGATCGTTGCGCGTCGGCGGGCCGCGCGCCACCGTGGAGGTAGCTACCGGAACGGCGCCGGCGGCGGAGCCGGTTCCGGTGGAGAAACGCTCGAAGCTCGCCCGCAAGCTGGCGCGCCGAGGGTTCCCCATCCTGGTCGAGATGGCCCCGCCCAAAGGTTGCGACCCGGGCAGAGAGGTAGAAGGCGCTCTCTACCTGGAGAGCGAGGGTGTGGATGCGGCGAATATCTCGGATGCCGCCGCCGGCACCGCGCGCATGAGCGCCCAGACGCTGGCGGCAATCCTCCAGCAACGCGCCGGGCTCGAGACCTTGCTGCGCTACAGTTGCCGGCAGCGCAACCTGCTGAGCATCCAGTCGGACCTTCTCGGGGCTTACGCGCTCGGCGTCCGCAACATTTTGGCGGTGACGGGCGATCCTTCGCAGTTCGGCAGTCTGCCGGGGGTCACCACGGTGCTGGATATCGATTCCATCGGGTTGGTGAACGTACTGAACAACCTTAACCGGGGTCTCGACGTGGGCGGCAACCCGATGGGGACACAGACGGGCTTCCTGGTGGGGGTCACTGCGGACCCCTATGCCGTCGACCCCGACCTGGAGTTGCGCCGCTTTGCCTACAAGGTGGAGGCGGGGGCCAACTTCGCCGTCACCCAACCGGTTTTTGACGCGGGGCACTTGGCGCAGTTTCTGAAGCGACTGGAAACAGCCGGGGTTGGCCATTTGCCGATTGTGGCGGGTATCTACCCGCTCACCAGCTTCCGTAACGCTGAGTTTCTGAATAACGAGGTCCCTGGCATCACTATTCCCGCTCGGGTGATGGAGCGAATGCGGCAGGCCGATACCGGCGACCGGGCACGGGCCGAAGGCGTGAAGATCGCCCAGGAATTGCTGCGGGAGATCCGCGGCCTCGTCCAAGGTGTGCAAATTTCCGCCCCCTTCGGGCGCTACGCCTTGGCGGTCGAGGTTGCAGAGGCTCTGAAGGAAGTAAGTCGGCAGTAGGCAGTCGGCAGAAGGCAGCACGGCAAGCTGATGGCTGACGGCTGAAAGCTGAGAGCTTTTCGAAAAACGAAGCCACCGATTTGCTTGATAACAAAGGATCGGCCATTGGCGGAATCAGGAACGAAGCCACCGTTAGGGCCGGGAAGAAGAGTTGAAGGTCGAATGTTGAATGTCGAGGAGTCCGGACCCGCCGGCGTGCTCTTAGCTCTTCGACCTTGAACCTTCAACGGTTCGACTCTCTGATGGCTGATGGCTGAAAGCTGAGAGCTTTTTTGAAAAACGAAGCCACCGATTTGCTTGATAACAAAGGATCGGCCCTTGGCGGAATCAGGAACGAAGCCACCGTTGAGGCAAGAGGAAGAGTTGAAGGTCGAATGCGGAATGTTGAGGAGTTTCAGAGCCAAGAGCTGCCTTTTTCTCTTCGACCTTGAACCTTCAACGGTTCGACTTTCTGATGGCTGATGGCTGAAAGCTGAGAGCTTTTTTGAAAAACGAAGCCACCGATTTGACTGATAACAAAGGATTGGCCATTGGCGGAATCAGGAACGAAGCCACCGTTGGAGGGTTATCGACCGCGAGTCTGGCAAAAGGCAACAGATGAATCAACCCGCTAAGCCGGCAGGCAATAGCGAATCCTTCGAGAAGAATCTCGAGCGCCTGGACGAGATCGTCCGGCAACTGGAGGACGCCGAGCTGCCATTGGAGAAGTCGCTGGAGCTGTACGAGGAAGGTATGAAGCTTTCGGCAGTGTGCCACAAGCAGCTCGAAGAAGCCGAGGGACGGGTGGAAATCCTGCGCAAGCGAGCTGGAGGGAAGATGGTACCGGAGCCCTTCGACGAGCCCGAGCCGGGTCCCGAAGGCGTTTGACGTAGCGCGGGCGTCCCGCCCGCCGTGGACGGGGGCGTCTCGCCCGAGCTGAATATCGCATGGACAAGTGCAGGAGACACGACGGTCCGATGACTTAGTGCTGACCGATCACGCGATGACCGTTACGTTAGAGGCGAACTATCTCGACATCCAGCGCTCCCTCGTGGACCAGGCGCTCGACCGTTTTCTGCCTACCACCGACGCTTACCCGCCGAGTATCCACCAGGCGATGCGCTACTCGGTTACGGCGGGCGGCAAGCGCCTGAGAGGAATCCTGTGCCTGGAGACGGGGCGGCTTTTCAGCGGCGACGAGGAGTGCCTGCTGCGCTTAGCCAGCGCCCTGGAGATGATTCATACGTATTCGCTGATCCACGACGACCTGCCCGCGCTCGATAACGACGACCTGCGTCGCGGTCGGCCCACCTGCCACCGCACTTTCGGCGAGGCGACGGCCATCCTCGCCGGCGACGCGCTGCTGACGCTGGCGTTCGAGACACTGGCGGCTCCCGGCCCGCCGGGCGACGATTTGAAGCTGCGGGTAGTTCGCGAACTCGCCCGCGACATCGGGACGCGGCACGGCATGATTGCGGGTCAGGTGGTGGATCTGGAAGCGGCGAAGCACGGCGCCGACGCCGCCCTGGTCGAGTTCATCGACTCGGCCAAGACCGGGGCGCTGATTCGCGCTTCCGTGCGCAGCGGCGCCGTCTACGCAGGAGCGCCGGAAGACGACATCACCCGCGTCACTGCGTATGGCGGGAAGATCGGATTGGCCTTCCAGATTGTCGACGATCTGCTGGACGTGCTCGGCTCCCGCGAGAAGATGGGCAAATCCGTGCACAAGGACGGCCAGCAACACAAGGCCACCTACCCCGGCTTGCACGGGATTGAGAAATCGCGCGCGGCGGCCGCAAGGCTGGTTGAAGAAGCCTGCGAAGCCCTCGCGCCGTACGGCAGCCGCGCCGAGCGGCTGCGCGAGATGGCTCATTATCTGATTGCGAGGAACACTTGAAATACGAATACCTGCCATTGATCGACTCTCCCGCCGACCTCAAAAGGGTCCCGCGCGAGGAACTCCCGCGGGTGGCGGATGAACTACGCGATTACATTGTCTCCGTAGTCTCCAAAGTCGGCGGCCACCTGGGATCGAGCCTGGGTGCTGTGGAGCTGACGCTGGCGCTTCATTACACCTTCGACGCGCCGCGCGACAAGATCGTCTGGGACGTGGGCCATCAGGCCTACGGCCACAAGATCCTCACCGGGCGGCGCGACCGCTTCCCCACCATCCGCCAGTACGGCGGACTCTCCGGCTTTCCGGTGCGGGACGAAAGTCCTTACGACACGCTGAATGTGGCCCACGCCGGCACGGCGATTTCCGGGGCGCTGGGTATGGCCGCCGCCCGCGACCTCAAGGGCGAGAACTTTCACATTGTGGCGGTGGTGGGCGACGCCGGACTCACCGTAGGCGAGGAGCTCGAAGCGATCAACAACCTCGGCATGCTGCAAAAGAAGATGCTGGTGGTGTTGAACGACAACAAGATGTCGATCTCGCCCAACGTCGGGGCGATTGCCGGCTACCTCAATCGCATCGTTCACGGGCGCGCCTACGTTCACCTGACGCAGCAGGTGGAGAAGTTGATGCTAGCCGTCCCCCACGTGGGAAAGCGCCTCTTCCGCATCTCGAAGGGAATCGTCGACTCCGCCAAGACCTTGCTCATTCCCGGCCTGGTCTTCCAGGAGCTGGGCTTCGAATACCTCGGCCCCATCAACGGACACAACCTCGACGAACTCCTCGACGCCCTGGCACGGGTGAAGGACAACACCCGGCCCACAATGCTCCACGTGGTGACGCAGAAGGGCAAGGGCTACCCCCACGCCGAGCAGCTTCCCATCAAATATCACGGGGTGACGCAATTCGACGTCTCCACCGGGACCTTCCACAAAGCGCCCGCCAAGGCGCCCTCGTATACCAGCGTTTTCGGCAAGGCGATGTGTGAGCTGGCGGAAAGGGACCCTCGCGTGGTGGCTATCACCGCGGCAATGAGCGAGGGCACGGGCCTTGACGATTTCTCCAAGCGCTTTCCCGAACGCTTTTTCGACGTGGGCATTGCCGAGCAGCACGCCGTGACCTTCGCTTGTGGCTTGGCGCTCGAAGGCATGCGCCCGGTGGCGGCTATCTACTCCACATTCCTGCAGCGTGCCTACGACCAGGTGATCCATGACGTTTGCCTGATGCACGCACCGGTCGCCTTCGCGCTCGACCGCGCCGGGTTGGTGGGCGCCGACGGCCCCACGCACCACGGTCTGTATGACCTCGCTTACCTCTCCGCCGTGCCCGGCATGATCGTGATGGCCCCCAAGGATGAAAACGAGTTGCGCCACATGCTTTATACCGCGCTCGCGGCCGAGGGCCCGGCGGCGCTGCGCTATCCGCGCGGCAATGGCATCGGCGTACCGGTGGAGGACTTCAAGCGCCTGGAAATCGGCAAGGCGGAGATTCTGCAGGAGGGCGGCGACATCGGCATCCTCGCTCTGGGTAGCATGGTCTATCCGTGTCTTGAGGCCGCCGACAAATTGGGGGCCTTGGGCATCCACGCCACGGTCATCAACTCGCGCTTCATGAAGCCTCTCGACGATGACCTCATCCTATGCCTGGCGGCGGAGAAGCAGTTCCTGGTGACCGCCGAAGAAGGCACCGAGTACGGCGGCTTCGGGGCCATGGTGGCGGCGCTGCTCCAGGATCGCAGGGTCCCGGCCAGCATTCTGCGCATCGCGGTTCCCGATCGGATCATACCCCACGGCGCTCTCAACCTGCTCCACGCCAAGTACGGCCTGGATGCAGACGGCATCGTGGAGCGGATCCAGAAGTTCACGCACGAGGTTCCGAAGCCGGCGGATTGGCAGTACCGCGCCCTCCATCGCCCGTGAGTCTCGCGCCCGGGGCCTTGAAGCACGGTTACCACCGGCGTGTATTTCAAGATCAGGTAATCGTCAGGAGTGTTGTTTCACATTTGGTTGCTATTCATCACTTGAGTACCCGCTGTCTGAGGGCTCCAGCCGGCCGCGGCAAGATCCGCCTCGACCGGCTGGTGGCGGACCGTGGCCTGGCGGATTCGCGCGCTCGGGCGCAGGCGCTGATTCTGGCGGGACAAGTTCTGGTGGACGAGCAGAAGGTGGAAAAGTGCGGAGCTCTGGTCAGTTCGGAAGCGGAGCTGCGGTTGGTTGGCGCACCGCTTAAGTACGTCAGCCGCGCCGGATTGAAACTGGAGGGAGCGCTCGACTATTTCGGCGTCGACCCGCAAGGAAAGATTTGCCTCGATGTCGGGTCCTCGACGGGAGGCTTCACGGACTGCCTGCTCACACGCGGCGCCGTCCGGGTAATTGCCGTGGATGTGGGTACCAACCAACTCGACTGGAAACTGGGTCGCGACCCAAGGGTGGTCGTGCACGAGAAGACCAACGCCCGCTACCTGACGCTCGACCGGGTCGGCACTCGGGTGGAGTTGGTCACGATGGATGTCTCCTTCATCTCGGCGACACAGATTCTCCCGGCTCTACCGCCGCTCCTCGCGCCACAGGCGGAGATTCTGGTGCTGGTGAAGCCTCAGTTCGAAGTGGGCCGCGGGGAGGTGGGTAAGGGCGGAATCGTCCGGGAGACGCGTTTGCACGAGCAGGCGGTGGGGAAGGTTTCGGCCAAGTTGGACGAAGTGGGATTCCGCGACCTTCGCTCCGTCGAGAGCGTGCTGGCGGGGGCTTCCGGTAACCGCGAATACTTCGTCCATGCACTTTGGCGCGAATCCGTCTAGAATAGGCTGCAGTTGTGGGACAGCGCAGCGGCGTTGCGTGCCTTGAGTCTCGGGGCAAGCGAGGGGCCCACCGCCGCCGGATGAGATCATTCATGCCTATCACCAAGGTCGGGATCACTTCCAAACCTAAGAAGGCCGAGCTTCGGGAGATCGTGCCCCCTTTAATCAAGTGGTTAAGGGAGCGCAACATCGAGGTCTTCATCGACAAGGAAACCGGAAGCAGCATCGAGAACTTCGACAAATGCCTGACGCGCAACGAACTGCCGACCCGTGTCGACCTGGTGATCGTGCTGGGCGGCGACGGTACGCTCCTCGCCACCGCGCGCGCTCTCAATCGCCGGCCGATTCCCATCCTCGCTGTCAACCTGGGTGGCCTCGGCTTTCTCACCGTCATCACGCGCGACGAGATCTATCCGACTCTCGAAATGGCCCTCAACGGCGATTTGCGGACGGAAAAGCGAGTGCAACTGGAAGCGGAAGTGGTGCGCAACGACGAGGTGATCTCGTCCTTACTGGCGCTGAACGATGTGGTGCTGAACAAGGGCGCCATCTCTCGAGTGATGGACTTCGACGTCACCGTGGACGGGCAGTTCGTCTCCACTTACAAAGCCGACGGGTTGATTGTCTCTACGCCGACGGGCTCCACCGCCTATTCGCTCGCGGCAGGAGGGCCGGTCATGGTGCCCACTGTCGAGGCCATGATCATCACGCCGATCTGTGCCCACATGCTGAGCAACCGCCCGGTCGTCCTGCCCGACACCGTGCTGATCGAGGTCACCGTCAAGAGCCAGCGCGAGTCCATCTATCTGACCATCGACGGCCAGGTGGGTCTGACGCTGCGCAGCGAAGACATCGTCAGGATGAGGAAGGGATCTTCCAGTGTCGAGTTGATTCAACCGCCGCATAAGAACTATTTCGAAATCCTGCGGCAGAAGCTTAAGTGGGGCGAGCGTTAGAGGGTAGATGGTAGACTGTAGACGGCATACGGGGAAGACCTTGGTCCACCCTTTTTCCTGTCTACCGTCTACTGTCTACCGTCTACCATTTCTACCGTCTACCGTCTACCATCTACTTCTTCAGAGCATTTCGGTGGCAAACAGATCGTCCAAGGTCTCGCGGCGTCGAATCAGTTCAACTTCGGCGCCGTGGACGAGGACCTCGGCGGGCCGCAGGCGGCTGTTGTAGTTGGACGCGAGCGCGTACCCGTAAGCGCCGGCAGTGAGGATCGCCACCAAGTCGCCGCTTTCCACCGCCGACAACTCGCGGTCCTGGGCCAGGAAGTCTCCGGTTTCGCACAAAGGGCCTACCACGTCGGCACGGAGTGTCTCGCCTGGGCGCACCACCACGGGGATGATCTGGTGATAGGAGCCATAGAGGGCCGGGCGCACCAAGTCGTTCATGCCGGCGTCGACGACGACGAAGTTCTTTTGCGGGTTGCGCTTCACATAGAGCACCCGCGCCAACAGCACCCCGGCCGCGCCCACCAGGGATCGCCCCGGCTCGAGGATCAACCGATAGGGCGTGCCGTGCAGTCGTGCTGCCACGCCCTTAGTGAGGCGCTCGAAATCGAGGGGGGCCTCATCGAAATAGCGGATTCCGAAGCCGCCACCCAGGTCGAGGTACTCCACGGCGATCCCCAGTCCGGAGAGCATCGACGCGATGCCCAGGACCTCGTCGAGGGCCTTCAAATACGGTTCGACATCGAGAATCTGCGAGCCGATGTGGCAGGCGACGCCGCGAATCCGCAGGTGCTCCGAGGCTGCGGCGCGCCGATAAAGCTCAATCGACTCGTCCTTGGGAACACCGAACTTGTGAATGTGCTGCCCGGTGGAAACGTAAGGATGGGTCTCTGCCTCCACGTCGGGGTTAATACGGATGGCGATGCCGGCTTGCTTGCCCGAGGCCCGGGCGCGGGCTTCGATCACCTCCAGTTCACCCGCCGACTCGACGTTGAACATCAAGATGCCGGCGGCCAGGCCCGCATCCACTTCGGCGGCAGTCTTGCCGACGCCGGAGAACACCACGCCAGAAGGGTCAGCGCCAACTTTGAGAGCGCGGGCCAGTTCGCCCCCCGAAACCACATCGAAACCGGCGCCAGCTTCTCGAAGCAAACGGAGGATTCGGAGATTGAAGTTCGCTTTGACGGAGTAGCAGAGGAGGTTGGGAATCCCGGTCAGCTCTTCCTGCAGGCGGCGAAAGCTGCCCAGGATGGCACGCTGGCTGTACACGTAGGTAGGCGTGCCGAACCGCTCGGCGATCGACGCGACTTCAACCTGCTCGCAGATCAGCCGGCCCGATTGATAGTGAAGAACCTCCATCCTCGCGTCAAATCCTCCGTGTGTCGGCGCCGGTGCAACGAGGTGGAGGGGAGCGCTGTAGAGTCCGAGTGTCCACCCTCAGCGGACCTTTATCAAGACCATGGTCTGATCGTCAGTCCGCGGCCGGCCTTGCTCGAATCGGGCCACCTCGGCAAAGACTGTGTCGATGATCTCGGCTACCGATCGATCGCGGTTCTCCCTGATCACGCTTTCCAGCCGGCGCGGCCCGAACTCCTCCGACTTGCGGTCCGTCGCCTCGGTCAGGCCATCCGAGAACATGGCCAGCAGGTCGCCCTTTTCCAGAGTCAGGGTTATTCCCTGATACTTGATATGTTCAAGCAAACCGAGAGGGACACCTTCGGCGCGAATCATCTGGCCCCGGCCGTGGCGAATGAGGATCGGCAGCGGCATGCCGGCGTTCGCCAGATGCAGCGTCCGCGTTTTTGGCTCCCAGATGCCGTAGGTCAGGGTGATGAAATGGCCCTCGATCTTGCGCTCGAGCAGAGTGACGTTCAGTTTCTTCAGCATGTCCGGCGCCGGAAGACGCTGCGGCGCCAGGCTGCGCAGAATACCGCTCACCATGGCGCCGTACAACGCCGCCGGAGCACCTTTGCCGCTCACGTCGCCGATCACCAGCACGTGCTGCTCACGACCGTAGTTCAGAAAGTCGTAAAGGTCGCCACCCAGCTCGCGCGCCGGCAAAAAACGAGCATGCACCTCCAGCCCCGGAATTGCCGGGGAAGGTCCCGGCATCAAGTGGACCTGGATTTCCTGTGCCCGCTCCAGATCCTGTTCCAGGCGGGCTTCACTGCGCACCACGCGCTCATAAAGCCGTGCATTCTCGATCGCCACCGCTATCTGCGGCGCCAGCGTGGAGAATATGCGAACGTGCTCCTCGGTGAAGTAGTTGGGGCGCGGGCTCTCGAGATCGACCACCCCGATCACCCGGTCGCGGAAGACGAGCGGCACCGCCATCTCCGAGCGCGTTTCGGGGTTCACCGTGATATAACGCGGGTCCTTGGCGACGTCGGGAACCACCACCGTGCTTCGGCCGCTCGCCGCGGCGCCCACAATCCCTTGCCCGAAAGGGACGGTGGACTTCTCCGGCATGCGCTCGTCCTGTTTGATCGAGAGCACGGAATTGAAAGTGCGGGTACGATCGTCGGCCAGCAGTATCCCGAAGCGGTGGTAATCCACCAGGCGCTTGGTCAGAGTGCCAATCTTGCGCAGCAGCTCGTTCAGCACCAGGACGGAGCTCAGTTCGCGGCTGATCTCGTTCAGAAGATGCAGCGTGCGCGCTTGCCGCACACTGCGACGATAGAGGCGGGCATTCTCAATGGCCACTGCGATTCGGCCCGCCAGCAACTCCAGCAAGTTTTGGTGCTGCTCGGTAAAGTAATTCGGCCACGGAGATTCCAGGTCGATAACCCCGATCACGCGGTTTTTGGCGACGAGCGGAACCGCAAGTTCCGACCGCACCGCCGGCAGCGACTGGATGTAGGCCGGGTCCTCGCGGACGTCGCCCACTCTCACCGAGCGCCGTGTTTGGGCGGCCCGGCCCACGATGCCCTCGCCCAACTTAATGCGCAGGTGCTTCACCACATCATCAGGATGGCCCATGCTGAAGCGGACTCGGAGTTCGGAAGTCTTCTCGTTCAGCAGGAGAATGGCAAAGACCTCGTAATTGATTGCTTGCTTCACTGCTTCGGCGATGCGCAGCATCAACTCGTCGAGGTCCAAGGTGGAGTTGATGCGCTCGCTGGCCTCGAGCAGCGTGGTGAGGACTTCGGTCAACTCGAGGGTCCGCGCCGGAGCTTGAGCTGCTTCTGCCATGGATTTCTAAACTCGAAATTCGAAACTCGAAATTGGACGACCTGCGAATTCAGAGTCTGCGTCTGCCTCACCGCTTCGGCAGAGGCGCGTCCTCGAAGCCGATCAGTTCATCAGGGCTGCGGCTTCTGCCAGAATGGCCAGGCTGGAGCTTGCTCCCAGGCGCGTGGCGCCGGCTTCCAACATGCGCAGCGCATCGCCAAGAGTTCGAATGCCGCCGGCCGCCTTAACTCCCATCGCCGGGCCCACCGTCGCGCGCATCAGGCGGACGTCCGCTTCCGTGGCGCCCGAGGGCCCGAAGCCGGTCGAGGTTTTCACGAACTCGGCTCCCGCGCTCTTCACCATCTTCGACGCCAACACCTTTTCCTCGCCGGTCAGGTATCCGTTCTCGATGATCACTTTGACGGCGGCGCCGCGGGCGTGGCACACTTCCACCACGCCGCGAATATCGCTTTCCACTCGCGCCGTGTCTCCGGACTTCATCGCCCCGATGTTCATCACCATGTCCACTTCATGCGCTCCGGCAACGACGGCCGACTCCGCTTCGGCGCGCTTGGCAGCCGTGGAGGTGCACCCGAACGGGAAGGCGGCCACCGTCGCCACCAGCACGCGCGATCCGCGCAACTTCGCCGCCACCACCGGCACCCAAAAAGGATTGACGCAGACCGCGGCGAAGCCCATCTTCAACGCTTCGTCACAGAGGCGCTCAATCTGGTTCTGGGTGGCCTCCGGACGCAGCAGCGTGTGATCGATCACCGCCGCCAGCGCCCTCACATCGGCCGTCAGCCGGATGGTCCTCGGATCGAGGACCGCAGGGCCAGGGTTGTGCGGGCATCCCTCACACATCTCGTCCTTGCCGGCAGGCTTCGCGGCCGGCCTCAGGTCAGCGAGGGAAGTGGGCTTCACCTGCCGCATCACTTCCGCCGTAATGGTCCCCACCAAATCTTCCAGTTCCTTGCGGGTCAACGAGTGCGTCACACCACGCCTCCTGAGAATGAACGCTCAGGCCGCCGTTGCTCGCCCGATCAGAGACGGCTTCAAGGCAGATTACCTGGCTGGAGTATCGACGGTCTTGACTATTGTAACATAGGGGTGTGGTTCATGGTTTGTTGTAAACGAGCTCTCAGCCGTCAGCTATCAGCTTTCAGCGGACCAGCCCGGTCCGCTTTTGGGCTGAGGGCTGAATGTGCTGACAACTTCAAAGCGCTTCTGCAACAAACAACGCACCACGGGCGTGTCATGCTGATTTTGTCCTTTGATACGACGAACGAATACGGAGGCGTGGGGATCTACCGCGACAGAGAGGGCCTCGCGGAGATTCCGAACCCAGGCGGAACGAACTACTCCATCAGCCTGTTCGACATGGTGGATCGTCTGCTGGCTGAGGCTCGACTCCAGCTTGGGGATATCGACCTGTTGGCGGTCGCCAACGGTCCGGGATCGTTCACCGGCATTCGCGTCGGGCTCGCGGCGGCGCAGGGATGGGCGAAGGCTCTGGGGCGGCCGGCGCGCGGAGTTTCCGTGCTGGAGGCCATGGTCGAAGCCGCGGCGGCCGATAGTGACATCGCGCTACCGGTGCTTGACGCCAGGCGCGGCGAGTTCTATCTCTGTCCATTTCGGAGAACCGATGCCGGCGGTTCGGAGAGCGGCGGAGACCTTCCCGATGCTGGGAGCTCGCTCCGCTATTCGGCCGCGGCCGAAGGCATGGCAATGAAGCCGGATCAGATCGGACTCTGCGTTCGCCAACTCGCGGGCAACGGGCGATCAGACGACGCGCCGCATTCGATGTGCTGCATCACTCGCGACCAGGACCAGGCGGCCCAGGCACTGCGAAGCGCGCTCTCCGGGACGCTCGATTGGAAGGTAGTTCCCGGAATCCTCACCAGCGCCATCGCCCGCCTGGCATTGCGGGCACACCGGGAGGGCAGGCCGGAGTCTCCGAGCGGGCTCGACGCCTGCTACGTTCGCCGCTCCGACGCCGAACTGCATTGGATGGAATAAATCACTGGTTGTCCGTCGTCAGTGGTCCGTTGTCCGTTGCAGAAGAACTTTGAAGCTGTCAGCCTTCAGCCCTCAGCCAAAGAGCGGACTGGGCTGGTTCGCTGAAAGCTGATAGCTGACGGCTGAGAGCTCCTTTGCAACGGACAACGGACTACGGACCAAGGACAAAAGCAACTTGAGAATCCGGGACCTTTCCCCGCAAGACCTGGCGGCTGTTCTTGCCGTCCAGCGTGAGACCCTTGGCGCTGCGCAGTGGTTTGACTCGGACTACCGGCGGCTGGCCGAAGACCCCGGCGGCTTCGTCCTGGTGGCTGAGCTATCTGGCCCCGTGCCTACGGCAACTGAAAACGGGGGCAGTTGCGCACGAGAAGATGGACCACGGACAACGGAAGCGGCGCGTTCACCCGAAGTTGCCGGCTTTGCGGCCTTCCATCAAGTTCTGGATGAGGCCGAACTGAGAAACATGGCGGTGGCTTCCAGTTATCGGCGCCGCGGTGTGGGCACGGCCCTACTGAACGAAGCCCACCGAAGACTTCGCGAACTGGGCGTTAAGCGGATCTACCTGGAGGTCCGCGCCGGGAACGCCCCCGCCATTCAACTGTACGAGGCCGCTGGCTACCGCCGTGAATCCATCCGAAAGGATTACTACCAACGGCCGGATGAGGACGCTTGCGTCATGTCGGTCGCCTTGCCGGAACCCTTCCTTCGTCTGCCGGGAGGTGGGCGGCCGGGGAAGTGAGTGGCAGGCTCGGTTGTTGTAGGAGGCTCGCTGACCCGCAGAAATACTGTTGACAGGAATTACCTTTCCGTACTACACTCGGGTCATGGGCACAGAGAAACTTCTGAATCCGCGTCAGGCGGCGTTACGGTTGGGACGAAGTCACGAATGGGTCTATACGCAAATCCGTCGCGGCCTCATTCCCTTCGTCACCGTGGACCGAATCGGTCTCAGCGTGGCGCCGGCGATCCGCCTTGAGGAAGACGTGGTGAAAGCGCTGGCTGGGCGCCTTCGCCGCGTCGACAAGAAACGGCAGGAGGCTCGCGTCATTCGGGCTCAAGAGAGGGCCAAACACCCCGAGTTGAGCGAGAAGGGAACGCCGAAGCGTACGCATCGGCCGAAGTAGGGTTAGCGCCAGTCTGGTAGACACCTTACGCCGATTCACCGACTTGGATCAAGCCACGTCGCGCGGCGGTGCGACATAAAGTGAGAAGCGGTCCATTGGATCCCGCTCGGCGGGACGGGCGTCCGCCCGCCATGTCGTGGGCACCCAGCCTGTATGGACTGGGTCCCCATGGTTTCTTACATCTGCCTTCTCAACTCAATCCTTTCAACCCTCCTTGGCGAGGAAGCGGGACGCTCCCGCCACAGCGGGCGAGACGCCCGCGCTACAACCCTCAGGCACGCTTCTCCCAGGGACGCGGGACGACGGTTCGGCAAGGCATACCGCTACGATTCGTTGACCGGCGCCCTCGCCGTGACCGCTTCCTGGTCCTTGTACTGAAGCTGATACAGTTTGTAATAGATGCCGCGCTTCTCGATCAACTCCTGGTGCGTGCCCATTTCGCGGACGTGACCGTGGTGCATGACGATGATCTTCGAGGCGTTCTGAATGGTAGAGAGCCGGTGGGCGATCACCAGCGAGGTGCGTCCGCGAAGCAAACTGCGCAGGCCCTCGCGAATCATGTACTCGGTCTCCGGATCGACGCTGGAGGTGGCCTCATCGAGGATGAGAATGCGAGGCGAGTGAGCGATGGCGCGTGCGAACGAGAGCAACTGTTTCTGCCCTGTTGAGAGCGTGGAGCCGCGCTCCTTTACCGGCTCGTTGAAGCCGCCCGGCAGGCTCTCGATGAAGTCGAGAATATTCACCTCGCGCGCTGCCTCGCGGATGTCACTGTCGGTGATCCATTCCGTGCCCATGCGGATGTTGCTGGCAATGGTGCCCGAAAAAAGGAACGGGTCCTGGAGCACGATGCCGAAGTTCCGGCGCAGGTCGCACAGGCGGAGGCGGCGGATGTCGATGCCATCGAGCGTGATCGAACCTTCCTGGATATCGTAGAAGCGCAGTAGCAGGCTGGTGAGCGTGGTTTTGCCGGCCCCGGTGTGCCCCACAACTGCCACCGTCTCGCCGGGTTCGATGGTGAAGGAAACGTTCTCGACCACGCGATGACCGTCGCGATAGGCGAAGCCAACGTTGCGGAACTCGACGCGTCCCTGGAATTCCGGGGTTCGGGACTCGGGGCTCGGGATTCGTGAAGAAGACGGGAGTCGGGAGTCGCGAGTCGGGAATCGCACCTCTGCGAGTCCCGGCTCTTCCGCGAACCCCGAATCCCGAACCCCGAACCCCGGCTCTTCCGCGGGTTCCGGAGGATCAGTGATCGTCACCGGCGTATCCAGCAGCTTGAAGATGCGCTCGGAAGCGGCCATGGCCGCCTGCAGGATGTTATACTTGTCGCTCAGGTCCTGAATGGGACGGAAGAAGCGCTGCGAATACTGGATGAAGGCGATCGCGGTGCCCACCGTGACCGCGCCGCGCAGGCTCATGCCGCCGCCCAGCCAGATGATGATGCCCACCGCGACCACGCCCAGCAACTCCACGGTCGGGTAAAAAAGGCCATAGGCGAGGATGGAGTCCTTGTAGGCATCCATGTGGGTGCGGTTGATCTGCTCGAATTCCGCGTAGCTCCGCTCCTCGCGATTAAAGAGTTGGAGGACCGCCATGCCTGTAATGTGTTCCTGAAGATAGGCGTTGATGCGGGCGATGGCGGTGCGGATGCGGCGGTAGGAGTCGCGCACCGCCTTGCGGAAGGCCATAGTGACCGCCACGATCAGCGGCAACACGGAGAAAGTGAGCAGCGCCAGCTTCCAGTCCATCTTCAGCATCACCACGATGATGCTGAGCAAGGTAAAGATGTCGCCGAAGATGGCCACTACGCCAGAAGCGAAAAGGTCGTTCAGCACGTCCACATCGGTAGTAAGCCTCGTCACCATGCGGCCTACCGGGTTGCGATCATAGTAGCTCAACTGGAGGCGTTGCAGGTGGGCGAAGATCTGCCGGCGCAGGTCGTACATCACCTTTTGCCCCACCAATTGCATCGCGAACGATTGCCCAAACTCCAGGAAGAACGTCAGCAGCACGGAGGGTAAGAAGAAGAGAAGAGCGATTTGCAGGATACCCATGCGCGGGTCAGCGCTGAGGAACTGCGCCAGGATGTGCGGCGTATGCTGCTGCTTGGTTGGGTCGAGGTAGCGGTCGATTTCCACCTTCATCAAGTAAGGCGGAACGGCTTGCAGCAGGCCATAGAAGAAGATGGCGATAAGTGCGACCACTACGACGCGCCAGTAGGGGCGGAGATAGGTGAGAAGCCGACGCATCAAGCGGGAGTCGTAAGCCTTGCCTAGAACCTCTTCCTCGTGGATACTCTCAGCCATGTTCTCCCTAGCAACAGTAGTTCTGGCTTGCGCCGCAGGCGCCTTGGAGTGCGGCAGCTTGCTGCCGCCTTGTCTTTTCCGCGAGGTTGCTCGCGGAGCCCCTTGGCGGGGAGCGATAGCAAATACGGCCAGCAAGCTGGCCTGGGCGAAAGCGGCAGCAAGCTGCCGCACTCCAAAAGCTAGACCTCCCTCTCCAACTCCTCCTCTATGAGCTGCCGGTTATACAATTCCGTGTAGTGTCCATCGAGCGATAGCAGTTCCTCATGCGTTCCCCGTTCGACGATTTCGCCGTCGTGCAGCACCACAATCTCATCCGCATTGCGAATGGTGGAAACGCGGTGCGAGATCAGGATGGTCGTTCGGCCGGCCATAATGCCTGTCAGGTGGCCGAGGATTCTCTCCTCCGTGCCGGTATCGACGCTGGAGAGCGCGTCGTCGAGAATCAATATCTTCGGGTTGCGGATTACGGCGCGCGAAATGGCAGTGCGCTGCTTCTGGCCGCCCGAGAGCGTCACCCCGCGCTCGCCCACCATGGTGTCGAAGCCCTTGGGAAAGGCGCGAATCTCGGGCAGGATGTTGGAAACCTCGGTCGCCTCCTGCACCTGGGCGTCAGTGGCGTCGGGCGCGCCGAACCTGACGTTCTCGCGGATGGTCTCGCTGAAGAGGAAAGTCTCTTGCGGCACAAAGCCGATGTGCTCGCGCAGCACCCGAAGCGGAATCTCGCGGACGGGGACACCGTCGATGAAGAGCGTGCCCGGAGGCGCGTCGTAGAGGCGCGGGATCAGATTCGCGAGCGTCGATTTGCCGGCGCCGGTCGCGCCCACCAGCGCCACGCTGCGCCCGGCGGGTATGTGCAGATTGAGGCGCTTCAGCACCGGCTTTCCGTTGTATGAGAACGTGAGGTCGCGAAACTCAATTTCGCCCTCGATATTCCGGACGGGGTCCGGCGGCACGTCGCGATCATCAATGTCGGGCTGGGCGAGGAAAATGCTCCACAGGCGCTCGAGGGACGCGAGCCCGCGTTGCAAAAGATTCACCACCCAGCCCAGGGCGATGATGGGCCAGATGAGATACATTAGGTAGACGTTGAAAGCGGCAAAGGTGCCAAGCGAGATTTTGCCCGCCAGCACGTGCCGCCCGCCCACCACCAGGATCAGCATGAAGGAGATGGCGAAGAGCAGGGCCAGCGCCGGCCAGAGGAAGCTGCTGATCCAGATCAGGCGTTTGTTCTTCTCCACAAATTCCTGGTTCGTGCGGTCGAACTCTGCCATCTCGGATTCTTCCTGGCAGAAGGCGCGGACCACGCGCACGCCGGCCAGGTTCTCGCGCACCCGCTCGGTCATTTCGGAGTACATCGCCTGGATGCGTTCGAATCGGTCGTGAATCCGCTGACCGAAGATCTTCACCAGGATCGAAACCAGCGGCATGGGGAAGAGCGCCAGAATGGTGAGCCACCAATCGAGGTGAATCATCAGGGCGACGGTAGCGATGCCGGCCACCAGGGTCGAGGCGGAGTACATGATGCCCGGGCCGACCAGGTTGCGGACGGCATTGAGGTCGTTGGTGAGCTTCGACATCAGGTCGCCGGTGCGCGTCTCGGTGTAGAAGCGCTGCGAGAGGCGCATGAGGTGAGCGAAGAGGTCGTTGCGCAGGTCGTATTCGACGTCGCGCGAGATACCGATGAGGATCCAGCGCATCCAGAAGAGAAAGATGGCCTTCACCAGCCCCACGCCCACCAGCAACGCCGCATAGGATAGGAGCTTGTGAGCGGGGGTCCCGCTCGTGATGCCGTCGATCCCGGCCTTGATGATGAGCGGAATGGTGACGCCCACCGCCTGGGTGACGATCAGGGTGGCGAAGCCCGTCACGTAGCGCTTCTGGTAGCGAGCGAGATACGGCTTGAGGGGTCGAAGGCGGCGAAGCATGAGCGAATATAATAGATGAGTATGGACCCCAAAGGGTCGCGTCGATAGAATCGGAATTGGAGTTTTGCTTGCAGGAAGGAGCACTGATGCGAGTCGCGGCTGTGCAGATGGACGTAACAATCCTTGAGAAGGAGCGCAATCTCGAAGAGATCCTCCGCAGAACCGAGGAAGCGGCGGCCGCCGGGGCTGAGCTGACTGTGTTTCCGGAATGCGCGCTCACCGGCTACTGTTTCACCGGCCGCGAGGAAGCAGCGCCAGTGGCGGAAACCGCGCCGGGTCCGTCCACGGAGAAAATCGCCGCCACCGCGAATCGCCTGGGCGTAACGGTGGTGGTGGGATTGCTCGAGCGCGAGGGCGACAACATCTACAACGCGGCGGCCGTCGTCACGCCCGGCGGCATCCTCGGAACCTATCGCAAGGTCCACCTGCTTTGCCTCGGTATCGACCGCTTTGACGCCCTCGGCGACAAGCCGTTTCCGGTGTTCGAGACGCCGCACGGCAACATCGGCATCAACATCTGCTTCGATTGCAGCTTTCCCGAGTCGGGACGGGCGGTGAAGCTCAACGGCGCGCAGATCCTGGCCATTCCCACCAACTGGCCCATCGGCTCCGATACCTGGCAGCATACGCCGAAGGTCCGCGCCACCGAGAACCACCTCATCGTGATCGCCGCCGACCGCGTGGGCGAAGAGCGGGGCTTCCGCTTCGCCGGGCATTCACAGATCGTCGATTTTGAGGGACGGTTGCTCGCGGAGGCGGGCGAAACGGAAGAGACCATTCTATACGGGGAAATCGATCCGGCCGCCGCCGACCACAACCGGGTGGTGCGCCGGCCGGGAGAGTGGGAATTCGACCGCATCGCCATGCGCCGGCCGGAAATGTACGAGGTCATCACGCATAACCGAACGAACGCACGGGCGGTAAAGGAGTGAGGGGAAGAGCCTTGGTGGGCGGAGCGCTCAGCAGGCCCTCGGCGCAGAAGTGTTCGTTCAGTTCCGGCCAATAGATCTGGTACCCATTGCCGCTCAGGCGCCACTTTTTCCTTTGCTGTGGCGTCGCGTTCAGAAGCCGAGGATACCAGGCCAACGACACGGCGAGCGTTGACCCGTCGACCAAGGCAACACGCAACGAGTCCTCGCTAAATTCGACGCCCGCCACGCGTTCAAGGGAACGCGGTGCCCAAGTATTCATGATTCCTCCGTCGTGGCTGATGCCCGGCAATCCTGTTTGGTAGAGCCAAGAGTACCGCCTGAAACCACTCGAATGCAAGCAGAATCTTCAGGACCAGACGACAATAGTGCAATCAACCGGAAACTCTCACGCCTGGCTGATGAGGTGGAGAAGATGATGATGCGGAAGTAGGGGCGCACGGGGGGTACGCCCCGGTAAAGGTGGAGACGTCAGGGCGCTTCGGCTGCCCAAGTCAACTGGAAGAAGTGGTGCCCCATGATCGCCAGCTCCATCGCCGTATCCAGGTGCTGGCGGTGGGTCTTGAGGGCATCGGCCAGGAATTTCCAGTACTCAGCGCGATAGTTGCTCAAGAGCCCCTGGCGCCACAGCGAACGGGCCACGGCCATCATGTCCGAGAAGTCGAGGGGCTTACGCGCTACCCCCCCACCCAAATGCGAAAGAAAGGCGGAAGCGCGCTCGAAGTACTCGCGGGGACTGTAAATGGTTTCTAGAATTCTCTTGTAGCCAGCCACCAGGTCGGCGGTGTTCATCTTCGGAATGAAGTTGACATCGAGGAGCGTGTTGTTGCCGAGGCTCTCCCGTAGCAAACGGCCCTCCGCCTTGAGTCGGCGCCACAACTGGGTGTTGGGAATGGCGGTCAGCAGTCCGACCATGGAAAGGGGAATGGCGGCGTCACGGATAAACTGAATTTGCCGGTCAAAAACATCGAGGGGATCGTGGTCGAAGCCTACGATGAAGCCGGCCATCACTTCAATGCCGCGGGCTTGAATCCGCTTGACGCTTTCGAGCAAATCCCCGCGCAAATTCTGGAACTTGGTGGTTTCCTTGAGGCTCTCGGCCACCGGGGTTTCGATACCCAGAAAAACGCTGGTGAAATGAGCCTCGCGCATGAGGCTCAGGAGTTCCTCATCCTCGGCGAGGTTCAACGAAGCCTCGGTGAAGAGCGAGAAGGGAAACTTGTGATCCCGCATCCACGCGACAAGCTGCGGCAAGAGCAGCTTCACGCTCTTCTTGTTGCCGATAAAGTTGTCGTCCACCAGGAACACGCGCCCGCGCCAGCCGAGATCGTACATTCGCTGGAGTTCGGCGCAGATTTGATCCCCCGTCTTGGTGCGGGGGCGGCGGCCGTAGATCTCGATGATGTCGCAGAACTCACAGGTGAAAGGGCAGCCGCGCGAATACTGCACCGGCAGGGTGCTGTAACGGCGCAGTTTCGCCAAGCGAAGGTGGGGCAGCGGAACCTGGGTTAGATCGGGGAGTTGCTTGGCCTTGTAATGGCGCTGCGCCTCGCCACGCTCCAGGTCAGCGACCAGTTGCGTCATCAATTCTTCCGCCTCGCCTTCCACCAGGTGATCCGCTTCCGCCAGGTTCGAGTCCTGGGTGCTCACGATCGGTCCTCCCACCACGGTGGTGCGCCCGTGCTGCTTGGCCCGCGCAATGGCTGTCTTCATGGAGGGTCCCTGCACGATCATTCCGCTGAAAAAAACGACGTCGGCCCAATCAAGGTGCGAATCCTTGAGCGGCTGGACGTTCATGTCCACCAATCGGCGCTCCCAGTGGGCGGGGAGCATCGCCGAAACGGTCAGCAGGCCGAGAGGCGGGAACGCCGAGCGCTTGCCCAGGAATGGCAAGGCGTGCTTGAAACTCCAAAAAGTGTCGGGAAATTCGGGGTATACCAACAGGACCTTCATGGGTCCCTCCTCTTTTGATTTTGGTGTGATCCACACTCTCGGCTTTCGCTCTGTGAGGCGGGATCCTTAATGTCCGTTCTGGCGTGTGTTCGCGACCGACCGCCTGATGGAACCGCAAGTAGTCTAACACGCTCAATCCAATTGTTCCACAAAAACACGACAGAACATGACCCCACAACAACGGGTTCCAGGTTCACACCGATACCTCGATCTGCACGGAGCGCACCCATAGTTGCAACCAGCCCTCAGGCTGGCATGTACGGACTGCGAAGTCTGTTCCATATTGAACACATGCCAGAAATTCTTAGGGGAGACAAGATTACGGGATGAATCCGGGTGGGAGGTTGCTGGCCATGTCGCCGGTCTACAACTATGCGGCTTACCAGGTCCTGCCTCTGGCAGAAATGGCTGGCCCGTCTACGGTCGCCGGAGAACCAGAGTAGGGCGAGGCAATTTCAGGTGGCGGCGAGGGCGGTTTGCATGCAGCCGGGCGAAGCGTGGGACAGGACTCCCAGCGCTTCAATTCGACCACTGCCGCGTCCACAAGTGCGGGCAAGGCTGCCTCCACGGGCGGGGAAAGTGAAGTGCCCAACTCCGTCCTGGCCGGCTGGACGCCCAGCAGCACGACTTCCTTCGGTTCACACCCGAGGATGCGAAGCGCGCCCAGAATGTCAGCCAGCGCCAGTTCATGGACGCTGCCGCCGCCTGGCAGCGATCGGATGTCTTCTCCGGCAAGGCGCAGAATCGTTCCTGCCGGCGCCCCGACCTCGACCGCGTCCAGCACCAGTAGGCGAGATGCTTCAGAAACGTACGGCACCAACTCCATGCCTTTGGTGCCGCCTTCCAACAGGCTGACGTCGGCAGGAACCCTCGGATCTTCTTGCAGGCGCTGCAGGGCAAAGATTCCGACGGCATCGTCGGATCGGATGAGGTTGCCGAGTGCCAGCACGACGGTGGTGGGATGTTGTTCTTCGCGCATCTTCAATTCCAAGGGCTGTTGTGGTGTAATTTTGGATTTTGGATTAGAGATCGAGAAGAATTGCCGATTGCAGATTGCCGATTGGACGATTGAAAGAGAAGCATTGGCAAGCCGCGCGGCCCCTTCAAATAGGCCATCTATAATCGTCAGTGAGCCCTCTTTCAATCGGCAATCGGCAATCTGCAATCGTCAATTTTTCTTGGTCTTCAATCCAAAGTCCATCCAAAATCCAAAATCGAGTCACTCGATCCCTGCCCGCCTGGCCGCCTCTGGCTCTTCAATCTCGGCCTCCGGCACAAACTTGTAGCCGGTGTAGATGCTCTCGATCAGCCCGTTGCGTTCCTCCCAGGACACCAGCACGGCGCTATACACGTGGTGGATCACGAAGATTGGGAAGGCAAACATGATGCAGAAGTGGATGAGCCTCAAATTGGAGATGTCGATCAGGCGAGGAAGCCAGCCAATGAAAAAAGTAAGCCCTCGGTTGCTGACCGTGTAGCTATAAAGCGCCAGGCCGGTGAGAATCTGAATGAACATCAGCGTGAACATCAACATGTAGGTGACGGCGGCGAGCGCATTGTGGCCGACGTGATGCGCGATGTTTTTCCGGAAGAACGTGTAATACTCCACCATGCGGCCCATTCCGCGCCATTGCGAGCGATGGATGGGTACAAAGGCGCGCCAGTTGGACCACTCGTTTCCCACAAAGAACCAGTAGAAGCGCAGAAAGAACGCCGCGATGAACACGAAGCCAGCCAGCAGGTGAATGAAACGCATGGTCCCCATCACGTACGCGGTCTCCGATCGCACGTCGATGAACGGGTTGTGCATGTAGTAGCCCGTGAACGCGAGGACGGCGACGGAAATGACGATGAACCAGTGCGAAGCCCGAACCGGAAGCTCCCACACGTAGACACGTACCACGTCGCGGGTTGTATCCGGCGACCTGGACTCTGACCAGGAAGGTGTGGCGACGTTCATCCTCGGCTCCCTTCTACTCAACCTGCACTTTAGCGAATCGGCGCACGCGAGCGTCGGTAACATGCACGGCGCACGCAAGGCAAGGATCAAAGGAGTGGATCGTCCGCAGGATCTCAACCGGACGCTCCGGGTCCGCGATCGGCGTTTTCAGCAGCGAAGCCTCATATGCGCCACGTTGACCTTTGGCGTCTCGCGGGCCCGCATTCCACGTCGTGGGAACCACGCACTGGTAGTTCTTGATGGCCCGGTCTTCGATCTGAACCCAGTGTCCCAGCGATCCGCGGGGCGCTTCGTGGAAACCCCAGCCTTGGGCGGACCTGGGCCAGGTGGCCGGGTCCCATTTTTCTCCGTTGTGGATGCGGAGCTCGCCGTGATCCATGTTGCTATCCAGCTCACCGATCCACTTCGGCACCTGCTGAGCCATCAACTGCGTTTCAATCGCCCTCGCGGCGATCCGACCAAGGGTGGAGAAGAGCGCCGTAGCCGGAGCGTTCAGTTTGGCAAGGACCCCGTTTACCAGCGCCTTCACTTCCGCGTGTCCCGAAGCATATGCCACCAGCATTCGAGCCAGCGGGCCCACTTCCATCGGCGTATCCTGGAATCGCGGCGCCTTCAACCAGGAGTATTTCTCATCGACGTTCAAGTGCTCAAAGGGCGGGGTGGGGCCCGAGTACTTGGGCTGCGTCTCTCCGTCATACGGGTGTTTGCCGGCGGCATCTCCGTCCGAATACTGATACCAGGAGTGGGTGACGTATTCGGTCACCTGTGCCGGGTCCACCGCATGCACCTGGGAAAGATCGCGGTTAAAGATGGCGCCGCGCGGCAGGAAGAATCGGGACGGATCATGAATTCCCCCCATGGGGTACTCGCCGTAGGAGAGGAAGTTTCCCAAGCCTTCGCCTCGCCCGAACCAGTCGCGGTAAAAGCCGGCGACGGCAAGCACGTCCGGAATGTAAACCTGCTCCACAAACTCCTGCGCGGTTTTGGCTATCTCCGCCAGGAACGTGATCCGTTCCGGATTGATGGGCGCGTGCGGCTCGTCCGGGTCCATGGCGGTCGACATACCGCCCACCAAGTAGGTCTGCAAGTGGGGGTTCTTGCCGCCCAGCACGGCGTGGATGCGGATGAACTGTCGCTGAAACTCCAGCGCCTCGATGTAGTGGGCCACCGCCAGCAGATTGGCCTCCGGCGGCAGATGGTAGGCGGGATGGCCCCAATAGCCGCTGGCGAACAGGCTCAACTGCTTGCTCTCCACCAGGGTCTTGACGCGATCCTGAATAGCCTTGAAGTAGGCGCGGCTGGACTTGGGCCAGCTCGAAATGGATTCGGCAAGCTGGGACGTCTTGGCCGGATCGGCTTTCAGGGCCAGCGTCACGTCCACCCAGTCGAGCGCGTGCAGGTGATAGAAATGGATCACGTGGTCCTGCACGTACTGGGTCGCGGCGATAATGTTGCGGATGATTCGCGCGTTGTCGGGAACCTCAATCCCCAGCGCGTCTTCCACCGCTCGCACAGAGGTGAGCGCGTGGACCGTGGTGCACACTCCGCAGATTCTTTGCGTCCAGATCCAGGCTTCGCGGGGGTCGCGCCCGCGCAGGATCAGCTCGATACCCCGGAACATCGTTCCCGAGCTCCAGGCGTCGGTGACCGCTCCACCATCCACCTGGGCCTCAATGCGAAGGTGCCCTTCAATTCGAGTCACAGGGTCAACAACAATGCGTGCCATGAGCGCCTCCTAGGACTTGCGTGCGTCGCCTGATCCTGGTGCAGAAGAAGCCGGCGGGACGCCGGCGCCACCGGCTGCAGGGCTTGGTGGCGGCCCTGGTGTTGGCTGGACAGCCGTGGCCTCACCCCGCGCCCGGTCCCGAATTGCGCTGGCAACTCCATGGACGATCGTGGCACCGGCGACGGCTCCCGTCAGCACCAAGCCGATCTCTCCGGCACTGACATCCACGCCGAACCCCGGCACCTGCGGCAGGCGCTCGTAGAACGGCGACTTGGTGTCCCAGAAGCGGTGAGAAGCACAGGCCAGGCAACCGTGGCCCGCCTTCACCGGCCAGCTCGTTTGGTCGTTCCAGCGTGCGTTGGGACAGTTGAAAGTGCCCTGAGGCCCTTTGCAGCCCATCTTATAGAGGCACCAGCCCTTACGGTGCCCGTCGTCTCCCCATTCCTGCACGTAGCGACCGGCGTCGTAATGTGCGCGCCGCTCGCACTGGTCGTGGATAAGTCGGCCATAGGCAAAGAGTGGCCGGTGGTAGTGGTCCGTTTCCGGCAACGCGCCAAAGGTCAAGTAGTGCACCAGGACGGCGACGGTATTCACGGGATTCTGCGGGCAGCCCGGCATGTTGATGAGGGTGATTCCCGGCACGGCCTCGTGCAGTCCCACAGCGCCGGTGGGATTAGGGTGGGCGGCCACCAAGCCACCGTCCCATGCACACGCCCCCACGGCTATGGAAGCGGCCGCGTTGGTGCACACCTCGCGAGCCAGGTCTAGCGCGGTCCGCCCGGCAATCGTGCAATAGACCCCGCCATCCGCCAGAGGGATGGCGCCTTCCACCACCGCCAGATACTTCCCTTTTTCTTCCTTCACCACCCGCTGGAGCGCGGCTACCGCCTGCTTTCCGGCGCCGGCCATAATGATCTCGTGGTATTCCCAGGAAAGCAGATCCACCACCACTTCCAGCACCGTCGGATGGCCGGACCGCAGGATGGACTCCGAATTCCCGGCGCAGTCCTGGAACTGCAGCCACACCAGCACCGGTTTCCTGGCCTTGCCCAGGGCCTCCGCCACCTGCGCCACGTAGCGCGAAGGAAGCGCCAGCGTGGCCACCATGGCGCCGCAGAACTCCATGAATCGTCTGCGGGAAACTCCATGTGACTTTAATGCGCGGGAAAGAGTCTCGCCTTCGGGAAGCATGGCCACCTCGCTCGGCGGCCGAATCCGCGGTTTCTGGTGATACCGCGTGTCGCCGATGGTGGTCATGTATCCCACCCAGGGAAAGGCCAGTCTGTGACTTTGGTCACCGGTCAGTGTGATTTGCCCGAGAATGCGGTAGGTGGTAGACGGTAGATGGGGAAGGAAAGCGAGGCCCTTGCTATCGTTCACGGTCTATGGTTTTCGGTTTCGGTATGAGGTACGAGCTAGACGGTAAACGCGGGAAGAGAGCTAAGGGCCTTTCTACCGTCTACCGCCTACGGTCTACCCTTTTCGAGCCGGATGGTTGTGGTCGGCGTAGTGGAGGCGGCGCGTTCCCGTGCCAGCTTGGCGGCCGTGCCCGTTCGCAGTTCGCCATGGGCCGCAGCGTCCTCGAAGGCTTTGGTAGCTCATCGCGGTGGTCGTACCACCATTGGGCCTCATCGGCTTCGCTCGCGAACTTGGGGACTTTGGGTTTTTCCATCCGAGGCGTATTGTAGCTACCGCGTAGCGCAGTGTAAAGGTAGGGAAAAGGCACGGGCTAGGAACTAGTCTCTAGCCCCTAGCCCCTTCCCCATTGACAAGGTCGCTGAAAACTGATAACTGAAGACTGAAAACTGTCGGACGACCATGATTAAGCCGCCCGCAAACGTTCTCGAATTGCCGTTGGAAGAACGGGCTGAGATGGCGCTCAAAGCTGCCGTTGAAAAGGTGATTATCGAGCACGCACGCCAAGGCTGGCCACTCTATATCTGGCGTGACGGCAAAATCGTCGAACTTTCCCCCGAAGAATTGCGAGTGGAAGCTGCGCGTCTCGAAGCGGAGTGACCGCCCGAGACGCTCTCCTTCATCCAACCTATTATTCAGGGTCGAAGTAGGTAGGGACAGGTTTCAACCCTCAGAACAAAACTACTATTTTCTTGACACGAGATAGCGGATCGTGTATTCTACTTACAGAACGACAGACGTTGCTGGAGGAGAAAGCGTGCGCTGATGTTTCTCGCCGATGAGCGGAGGAGGTGGCAGCGGGGAAAAAACGGCACCAACCTGCTTCAGCCACGCTGGGCCAACCGGCGCTTTTTTCTCCAGGGCCCAGGAAACAGGACACGCATCAAGCCCCGGAACGACTGACCGTCCCACAGAATCAGCGCGAACACCCTACTCATAATGGCCACGCGCATAGTCAAGTATGAAGGTAAGTCCCACGATGTTCATGAAAACAAAGGGCCGAAAGAGATTTTTGTCGGAGAGTCCCACGATGTTGATGAAAACAAAGGTACTTATTTTCGCCATCCCACGATCTTTATGAAAATACAAGAGTTATGTGGAACATGAAGAGTGCCCTTAGCCCCGAAGGGGCGATGGGCAAATTATAGCTTTTGTCGCTTTTGGGGGCATCTGATCCCAGGGCTGGGAAGCAGTGAAGAAATAAGAAGTTTCTCGCAAAGTCGCAGAGCAGCGAAGAGTCGCAACGAAGAACTTCTTTGTTTGCTTTGCGAACCTTTCCGCTTTGGCGAGAAACTCTTATGGTCTTCCGATTTCTTCACACCTTCTGGCGCCCTGGGCTACTCTCTTTCGCCCCTTCGTGGCTAAGCGCATTTTTCACACGCTCTGAGAACTGGCGATCATGAACGCAATCAGCATGCAAACTCCCGTCAAGAATGGCGTTGCCTATTTGGAAACGCTGCCCGAATGGGCGCGGGAGCTTTCCGAGAAATACTACTCACGCACTCTCGCCATGTTCGTCCTTTGCGGCAACGTGCGCGACTACGTCCCTCTGAAGCGCGGCGCCACCACCGACTTTCTCCCTATGCTCCGCTTCCTGAATGAATGCCTGTTCGGGCATCGCGATCTTGTCCTGACTTACGATCGCGGGGGCGGGCTCACCTTTGCCAATCCCGATATGCAGGCCGACTTCCGGCGCGCCTTGGAGGGCTACGATAGTTATCACGGCACCGACTACGCGCACGGCCTGCCGCGCAATCCCGACGGCGTGCTGAATCTTCTGGACAACTATCTGCGCTTGCGCATCACCGAGGGCAAGAAAATCTCCGTGGTGATTGACTTCGCGGAGACCATCGCGCCGGCCGGCGATGTTTCCAGCATGTCCCCAGAGGACCGCAACTCGCTCGTGATTCTGAAGCGCTGGGCCATGAATCCGGCGTTCTTACAGGCCGACGTCACCGTCTGCCTGATCGCCGAGAACCAGACGGATCTGAACCAGGGCCTCGTGCAGAATTCCGGTGTGGCCGCCATCGCGGTACCCTTGCCCGACGAGCGCGAACGACTGGAATTCCTCACGCCGCGCCTGGCAGCGACGCCGTTGCCCGCCGGTTCCGACGTCGTCGATACGACGCTGGCCAAGCTGACCGCCGGCTTGAAGCGTCTTCAGTTGCAAACCCTGATTTCGCACGCCGTGCAGAATCGCCAGCCCCTGACGCTCAAGTTCCTTACCCAGCGCAAGAAGGAGTTGATCGAGGCGGAAGGGGGCGGTCTGCTCGACTTCATCCAGACCCGCTTCGACCTCTCGCTGGTGGCGGGGAACGACCAGGCCAAGAAGAAGCTGCAAAATGCAGCCGCCGCCATTCGCGCCGGAAAGACCGACGTGCTGCCGATGGGTTACGTCATCTGCGGGCCGGTGGGCACGGGCAAGACTTTTCTCACCACCTGCTTTGCCGGCGAAGTGGGCATTCCGGCCGTGGTGCTGAAGAACTTCCGCAGCATGTGGCAAGGCGTCACCGAGGGCAACCTGGAACGAGTGCTGAACCTGCTGAAAGCCATGAGCCCCATCGCGGTGATCGTCGACGAAGCGGACGCGCAGTTGGGCGATCGGTCCAGTTCGGGTGACAGTGGGGTCTCGAACCGCGTCTTCGCCCAGATCGCCCAATTCATGGGTAACACCGAGCTGCGCGGGAAGGTGATCTGGTTCCTGCTGACTTGCCGCCCCGACCTGCTCCCCGTGGATCTCAAGCGCCAGGGAAGGGCCGAGGAACACATCGCGCTCTTCTATCCGGATACGAACGAAGAGCGCCTGGCACTGCTGCGCGCCATGCAAAAGAAGACCGGTACGGAAATCGCCTCGGCGGAGGTCGAGCAGTGTTTCCTGGAACACGCCGGCACGCTCTCGGGCGCGGACATCGAGGCGGTCCTGATCCGCGCCCGCATGAAAAGTGCGCTGGCAAATGAGGCGGCGGTGAACGTCGACGACCTGAAAGCCGCCTTAGAAGACTTCATCCCTCCGTCCTACCCCACGGAAATTGAGCTTCAGAACCTAGTGGCGGTCCTCGAATGCACCAGCAAGAACCTGCTGCCGGAAAAATATCGGACGATGGACCGCAGTGAGGTGGTGCGCCGCGTCAACGAATTAGCGGCTCTGGCACGGCAGTCGTGAGCGGTGCCGGTCGGCCTGAAGAATCGTTGAGGGCCAGCACAATCGCTACCACGTGGCAAGAACCGGCGGATGGTAACACTCAAGGTTGAGGGCAAGCAAGCACCCGCGGGATCGGTCATCAGGTTCTTCGCGCTTACCTACCTCGTGTCGTGGACGTGCTTCATCGCCGCCAGGAACGCGATCGACGGACTCCGCTTACCCTTGCTGCTGCTTGGAACCTTCGCCCCGTCCCTGGTCGCCGTAGGGCTCACGGCGCAAGCCGGAAAACGCGCCGGCGTGTCTGCGCTGCTGAGTCGCATGCTCGATGGGCGTGTGGCTTTGCGATGGTACCTGTTCGCCGCCGGGTACATGGCCGCGATCAAGCTCGGCGTCGCGCTCCTGTATCGCGCCGGCCATGGGAGCCTGGCCGCGCTTCGGCCATGAATCCTGGTACGTCATCGTGGCGGCCATTGTTTTTTCCACTCCCGTGCAGGCGGGCGAGGAGATCGGCTGGCGCGGCTATGTACTGCCCCGCCTGGCGTCGCGCCTCGGCCTCGGGCCGGCGAGCCTCCTGCTGGGAGTGATCTGGGCGGCCTGGCATCTGCCCCTCTTCTTCGTGGCGGGAGTTGACGAGTACCGGCAGTCATTCCCCGTGTTCCTGGTTCAGGTGACCGCGCTGTCGGCCGCGATCGCCTGGCTCTACGGGCACACCCACGGCAGCCTGCTGCTGGTTATGCTGATGCATTCGGCCGTGAATCAAACGCTGGGGATCGTCCCGTCGGCCGTCCCCGGCGCGACGAATCCGTTTGCGCTGAGCACGTCGCTTGTGGCGTGGCTCACCGCTGCGTCGCTGTGGATCTCGGCCGGATACTTCCTCGTTCGGATGCCCAAAGCGGAAGACTTCGAGTTGTGAGTGCTCAGTCGAGCGCTGCGCCATCAATGGGCGTATTTCACCGAGCAACCGTAAGGACGTGAAGTGGGCGCGGCGACCGGTTGTCCCGCCATGGCTTCCTCAAGTGCTGCCTGGACGTAATTCTTGGCGCTGGGAATGTCCGCTATCTCCGTGGTGGGCTTATCGTCAATCGCGCCATTGTAAATCAGCACCCCTTCCGGATTGATCACGAACATGTGCGGCGTCGTTTTCGCCCCGTACAAGTGGCCCAGGCTCCCTTCCGCGTCCAGCAGGACCGCCGTTGGCGAGGCATTCATTTTGGCAACGTACGCATTCTCGTCGTCGGCCGTGACATATCCTTGCGTGCCCGGTGCGGACGAGATTACGGTAAACCACACCACGCCCTTCCCGGTCCACTCCTTTTGCAGGCGCTCCATGTTGCCGCTCGCGTAGTGTTTCCGCGTGTAAGGGCACTCGCGGTTGTGCCACTCGAGCACCACGAACTTGCCCTTGTATTCGGAAAGGTGATGGACCTTCCCGTTGGTGTCGGTGACGGTAAAGTCCGGCGCCGGCGATCCGACTTGCGCCGCCCGGGCAGCCGGCAACGTCAGCAGGAGAATTGCGGTCAGCAAAGGGAGAGAAAGAAACCGTCTCATGACCTGTCTCATGATGCTGTCCTCCTTTTGTTCTGAAACACCGGGGCATCGATCACGTAAGCCCGGCCATTGCCCAAAACGATCACTCCTCTAAGATTCGTGATGGGCTTCAAGAGTTGGTCCGATTTCTCGAGCGTCAGCCGAATGCCTCGGGGCATCGCGCTCACACGCTGGGGTGCACCGTTTTCAATTTGCAGCGGCTCGAGCGGGAAAAACGTGGCCTGCGCCTGGGAGGCGTCGGATTCGATGGAGAGAACAAAGTCTTTTCCTTCCGCCAGCACAGCCGATTTCCAGCTAACGGGAGCAGGCTGCGGCAGCCGGGAGCGCGAACGTTCGAAGAGCGCGCGCCAGTTGGGATCGGTCTTCGGCGCTCGCTCCCTGATGGCAAGCGACAGCGTCACACGCTGGTGAGCGGGAATGCAGATGTCGCGGCACACGAGCCACTTCACGTCGGCGGCAAATGTAGCATTCCCGCCTCCTCCCGCGAGTTGGGCAGGCGGCCGGCCAAGCAGTTGGCTGGGCGCATGAACCGGGGCCAACAACAAAACCTCGCCCTCATATCCAAAATCAGTGAGTGGCGGGTGTTCGAGGCGATGGGGGGCGGGCCATTGCAAGTCACCGGCGCCAAAGCCGGCCGGCAAGTCCCAATTGACTTTGGGCGGCTCGCCCGAATCGCCCGGATTCACCCAATAAATGTGCCATCCCTTTTCGAGATTGAAGCGCAAGCCAATCCAGAATTCGTGGCCCGGTTCAATGGACTGCTGCTCCGAGACCAATTGCAGACTCCCGTGGGTATCGGCAGCCTGGCTGCCCCAGGCGCCCCCAGGGGAAAGCGCGAAGAGCAACAGCAGCAGTAATAGCAAGAATGAGACCCGCATTCTGGAACATCCATGCCGAAAAATCGCCATCGCCAGCCCTTTCTTCCTTTCTGATAGTTTTCTGAATTCTTTCAGGGTTTTTGAATCATTAGTCGGTATCATGATCATCTATACAGCGGGAGGTTTAATCATGAGCACAGGCGCCGCAACGCTGGTAACCGCTGGTACCACCACTTGGAACATCGATCCCGTTCACTCTCACGCCCAGTTCAAGGTCAAGCATATGATGATCTCGAACGTGAAGGGCGAGTTCACCGCCGTCACCGGCACGCTGGAACTGGATGGCACGGCCATTACCAACTCACGAATCGAGGCTTCTATTAACGCCGCCACCATCAATACTCGGGACGCGCAGCGCGACGGGCACCTGAAGAGCGCGGATTTCCTGGACGTCGAGAAGTTTCCGACTCTGACCTTCAAATCGACCCGCATCTCGAAGGAGGGAGTTGCGGAACTCGAGGTCGAAGGCGACCTTGCCATCCATGGCGTCACTCGTAACGTAGTATTTGAGGTCCAGGGGCCAAGCGCTCCCATGAAGGACCCGTGGGGCAATACGCGAATCGGGATCGAGGCGACGACGCGCATCAACCGGAAGGATTTTGGCCTGACCTGGAACGCGGCGCTCGAAACCGGCGGCATCATGGTGGGAGAGGATGTGAGCATCACGCTGGATGTCGAGTTTGTAAAGGCATAACGCTCTTGCGCGAGGCGCGCTTTTTGTGAAAGGACTGGTTGGTCATGCGTACTTGGCAGTACGCCCTTTTCCTGGCAGCGTTGAACATGCACAGCGTGCGGCACAGACCACACGGTGATCGGCGAGCGGCAATCCCTGACTCCGGCGCAGGCCGCCGCGATCAAGGACGGTGTGCGAGCTTTCATGCGGGTCGTAGCTCACGACGTCCGCGTTGAGTTAGAAATCAGAAAGTCGAAATCAGAACTGAAGGCAGCTCTTTTTCTAATTTCTGACTTCTGATTTTCCGGCGCGACGGGGCACTAACTTGTCCTCGACCTCGCGACCTTCGCGATCACCAGACCCGCGAGCAGCCACGTGATCGTCGAGTCGGCAAGATTCACCGCCGTGTACGCGCCGGAGAATCCCCACCAATTCCAATTGGGAAGATCGACGATAACACTCGCCGCCATCCCTGCGATCGCGAGAAACGCCACCCGTCGGGCGTAGCTCAACCCGCTCGTCTGCAACAGCAGCCAGGTGAGGAGGAAGGCGGCGCACATCAGACTCAGCAACTGAATTGTCAAAGCCCGGCTGAAGGACCCAAAGCCTCGACGCCGCACCGCCGCCACCATGATGGGGCCTTTCTGCATCTTCTCCATGGCCGTGTCTTGCGCCTGTTTGCGCTGTTCCGGAGTCATGCCCTCGGTCGGCGGCACGGCAGGAAGAAGGTAGGTTCCGTCTGCTGTCACATGTGAGTCAATTACGGCGGAAACTTGATCTTGGTTCTGAAAAGCAACCATGGTCTTCTCGTGCCAGCCCAAAACCTCCCACGAGAGAGAGCTCCAAAGAAACGCCACCAACCCACCCAGAATGGTTCCCAGTACAAGCGCTCGTGTCATGTTTCCTCCGACGATTTTGCGGCCTGGCCTCGTGACCTGCTCGCAGCCTTAATCCCATTCGTCGATTCCATTTATTCATGCTGACTGACAGAAAGCACGTTTCCGTCCGGATCTTTGAACCAGGCAACCTTAGCCCCGCCAGGCGCGTTCCAAATACCAAGTTCCTGGTCCTGAACGAACGGGTATTTCTCGAACACCACGCCGCGTTCTTTGAGCCACCTGACGACCGCCTCAATGTCTTGCACTTCCCAGCCAAGGACCGTGTATTTGGCGGGTGTGAAATCCTGAGCTTTGGCGACTCGAATCGTGTTTTCGCCGGCTCTCACGACCAAGGCAAATTGGTCATCACTGACAAATTGAAATCCCAACTTGCCCTCGTAAAAGTCTCTTGCTTTTTTGGAGTCCCTGGTGGGCACAAAGCCAACGACCTTACTTGAAGCCAACATAGTCTGTCCTCCTCGCGATCTGCGATCCTGAAACATAGCACTTGCGCCTGGCGCTTTCTCTCGCTATGGTGACAAAGAATGTCGCAAAAGTGTCACAGCCTCCTTCTCGATCGAAAGGGTCGCCCATCGGCGCTGGTCGCAACTCTGTCGTATGAGTTTCGCGACCCGGGACACATCATCCCCGAGCATTTTCATCCCGAGGACCAACTGGTATTTGCTTCGCAGGGTGTCATGACTGTCCGAACCCAACAGGGAATTTGGGTTGTGCCCCCGCTGCGTGCAGTCTGGATTCCGGCGGAAACTCCCCACTCCGTGGCGATGTCGGGACCGGTTTCGATGAGAACTTTATACCTTCTTCCCAGACTGGTTCGGACCTTGCCTCAGAAGTGTTTCGTGATGAACGTGTCGCCGCTCTTGAGGGAGTTGATTCTGCACGCCTGCAAGTTTGCGAGATTGAACAAGAAGGCTCCCGTTCAAAGGAGAATCATAGAAATCATCGTCGATCAATTGGAAGCAGCCCATTCCATCCCTCTCCAGTTGCCTCATCCCACCGACTCCCGAGCCATGAGAGTCGTGCAACGGTTAATTGCCGGTCCCGGAGAGCAATGGACATTGGAAACGCTTTGTGAAGACTGTGGCGCCAGCAAGAGGACGATCGAGCGTCTTTTCCTTGCGGAAACGGGAATGACCTTCACCCGATGGCGCCAACAACTTCGACTGCTACATGCGATGCAGATCTTGGCTTCTGGAGAAAAGGTCACGGGCGCCGCCTTGGACGCAGGTTATAGCAGCCCCAGTGCGTTCATATCGATGTTCAAAAGACAGCTTGGTACAACACCAACTCGATATTTCGAACCTCGGTAAGGCTCCCCAAACTGTCTCTGGCGGTTGTCGACCGATGGGCGGACTTGCCCGGCGTGACGCGGATCACAGCATGTGGCGACCGGGATGATTAGTCTGGATCGCGGCTGGAGTTGGGCAGCTCAATCAGTTGGAGGCGAGCGCGAGCCGATCTCGAAAGGAGAACCTATGCGTGGAAATGAGAAGGTCATCCGGCTTTTGAATGAAGCCTTGACCGATGAATTCAAGGCGATCGTACAATACATGGTGCAAGCGGAGATGTGTGACAATTGGGGATACGCGCGACTGGGAGGCTTGATCAGGAAACGTGCCTTCGACGAGATGCATCATGCCGAGGGGTTGATCGAACGCATCCTGTTCCTGGAGGGCAGCCCCAAATTTGATCCCATGCCGACCCCGCAGATCGACGCGAGCGTCAAGGCGCAATTAGAGACGGACCTCGCCTGCGAGTTGGCGGCGGTGAGCCAGTACAACGCCGCGATCACCACGTGCGTCGAGTTGGATGATAACGGCACGCGGACGCTTTTCGAGAAGATGCTGCACGACGAGGAAGGCCACGCCGACTTCCTCGATACGCAACTCGCCATGATCGGTGAATTGGGTCTCGCGACCTATCTTAGCCGCCAGATGATCAGCGAAGAAAATGTGAAGTGACGCGCTGCCGTAGATGTTACGCAACATCAGCTACGGATCGCGTCCATCACCGCCGGTGAGGGCTGTTCCTTCCCGAAGTCGCCCTCCCACCGCGCCACCACGACCGTGGCCAGGCAGTTGCCGAGCACGTTGACCGAGGTCCGCGCCATGTCCATCAATTGATCGACACCAAGCAGGATGAAGATCGGCTCGGTGGGCAAGCCGAAAGATCCGGCGGTACCGAGCAGAATGACGAGTGCCGCCCGGGAGACGCCCGCTACGCCCTTGCTGGTGAGCAGCAGGGTCACCATCAGCAGCAGTTGCTGTCCCAGGCTGAGGTGGATGCCGGCGGCCTGGGCCACGAAGATCGAGGCCAGTGAGAGATAAAGCGTGCTGCCGTCCATGTTGAAGCTGTAGCCGGTCGGCATTACGAAGGCTACCACAGGCCGCGGCACGCCGATCGCTTCCATCGCTTCCATGGCGCGAGGCAGGGCCGCCTCCGAGCTCGAAGTACCGAAAGCGATTGAGACCGGCTCGGCCACGGCAGCGATAAACTTCTTTAACGGCACCCCCGCCAAGGCGGCTATCGGCAACAACACTCCCAGTATGAAAACGATCAGCGCCACGTAAAGCGTGAGCAGCAGCTTGGCCAGATTAAGCAGAATGCCCATGCCGGTACTGCCCACCGTATACGCGATCGCGGCGCCAACTCCAAACGGGGCCAGGAACATAACCAGATTGGTGAACTTGAACATGGTCTCGGCGAGGCTCTCACAGAAGTTGAGCAGCGGACGTCGGCGCTCCTCGCGCACCATGGCCAGCGCGATGCCGAACAAGATGCTAAACACCACCACCTGGAGCACCTGGCCCTCGGCAATGGACTTCGCCAGGTTCTCCGGAAAGACATGCAAAATGGTCTCGGTCGCCGAGGGTTTTTCGACCGGCAACGTTTCGCCGGGCGAAGCCGGAGGCACCCGCGCTCCCACGCCGGCCTTGCTGAGATTGATGGCCGCGAGTCCGATGACCAGGGCCAGTGTGGTGACTGCCTCGAAGTAGAGGATCGCCTTGACGCCCATGCGTCCGACTTTCCTCAGGTCGGAGTGGGTGGCGATGCCGCCCACCAGCGTGGCAAAGAGCAGCGGCGCGATGATGGTCTTGATGAGCCGCAGAAAGATCAGGCTGACCACGCGCAGGTTAACGGCAACGCGTGGCCAGTCGTGACCCAAGGCAGCGCCGACGACCATCGCCACCAGGATCCAGGTGGTGAGCGAGCGCCGGGCAAAACCGTAGAGAATAAGAGCGCCGATCGCGATCCAGCGGACGGTAAGAAGCAGCGTGGCCGGCACGGGCGCGACGTACACGCTCACCAGGCTAAGGATCGCGGTTAAGGTGACGGCGGCGAGGGTGAGGACCAGGAACTTGGTTTTCATCGAAGCAGCCGAAGCGGTATCCTTGACTCAAAAACGCGTCCTTGTCATAGTAAGGACATGGCCAAGGTTACGAGCAAACTCCAATTGACCGTCCCTAAGATCATCGCCGACGAATGTGGCATCCGGCCCGGGGACAATGTGGATTTCATCCCAGCGGGGGAATCGGTTCGCCTGGTTCCGTCTCGTGCCCGTTCACGGCAGCCCAAGTTTCGAAGCGTGGAAGAGCGCCTCGAGGTCTTCCGGAAGATGGTTGAGCGTCAGCGAGAACGGGAGGTCAGGGTGAGGCTAACCCTCCGGAAACCACCGAACCCGCCGGGGAGCGCCCCTGGAAGCCTCACGAAATCGAGCGCGGGTGGAGAAGAGAGGACCTTTATACACGTGGCCGCCCTCCTTGGCACCAATGTTCTCGTCTACGCTTTCTGAAGATTTCGAGCAGGTCCGGCTCGGCTCTACGGTTCCGTAGTAGCGGGGGCCGTCTGCCAGCCCGGTGGGGATCGACCCACGGAAATAGCGCCGGATCGGCCTCTTGCCCTCAGAAAATCTCGAAACGCTCCTGGTGGACGGTGGGGTCGCTCCGGATGATAACATCCTTGTGAGTGAGCGACTCCAACTCCGAGATGAATCTCCCGTCGCGCGACTTGAGGGCCTTGGCCACCTCCGGGTTCACGCGCAAGTTGAGCACCTTGCCCTCGATGTGAGCCGCCATTTTGCGGACCTCGCCCATGATCTCGAAGCACACGGTGGCCACGGACTTGACCCAGCCCGACCCGGTGCAGTAAGCGCAAGGCTCGCACAGCGTCCGCTCCAGCGAGTGCTTCACACGCTTGCGGGTAAGCGCCACCAAGCCGAATTCATTGATGGAAAGGATGTTGGTGGGCGCTCGGTCGAAGCGCAGGGCCTCTTCCAGTGCCTGCACCACCTTCTGGCGGTTGCGGCGCTCGTCCATATCGATGAAGTCGATGACAATGATCCCGCCCAAGTCGCGCAGCCGGATCTGTCGCACGATTTCCTTGACCGCATCGATGTTGGTCTTAACGATGGTATCCTCGAGCCTATTGGTCTTGCCAACAAACTTGCCCGTGTTGACGTCGATAGCCACCAGGGCCTCAGTCTGGTTGATGACGATGAAGCCGCCGGATTTGAGCCAAACCTTGGGCTTGAGCGCCTTCTCGATCTCCGCCTGGATGCCGAATTCCTCGTACATCGGCGTTTCCCGGTCGTAGAGCTTCACCTGCCCCACCAGGGCTGGCTGGCTACGGTGGACGAAATCGACCACGCGCTCGTAGTCGACCTCGTTGTCGACGCGAACGCATTTGAAGTCGGGCGAGAGAATATCGCGGAGGATGCGCTGCACCAGATCGAGGTCGCGGTGCAAAAGCGTTGGCGCCTTCACCCGCTCCGCCCGGGACTTGATGTCGCTCCACAAGGTGGAGAGAAAGCGGAGGTCGGCTTTGAACTCCTCCTCCGAGCGTCCGGCGCCTGCGGTGCGCACGATGAAGCCGCCCGTGAGCGGTCCGCGGTTTTCCAGGATGATGTTGCGAAGCCGCAGGCGCTCCTCTTCGGACGCGATTTTGCGCGAGACGCCGATGTGGCTGATGGTGGGCATGTAAACCAGGTAGCGGCCGGGGAGGGCGATGTGCGAGGTGATGCGCGCACCTTTGGTCCCCAAGGGCTCCTTGGCGATCTGCACCAGGATCTCCTGGCCTTCCTTGAGCAACTGTGAAATCTGGACGGGTTGATCGTTCCCGGTGCGTGGTCCCGCCCTGCGGGACGGCGTCTCGGGGCCGCGGAAGGGACGCTGCCCCGCCCCGCGACGGCCTCGGCGTCCCCGGCGTGGCGCATAGCGGGGCCGCTGCTGCGAATCGCGCAACGTGTAACTCCGCTCCTCGCTGCCGGTGGTTGGTGTCGCTATTCCGGCGGGCGCGGTCCCGCCCTCCGGGGCTGGAATCGCCTCGGTCCCGCCGTGCGGGATCCCTTCGGCGCTTAAGCCCTCCTGAGGTTCTTCGTCTGCCCCCGCTAGTTCCTCAGCTTCTTCGTCGGTCTCTTCCGTCTCACCCGCTTCTTCTTCCATCGCCTCTTCCGCAGACGGCTCAAGCACGCCTTCCGCGACGGAAAACTCGATCTCCGCCGCCGCGGCCCGTTGCTCGTCAATGTTGCCTGGCCCCGCCTCCGGGGCGGAGACCGACGGCTCTTCTTCCTTTGCCGTTGGCGTTGCCGCTGCCGGCGCGCTGCGATCAAGCTTCCAGTCGGCGGTTATCGCCTCCGTGAAGGGTACGGGCTCATGAACGATCCCTTCCACCTCTTCGATCTCGACAGCTGAGACTTCCGGCACGGACGCGGACTCCACCGCCACTGGCGCCTCGGGCCGCTGAACGGCGGGCTCGCTGATTGGAGCCGGTCTCGCCGCCTCGGCTACCGGCTCGACGGGGGCTGCTGCCGCGGTCGGGGTAGAAGCGACTGGCACGGAAGACGTTGCTGCCTCGGTCTCCACTCTCTGCAACAGCTCTGTTTCAGGGGCAGTTTGGGGCTCGACTTGGAAAGGGGCCCGCGCTTCTGTTGGCGCGGAGGCCGCTTCGGACGTTACATCCATCGCCGACCCCTCAGTTTTGGGGACGGCATAACCGTACTTGGCAAGGGACTCGCCCGGCAAAAGCTCAAAACCCTGCTGAGGGCTTGATTCATCCGGATGTGGCGTGATGCGGGGTTCAGGTTTGGGCGGACCGAATCGATGCTCGCGCTGGTCGCCGAAACCACCGCGGCGGCCGTGTCGGCGGCGGCGTCCTCGGTGATCGTGGCGCCGATACTCGTGGTCTTCGGGCCTGCCGGGAGATTGGGGTCCCGGCGTCACCGAAGAAAGAGCGGGCGCTTCGTCCGGCGCCGGCATAGGAGCCGCCGTCGTACTTTCAGTGGGTGGAGATGGGACCGCCGTCGGGGAGACGGGCGACGGTGGGACGGGCGGAGCCAACGGGGCCGACGGAGTTAATCCGGCAGATTCCGTCACCGCTGGCGGCGTGACCGCCAATGGCGCGGATTCTCCTGGCGGCTCAGCCGCCGCTTCAGAACCAGTAGGTGGCGCGGTCGGCCGCCCGTCAGTGTACCGAGCTACCCGCGCTTCGGCCTCGGCGACAACCTTCTCGTATTCTTCCGAGTCCTCGAAAAAGTCCGAAACGTAGAGGAAAGCATCTCGGTCCAGGCCGATGTCCACGAAAGCCGATTGCATTCCGGGCAGCACGCGCCGGACGCGACCCTTGTAAATGCCCCCCACCAGTCCGGATTCGACATCTCTTTCGAAGTAGACCTCGACGAGTTCACTATCCTCTAAGATAGCTACCTTCGTCTCATGCGGAGACGAAGAAATAAACAGCTCCTTGGCCATGGAAAAACCTTCCTCAGAAATCACCAGGGATCAATCCCGCATGGACCCCGTGCGGGAGATCTACCCGGGTCTTTCTGAACCGCGCGCCTTCGGGCCTCAAACCGACCAGTCGGCGTCAACGGAGTATTTCGATCTCGAACGGCTTGGGCAGCGCGCATCCCCCAAGACTTGCAGCGCTCCCCGGACCCGTTCCATCCACAATTTTGCAGCGCAAGAATATCCCATTCTGCGAGACGGCAATAACCACGCCAAGCTCCTTCCACCTTCCACTTCCAAGTGCGGCTTGGCGCGGGCTAGTTCACGAATCTGCGCATCTTCACGCTCATGACCAAACCGAGGCCGGCGAACGTCAGAAGCGTAGCCGACCCTCCCTCGCTCATGAGCGGTAAAGGGATGCCGGTAATCGGCAAAAAGCCGATCATCATCCCGATATTGACGGCAACCTGGAAAAAGAGGAGCGACGCAAACCCCACCAGGAGAAAAGCGCCCGCTCGGTCGCCGGCGATCTGCGCCCCATCCAGGAGCCGCAGCAGCAATAGAAAGTACAGCACGAATACGATCAGAGCGCCTACAAAACCCTGTTCTTCCGCAAACGACGCGAAGATAAAATCCGCGTGTGAAACCGGGATGAAACCCAAACGGCTTTGCATCCCGTTTCCGAGGCCCTTGCCCCAGAACCCACCTGAGCCGATCGCGATCTTGGCCTGTGAGGCTTGATATCCGTGGCCCTGCGTGTCCCGAGCGGGGTGGACGAATGTCTCGATTCGGTCCCGCTGGTAGGGCTTCAGAACACGCCACCCCACCGGGAGCACCAACGCTCCCACCAGGCAAAGGATACCTACTTGCCGGGCACGGATCCCGCCCATAAAGACACCGACGGCAAGGATAGGCAGGAACGTCAACGCCGTGCCGAGATCGGGTTCCGCAGCCACCAGCGCCATCGGGACGCCGACCAGAATCCCCAGCCTCGTCAGGTCCTTCCACGTGACGAACCTATCGCGCTTGTCCGCGAAGTAGACCGCCACGGCCATTATTATAACCAACTTGGCCAATTCTGACACTTGGAAAGTGAAGCCACCAAAGTGCAGCCAGCGCCGGGCCCCCTTGGTGGCGTGGCTCGTCACCAACACCGCCCCAAGCCCCAAAACGCTCAGGACATAGAGCCAGGGCGTGGCCTCCAGGAGGGTATGGTAGTCGAAGCGGCTCAGCAGCAAGGTGGCCACGCAGCCGAGCAGGACCCAGTAGATTTGCTTCTTGTATTCGGTCGCCAACACGGTGTGGGACGTGGTGCTGTAGATCTCCACTACACCGATGGCTGCGATGCTGATCGCCACCAGGAACAGAAACCAGTCGAAGTCTCGAGCGCTTGCTGCCTTGCCCATTCTTTCCGAACTCTTCCAGGAGTTCAAGGTCGAAGGTTGACGGTCGAAAAGTAAGTAAACTGCGCGTTCCTGGACCTTCAACCTTCGACCTTGGACTCTTCAACTCTCTCACCGGTCAGGCATCGCGCCGACCGAAGCCGCTGCCACGCTTCGTGTGATCGCGTCCGACTTGCGCGCGACGGTAACCGTCTGGTCCGGCCGGGTGTCGCCAGGATGCTTCGCTTCCCAATACGCCTTGATCACTTCGCGGGCGATCGGGGTCGCGACGGTCGAGTGTCCTCCCCCCATTACCAGGACAGCCACCACAATCTCCGGCTTGTTGTTCGGCGCGTAGCCGACGAACCAGGCGTTGTTGTTGAACTCCGCCTTGTGCTCGGACTTCTGCAGGCCCACACTCACCACTTGTGCGGTGCCGGTCTTGCCGCAGACGTCGAGGCCCGCGAGATGCGCGCCCCCTCCAGTGCCGCCACCTTCGTTCACCACGCCCCACAGCGCCTTCGAGAGAACATCCACTGTACCGGCTTTGAGCGGGAACCGTCGCGCGTCGTCCTTCGGCGGGTCGATTCCGAGTTGCTCCAGCTCTTCCGGAAACGCCACATGAGGGCGCGGAAACACCCCGCCCAAGGCAACGCCTGCGACCATGGCGGCAAGCTGCAAAGGAGTCACCGCCACCGCGCCCTGCCCGATGGCGACGGACATCGTCTCGCCAGCCCACCACTTCCGTTTGAACGCTTTCTGCACCCAGGCGGGCGATGGCATCAATCCGGGGTCCTCGCCCGGCAGGTCAATCCCGGTGCGCGACCCGAGCCCTAGTCCGCTGGCGTAGCGGTCGAGCGTATCGATGCCCAGCAGTCTCCCCAACGTGTAGAAGTAGACGTCGCACGAGACCACCAGGGCGCGGTGGAGATCCACGTAGCCGTGGCCCTTGTGTTTATCAAACGTCCAGTCGTGATAGGTGTGACCGTAAATGGTGATGAGGCCGGGGCAGATGAGCGAATAATTCGGGGTGATGGCGCCACTCTCGAGGGCCGCCGTTGCGGTGACGACTTTGAAAACCGATCCCGGAGCGAGGTGTGCCTGGATGGCCTTGTTGGTGAGCGGATGGAAAGGATCCTCCATCAGTTGCTGCCACTCCGCACCGCTGATGCGGTGCGCGAACTGGTTGGGGTCAAACGATGGGTGGCTGACCAGGGCCAGCACTTCGCCCGTGTTGGGATCGAGTGCCACCACCGCGCCCGGTTGATCTCCGAGAGCAGCCTCGGCGGTCATCTGGAGATCGAGATCGACCGTCAGGCGGAGGTCCCGACCGGGCAGTGCATTGATGGCGGTCATCGACCCCACCTCCTGCCCGCGGCTGTTCACGACCACGCGCCGCATGCCGTCCCTCCCCGAAAGCACGCGGTCGTACTGGGCCTCGATGCCAAATTTTCCCATGACGTCGCCGGGGCGATAGGAAGAGCCGGGCTTGGCGATTGCCTCCTCCGAGACCTCGCCCACATAACCAAGCATGGCCGCCGCGACCTCCTGCTTGGTGTAGAGGCGTTGCGGCACCGGGATGAGATCGAGCTCCGGGTACTCGGTGCGGTGCGATTCCACAAAGGCCACGTCCTCGAGCGTTGCGGACGGTTTCAGCACCACCGGTTGGAAGCGCGGCAGTTGCGCCGTGCGCGCCACCAGGCGGGCTAAGTCATCGGCGTCGAGCCCCAGGCCGCGAGCGATTCCGGAGATGCGGTCGGGCGAAGGCGGCGTGGTACTCTCGCGCAGAAGCAGCACGCTGAAGGCGGGGAAGTTGTCCACCAGCACGCGGCCCTCGCGGTCGAGGATGCGGCCGCGCGGCGCAATCACCGGCAGATTGCGAACGCGGTTACGTTGCGCTTGATCCTCGTAGTACTGGTGCTGGCCCACTTGCAGATGCCAGTACCCCAGCAACAGAAGGAGCAGAGAGGCAGCCACCAAGTACTGCAGGGCAGCTATCTTCCAGACCGGAACCCGTTCGTCTTCGAACTGAAACGACATTCGCCTTCCAGACTCTTCCGACGACCGTTGTTCGTGGTCCGCGGCCAAAACCTCGAAGGGTTCGGCAGAAGGATCACGGACCTCGTCGCCCGGGCCACCGCCAGTCGAATTCAGCAACCCGTGTCAAGTGGTCGCCGAAGCCGCGGTTATAGCCGTCGGCGGCTGAGATCGGGTTCGAGAGTTTTCTCTTAAACCCTCACTGACGCGGACGATAACACACAATCGGGGTAAAGACAAGAAAAAGAATACCTTCTGGTAGGTAGCTCGACGGTGGATGACTCAAGGGGTATCTCCACCGTAGTACAAGGTCGTCGGCCGGCAACCTCCGGGTGCGAGCCGTAGGCGCCGTCAGAGCTTATTCAACTAGCCTATCGCGCAGGTGAAAAGGGAATGGGTTCCGTTTCCGGGCTTGACAGTGAGTTATAAGTGAGGATATTGTTCAGCAAGCAGCGTCACGTTCGATCTCGCTTGAGGGAGGGTGCAGGTGCTTCGCTCCGTGCTTCGCTCCGCAATGTACACAGCTAGCTCATGGCTTCACGCACCCCGTGACGGCTACCCGCGTGCGGACGGTCTATGCTGCGCGGCGCCGGACCTTACGAGATTTAGAACTCGACGATAATATAGCAGGAGCCTGATATGTGATGTCGCTCACAAAGAACGGTGACGTGCGTCACCGTCCCGATCACGCGGGTCAAGTAAAGTCGCACGCTGTCTTCATGCCGGAGACTAAGAACTGGGCTCAAGCACTATCAAAAGTTCGGATAGGTTAGCTTAAGGGACGTACTCATCGGAACCAGGAGGATTGACAAAATGTTCCGGCGACTGTCATTAATCGGAAGTGCGAGCCGGTTGGTGCCCGCTCTGGCTTTCGGGCTTCTGGCCTGGCTCACCCTGGGGTCGGTGACTCGTACCTCAGCGATCCCGGCATTTGCGCGGAAGTACCAGACTTCCTGCACCACCTGCCATAGCAATTACCCCGAATTGAACGATTTCGGGGAGGCATTCAAGAAGAACGGATTCAAGTTCCCCAAGGACGACGAGACGTTCGTGAAGGAACCACCGGTGATGCTGGGGGCCAAAGCGCAGAAGGAAGCTTTCCCCAACGCCGTATACCCGGGCGAAATTCCCGGGTACTTGCCGATTAGCTTCCGCTATTCGGGCAATTTCGACTGGAATGCCAAGCAACCTCAGCCGCTGCAGGCAACCGCGTTCGTGCCGCAGACCGATCTGTTCGTGCCGAATACGTTTACAATCATCAGTTCTGGCAGCTTCGGTGAGAATCTGGCGTTCTGGATCGACAACGACATCTCGACCGGCGGCACTGGCGCCGGCGGCGGGCTGGGCGATGGATACCTCCGATACAACGACTTAGGCCACGCTTTTCACTTGCCGAAGAATGCTTTGAATGTCAGGTTCGGACAATTCGAGCTGGATTTGCCGTTTTCGCAAGCACGCTCGATTTACCCGTCAGCTTACGACGTCTTCAGTGAGACGGCCGTGGCGCAGCCCTCGACGACCACCGGTCAGACGGTATTTCAAACCGCAAACAATCCCTTCTTCCTTGGGACTCCGCAACGTGGCATCGAATTCGGTGGCTATCCCAACAACGGAAACTTCAACTGGTCGGTAGCCTTTGACGACGGGACCAATTCGGCGTATGGACTCGGGCCTTCGCTCACGGCGCGGAACACCAAGGATGTCTATATCCGGGTGTCGCAGAGATTCAACCTGGAGCGCGATCCCGAGAGCCGCCAGGCGATACAGGCAGCCGGACCGACTGGGCCGCGCGACCACACCTCAATCCGCTTCGGCGCCTTCTACTATCGGGGCACGAACGAATTGAACTATGGAGGCTCACAATTCGGTTTCCTGGGAACAATTAGGGAGCCGTTCTATCGGGCTGGCGGAGATGTTCGCTTCAAATACCGGAAGATGGAACTCTTCGGTCTCGGTATGGTGGGTCACGACAACAACCACAGCGTGGATACGGTCGCCCAGACTATCACCAATGTGCCTGCTGTCACCTATACCGGAGGGTTCGCGGGCAGCAATTTCTGGATTTACCCCTGGATGATCGCATACATGCGCTACGACTTTGTGAACTCACCGACCGACCTTGCTAACGGCATTTCGCAGGATCAAACACGCAATCGCTTCAGCCCGGGCTTCCAGTTGTTGGTTCGCGCCAACATCAAGGTCATCGGCGAATATCAGTATCACTGGGGGGTACCGTATACCGACCCAACCACAACCAGTACGTTGTTTTTCCGGCCGAGCTCGTTCGTAAGTGGCATCGACTATTCGTTCTGAAGGCAGTCGAAAAGTCGAAGGTCGAAGGTCGAGAGTCGAAACAGCACTCAGCCGTCAGCTATCAGCCATCAGCTCGTCCAAGCTTCTGGCTGACGGCTGATAGTTCTTTCGACTGTCGACTGTCGACTGTCGACTTGATTCAAAGGAGAACTATGCAGACTTCGAAAAAAGCACTGATTCTGGCGGCGCTCGTTGCCGCTCTACTCTGCGCCAGCGGCGTGGGTTTGGCCGGAGATATCAAGGGTAAGGTCAGCGTTCAGGGCCTGCGCTCGGCGGAGAACATCGCCGTCTACGTGGACGCCATTCCCGGCAAGACGTTCGACGCGCCTTCCCAGCACATCACCATCGACCAGAGGAAGATGACGTTCGTGCCGCACGTGGCCGTGGTTCTGAAAGGAACCACGGTCGATTTCCTCAACAGCGACCCCGTAGGACACAATGTCTATTGGCCTTCCGTCAGCGGTAACAAGAAGTTGGCCCACAACATGGGAACGTGGCCCAAGGGGCAGAGCAAGGCGTTCCCGTTTAACGACCTCGGGGTTGCCTCGCTGCTGTGCAACGTCCACCCGGAGATGTCCGGCTACGTGGTGGTGGTGGCTACGCCCTATTTCGCCGTCACCAACAAGGACGGCGAGTTCGAGATCAAGAATGTTCCGGACGGCCATTACGCGCTGAAGACGTGGAGTGAAGACGGCAAGCCGACGACGCAGGCTGTCGACGTTTCCGGTGGCGGCGCCAACGTGGACATCACTGTGAAGAAATAAGCCAATCTGGTGTCCGCTAAGACCACTAGCAAAGAATTGACGATTGACGATTGACGATTGAAAGAGAAGAGCAGTCAAGCCGCGCGGCCCTTTCAAAGGGCATCCACAACCGTCAAAGAGCCTGTCTTCCAATCGGCAATCGGCAATCGTCAATTCTTGTGAGGGGCGCTGTCGACTAGCCCATGGAGCTTCGGTCAAAACTCGTCGATCTCGATTGGCTGGAATCCAACTTTCCCTGCATGACGGCGTGTCCAGTCCACACCCAGGCGGGGCGATACGTAACCCTGATCGCGCAGGGGCGCTACGAAGACGCGTACCGCTACGCGCGCCAGCCCAACCCGTTCGCCTCGATTTGCGGTCGGGTCTGCGGACACCCCTGTGAGACGGCCTGTCGGCGGGGGATGTTGGACTCGCCCATCTCTATCCGCGCCCTCAAGCGCTTCGTTACCGAGCGCTACGGCCCCGAGTCGCGGAATCCAATCGACGTTTTTCCAGAGAAGCCCAAGGTCACCCATCCCGGCGACAAGGTGGCAGTGATCGGATCAGGCCCGGCGGGTCTTTCAGCGGCCCACGACCTGGCGCTGCTCGGCTACCCCGTGACCGTGTTCGAGGCGGCGCCGGTTCCGGGTGGCATGATGCACCTCGGTATCCCGGAGTATCGCCTGCCGCGCGACGTATTGGCTGCACAGATTCGCGAGATCCTCGACCTCGGACCGGAACTCCGCGTTAACGCGCGTTTGGGCAAGGAGTTCAGCCTCGCCGATCTGCGCGCCCAGGGCTATAACGCCGTTCTGCTCGCTTTCGGCCTGCACCGCAGCCGAGACTTGATGATCCCCGGAAACGACCTCGACGGCGTGGTCAAGGGCGTCGACTTTCTCCTCAACGTCAACCTCGGCTACCGGTTTTCCATCGGCAAACGAGTGGTGGTGATCGGCGGCGGCAACGTCGCTATCGACGTGGCGCGATCGGCACTGCGCCAGCAGCAACAGTTGACCCTCGAAGCCCTCAGCAGTTCGCTCCTGCCCGACAGTCTCAGCCAGAGCGAGTTGGACGTGGCGATGAAGGAGTTGATGGACGTCTCGCGCCAGGCCCTGCGCATGGGGGCGCGAGAGGTTCACCTGGTGTGTCTCGAATCGCGCGAAGAAATGCCTGCCTTCGAGGAAGAGATCGAGGAAGGCATGGAGGAAGGACTGAAGATCCATCCGTCCCTCGGCCCGAAAGCTTTCGTCGGCAAGGGCGGCAGGCTGGCCGGGCTCGAGACCATCCGCTGTACCTCGGTGTTCGACGCCAACCACCGCTTCAGCCCCACGTTTGAAGCCGGGACGGAATCCGTGATCCCCTGCGACACCGCCATCCTGGCTATTGGCCAAGCCTCGGATGTATCGTTCCTCACTCCGGCCGATGGCGTGGAGACCACGCGCCAGGGAACCATCAAGATCGACCCCCAAACGCTGATGTCGACCGCGCCGGGGATCTTTGCCGCCGGCGACATCGCCTTTGGGCCGCGCCTCATTATCAGCGCGGTGGCGGACGGCAAGAAGGCCGCGGAAGAGATCGACCGGTACATCCGCGGATCGGACTGGAAGCCGCGGCCGAAGTACGTGCAGATCACCGTCCTCGATCACCACCAGATGGCCGAGTCTTATGACGAGTATTCACGGCTCTCGGTGCCGGTGATCCCTCTTGAGCGTCGGACCGGCATGACCGAAGTGGAAACCGGCTACACCGAGGAACAAGCTCGGAGCGAAGCCTCGCGGTGCCTTCAGTGTTGGGTCAACACCATCTTCGAAGGCAACGAAGCCGAAGGTACGGAGTGCATTCTCTGCGGCGGTTGCGTAGATGTTTGTCCGGAGAATTGCCTTAAGCTCGTGCCCCTGGGTCAGTTCGTGTTTTCGGCAGAGGACAAAGCCCGCCTCAACGCCGAGGGCGAGTTCCAGTGGAACACTTTGCAGCATTTGGAAGCCGAAGATCTGCCGTCCAGGGAAGGATCGGTGATGGTGAAGGACGAGACGATTTGCATTCGCTGCGGCTTGTGCGCCGAGCGCTGCCCGGCCCATACGATCACCATGGAGGCCTTCGAGGTTTTTGCGTCGGAGCCGTTGTAGGGGCAAGCGACATAACTGGGGAGAATCCACAGATTGCACAGATTACACAGAAGGAAGAGCGAAGACTCAGGACACGATCAGCCTGGAATACCGCTATTCCGGGTCTTCTTTCCGTGCAATCTGTGAAATCTGTGGATTCTCTTTGAGGTTAGCGGATGAGCGAAGCGGAAAAAACCGAAAGCGAAAAACCCGGTCGAGCAGCCGAGGTCACGCGCCGCGATTTCTTCAACGAGATCACCATTGCTGCCCTCGGCATCGCGGGGCTTGGCGCGGCGGCGGTCACCTATCAGTATCTTTCGCCCAATGTTTTGTTCGAGCCCTTACCGACTTTCAGGGCGGGGAATCCCGATGCTTACGCGCCGGAGTCCGTTACCTTCCGGGAGCAGGAGCAGGTCTACATCGTCCGGACCAAAGAAGGCGGATTCTATGCGGTCTCGGCGGTCTGCACGCACCTCGGCTGCATTACGCAGTGGAAGGAAGACGCCAGGCAAATTCAGTGTCCTTGTCACGGAAGCAAGTTCGAGCCCGACGGCAAGAAGATTGAAGGACCGGCTCCCCGCCCGCTGCCGCACTTCGCGATCACTCTGACGGCAGACGGTGAACTCCTGGTGGACAAGCTCCAGATCGTGAAGCCCGACCAGGTTCTGAAGATCTAGACGAGAGGCTGAAAAAAGGCCGAGGAAGGGCGGGGCTTCAGCCCCGCCGTAGCCGAAGTTAGGAAGGAGAAGGGCCTTTAGGCCCTGAAGCCAATGGCACGACCGAAGCATCGCTCAACACCCGGTGGAACGTACTTTGTCACTACCAACACGTGGGAGCGTCGCGCGATGTTTAAAAAGACGGACTGGGCTGAGATTGTAGAGAGCAAGATCTTCGAATATCGCGACAAGCGCGAGTATCTGGTCCACCGTCATGTCGTGATGCCTGACCATATTCACGTGCTCCTGACCCCCGGACCGACGACAACGCTCGAACGAGCCGCGCGATTCATTAAGGGGGGATCGTCGCATGAGATTGGTCTGAAGTTCGCTACGAAGTTTCCGGTGTGGCAGCCTGGGTTCGCGCAGCACCTGATTCGCGGCCAGGCGGATTACGACTCGCATGTGCAGTACATTGACCTAAATCCGGTGAAACGCCAGTTGGCGGTTCGGCCCGAGGAGTACGGGTTCTGTTCAGCCCACGGGAGGTATCGCCTTGACCCGTGGCCTGAGGCTTCCGGGGCTAAAGCCCCTTGAGTTAGCGCCGATTCTGCGGCGGGGCTAAAGCCCCGCCCTTTCGGCGCGTCGCGGCACTTTTTGAGCGCCGCAAGATTTGAGGTCGATGGTGGCGACTACATCCGTTGAACAGGCTCTCGACCGGTTGCGCGCCACGCGCGTTTGGAAGTCAATCTTCCGGCGCGGTCCCGCGCGGACTAACCGGACGCGCAGCATCGCGGTCTTCGGCAACCTCTTCCTTCACTTCCTGCCGGTGAAGGTGCGCGAAAAGTCGTTGCGCGTCCGCGCCACCTATTACCTGGGGTCGGTCTCGTTTCTTCTGTTCGTGGTGCTGACGATCACGGGCATTCTGCTGATGCTCTACTACCACCCCGCCGTCCCGCAGGCTTACCGGGATATGAAGGACCTCCGCTTCGTGGTTTCGAACGGCGTCTTTCTGCGCAACATGCACCGGTTTGCGGCGCAGGCGATGGTGCTGTTTGTGTTCTGGCACATGTTCCATGTATTCTATCGCGGCGGCTACCGCCCGCCTCACGAATTCAACTGGGTGGTGGGCGTCGTCCTGCTGCTTCTCACCCTGTTCCTGAGTTACACCGGCTACCTGCTGCCGTGGGACCAACTGGCTTTCTGGGCCATCACGGTGGGAACCAACATTATTTCTTCCATGCCAGTCCTGGGCGACAAAGTCCGGTTTCTGCTGCTCGGTGGGCATTTGGTGGGCGAGAGCGCGCTGCTCAGGTTTTACGTGCTGCACTGCGTAATTCTGCCGCTGGCGGCGATCGCGTTCATCGCCGTGCATTTCTGGCGAATCCAGAAGGACGGCGGCCTGACGGTTCCGGAAAAACTGCACGAGGAGGAGTCAGAGGTCAGAAGTCAGTTTTCAGTCCCTAAGAAGTCGGGGAGAAATTAAACACAGAGGCGCAGAGACACAGAGAAAGAGGGAGAAGATCATGTCGTTTGTTTCGAGAACGCTTCGCATTCTTTCTCTGTGCCTCTGTGTCTCTGTGTTGAAAGCGCGTTCGCAATACTTCATGCTTTCTCAGAAGTCAGAATGAAGAGTCCCATGCGATGAGCCATAAACAAGAGGTCGGTTTCAGCTCTGACGCCATGAAGAACCCGCAGCGCATCGTCTTCATCACCAAGAAGACTTCCGCCAAGGTCAAAGAGGACGTCAGCCCGCAGTTGATGACTTATCCCCATCTGGTCATGCGTGAGGCCGTTGCCCTCCAGGTGGTAGTGATCGCCCTGGTCGTGGTAGCGCTGCTCTGGGACGCCCCGCTGGAGCAGTTGGCCAATCCGCTGCTGACGCCGAACCCTGCCAAGGCGCCGTGGTATTTCCTGGGTTTGCAGGAGTTGCTGCATTACTTTCCGCCGCTGGTGGCAGGGATCATGATCCCCACGCTGGTGGTGATCGCGTTGATCGTTATCCCCTACTTCAACATCAACGTGCAGGGCGAGCCCCTCTGGGCCGGGAACCGGTGGAAGCGCTTCCGCGTGCTGCTTGTGGTGCTGGCGGTAGCGGTCATTGTTCTGGCCGTGTTCGATGCCTGGACGATGCTGGTGCCGACGGTCGCCATCGGAGGTCTGCTCCTATATTCCTATTTCCTGCCGCCTGGCCGCAAACCGGTCGCCGAGTTCCTGCGCACACGGCCCGTTTCCTGGTGGGTGATGACCTGGTTCATCGTCGTCGCGGTGGTTTTGACGCTGGTTGGCACCTTCTTCCGAGGCCCCGGTTGGTCCTGGGTATGGCCGTGGAGATCGCATGGCGCCTGAAGCCGAACAGATGGGAAAAGTCTCGCGCCGGATGCGCTTCCTGTTTGCGCTCTCCAGCGTGGTGTTTGTGGCGGTGCTCGCCATCTCGCCGGTTAAGGACCTGCGCAGCGAGTGGAAGCAGTGGAAGCGCGCCTACGTGCGCTATGCCCAGACGCAGCCCGATACCAAGCGCCTGCTGGCAGATTACCACTCCGACCTCGACCAGATCTGGCTTCCGGAGATGAATGTGGTCGACCGCTGCACCACCTGCCACCAGGGCATCACGCAAGCCAGCCTGGCAAGCGCCTCGGTTCCGCAACCGTTCCGCGCCCACCCGCCGGTTGAGCACATTCCCCAACATGTCCGCGATTGGGGCTGCACGGTTTGCCACCGGGGCCAGGGACCCGCCACCGAGGTCGCTGAGGCCCATGAGACGACCCTCGCCTGGGAACAGCCGATCCTGCCCACGCGCTACATTCAGGCCACGTGCGGCACCTGCCATCGCGCCGACATTCCCCAGACGCCGCAACTAAAGCGCGGCAGGCAGCTTCTGACCGAATTCAACTGCATCGGATGCCATCGCCTCGAAGGCATCGATCGTCCGGTGATGCTCGGCCCGGACTTAACCAACGTCGGAAGCAAGGTCAGTCG
>DATFYM010000037.1:0-3843 GCA_035315065.1 Terriglobia bacterium
CCGAGGTTGGCGGCGTAGCGCTTGGGCGTCTTGCGGTAGACCTTCTCCTTAGGCGCCAGGCGGGCCTTCTCCAGATTGGCCAGCAACTTGGCCTTGCGCTCGGGAGTCATCACGAACTTGCGCTTCGGTTTCGGCTCGTTCTGTGCTTCCATCAACGGGTACCTAAAATCAGAAGTTAGAAAGCAGAAATCAGAAGGGGAACGCCTTGGTTCTGATTTCTACTTTCTAGTTTCTGGTTTCGTCTCCACCCTGTTCCCCGTCCCCCGCGAATTCCAGGCATCCGCCACCGGACCCGTCTCCACCCGCGGGATCACTACATCACCGATGCCGATGACGGCCGAGATCTTGTCGTAAACCTCTTGCGCACTCAGTTTCTTGCCGGAACGGGCCGCCGTTCCCACCTCTTCCAGGTATTGGCGCACCTGATCTTGGGCGTCGATTCTCTTCGCGAACTCGCCCTTCAGGCGGCGATTCTGACGGGCGAGCCGGGTGGCGCTGCGCCCGGAATCATGCTTCAGGGTCTGATACAGGTCACGCTCGTGGTGGAGGACCAGCATGTCGGCCTCGCGTGCCGGCTCGCCAGCCACTTGGTTGAGCATCAAGGTTTCCACAATGGCGCCGGCGTCGCCGTTCGGGTCGTCCCGGTATTCTGCCAGCAGTTCCTTCACCTTGGGACGTGCGGCGGCCAGCGCGGCGGCGTAGTCGGGATCGGGCGCTGCCGCAGGCGGCGTCTGGGCGTCATGTCGTGTCAGGTTCGCTGGCTTCGACATATTTCTTTCACCTCGTATCTTCGACCGTGAATGGCGGAGGGCCGACGTCATGGGTTCGGTTCTGAAGGGCTATCGTTTGTGAGATCAGCGGCTTCGGAGCGGTGAAAATCATCCTCCGTGGCTGGCGGTCGTGGCGGTGTCGCCACCGCCAATTCCAACGTGGACCCGGCGGTCTCAGGCGTCTCATCCAGCCCCGAGTCTAACCCCGGCCGAGCGCCGTTCGGCCCTGCGTTATCGTGGTCCTCTTGCCTGGTCAGCCGCCAGTCCCGGTCTTTTACCCTCATCTCCATGAACAGGCGGATCTTGTTAGCGATCTCGCGGTCCACGATGGCGAGTTCGCGCGCCGCTATCAACGATTCCCGGGTGGGAGCGATGGCGGCGTCGCGGTTGATCTGGGTCACCGTAATCTTATCTTCGACGAAGAAGGCGTAGGACTCTTGCACATCGCGCAGCTCCAGGTTTAGCTCGCGCAGCAGCGATGCGCAGGGCTGGTCGAGCCGCGGGTCGTCATTGACTTCCTCCTGGCCGGCGGCGGGAACAGGCCCTTCTTCGTACACCGGGTCGTCCGCCGGCGGCCAGGGACGACCCGCCTCGAACGCCGCCAGTCGCTCGTCGCCCAGGCGGTCTAAGTAGAGAAAGCGGTTGAAGATGGTCGCCCCGCGGAGGCTCGCCTGCTTGCCATAGATGGCAGTCAAATAGGGGACCGCATCGCAGTAGTTGCAGTCCTCGGCCTGCTTGATCAGGTCCTTGAGCTTGTCGATGAGCATCTCGAACTTGCCGGGGGAGTCCGGGATGTTGCGCAAGCCCTTCTCCAGCACGTCCGCTTGCGAGACGTCGCCCACGTTTATGGCCGATCTGGAGGTGCATGCGGTCGCGCTGGCGGTCGACGGCCCTTACGGCGAGGGCCATCTGCGCCTGCCGGGAACGCACCAGTTGTTTGCGGTGCCATCGCAAGTCGGCGAGGTCGTCGATCACCATTTGCTGGGAAGCGTTTTCCGGCTGGTAGCCCCTGGTGAGGGCGACGTGATCCCGAGCTTTCTCCAGGGGGTCTTCACGCAGGACGGCCATCGCCTCGGGATACAGTTGGGAGTAATAGCCGTGCGGGAAGTTGCTGCCGAACGAGACCTGCTTGCCGGGCTCGGTGCGCGGTCCGGTCGACTCCTTGGCGTCCTGGTGATCGCCGGCAACCGGCTCTTCGGTCACCGCTTTGGTCGTTGGTGTCATGTTTGGCTCCTCTTCGTCGCGATCGCAATTCGAAAAACGCAACCGTATAGCAATTCGCCATCCCAATCCGGGGCCCACGCCGGCCTTCCCATGCATTATCAGGGTAGCAGGTGAAAATGAGACAATGGAGACAAATGAGACAAATGAGACACTTTTTTTTGCGCTTTGGAATCAGCAGCTTAGTCTGGCAAAAGCCGTCCCCACCTTCAAAAAATGCAAAAAGTGTGGCATTTTGCCAGACTGACGACCCTGGAAGTGCGGGGCGTCCCTGCGCTTCGTTCCGGGCAAGCTCCGCCCGCTTCTCATTACCGCTTGACGGTGGGAAGACGGGCACCCCTGACCTGATTCGGCCTGGACTTGTAGAGTTACCTTGCAACCCTTCCCCAATTCCACTCCGATCTTCCCTTGCAGCGTCCGGCCTTCCGAGCTGTGCTCGTAGGGGCCCCGATCCGCGAGCGCCGGATGGTCGCTGTAGGTTGTCAGGATTAATGACATTCGTGCCGGAGAACCTGACAAAACGTCACAATTGTTGTCATGGGGTCTCTCATATGGATCAGGAGACTCATGTATTAAGTGGGGTTTCCTCAGCCCAGCCATCGCCGGTGGTCGCCTAAGATCGGTTCAGATTCTCTAACGGGATATCGCAGGATTGAGAGTAAACAGTACGCGGTCAGGGAGGGGTAATGCGAGTTGAGCGCGCCCAGGACAGTTTCCGAATACCTTGTGATTCGGGCGCGACTCTTGCAGGGGGGTGCAGTGGATGCGGTCCGAGAGCCCGTGCCGATCCTGGCGGTTGATGGGAGCTGCATACTCAATGAGATCGGATTCAGGTGCCCGGCGGCGCAGGTGGAAGGAAATCAAGCAGCAAATGGAAAATCTTGATCTGACCGAGGATCGCAGGCTGCCGGCCGTGACACGACATCAGGAGTGGTCCGAGATCCTGAAGCCGATTCGCTTCAGCTAGAGCCCCACCCTTCTGCACTCTCAGTCCCTCTTTTCTTTCTGCAAAACCATTTTTGAGTCGGTCCAGCCATTTCACTCTTGTATCCGTCTGGACATAGCCAAGCATTCCGCCATCCTTTTCCGTTGATCTCCCCGGTAATACTGGTCTCCTCAGCTTGGCTGAAATCACTGGCCCTGATGAGTTCATACCCGCGGAGAATCAAAATGTAACAATTACGAATGAACGCCAGGCGATAGATCAAGTCGCGATCTGGAGGTGGGTCTGGCGGCATCAGCCTACAACCCTCTCACTTTCCGTTGGGTTCGGCTGAATGGATTCCGCGATGATGTCTCCCGCATCTTGCATGGCTTGAGTTTGGGTCCATTGCAGGCGCTGCAGCGGCTTCAAGATGTACGTTTTGGACGACGGTTCGCATACTCGGAGATTCCGGCGAAAATAGAGCCATTGTGCATGCTTCTCGATCAATTGAGTTCGGGCCGCCGCAAAGCCCCGCGCGGCTTCGTCAGTTGCTCTCATAACGCGCACCGGCAAGCGCCCTGTGGCTCCGCCCACCATCTCGACAACAGCCAATCCCGAACCGCGGTCGAAAAGGACGTCGACGCGGTGACGCATCTCAGTCTGTTCACCCACAAATGCATCAAGTTCATCGCGAAGTATTCCAGCGAACGATTTCAATTCTTCCACCGTCGGGGGCCGAATTGCGTCCGTTCCGATTTTGCCCTGATTTAGGGCAAGGCGAACGTGAACTAAACGCGGCGTCATAAGTAATGCCGCATAATAAAATTGAATTCCCGACCCTCTCGGGCCTAGAATGGTCCGGGAGGTGAACCGATGCAGAGGTTGGAGATTGCCGATGTTGAAATCATGCGATTGGCGGTCCAACAG
>DATFYM010000038.1:0-61757 GCA_035315065.1 Terriglobia bacterium
CCCTAAGGGGAATCTCGGGGCTTCGCCTTCCTCTAGCAGGCTCGCCACTTCACGCCGACCGAATCGAGTTCGTTATCCTACGGACTAGCCGTTCACCACCCGCTGCTCCCCACCCCGCCTCACGACGACGCAGTTGCAGGCGGTTATAGGTTACGTTGACTTGGAGAGGACTTTCACCTCTCCGACCACAAGCGCTCTCAGGCGCACTAGCGCGGGCGTCTCGCCCGCTTTTCATTTACGATTTGCGATATTTGCGATTGAAAGAGTTGCGTCTAGCAGCTTGCCTTCGAATCGCCAATCGTCACTCAGCAATCGTCAGTAAAGAGCGGGCGGGACGCCCGCGGCAAGTCAAAGGAGTATGCCATGTCAGGTCCTCAGGGTAGGTTGTACCTTCCGCCGCCGACCGGGTTCGGACCACTCCCGTTTAGCAGCGGAGTCCTGGTGGGGAACACGTTCTATCTCGGCGGGCACATCGGGGTCGACCCCGCGACCAGGGAAGTGCCCCCTGACCCGGAACAGGAGGCTCGATTCATGCTCGACGCGGTTCGCGACACTCTGGCGCGGGCAGGCCTGGGCATGGACGATCTGGTCATGGTCCAAGTTTTCGCTGCTGATGTCTCATTGTTCGAAAGGTTCAATGGCGTGTACCGTACTTACTTCACCCGGAACTTCCCCGCCCGAGCCTTCATCGGCTCGGGCCCGCTGCTCCTGATGGCGCGTTTCGAAATGCTCGGGATTGCGTTGAGCGAAAAGAAGGAGTCAGAAGTCAGGAGTCAGAAGCCAGAATGAAGAGAAGACAATGCCGAATGCTGAAGTAGGGGCAGGGCGCATGAGATAACGGCGAACCTTCGCTTCTTCCTGTTCCCTGTTCCCTGTTCCCTATTCCCTATTCCCTAACTCAGTGCACCAGTTGGTCCAACTCGCCGGCGGCGGATTCGATCAGCGCCGCCTCGCTCACCAGGATGTTGCCGACCAGCCCCATTCCGCGGTCCGCCTCACCCCATTGCTTCTGCTCGATGGCCTCGCGTACCAGCGGGATGGTTTTCACGCCGTACCCCGTATAGAAGCCCGGCGCGTAGATCTGGTGCACGTACCACGGCCGCCGCGGCAGGCCCTCGGGCGAGGTGAGTTTCCGTTCGCTCTCCATCAGCGCCTGGTTCAGTTGGTCGAGCGACGCGTGGGCCAGAACGGCGCCCCCGTTTTGCTGGGCCCTCTCCACCGCCCTCTGGTAGTGCTCGGCAGCGCGGCTGATCTCGGCCACGCCGTTCTCGAGTGGCGCGAAGTTGAGGAAGGGCGGCGTCGCCTCCACGGAAGGCGGCACGAAAGGCTTGGTGGGATCAGCCGTCGCCGTCAGCGTTCCGTCTTCGATCTCCTTGTTCTGCTCGATGATGCCGTCGCGCTTGTCCTTGGCCAGTTTCTGCAACTCGTCCAGGTACTCGTGCAGCGTATCGGCAAACTCCATGAAGTCGTAGGGCAACAGTTCCGCGTCGGCCAGGCGCATCACCACCGTGCCCGCTGTCTGCGCCAGGGTGCGGCCATAGATAAACTCAGGATCATCAAAGTGGGTATACCAATAAAAGTCATCGTAGATAGAGTGGTAAATGCCGCCGCCGGCCTCGCCGCCGTAGCCGAGATTGAGCGAAGCGACGCCAAGGTGCTGGAGGAAGGGTGTGTAATCGGAGCCCGAACCGAGGGCCCCGATGCTGAGGTCCCTACGCTGGCGAATCTTGTTGCGAGCCTCGGCGTTGGGGGCGCGGACGATGCGCTCGAACTCGCTCCGCTGCCAGACGGAGATGTGCTTTTCCGGGTCCTCGACGTTGCGCGCCACACCATTGATGAACTTCTGGAGCGTGTGGGAGCCGCCCATGAAAAGGTAGCCGCGCCCGTTAGAGTCGCTATTGATGTACACGGCGCCGTTGTGGCGCAGTTCGTCGGCGTGCGTCTCCGCCCATTCGGTAGATCCCAGCAGACCGGGCTCTTCGCCGTCCCAGGCGCAATAGATGATGGTGCGCCGCGGCTTCCAGCCCTGCTGCACCAGTTGGCCCAGCGCGCGCGCCTCTTCCATCAGCGCCACCTGGCCGGAGAGCGGATCCTCAGCGCCGTTCACCCATGCGTCGTGGTGGTTGCCGCGGATGATCCACTCGTCGGGAGAAACGGAACCCGGAATTCTCGCAATCACGTCGTTAATGGGCTTGATATCCCAGTTGAACTTCAGCTTCAGGTGGACCTTGGCCGGACCGGGGCCGATGTGGTAGGTGATGGGCAACGCCCCACGCCATTCGCCGGGCGCTACCGGTCCGGTGAGCGCGGCCAGCAGCGGTTGCGCATCGCCGTAGGAAATCGGGAGCGTCGGGATCTTGGTGAGGACCTCGACCTTCTCGATCGGGAGCCGCTTGGCATCGGCGGTGGCGCCGACGCCGGGAGTGAGCGGATCACCGGAGTAAAGCGTCATATCCACCACGCTGCCGCGTTGCACGCCGTCCCTGGGGCGAAAGGCACCCTCCGGAAAGACGTCGCCCTGGAAATAGCCGTCTTCGTGCGGGTCGGAATAAATCAAACAGCCGACCGCACCGTGCTCCGCCGCCACCTTGGGCTTGATGCCGCGCCAAGTCTCGCCGTAGCGCGCGATCACGATCGCGCCCTTCACCGAGATGCCCAGGCGGTCGAGCTCTTCGTAATCGGCCGGCGCGCCAAAATTCACGTAAACCAAGGGCGCCGTCACGTCGCCGTCGGCGGAGTAGGCGTTGTAGGTCGGCAACTGCTCGTCCTTCTGCTTCGACGTGGGATCGACTGCCAACGCCGGCTCTTCCAGCTTGGCCGTAAACTTGGTGGGCGCCACCAGTTCCAAGGCGCGCTCCTTGGGAGTCGGAAACAGCACCTGGAAGGTCTCAATGTGAGCGTCGAGCCCCCACGACTTGAACTGCGAGAGGATCCACTCGGCATTGTCCTTATCGTAGGGCGAGCCCACGTGGTGGGGCCGCGCCGAGAGACGCTGGTCGTAATCGCGCATATTCTGATTGCTGGGAATCGCCTGGAATTTCGCTTCCCAGTCACGCTCGGAGCGGGCCGCTTCGTCGGAGTAGCCTTGTAGCTTCGGCGCCGGCTCCTCTGCCGCCACCGCGGAAAGCAAGAAGCAGGTTAGGCAAAGGACCAGCGTTACGACAAGACGTCTCATGAAAGTCCTCCCGTTTGTTGATTGCGTCGCGGCGGTTACCGGCACAATGCGCTTTGGGATAAGTTCTTTCGCCGATCCGCGGCTTCCCGACCGCCTTCTGGTGACTGCGCCCTGCATACTGCCGGCTGTCTACTCCGGTCCCTGCTGGCCCGCCTTGAAGAACGTCCACGGCCCGGCCTTCATGTCCGTGAGCAAGGGAGCTTCCCAGGCGTACTCGGGGTGGGCCTGCAAAAAGGGCGCGGCCAGAAAGTCCTCCCCGCAGGGATGCCCGCGGCGAGCCACAAAGCCTAGTCTACTAGCCATCGTGCTATCCATCGCCTTACCCTGCACAGCGCCGCCGGGGTAATTCGGGCCCCACTCCCAAACGTTGACGCCGCGAGCGGTGGCGTCGGCGTGGCCGCAGAGCGTGCGCTCGTCGGCAGTCTCCTTCTTCTGGTAAGCATCGTGGTGGTCGGAAATGAACCTCATCGCTGTTTTGAGGCCGATCTTGCCCTTATACTGCTGCATCAACTCCTCCCAGCGGGCGTGGCGCGCGTTGGGCGAGGTCTCGGAATTGTTAGGATCGAAGGTGGTATCCAACTTGATCACCTGCGGGTCGCTGGCGAAGTTGGAACCCACAAAGTAGCCGTCCTTGCTCCTCCAGACGCGATGCGCTTTCAGTCCCAGCTCGAACTGCGCGATCTCGCCCGTCTTGTTGTCGCCCAGCAGCCAGTCGTTGGCGTAGCCGCCGTTATTGCCGTCCAGCATGATGCGAACGTAATCATCGATGGAGCCCGCGTATTGCAGCGCCTGGCGGGAGCGGGCGAATTCGGGCTTGCCGTTGGGGTCCCAACCGCTGAACTGGGTGATGGTGGTCTCGGTGACCATGAGGCCGCCGGCGTTGACGCCGAAATCGTCGTCGCTGGTGATGACGCCGGGAAAGCCGTCCATAAATATGCGGTAGCCGTGGGTGGGCACGATATCGAAGACGATCCGCCAGCGCTCGCCATCGAGGTAACTGGTCCAGTTGTTGTGGGCGATGACGATCTTATGATCGCTGGTGTAACTACCGGTGGCGACGAAAGCGCTGCAATTACCCGGGCTCGTCAAATGGGGCGCACTCGCCACTTGGTGCTTCGCGTTGTACCAGGGCACGTAGTAATCAGGCAGCTCTTCGAACGCGTTCAGCGCCACCAGGTCGTCGAGGTCCATCTTGACTTCGCGCGCCTTGAGACCTTGCACGATTCCCTTCAGCTCTTCCTGGTATTCTTTATCGATCTTCGGCCACAGCATCTGGTGCGCAGCTTGGCGGAAAAAGTCCCAGTCGCGCTTGGTCAAATGCGTGTCGTTGAGCTTGACCGCGGCGAAGGCGTCGGCGATCTCGGGCGCCAGCAGGTAGCCATGCTGGAACCCGATCTGGGCCGGCGAACCTTCAAGGTGAACGTAGATCCACTGGTTGTGGTCGAAGCGCCAGGCGCTCTTCAGGCGCGGGTCAGAGGAGGATTGCGGCGTGGGCGCTACGGCCGCCCGAGGCGTCGCAGGCGATGCACGTAGGCTCTGGTGGCGCGGCAAAAGGATGGCGCCGGAAACGGCAACCAAGAAGGCCAGTAACAGTAGGAACCAGGTACGCATGGGTTGAATCCTCCTCCGACGCTCCGTTCTACTTTCTACCTAAGACTTTTGGCGCTCATCATTTCACGATTCACAATCACTATTCACTATTCATACTATTCATCATTTCTTCCCCCGCCGCATGAACGCCGGCACATCCAGGTCATCCATCGGAATCTCCGTCGGGACGTTCTCCGGTGCCGGCCCCACCGACAACTTTTCTTTCTTGAGCAAAGCGTTCTTGACGCTCTGTTGGGCGGTGCGGATAGCCTGGGAAACAACCGGCCGGGGCGCGAACCGGACCTTGTCGCCCTTGATCCCGGTGGCGATCACCGTCACCTTCACCGCGTCATTCATCGTCTCGTCGTGAACGGTGCCGAAGATAATATTGGCGTCTTCAGCCGCCGCCTTCTGCACGATGCTGGAAGCTTCGTGCACCTCGAAAAGCGTCAGCCGGCTGGACCCGGTGATGTTCAGCAGAATCCCCTTGGCGCCGTTGATAGACGCATCTTCCAGCAGCGGGCTGGAGATAGCGCGGTTGGTCGCCTCCACCGCCGCATTCTCACCGGAAGCCACCGCCGTCCCCATCACGGCATAGCCCATGCCTTCCATAATGGTCTTCACGTCGGCGAAATCGCGATTGATGATGCCAGTGATGGTGATGATGTCCGAGATTCCCTGCACGCCCTGGCGCAACACGTCGTCAGCCTTGCGAAACGCCTCGAAGAAGCTGGTCCCCTTGTCCACGAATTGCATCAGGCGCTCGTTAGGGATGCAAATCACGGTGTCGACGGCTTCACTCAGTTCCGCCAGCCCCTGCTCGGCCTGCGTCATGCGGCGTTTGCCCTCGAAGGCGAAGGGCTTGGTGACCACGGCGACGGTCAGCGAGCCCATCTCCATCGCCAGCGCCGCGACAATGGGAGCGCCGCCGGTCCCGGTGCCGCCGCCCAGGCCGGTGGTGACGAACACCATGTCGGCACCCTCCAACGCGTCGACGATCTTTTCCGTATCTTCCAGCGCGGCGCGCCGGCCGATTTCGGGGTTGGCGCCAGCCCCCAGTCCCTTGGTCAGCTTGGCTCCCAACTGGATCTTCAGCGGCGCCAGCGACGCCTCGAGCGCCTGCACGTCCGTGTTCGCCACCATGAATTGCACGCCTTCCACTTTGGCGGCGATCATGCGATTGATGGCGTTGCCACCGCCGCCGCCCACACCAATCACCTTGATGTTGGCGCCATGGCGCAAATCGTCGGAGAAATCCACCCGCAGTTTGCCGTTGTCGGCGTCGGTCCCGGTCTCGTTGGCCATGATGATCTCCTAAGAAGTCAAAAGGCGAAAAATAATAAGCGAAACGCCGGCTAACACTTATTCTCGACTTTAGACTTTCGACTTTAGACTTTCGACTCTCGACTGTTTCAACTCTTCCCGCTCAGCGCACCCCACAACTTTCCCGCCCAACCACGGTCGCGTCCTTCGCGCGCCAGGCGCTGCCGCTTACCATAGCCGATCAGGCCGACTACGGTGGCGAAGGCAGGATCCTCCAGCGCTTCTTCCATATTGTCCACTCGCGCCGGCTTCCCTACTCGCACCGGCAGTACAAAGCGTTGCTCGGTGAATTGCACCAGCCCGCCGAGCTTTGCCCCACCGCCACAGAGAACGATGCCGGCCCCCAGCGGCCTCCGGCATCCCGCACGGTCCAGCTCCTGTTCCATCAACTCCACCAGATCCACGGCCCGCGGTTCGATGATCTCGCTCAGTTGCGCATAGCCCACCAGCCGAGAGGGGCGGTCACCGACGCCTGGGATCTCCATTATCCTTTCGCCGGGCCGCTCGGGATCAATCTCTCCCCACTGCCGCTTGATCTTCTCCGCCTCCGGAATGGGAGTCCGCAAGCCGACGGCGATATCGTTGGTGAAACGCTCGCCGCCCAGGGGAAGCGAGGCGGTGTGCGCGACCACGCCCTCCTGGTAGACGATCAAGTCGGAGGATTCGCCGCCGATGTCGAGCAATGCTACGCCCAACTCCTTTTCGTCCGGCGCCAGGCACGCCTCCGCTGAGGCGATAGCCTCAAACACGGCTCCGTTGTCAGGAACCGCCACGCCCGCATGATTCACCGCCGTCACCAGGTTCTGCAATGCGCTGCTCGAGACCGTCACCAAGTGAACGTCGGCCTCCAGGCGCGCGCCGCTCATGCCCACCGGTTCGCGGATGCTGTCCTGCGTGTCAACCCGAAAACCCTGCGGCCAGGCGTGCAGGAGCTCACGATCGGCAGGCAAGGAAATACCCTGCGCCGCCAGGAGCACGCGGGCCTTGTCTTCCAACGTGATCTCCCGCGCCTTTTCGCCGAGCGCCGTCACCCCGTGTGAGTTCACACCCTTGATGTGCGGCCCAGACACGCCCACATAGGCCTGGTCCATGGGCACGTTGGCTTTCGACTCCGCTTCCTCCACCGCCTTCTTGATCGAGAGGACCACCGCATCCAGATTGGCGATCACGCCCTTGCGCCAACCCTTGGACTCAGCCGCTCCCCACCCGAGCAGCGCAGGCTTGCCGCTTTCGCTCAGTTGGCAAATCAAAGCACAGGTCTTGCTGCTGCCAACATCGAGCGCGCTAATGAAGTCGTTCTTGCGTGCCACGAGATTCCTCTCCGTAAAGTGGGAAAGAGTACCGGGAACGGGGAGAAGTGGCGAGTGGCTGGTGACTAGTGGCTAGTGAAGAAAAGACCAAGGCGCGGCCTGTCCCTTTTTCTTCACCAGCCAACTGCCACTAACCACCATCCACTTCTTGACTAGCCACGCGTCACTAGCCACTAGCCCCTGTTCCCTATTCCTTGTTCCCTGTGACTGGTTGCGGGTTCACCACGATCTGATTCCGATAACGCAAATCGACGGATTCGATTCGTGTGTTGGTCTTTCGAACCTCGGGCAACAGCTCCAGGAAGCTCTGAAATCGATCCCCGAAGTTGCTGTCGCCGAAATGGGCCCGAACCGTTTCCTGATTTTCCACCAGCAACGCTTTGAGATCGTCCGGGTCCGAGAGATCCACCTCCGATACGGACCATCCGGGGTGGGTTGCCAGGTTCGCGAGTTGCCGCATGAACTCGCCGTAAATCACCAGGCGCTGCCGGCGGTCGGCCTCGCTCACGTCCGCGCCCACACCCGAGAGCACAGGAAAGTCAAAGCCGCCCTTCTCCGGTTTCTCGAGCAACACCCCGTCTCCGTCCACCAGCTTCAGTCGCGCGTCCACATCGACAAAAGCAACGGGAGTCCTTTCCGTGATCTTGACCTCGAGGCGACGAGGGCACGACCGGCTGAGAACGGCAGATCTTACCCAGGAAATCGCTTCCACGCTTCGCCTCTTGTCGTCCAGCGACATTTGGAACAGGTTGACGGGCAACCGGGGCGGACCCACCGCCGGCAAGCCCAGCGCGTTCAAGATCTCCTCCCGCGACACAACGTGATTGCCCGTTACCGCCACGTCGTCTGCTGACTCCAGCCGTAAGCCTCCGCTGGATAGGGCGAACGTGCCGAGGCGGTACCCCGAATAGGACAGCCCTGGAAGTACGATGACGCATAATGCCGTCCAACGCAGCATCCGCCCCAGGACAGAGATTCGCGTCCGCCGAAGCGGCCCGGCCTTGGCGCGTCGGCGATACGGTGTGACCTCTTCCAGTTCAAGGTCCTCGGCCGGAATGGTGTCGCTGTCCATGGAGAATTAGTTGGCAGTTAGCACTCGGCAGTTAGCAGTAAACATCAACTGCCGACTGTCAACCATTTTCGACTGCCGACTGCCGACTGCCGACTGCCGACTGTTGACTCGACTCCGTCATCCGCAGCAGTCCCACACTAAGTTCCTCAGCGAGGCGCCAGATGCTTCCGGCGCCAACGGTCAGAATCAAGTCGCCAGGTTGCACTTCCGCCAGCAATTCGCGGATAACTTCGTCTTCCGACGGCGCATACCGGCCGCAGTCGAAGCCCAGTTCCCGCATCCGCTCCACCAGGCGCTGCGAGGTGATGCCGAGTATCGGCTGCTCACTCGCAGCATAAATGTCCAGGACGTAGACCCTCTCGCAACCCTCGAAGCAGCGGGCAAAGTCGTCCATCAAAAATTGGGTGCGGGTGTAGCGATGCGGCTGAAACACCACCCAGACTCGTGCGTCCGCCCGCACTACCAGACGCGCTGTCGCCAGGGTGACACGAATCTCAGTGGGATGGTGGCCGTAATCGTCAACGATCATCACCCCGCCACAATTCGCCTTCACCTGAAACCGGCGGTCGGCCCCACGAAATCGCCCCAGGCCATCGCGGATTTCGTCCGCCGTCAGCTCGAGTTTCAGACCGACAGTGACCGCAGCTAGCGCGTTCTGCACGTTGTGCCGGCCCGGCACGCTGAGCGTAAAGCGACCGAGAGCCTTGTCCCCGGCCTGCACGTGGAACGTTGAACCTCGCGCACTCAGCTCGATGTTCGAGGCCGTCACATCCCCTCCCGCTTCGATCCCGTAAGTCACCACGCGACGGCCGATCCGGGGCAACAGGCGTTCCATAAGATCACGCCACGGCGGGTCTAGGCAGACGATAACCGCGCCATAGAACGGTACCTTGTTCATGAACCACACAAACGCTGAGGCAATTTCGTCGAGGTCATGGTAGTGATCGAGGTGTTCACGGTCGATGTTGGTGACTACGGCGATCGAGGGAAGAAGGTAAAGAAAGGAGCGATCACTCTCGTCCGCTTCCACTACCATCAACTCGCCCTTGCCCAGGCGGGCGCTGGAGCCGAAGGCGTTAAGGCGCCCGCCGATCACTGCCGTAGGATCAAGCCCGGCCTGCGACAACATGACGGCAATCATCGAGGTCGTGGTGGTCTTTCCATGGGACCCGGCCACCGCCACGCTGAACTTCATCCGCATCAGCTCGGCCAGCATCTCCGCGCGCGGGATCACGGGAATCTGGAGGTTCCTCGCCTGCTGGATTTCCGGATTGTCCAGCGGAACCGCAGACGACACCACCACCACCTGCGCGTCCTGCACGTTGTCGGCGCGGTGCCCTTCGACCACCCGGGCTCCCAGCCGGGCCAAGCGTTCCGTGACGGCCGTGCGCTTGACGTCCGACCCCGAAACGGTGAAGCCGAGGTTGAGCAGCACCTCGGCGATACCGCTCATGCCGATGCCACCAATGCCGACGAAATGGATCCTTCGAATCTTTCCCAACATAGCGACTTTCGGAGAATTGCCGATTGCAAGAGAAGAAACGCATCCACAGATTACGCAGATTTCACAGACTCATGATAAGAAGGCGTGAAGCAAATTGTGCTGTTCTTACCCTGTATCTGTGTAATCTGCGAAATCTGTGGATTGTCTTCTTGTCTTGTCATCGTCAATTCTTATACCTGACTCGCCACTCCTTCCCCTCCTGCTAAGTCCTCAACCATGTCCGCAATGCGCTCGGCGGCCCCCGGTCGAGCCCATAAGCGCGCCCGCTGCTCCATCTGGCGGAGGCGTTGCAGGTCGTCGAGTGACCTCCAAATCTCGCCGAGCAGCCGCTCCGGCGTCAACTCTGCTTGTTCGATCACCCGCGCCGCCCCAGCTCGCTCGGCCACGCGCGCGTTGGCCGACTGGTGGTGCTCGGCCGCGGCAGCGAACGGGATAAAGATCGAGGCTTTACCTGCCGCCGCCAATTCAGCCACCGAGAGAGCCCCGGAACGCGAGACCACAAGGTCCGCCCGCGCGAGCACCGCGGGCACGTCGTCGATAAACGGGATGACCTCAAGCATCAGTCCCTCTTGCCCCAAACACGCTTCGCAGACCCGGCTGTACTCGCGCTCTCCCGTTTGATGGATCCATCTCAGGCTGGCCGCCCGCGATCCGCACTGCGAGAGGGCCTTCACCACGCAATCGTTGATAACCTTCGCTCCCTGGCTGCCTCCCAGGATCAAGACGGTGAACGGCGGCAGGTGGTCTTTGGTCGGAACCTGACCGAAAGCTTTCCGGATGGCGTGGCCAGTGACCACCGCCTTGGTGCCGTAGAACGGAGCGGCCTCCTCGAACCCCACCGCTGCCAGGCGAGCCACCGGCGCCAGCATTCGGTTGGTGAAACCCGGCACCGCGTTCGGCTCAATCAGCAACGTCGGAATGTCGCGCAACGCCGCCTCCAACATCACCGGCCCGGCTCCATAGCCGCCGACCCCCACCACCACGTCCGGCTGGAATTCAGTCAACACTCTCGCCGCTTCGATGAAGCTCTGCGGGAGCACCAGCAGGTTCTGCAGCTTCTTCCACCATCCTATCCCGACCAGCCCTGCCGCCGCTACGTTCCGGAGGCGATATCCCGCGGCCGGAATCAACCGTTGTTCCAGCGGGCGGCCGGTCCCGATAAATTCGATGCGGGATCGGGTCTCGCCCGAATGGCGCGAGGCGTCGTCGTGAGTCCAACGCGCTCGCAGTTCGTCCGCCACGGCCAGCGCCGGAAAGATGTGGCCGCCCGTTCCTCCGGCCGCCATCAGCACCCGCCGCGTCCCTGGCATTTCGACTCACCGTAGCTCAACTCGCGTGCCGCGAAATATTGAGCAGGATACCCACGGCCAGCAGGTTCATCAGCAGCGACGACCCACCGTAGCTGACCAGTGGCAGCGCGATACCCTTGGTGGGCATCAGGCCCACCACCATGGTCAGGTTAACCAAGGCTTGCCCCACCAGCAGCACGGTGATCCCAATCGCCAGCAGACGCCCGAACTCGTCGGGGCATCGCGCCGCCGCCCGCAAGCCACGCCAGAGCAGGACCGCAAACAGCGCCAGCAGTGCCACACAGCCGAGGAATCCCAGCTCCTCTCCGATCACCGCAAAAATAAAGTCGGTGTGCGGCTCGGGCAGATAGAACAGCTTCTGCTTCCCGGCCATGTAGCCGACCCCGTCGATGCCGCCGCTGCCGACGGCAATCCGCGCTTGAATGATCTGGAAACCCTTGCCCAGCGGATCCGCATCCGGGTTCAGGAAGGCAAGCCAGCGCCGGAGCCGGTAAGGCTCAAGGTAGATAAGCGAGCCAACCACCGGAACGGCGGCCATGACCCCTCCGGCGAAATAACCCCAGTGCAGCCCCGCGGCAAAAAGCATGGCAGCAAGAATCAGGGCGATGGTGAGCGAAGTACCAAGATCGGGCTCTGCCAGCACCAGGGCAATGCTCAGCCCGGCGACGAGCGCCACTGGCAAAAGCGTGTGCTTCAAGTCGTCAACGGAGTCTTTGCGGAGGTCCAGAAACCAAGCCAGGAATATCACCAGAGCAACCTTGGAAAGCTCCGAGGGCTCGAAACCCAGCCCGCCGGGGAAATGCAGCCACCGATGGGCATGATGACTCGAACTCCCGAAAAACACCAGGATCAGTAGCACCACCTGCAGGCTTAGCGCTGGAAATACCACCAAGGGGCGCGCCAATCGGCGATAGTCCACGTTCATCATCATCACCATCAGCCCGAGCCCGACCGCCGCAAAGGCCACCTGCCGGATCAGAAAGTAGTAGCTGCCCCCGGAGAGACCAGACGCAATCACCGCCGAAGCGCTGTAAACCATGAGCACCCCGGACAGCACGAGCACCACCCCGGCGCCAAACAGGACCCGGTCGGACGAGACTCTTCGCGCCATCGTTCCTTCTCCTCCTGCAACTCGGACCTTACGATCACAAGCTCGATTGCACCCGAACGCAACCGAGGGCTCATCTGGCCGCCGTCTCTTGCCTGTCGGATGCTAGCGCCGTGGCCAGACGAAACTCAAACGGCATTGGCTCATCGACTGGGTCCTCGACTGGACCCAGCGGCAAGCGATACGGCTCCGTTTCTTCCGCTTCGACGATCTGCCATCCTCTTTCAACTTCCTCCGCCGCCACCTCATAAACCATGATGAATTCCGGATAGTGAGTGCGCGGCGCGGGATCCGGCGTTCGGGATTCTAGATTCGCCCGCGGGGCCGACGCGGTGGGGTGCGGTTCTTCTTGCTGGTCAGGCGAAACCAGGGACCAAACTGGAGCGTCGCCGACGGCAAGCGGCTCTTTCAACTCCGCCGGCTCCAAAACCGGAAGTCCCAAGCCAGGCTTTTTCCCGGCGCCCGCATCCTCTTCCGCCAAGCGAGCCACCATCACCTTGAACGCCTGGCCGCGATGTTCGAAATCCTGAAACTGGTCGAAGCTTGAGCAGGCGGGAGCCAGCAAAACCACATCGCCTGGCGCGGCGGATTCAAACGCGCGCCGCACCGCGGTGTCGATATCGCCAGCGCGGACAATGTCGACCGCGTCCCCCAGCTCACCGGCGATCTTCTCTGCCGCCTCGCCGATCACCAGAACTTCACGGACCCGGCCTGCAAGCAGCGGCGCCAGCGGCCTGTACGGCGCGCCCTTGTCCTTGCCCCCCATGATGAGGTAGACTCCGCCATCAAAAGCCGAAAGCGCCTTGGCCGTAGCATCAACGCTGGTCGCCTTGGAGTCGTTGTAGAAGGCAACCTCGCAGATTTCGCGCACGAATTCAAGACGGTGTTCGACGCCCTGGAACTCTCGAATCGCTCGGCGGATCGCGCGGAAGTCCGCCCCCAGAACGCACGCGGCCGCAGACGCTGCGAAGACGTTCTCCAAGTTGAAAGCCCCCTTCAGCAGGACGTCCTTGGGTTCGAAGAGCACCCGCTCCAGGTTTCCCACGCGGTAGACGGCCTGTCCCTCCGAGAGGGACACTCCGGCCGGCAACTCCCGAAGGCGGCTGAAATAAACCTTGCGGCTGGCAATCGCCGGCGCCAGGCCCATAACCGTGGGGTCGTCAGCATTGAGCACGGCGTAGTCCTCCGCCGTCTGATTGCGAAAGATCTGTGCCTTGGCGGCCACATAGGTTTCAAAGGACGAATGGCGGTCCAGATGATTGGGCGTCAGATTCAGCAACACGGCGACGTGAGGACGCAAATGCTGGACGGCTTCGAGTTGAAAGCTGCTCATTTCCGCCACCGCGATCGTTTCCGGACCCGCCTGTTGGGCCAACGAGATCAGCGGCACACCGATGTTCCCACCAACAAGGGTCGGCAGACCGGAAGCCTGAAGCATCCGGCCCAGCAGGGTGGTGGTGGTGGTCTTTCCGTTCGTCCCCGTCACTGCTGCCAGCTTTCCTTTCAGAAACCAGCTCGCCACCTCCACTTCGGGAAGGGTGGGAATCCTTCGCTCGCGCGCCGCCCGGAGCAGGGGGTGATCCCAAGGGACTCCTGGGCTGGTCACGATCAGCTTCTGCCGCAAGAAAGTCTCCCGGCGATGCAGGCCGAGTTCCAGCCCGATTTGCTCGGCTACCAGCTCCCCGATCGCCTCGGAGAAAGCAGCAGGCGGACGCGAATCAGTGACGGTGACGACAGCGCCACACCGCCGCAGTTGGTGGGCGGCAGCACGCCCGCTGCGGGCCAAACCCACAATCAGCACGCGCTTGCCTCGAACGTCCATCATGAGGACCTCTGCCGCCCCAGCCGGCTCTGGCCGTTGTGGCGGAATGCGCGTCCAGGATTTCGGATACGATCTCCGAGACGGACCGCCGCGCCTCCCGCGCCAGCCGCCGCGCCCGGAGCAACGTTCGGCGGTTGAGAGTAAGGCTCACCCGCGTCGGATTCCGAAACGACTTAGGCCGTGCCATGGCTTGTTAATGCGTATTTTATGCGCAGAAATCTCTTTCGTCAAACGTCATTTGCCCTTACCGTTACCGGAGCTTCAAGGTGGTCAACGCAAACAGGGCGAATACGAGCGCCGTGATCCAAAAACGAGCGATAATCTTCGATTCCTTCCAGCCTACGAGCTCGAAATGGTGATGGATCGGCGCCATCTTGAAGATTCTTTTCCGTCGCAACTTGTACGAACCGACCTGAAGGATCACCGAGAGGGCCTCAATCACGAAAATCCCGCCGATGAACGGCAGCAGCAGTTCCTGCTTGATAATCACGGCCACGGCGGCGATGGCGCCGCCCAACGCGAGCGAGCCCACGTCGCCCATGAATATTTCCGCCGGGTAGGCGTTGTACCAGAGGAAGCCGAGGCTCGAACCCACCATCGCGCCGCAGAAAACGGTGAGTTCCGCCACGCCCGGCAGGTGGCCGACGTCGAGATAGCTGGCCCACACCGCATTTCCGGAAACATAGGTAAGCACCGTGAGGCCGGAAGCGGCAATCAGGACGCAGCCGATGGCGAGGCCATCCAGGCCGTCCGTCAGGTTGACCGCGTTGGATGACCCCACCAGAAGCAAAATCACGAAAACGATGAAAGGGGCAAAGGCCAAGACATAGGTCCACGGGTTGCGTAAGAGCGGGTCGATCAGAAAATCCGGGCGGAAGCGTTTGAAAAACGGAAAAGTGATGTCCGTCGAATACTCGCCGCGGGCTGTCAAAAGTATCAGGGCCACGACGAAGAGGAAGCTCACCAGAATCTGAAGCAGAAACTTCGCGCGCGCCGTCAGGCCCAGGTTTTGTCGCCGGCGGACCTTCTGGTAGTCGTCGTAGAAACCAATGGCGCCAAAGGCCACCAGCACGGCGAGCGCCAGCCAGATGAAGACGTTGCTCAGATCGGCCCACAGCAGCGTCGGCACCACGATGCACAGGTTGATGAGCACGCCGCCCATGGTCGGCGTCCCCGCCTTGGACTGATGCGACTGGGGGCCGTCCTCACGGATGTACTGAGCCACTTGAAACTGGCGTAGTTTCCGGATCACCCAGGGTCCCAGGACGAGCGAAAGAAACAACGCGCTCAGGCTCGCATACGCCGTCCGAAATGTGATGTAGTGAAAAAGATTGAAGAGCTTGATCCGCGTGTGAAACTCGAGATAGAGGTAATAAAACATGAAATCGTCCGGTAGCAGCCATCAGCTATCAGTCATTCAGCTCCCAGCTCAAAAGCGCTCCCTCGGTTGCCGAGTGCTGACGGCTGATGGCCGAAAGCTGATGGCTGACTCTCGCGCAATAACTCGATCACCGTCTCCAGGTGGACCCCGCGTGATCCTTTCACCAGGATCACATCGCCGGGGCGGACGACGCCGCGACAGAATCGCCCGGCCTCGGCGGCGGCGGCGAAGAAACGCGCCTGTCCCGAAGGCATCCCGGCAGCAACCGCGCCCTCCACAAAACACTCCGCGTCGCCCTGCACGCCGATAAGGAGATCGACGCCGCGCTCCGCCAACCGGCGACCGATCCTTCGGTGCAACTCCGGCGAGTCCGCACCCAGTTCCAGCATCTGCCCCGCCACCACGATCCGGCGAGCGGCCCCGGGCCAGGCGACAAGCACATCCAGCATCTGCTCCATCGCCCGTGGGTTTGAGTTATAGGAGTCGTTGATGACAACAGCGCCTTCCGCGAGTCTCACGATCTCGGTTCGCTGATACAACGGCTGAAAATGACGGAGCGCTTCAACGACATCACGCAATGGAATATCGAAGACTTCGGCCACCGCAACGGCTGCCAGTGCGTTCTCCACGTTGTGGCGGCCCGGCAACGAAAGGTCAAACTCTGTCGCGCCCCGGGGCGTTCGTACACTGAAGACGCTTCTGGGAACATCGGGCTCCTGACCCGGCTCTAGCCGAAAGTCCCGGGCTCGGATTTCGGCGCCTTCGCCAAAACCAAAAGTGATAATCCGGCCGGTAAAGCCCTCGCCAAAGCGGCGCACTCGCTCATCGTCGAAGTTCAAGACGGCCGTGGCTGGGCATTTCAAGTTTTCGATCAGCTCGCGCTTGGCGCCGGCGATGGCGTCTACCGAACTGAAGAACTGCAGGTGAGCGGCGGCCACGTTGGTGACCACTCCGATCTGCGGCTCCGCGAGCCGCGCTAAGTGGGCGATCTCTCCCGCCGCCGACATGCCCAACTCCAGCACGGCTGCTTCGTGAGCGGGTTGCAAAGCCAGTAACGCCAGCGGCACTCCATACTGGTTGTTGAGATTTCCCGGCGACTTATGGGTCGAGCACCGCGTGCCGAGCACTGCCGCAATCAACTCCTTTGTGGTGGTCTTTCCGGTACTGCCCGTTACCGCCACCAGTCGTCGTCCCCACCGTCGTCGCACCATCCGCGCGAGGTCTTGGAGCGCCGAGGTCGTATCATCAACCGGAATCAGTGCGGAAACCCAGGCGGGTGCACTGGCCCCTCCGGCGGCCAATCCCGTTGCGAAGCTGCGTTCGACCACCGCTCCGGCGGCACCGCGCCTGAAAGCCTGCGCCACGAAGTCGTGGCCGTCAAAGTGGGGTCCGCGAATAGCAAAGAACAGCGAACCGGGGTGGAGCGTGCGGGAGTCGATCGAGTAGTCGCAGGCGATGCACTCCGCCGCGCCGCAAGACGCCCCCAACACGGCCGCTACCTCCCCCAACGTGAGTTGCATGATTTAGCGAATCCCTTGCTGCGAACAGTTGCTCATGGTAGCAGCCAACGACTCCACTTCTGTAAAACTCGCCCCCGCGCCTCCGAAACGGCTGTTCGTCACACTCTACTCACTGGTCTCTCTCGCCCGCTTCAAAGCCCATCTCCCGGAGCACTCTCTTCGCGACCTCGCGATCATCAAACGGGATGGTTTGCTCCTTCAGGACCTGGTAGGTCTCGTGTCCTTTGCCTGCCAGAACCACGACATCGCCCTCGTGCGCGGCCTCCAGCGCCTTGCGAACGGCTATTTCGCGATCAACTTCGGCGAGATAGGGGTTGCTGGTTTTCTGCAGGCCCACGATCACGTCATTCATAATCGAGATCGGGTCCTCGCTGCGAGGGTTATCCGAGCTGACCACCGCCAAGTCGCTGAGCGAACCCGCCACCTCACCCATCAGCGGCCGCTTGGCGCGGTCGCGGTCGCCGCCGCAGCCAAACACGACAATGAGGCAATGGTGCGTCAGTTCGCGTGCGGTCTTGAGCACGTTGCGCAAGGCGTCGTCCGTGTGGGCGTAGTCCACGAGCACCAGGAACGGCTGGCCTTCCGAGACCCGCTCAAAACGCCCGGGGACGGATTCCAGCCGCGCGATCCCGGCGCGAATCGCCTCTTCCGGCAGGTTAAGCCCGAGACCGGCCGCCGTGGCGGCGAGTACGTTGTAGACATTGGCGCGGCCCATCAGCTTCGAGTCGATTTCGAGCTTGCCGCCGGGCGTCGCCAGCATCGCAAGAAAGCCCGCCCCGTGATGCGTCAGGTGCTTTACCCGAACATCAGCCGCGGAGTCGAACCCGTAGGTGATCAGCCGGCCGTGGTGGAGGTCCAGAAGCCGTATCCCCCAAGGGTCGTCCCGATTGATCACCGCCACACTTGGCGGGCCAGATCCCAGATCCTCAAAAAGTCGGCGCTTGGCAGCGAAGTAGCGCTCAAAATCTTTGTGATAATCGAGGTGGTCGCGCGTGAGATTCGTGAAAACAGCGGCGGCAAAGTGGAATCCCCAAACACGCTCCTGGGCCAGCGCATGAGACGACACTTCCATCACCGCCGCGCGCCCGCCCGCCTTAACTACTTCCGCCATATAGGAAATGAGGTCGAGCGATTCCGGTGTGGTGTTATGCGCCGCCACCACCCGATCACCCAGGCGATGTTCGATGGTACCAAAGAGCCCCGTGGTGAAACCTGCGGCGTGGAAGATGCTATCGATGAGGAATGCCGTTGTGGTCTTGCCGTTGGTGCCCGTGACGCCGACCAGCGACAACCGCGCGTCGGCGTGACCGTAGAAGTTGCGCCCTGCCGCCGCCAGGGCGCGGCGAATTCTCTCCACCTGAATCCAGCGCGTGGCCAATCCGGCGGGAGCCTCACGCTCCGAGACAATCACGGCCGCGCCTCGCTCCAGGGCAGCCGGAACGTAGACGTGACCGTCGGCCCTTTCGCCGACAATGGCGAAGAACGCAGCCCCGGACTGGACGTGGCGCGAGTCGTAGGCCAGTGATGTAATTTCGACCTCGTCTCCGACGCCTGTCTGGAGGCAAGGCACTCCGCGAAAGAGTTCGCCCAGTTTCATTTCTCGTTCTCATTATAGCGGGTTACGCGTTCCGCGGTCAGTGATTGCTTGTGCGCGCCGTACGTCGTCCGGTCGTCCGCTGCCGACGTTCCGGCGTTCCTCGGAAGGCGAAGAGTGTGCTCACCTCGCGAACCGCACGACAATGCGGGCTCCCGCGTGCGCCTGGGTGCCTGCCGAGGGGCTCTGTTCGACTGCGAGGCCGGAGCCCAGCACTGCCAGGTCAAACCCCTGCTGCTGACACTCCTTTGCAACGACGCGAACCGATTGCCCCGAGAAACTTGGGACCGTCACTAAGGGACCCTCATCCACAACCTGGGTACCCTGGCTCAATTGCGCCGTCTCTCGATCTGCGGCGTCCCTGAGTGAAACCGGTTGCGAGGACCCGGTGGTAGAGTCGACCAGCGTGATTTCCCCTGGAAGGTCATCTGCATCGTCGTCGGCCGTCGCTGTCGGCCCTCTGCCCGCAGGGCGGCGCGGTCCGGTCGAAGCCAGCAGGGGCTGCGTCCAAGCGTTATCCGACGGGACGTTCAGGTAGGCGAGCGTCTGCTCCGCGATGCTCTTGAAAACCGGGCCGGACACGTCGCCTCCATAGATTGCGCCAACGGGCGAATCGATGACCACCAGGATGGTCACGGCCGGATGTGGGACAGGGGCAAAGCCGACGAAGGACGCAATGTAGTGGGAGTGCGAATAATGGCCCGAAGCGTCGATCTTCTGCGCCGTCCCTGTTTTGCCCCCGACGGTGTACCTGGAAACCCGCGCCCGCTGGCCGGTCCCCCGCTCGACTACGTCCTGGAACATCTGCTTCATCATCGCTGCCGTCTGCTCGCTGACCACGCGGTGGCCCTCTGCCGGGCGCAGTGAATCGTGGAGGCCGTCGCCAAAAACGTCGCGGACCAGGTGGGGCTGAAAGAGCACTCCGCCATTGGCGATGGCGGAGTAAGCCGTCACCAATTGCAACGGGGTTACGGCGACCTCCTGTCCCATCGACATCTCGCCGATGGAGATGCCCGTCCACAAACTCGAAGGCTTCAGCAGCCCGCGCTCCTCACCCGGCGCCTCAATCCCCGTCTTTTCGCCGAAACCGAAGCGCGTCATGTAACGGTAGAGGCGGTCCTTGCCCAGCCTCAACCCGAGCTTGATGGCGCCGACGTCGCTCGAGTGCACCAGAATGTCGTCGACTGAGAGGTTACCGAAGCGCAGGTGGTCGTGAATCACGTGGTTGGCGAGCCGGATGCTGCCCATCTGGCAGTCGATCACTTCCTGCGGCGTCGTGAGTTTCTCCTCCAGGGCCGCGCTCACCGTGACGATCTTGAAAGTCGAGCCCGGCTCGTAGACCCACCCGATGGCGTGATCCACTCGCGCTTCCTCCGGACTCTTTGCATACTCGTTGGGATTGAAGGTAGGCCGGCTGGACATGGCCAGGATCTCGCCCGTGTTCGGGTTCTGAACGATCACCACGCCCCCGGCGGCGTGCCACTGAGCCACTGCCTCGGCGAGGGCCTTCTCCGCGATGTACTGGATGCTCTCGTCGAGAGTCAGGACCACGTTCTTACCGGGAACGCCTTCGGCGCCTTTCGAAAGAAAAGACTGCCGGCGCGCATCCGCCGCCAGCACGACTTTGCCCGCCCGCCCCAGAATCTCGCGGTTCAGTGAGTGCTCAAGGCCGGCCAGTCCGTTATCGTCCGTGCCCACGTAGCCGAGCGTGTGGGCGGCGAGTTCCCCTTTCGGATAAACTCGTTTCAGCTCCTTTTGGAAATAGACTCCTTTCAGGTTGAGGTCTCGGACGCGCGCCACCTCGTCATCCGCCGCCTTGCGCTTCACCCAGCAAAAAGAAGGGCGGCTGTGAAATCGCTCGCGCAGCACCGCGGCGTCTACTCCTAAGATGGGAGCAAGAAGATCGGCAACCATATCGCGGTCAGGAATCTCAGCCGGCACCGCGTAGATGGACTCCCGGGCCACACTCATCGCTAGAGGGCGCGAGTTACAGTCGAAGATGGTGCCGCGGTCCGGAGCCACCTCCACCACACGTTGTTGCTGCTTTTGGCCGCGCTCCGTCAGGTCCGTATAGCAGATGATCTGAAGGTAATAAAGACGGGCAATCAGGCACGCCATCCACAGAATCAGCGTCCCGCCCAGCGCGAGCCCACGGCCGATGATTCGGGATTCGTCGCCTTTGCCAGATCGGAATAGCGATTTCCGCGCCACCATTTACTGCTCTTTCGAGAGGGTCTTGCGATGCGACCCGGGAACCGAATCCGGCTCCGCAGCCACGGCCGGCGCGGGTCCCAGAACATTACCGGCAAACTCTGTGCTCGAAGCCGCCGGGGGAACGGGTCCGACCTGGACCACCTGCCGGGGAGTCGGGGCCGTCAGCCCTTCCCCCTGCGCCAGCAGGTCGATCCGTTGTGGATCTGCCAACGAAGCCTGCTCAAGACGAAGCTGCTGGTTCAACTGCTGCAGCGCCGCGCGCTGATCCTTTGACCTCTGAATCTCGTACCCCAGCCGCAAGCACTGTAAATGCTGCCAGGCGTAAGCGAATCCGAAGGCAAACACAAGGACCAGCAGGGCGAGCAAACGGTAGCACTCACGCTGCTTGCTGCGGTCCACCTCGCGCCGCAATCTGGAGTTATCGATGCGCTTCACAAAGCGGACTTCCGTCGTGCCCGCGCGGCCCGAGACCGGCAGCTTCCGTCGGAGTTTGGGCCTTGCAGTTAGCGGCCTCGGTAATGCGGTGGCAACGCTTGCCATGGCTCCTCGCGATTCTTCAGGCTCAGTTCCAGTCCTGGGTCTTCCGTTCTCAGTTTTCAGGTCTTCGACTCTTAGTTCCTCAGCCCACTAGGCGCGTTTCAGATCGGACGACGGGACACTGAGAGCCAACCTACCGTCCTAGCCTCTGCTCGCTGCTCTTCTCCGCCGCCCGCAGCTTGGCGCTGCGCGACCGCGGGTTCGTCTCGATTTCCGCCTCTGAAGGGCGGACCACCTTACGCGTCACCAGGCGCGCCTGCCCCTCAAGCTGCCAGCGCCGGAACGTGTGCTTCACCAGCCGGTCTTCCAACGAGTGAAAACTCAGCACCACCACCCGGCCGCCGGGGCGAAGCACTCCGAGAACCTTCGCCAGGAACGTTTCCAGGCTTTCCAGCTCGCGATTGACCGCCAGTCGCAGAGCCATGAACGTCCGCGTCGCCGGATGAATCTGGTGGAGGCCCGCCCGGGAGGGGATTGCTCGCGTCACCACCTGCGCCAGTTCGGTGGTTGTTCGAATCGGACGGGCCTTCACAATGGCTCGCGCTATTCGGCGCGAGTGGCGCTCTTCCCCCAACTTGAAGATGACGTCGGCGAGCTCGCGCTCGCGCGTTTGATTGACAATCTCATCCGCGGTGATCACGATCTTCGGACTCATGCGCATGTCGAGCTGCCCCGGCTGGCTGAAGCTGAACCCGCGCGCCGGGTCCGCAAGCTGCAGCGAGCTCATGCCGAGGTCGGCCACCACGCCGTCCGCAGGTGCGAGCCCGCTCGCCGCGTGCAAGGCGTCGACTTGAGCGAAGTTCCCTTCCATCATTATCAGCTTCTCTTGCAGACCCCGCAGGCGCTCTCGCGCCCACGTGAGTGCCTGCGGGTCCTGGTCGATCGCGAGCAGCCAGCCGCGATCGAGCCGTTCCAGAATGGCTTTGGCATGTCCTCCCCCGCCGAGCGTAGCGTCAATGTAGATGCCGTCCGGCCGAACATCCAAGAGCTCCAGGACCTCCCGCACCATCACCGGTTGGTGCACCGCCGCAGCGTCCATTTAGATACCGAGGTCGCTCAACGTCTTTTCGTCTGCCTCGGTCATCGGCTCCTGATCGAGGTGCTGGTCCAAGCGTTCGGACTTCCACACTTCGATGTGCTCGATGTACCCTACCACCTCGACCTCACCTTTCATGCCCGCCGAGTCTCGCAGACGAGCAGGAATCAAGACCCGGCCCTGCGGATCGATGCGCGCCGTCCCTCCCCAGCGCATCGTGCGGTCCAGAAACTTCTGCTTCGACTTGTTCATAGACGGCAGCGCCGCCAACTTCTCCTCGATCTTCCGCCACTCGGAAAACGGGTAGACAAGCACTCGCTGACCATCGCGGCTGGTCACAAAAAAGTCGGGGCCGAACTCCTCGTCGAGCGTTGCCTTGAACTCGGCAGGGATTTTGAGCCGACCCTTCTCATCAACGGTCGTGGTGTGACTTCCTCTGAACATGCTGACGACTCTAACGGCCCAAGCCATTCACTCGAACAACTACAATTCAACCACTTTTATATCCTAATCGACCACTATCTACCACAGAGTACAATCGACCGATACCTCTGTCAAGTTATTTTTTCTAATTGTTTCCAATAGGTTGGGAGAAAAATAGGGGATGCCAGAGGGAGTGGGTACAGAACTGCGCAGTCGCGGTGCTACAGAGGTCGAGCCCGGCACCGGGTGACGTTTGGGTGGTCAGCACCTCGATCATCATTCTTGCCCTCAGTGATAGACCCGATCTTGATGAAACATTGCCACGCGAACGTTCCACATCGCAGCCTGCCGCGCAAACGGTTAGTTTACTAGCCTACGTGTCGCGGCGACCGCCCGACCCACGAAGGATGTAAAGTCATTGTGAGCGACCTTCCAACGCAGAGGCACAGAGGCGCAGAGGAAATGGGAAGCATCGAGAAACCAACGATACCTTCATGTGATTCTCGTTCTCTTCTCTTTGTCTTCTGGGCCTCTTGTGTTTAATTCTCACGCCTTCCATCCAGGAAAGGAGTCCAGACGTGGATCCAGCGTACTTCAGAACCCACTCTCGAACTTTCGGAACTCGCCTTCCTCCTTCCATTCCAGCTTCGCTTTCTCGCTGCCGGCAAGAACCCGTTGGCACGCCGTCGAGAGTGACGGCCCTCCCAATATGTCACTGGCGCAAGCCGCCACCGGACGGAACTCTTCCGGCGCCCGCCACAGGCTGGCGCCCGCAAGGAAACCGTGGTCCAGGCTGTCACGCACCATCTTCTTCAGCTCCGCATAGGACAAATGGTAGGTCTCGACCGCCCGCTTGAACTCCCACGTCAGCTCCGAGCGCGAGACGCCCTCGTCGTCCGTCGCCAGTGCCACCGGCACGTTATAGCGGAGATAAATCGGCAACGGATGCTGGTTGCCGCTCACGCCGAGAATGACGTCGTTGCTGGTGAGGCAGACCTCCACCAGGACGTGGCGCGCGGCCATCGCTCGCAGCAACCGCAGCGGCTCATTCTCATACATCACGTCGACGCCGTGACCGATGCGGCTCGCGTGCCCCAACTCCACCGATTCGCGGATGTGAAAGCGCAGGCCGTCGGGGGGGACCAGGCCCGCCGTCAGTTCGCCCGCGTGCAGGCTGATCGCCACGTCGGGATAGAGGCCGTGCAGAAAATCGAGCATATGCATTTGCAGATCGAAGTCACGCATCGACGTCATGCCATCCTCCGGCATCACCAGGTTCAGGCCCACCACGCGCGGGTCCGCCTTGGCCATCTCCATTCCGGTCAGAATCTGGGCGAAGACTTGCTTCCGGGGAATTCCCCGCAGCACTTGATAAAGGTAGCGGACTACCACGCCGCAGCCGGGGTCAGGCTGGCTCTCTCCGGAGTGCCCCCCGCAGTGAAGGTCCTGGCGCATTTGCTTTTCGTCGGCATCCAGCTCCGCGCGGCCGGACGCAACCACCAACGCCAGCCCGTTGGCCAGCAACTTCTCGCGCATCTTGCCGAAATCGTCGTCCCAGCCCAGCTTCTGGCCCAGCGTCGCCGCCCCGTCATTATCGGGGGTGAACATCGTCTCCAAGTACAGTTCGTGCTGCGCCGCCGCCCGCGACATCACCTCCGCCAGCAACTCGCCGGCGTGGGCGTCCCATGCGGCCCCGAACTTGCCGAAGGTAGCGAAAAAGTGGTCGTGCCCCGATCGGTCGTCCGGAGTGGGATGGAAGTTGCGCATCGACCACGCGTCGATCATCTGGTCGCGAAGCGTCTGATTGGTCAGACCCTGGGACGCGGGCTGCTGGTTTTTCCCCGCATCGCAGGGCGGGTCGAGAAGGGCGAGAGTGTTGGTGTCCACGCACAGCCCGTCGTGGGCCGCGAGGTCAATGTAGGTTTCGGCGTAGACGGAGCCGCTCAAGTGATGGTGAAGGTCGGCGCCCTTGGGGAGACGTTGCACAAAGTCAAGCAGTAAAGGCGGCTGCCCGCGGACGGAATCGAGGTAGCGCGCCGCACGCTGCTCCGGCGTCTGAGCCCCCGCCCAGGACAGCCCCACAGCTAGCATCGTAACCACGGCGGCCAAGTTAACTATTCGTCGCATCATCCCCGCTCCTAGAAACTCGAAATGCGTTCGTATTGGACTTCTTGACTGTCCGACTGCCAACTGCCGACTGGCGACTGGTAAAAAATGGGTTCGTATTGGGTTCGTCCCAGGGCGCCATCCTTTCTTTTCAATAAGTCAGTGGCTTCGGACCTTTCAAAACCAGTTAGCAGTCGGCGGTCCCCAGTCAGCCGTTCCATGAACCTGGCCGACCATGGGACTTCCGACCGCCATCCACCGGCGGCCGACTTGGTGGAAATGGGTTCGTATTGCGTTCGGTACACTCCCTCACTCTTTTTAAGGCGAGCCCTATTCCCGCAAGCCAATTTCATGACAGACAACATGTGCCGTCGGCGCGCCACCTGAGATGAGAACGCCCGTCTGGATCGTGTTTGCTTTGGATCCCCTGTCCCAATTCAGCGATTGAAAACCCGAACGAATTTTTCCGGTGAAACACCACCTATCTTTCACATAGTAAAAGGCCCAATGCTAAATATTTCGTTCGCCCATAAATAGCTTATGTTACAGAAAATAAGCGAGATAGCGATTGAATTTCCTTTAAGTTCCGTGTTTTCAAAAGCTTGTTGTTTATGCCAATCTGGGGAGCGGAAATCCGCGAATCCGGCTGGCTTGCAACCCTCCCCCTGCAAGTCCCGAATCGCAAGCATCGGTGTCGTGTCCGCCTCGCCCTACCCCTGCGGGCCAATTTCGCGCCAGAGAGACACTCGTGCCATCGGGAGCAACTTCGCGAAAATCGGACCTAAGATCGCCGCAAGCTGCTGATACAATTGCCTTTATCCGGCGTGGTTTTGCTTTTTCCACTTTCAGCCTATCTTATTGACTCAACGCAACTTAATCTCGGTGGGTCTGCTTGGCTTTGTTGTACCTCCCCATCTCAACCGCCCAAATCGGCAATAGAGAAGGGACCGCCGTCGGTAGCAATTTGCAAGAAAATCGGGCCAAAGTGGCCGTAAACGATTGAATCAGTGGACGATAGTCGCCGTGGCTTTGTTCTTGTCATTCTAAGCGTATCTCATTGAATATAAAAAGATTGATCCGAATGGCTTTGACTTGGCTTTGTTTCCGCTCTCGGGCCCCGTTTGGACTTGTGAGGCTTTGTTTGGACTTCCTCACCGGCACCGACTCCATGATTCCGGCCTTATGATTTCCACTTTTCTGAATCGACGTCGGCCCGGTGCGCCCATGTGCAGTGTCTTCTTGAATTCTGAATCTCAATCGTCAATCTTCCATCTGCCGCCCGTGCCGGAGTAGCGTCCCGTACCCTATGCCGTATACCCTGCACTGACCCTAGCCCCGAAGATTGGCTATTTCTAGCCTACCATGTCGGAGGAAAAAGTCAAGTAAAAACTGAAACAGGGTGGGCGTTGGGATGGCGTTTAGGCGCCGCTAGCTTCTCCTCAGAATGGCAGGACTCGGTCTGGCCGGGACATAAGGCAGTCTTCAGTTAGTCATCAGTTTTCAGCAACTGGAGCCAGAGGTAAGTGCATGACGAGAGCAACGTCTATTCCGTGCGACCTGGACTGGCCTACCGGTTCCTTCGAACCCCTCGTCTCGCCAAGCTTCTGTCTGAATTGGATCGAGTGCAGCGACCATCGGCAACGCCCCGAGTTCGACAAACCGACCGTGAGGTCCCTGCACTTTCCGCGGGATACGCTTGCTCTATGAAAGCTGGGGATGATTCTTCTTGATCCACTCTCGGACCCGCCTCCGGAGGTCTTCAGCCAGGGTCGCCATTTCTTCCGCCTCCTGGTCGGAAATCCCCCCTCCAAACTCGTAGCTGCTCAGGTTCCGCTTCTTGCGAAAGGCATCGAACTGGCCGACGAACTGCGAATCAGCGCCAATCGAGAAGGCGAGCGACTGAATCACTCGAAGGTGGTGCGCTTCCCGCGCGGCTCGGTACCCAGCGGCTGCCAGGGCCGCCGTGGCCGCCTGTAGGGCAGCGTTGTAGGCGATATTGAAGCGCCAATCGACCGCAAGATTCGGCGTGCGGCAAGCCTGGAGATCGCGGTCGGCCAGCGCCAACAGGTCGCGAATCTCCTCACGACTCGGCTTATGCGATGTGAGCCAGCCGTTCCGAAGCCAGGTTTTGAAGCTCACGCTTGTCTCCGATCAGGAATATCTTTCTCCCTTTCAAGACCGTTTTCACGAAATGGTGTTGTGATGCCAGTTTGGAGCGAAACTCGGAAACGGGATACACCGTGGGATTGATCTCGCGGCCCAGTGTTTCCTGCGCCGGGTTGAGGGCGGCGACGACTTCACCGAACGTTGAGCCGCCTACCACAATCACATCGACATCGCTGGCGCGCTGTTGCTGGTCGCGGGCGAACGATCCATAGATGAAGGCAACGCGGACACGCCCGGCGAGCGGAGCAAGGGCGGCTTGCAACACTTCCGCAAGGCCGCTGGTTTTGATCATGAGGCTCTTGATCTCGGTAAACACCGGGCACTTGGAATTGGCCTGGTAATAGACCTGCCGGCCTTGCACCGTGCGGCTGATGATCCCTGCGCCGGCCAGCCGGCTCACTTCCCGGTCGACGGCGCCGAGCCCGGCGCCGACCCGCCGTGCGAGCTCCCGCAGGTAAAAGGCTTGGTCAATATGCGTAAAAAGCAGACCGAGGACAGCACGGCGGGTGCGGCCGAAGAGCGCCGAAGAGAGTTCCCGGTCTTGGTTCGTTCTCATTAGAGGTGCAATTGTACTCAATATGGTTACAATTGGGAAGCGGCCTGTGGGCAGATCCGAGCTGCGCTTGCTGACGAGCCCTTGACGACATGCCCAGGTTGGTTGTAGAAGTTGTGATCAGGAGATGCTAAGAAAGGGGAAAGGAGTTCACCATGGATCGACGAGACTTTTTGAAAGAAAGTCTGGAGAAGGGAACGCTGGTGGCTGCGGGACTCGTGACCTCAGGAAAACTTCTTGCCGCTCCGCCGGAGAAGACACCCACCAAGACGGTGGCCAGGCGACCGCTCGGCAAGACAGGCGAGCACCTCTCAATCCTTGGGTTCGGCGGGATCGTGGTGATGTCTGTCGAGCAGTCGTCTGCCAACAATATCGTGGCCGAGGCGGTCGACCGCGGCATCAACTACTTTGACGTCTCCCCCGACCACGGCGATGCCGAGGAGCGTCTGGGACCGGCGCTCCAGCCTTACCGCAGCCGGTCGTTCCTAGCGTGCAAGACCAACTTCCGCGACAAAGCCGGAACCATGGCCGACCTCGATAATTCGCTTAAACACCTTCGTACCGATCATTTCGACCTGTATCAGCACCACGCTCTGACCAAGACCGCGGAACTCGATCAGGTCTTCGGTCCGAACGGCGCCATGGAGGCTTTCGTGGCCGCGCAAAAGGCGGGCAAGGTGCGCTATCTCGGGTTCTCTTGCCACTCTGTCGAGACGGCAATCGCTGCCATGGATCGCGCACACTTCGATACGATTCTCTTCCCGACGAACTTTGTGCTGTTCTCCAAGGCCAACTTCGGTCCGCAGGTGCTCGATCACGCTCGTGCGAAGGGCATGGGATATCTGGCGATCAAAGCAATGGCCAAGGGCAAGTATCCGGCGAGCCTGCCAGAAGCCCGGCACACGCCCAAGTGCTGGTACGAGCCCTGCGAGCTGCCTGAAGAGGCGTCGCTCGCTCTGCGCTGGACATTGTCACGGCCTTATCTTACGGCGGCCATCCCGCCGGGTAATCCTGAATGGTTCCGTCGGGCGATGGATGTAGCCCAGAGCTTCCAGCCCATTTCTGAGGATGAGACCAAGGCCTTGCTGGCCCGGGCCGGCAACATCGAGCCGATCTTCCGGTTGGGAAACAATGTCTAATCGAGCTTTTCGGGGCGCTTCTTCTGTTGCGCCAGCCGACATCACCCATCGTTTCCTGCCGTCGCGGTATAATTCTGACCTGGGCAGAAACCAACTGACCCGGGAACGCGTTGTTTTCGTTATGACTGACCTAAGAGTTCTCCCGCTCGACCTAATGCTTCACATTGCCCAGACCCTCGACATTCCCCTGCACAGCCTGGTGGCGGTGATCGAACTGCTGGATGACGGCGGCACGGTCCCGTTCATCGCGCGTTATCGCAAGGAGGCCACCGGAAATCTCGATGAGGTTAAGGTCCGTGGCATCGAAGAAAAGCTGGGCTATTTCCGCGATCTGGTGGCGCGCCGCGAAACGATTCTCGCCTCGATCGCCGAACAGGGCAAGCTCACCGACGAACTCCGAGCTCGCATCGAAGGCACCTTCGATAGAAGCGAGTTGGAGGACTTGTACCTGCCCTACCGCCCGAAGCGCCGCACCAAGGCCACCATAGCGCGCGAAAAGGGGCTCGAGCCGCTTGCCTTGTATTTGTGGGCACAGCAGCCCGCGGCCGAGCCGCTGGAAACATTTGCGAACAGTTTTGTGAATGCGGAAAAAGGTGTAAACAGCGTGGAAGAGGCGCTGGAAGGCGCGCGCCACATTGTTGCGGAGATGATCAGCGAGGACGCCGATCTGCGCAAAGCAATGCGGAAGCTGATGTTGGAAGAGGGCGTGGTGGTGAGCCACAAGGTGGCCGACGCCGTGGACGAGCAAGAGAAGTTCAAGATGTACTACGACTACCGTGAGCCGGTGAAGGCCATTCCGTCGCACCGCATGCTGGCCATTCGCCGCGGCGAGAGCGAAGGCGTCCTCAACTTCCTCATTGAACTTGAGCCCCTGCATGCTGTCTCCATCCTGAAAACCCGCATTTTGCGCGCGCCAGGCGATTGGACACCGCAACTTGAACTGGCCATCGAAGACTCATGGCAGCGCCTGCTGAACTCTTCGATTCAGGCAGAAATCCGGTTGGAAGTGAAGCAGCGCTCGGATGGAGACGCAATTCAGGTGTTTCGTGACAATCTGCATAACCTGCTCCTGGCGCCTCCGGCGGGGCCTATTTCCGTACTGGGAATCGACCCCGGCCTGCGCACGGGGTGCAAGACAGCGGTGATCGATGAGACCGGCAAATTCCTTGCCCACGACGTCATCTACCTGCACCGCTCCAAAGGCGAGGCGGAGGCCGCCGCGAAGACGCTCGAAACGTTGTTGCAGCAGCACAACGTGCGGGCCATCGCCATCGGCAATGGCACGGCTTCCCGCGAGACGGATGCCTTCGTGCGTGAGTTCCTGCGTGAGCGGAAACTCGATAGCATTTTTTCCGTGACCGTCAGCGAGTCCGGGGCCAGCGTTTATTCAGCCTCCGAGGTTGCGCGGCAGGAGTTTCCGGATCTCGATCTCACGGTGCGGGGCGCCATTTCCATTGCGCGCCGGTTGCAGGACCCGCTCTCCGAGCTGGTCAAGGTCGACCCCAAGTCGATCGGGGTCGGCCAATATCAGCACGACGTCGACCAACGCCAGCTTCAGGCGTCGCTCGAAAGCGTCATCGAAAGTTGCGTCAACCGGGTGGGTGTTGATCTGAACACTTCGTCGTGGACGCTGTTACGCTATGTCGCCGGCGTCACGGAACGAACCGCCCGCAACATCGTCACGTTTCGAAACGAAAACGGCAGCTTCCGTTCGCGTGCGCAATTGCGGAGAGTGCCGGGCATCGGGCCCAAGACGTTCGAACAGGCGGCCGGGTTCCTGCGCATCCGCAACGGCGAGAACCTGCTCGACATGACCGCCGTCCACCCGGAGTCCTACCAGATCGTGGAACAAATTGCCCAATCTCTGGGTGTTCCCATCGAAGACTTGATTAGGCGCCCCGAGCTTCTGGAAAAGGTGGACCGCAACCGGGTATCGGCCGGCACCTATACGCTGAACGATATCCTGGAGGAGTTGCGCAAACCGGGGCGCGACCCGCGCGACAAGTTCGTCGCGCCCAGTTTTGACGAGCAGGTTCGCGAACTCTCTGACGTGCAGCCCGGCATGGTGCTGGAAGGGGTGGTCACCAACGTGACCAAGTTCGGAGCCTTCGTGGATATCGGGGTTCATCAGGAAGGCCTGGTCCACATCAGCGAGCTATCGAACCGCTACATCAAAGACGCATCGGACGTGGTGAAGACGGGGCAAATCGTCAAAGTAAAAGTCTTAAGCGCCGATCCCAAGACGAAGCGCATCGCACTCTCCATCAAGGCCCTGCAAGATCCCCCGGCCAAGCGCGCGCCCAAACCGCAACCGAAACCGAAGCCGGAACCCACCCTTGACGAGAAAATCGCGGTTCTCGCCGCGAAATGGAAGACGCGCTGAACCGGGGTAGCGCATGCAGGGAGTGGCGCAGTTTGATGTTGTAGCGGCGAGTTGCCTCGCCACGTGGCGGCATAAAGGCGCTCTGTGGCGGCATAAAGCCGCCTCTACGCCGAGCTATGACACACTTCAACATCACCCCGGACTGCTGGGTCCTCTGGTAGCCCGCCTCTATCGACGGCTGAATCAACGCTACCTCGCGATAGAGGCGGACGGACTTCGCAAGCGCTGCCAAAGCTGACTCCTCGCTTTCGTAAGTTACGGCCACGTATTTGGCCACCCTCACCGGCGCACGCTGTTGTTCGGTTTCGGACATCGTCTTCTCGAAATCGGACGGCGGGGGCCGTTCGTAGCGCCCTTCCAGATTTGCCTAACAACCTCAACTGCAAGAGCTTACCTCCCTCGATCTTGCCTGGAACCCTGTTTGCTCAAACATTGGGCCTATCGAACGTTGCGGGGAATTGTGTCATCGCGTCATTGTGCCATGACAGTAGAGCGGCAGCTCCGGGAGGTCACCCATGAGCAGTTTGCTTCAAGACCTGCGATACGGTCTGCGGATGCTGGTGAAGAACCCGGCCTTCACGGCTGTGAGGGTGGTAGCGCTGGCGCTGGGCATCGGCGCCAATGCCGCCATCTTCAGCGTAGTTGACGCCGCGCTGTTGCGGCCGCTCCCCTACCAGCAGCCGGACTGGCTGGTGACCATAGGCGAGTCCCGCGGCCCGATCGATGATGAGATGAGCGACGCTTCGTACCCCGATTATCTCGACTGGGTGCGCCAGGCGAAGAGCTTTCAATCGCTGGCGGCCTACTCAGGCGACGGGTTTATCCTTACGGGAAACGGCTCGCCGGAGGCGGTGGACTCCGCCCGGGTGACGGCCAGTTCGGTCGCGATGGAGGAAATTTGATGAAGCGAGTGCTGAGCCTGCTTCTCTTCCCGCTGCTCTCGTCGCAAAGTGCGCTCACCCAGGCCACTTTTCACGGCGACATGGCGCGCACGGGCGTCTACGATTCCCCCGGGCCGGAACAGTTGAAGGGCGTGAAATGGTCGTTCAAGACCGGAGGGGCGATCATCGGCTCGCCGGCCGTGGCTGGCGGCGGCGTTTTCATCGGCAGCACGGACGGTAACCTCTACGCAGTGGATCAGGAAACAGGCAAGCAAAAATGGAAATACGCCACTCCGCGACAGATTGACTCTTCTCCGGCGGTGGTTGGCGGCGTGGTTTACTTCGAAGGTTACGACGGCACTCTTTACGCTCTTGCAGCGGACACCGGCGCCGTCAAGTGGACGTTCGCCACCGGCTACGAAAGGAGATTCGAAGCCAACTTCATTCACGGATATCCGCCTCGGCCCCAGACGATCCCTGATTCGTGGGACGTTTTCTTGTCCTCGCCGGCAGTGTGGAACGGCAAGGTTTACTTTGGCAGCGGGGATGGAAATGTCTACGCCTTAGACGCCCAGAGTGGCATCCTGCAGTGGAAGTTTCTCACCAACGACGTGGTGCACGCTTCGCCCGCCATCGCCAACAACACGGTTTACATCGGCAGTTGGGACAGCAATCTCTACGCCTTGGATGCCGAGACTGGCCAGGAAAAATGGCGGTTCAAGGCGGGCCAGGACCCCATCATCCACAACCAGGTTGGATTCCAATCCTCCCCGGCCGTGGTGGATGGCACCGTTTACGTCGGTTGCCGTGATGGTCATGTATATGCACTGGACGCCGCCACGGGACACCGGAGGTGGGACTATTCGACAAGCATGTCGTGGGTGATTACCACGCCCGCCGTGCGCGACGGTACGGTCTATGCGGGCACCTCAGACAGTGCGCGTTTCCACGCCCTCGATGCGAGAACCGGCCGGTTACGGTTCACGTTCGATGCCAAAGGCTACGTGGATTCCTCTCCCGCGCTCGCCGGCGACCTGGCCTATGTGGGGGTCACCAATGGAAAGCTCGACGCCATCGACATCAAGTCGGGCAAGTTGGCCTGGGAGTTTCAGACCGAAAGCTCCAAGAAAGATTCGCAGAAGTTGCTGAATGCGGATGGCAGTTTCAACAACGACGCCATTTATGCTCCCGTGTTCCATGATTTTCAGGATATGCCGGTGGCGGTATCCCGGATTTTTTCTCTCGGCGCGATCTTCTCTTCCCCCGTCGTCGACCACAACACGGTCTACTTCGGCAGCACGGATGGATTCTTGTATGCACTTCGGTAGGATAATCGCGATTGGCTCGTAGGCTTAAAGACCTCGTAGGCTTAAGGACGACGGACCCTGCTATCCTCCTTGGGGGTTCGTTCGTCTTAAGGGTGTCGAAGAATTGACGATTGTCGATTGACGATTGACGATTGAAAAAGAAGACGCAAGGAACCTGGTCAACCGTCGATTGTATTTGATCGGGTTGCGTTTTCTCTTCCAATCGTCAATCGACAATCGTCAATCGACAATTCATGATCCAACAATAAGGACGATTGAAAGAGGGAAGATCCATGACAACCTTGATGCAGGACCTCAGGTACGCCCTTCGCATGATGGTGAAGAGTCCCGGCTTCACTGCCGTGGCGTTGATCACGCTGGCGCTCGGCATCGGGGTGAACACGGCCATTTTCAGCGTGGTGAATGCCGTGGTCTTGAAACCCCTGCCTTATCCGGACGCGACGCGCCTGGTGACGATCTGGGTCACGGAACCCAGTGGCCCGGGAAACCTGTATCCGGATACTGGTCCTGATTTTGTGGACTGGAAGGCGCAGAACAAGGTGTTTGACGGCATGGCTGCGGTCACCATCGCCAGCGCGACGCTCACCGGAACTGCCGAACCGCTTCAACTCGAGGGCTTCGAGGTCTCGCCGGAGATCTTCCCCCTGCTTGGCGCCACGCCCTTCCTGGGCCGCAATTTCACCACCGACGAAACCCAGTCGGGACACGACGGCGTGGTGATTCTCAGTCACGGCCTGTGGCAGCGCGCCTTTGGCGGCGACCGCAGCGTGGTCGGCACCAAGATCACGCTGGATGGGCGACCCATGATCGTGGCCGGCGTGATGCCTCGCGACTTCCAGTTCCCGCACATCTGGGGCAACAAACCGGAGTACTGGATTCCCATCAACCTCCAAAAACCGGATTGGCGGAAATCGCGCGGTAATCACTGGATGTGGGTGATTGGGCGAATGAAGTCCGGAGTCACGCTCGACCGCGCCAAGGCTGACATGGAAACAATTTCCAACCAGCTTACGCAGCAGTATCCCGACACCAACACCGGCGTCGTCGCCAAGGTGGTGACGCTCCAGGGCCGGTTGACCGAGAACGTCCGCCCGGCGCTGCTGGTGCTCTTCGCAACCGTTGGTTTTCTGATGCTCATTGCCTGCGTCAACGTGGCCAACTTGATGCTCGCCAAGGCGGTGGGACGCCAGCACGAGATCGCCGTGCGCGTGGCGGTAGGCTGCGGCCGGTGGAGGCTGATCCGGCAGTTGCTGACCGAGGGTGTGCTGCTCTTCCTGGTGGGCGGCGCCGCGGGACTGTTGGTGGGCTTGGCCGCTCTCCGCTTGCTGCTCCACGCGGCTCCCCTCGGCTACGTTCCGGAGATTTTCGCGGTGAAGCTGGACGCTCCCGTATTCGCTTTCACATTCCTCGTCGCCTTCCTGGCCGGCAGCTTGGCCGGACTGGTTCCCGCGCTTCAAAGCTCCAACCCCGATCTTCAATCCACCCTCAAGGAAAGCATGAGGACGGTGGCCACGCCCCATCGCGTGTCGCGCACGCTGCTGACGGCAGGCGAAATCGCTCTGGCGCTGATGATGTCGGTGGGAGCGGGCCTGGCCCTGAAGAGTTTGGTTAGGCTGCTGGGAGTCGAGCCCGGCTTTGACTCCCGGAGCGTTCTGACTGCGCAGGTGTCCCTGCCCGAAGCGAGATACATGAAAGACGAGGAGCGTGGCTCGTTCTATCAGCGACTACAGGAAAGTCTCCAAACGCTTCCGGGAGTCACCTCCGCTTCGTTCACGTCCACTTTGCCGCTGGAGGGCGGCAGCAACGGCACCCTCATCGTGGAAGGCCAGGCCGCCCCTAAGAACATGTGGTCGAGCCCCCTGGTGGAGTGGTGCACGGTGATGCCGGGCTATTTCCAGACCCTGCGGATCCCGATTCTCAGGGGCCGCGACTTCATCCCCAGCGACGCGCCGAAGGCGCCGCTGGTCGCGATCGTCAACCACGCCATGGCCGACCGCTTCTGGCCCAACCAGGACCCCATCGGCAAGCGATTTTCGCAGGACAAGGAGAAGCCCAAGTGGGACACCGTGGTCGGTGAAGTAGGCGACGTACGCGAGTACGGCCTCGATCAGGACCGGGTGGCGCCCGAAGCCTACTTCCCCGAGTTTCAGAACGCGTACTCCGGCTTGACGATGGTGGTTCGAAGCTCCACTCCCCCATTGAGCCAGCTTTCCGCGGTCACGGCTACGGTTCACGAACTCGACAGCCAATTGCCGGTTTTTCAGCCGCGCGAGCTGGCGGAGGTGGTTCACGAGAACTCCGCGCAGCAGCGTTTCATGGCCTTGCTGATGGGGCTGTTCGCGGGGCTGGCGCTGCTGCTGGCGGCGGTGGGAATCTACGGCGTCATCGCTCATTCGGTGGCGCAACGCACCCACGAGTTGGGCATCCGGATGGCTCTCGGCGCTGGGCGCGGCAACGTGCTCGGAATGGTGGTTGGCGAAGGTCTGCGCATGGCGCTGGCGGGCGTCGCGGTCGGACTGGCCGGCGCGTGGGGCTTGACGCGTTTCATCGCCAGCCTGCTCTATGGAGTGCGCCCCACCGATCCGGTCACGTTCGCGTTGGCTCCGATCCTGCTGATCGTGGTGGCACTCGCCGCCTGCTACATCCCAGCGTATCGGGCCACCCAGGTGGATCCGGTGGAGGCGCTGCGGTACGAGTGAAGAAGTGTAAAGTGTGAAGGGTAAAGGGTAAAGGCCGAGTGGTTTCATCCTTTACCCTTTACCCTTTCATACCGAATGAAGACTCAAATCGCCCGGAGTCGGAGAACAATAATATGGGAACGCTGCTCCAGGACTTAAAGTACGGCCTCCGCATGATGTTCAAGAGCCCCGGCTTCACGCTGATCGCGGTGGTCACTCTGGCGCTGGGCATCGGCGCCAACACCACCATCTTCAGCGTGATCAACACCACCCTGCTCAAGCCCATTCCCTTCCCCCACCCGGAGGGACTGGTGCTGGTGTGGCAGACCTACGGCAAGGGGCCCGATAACTGGAACATCGTCTCCGGGCCCAACTTCTGGGACTTTCAGCGGCAAAGCCGTTCGTTTGAGAGTATGGCTATCTTCGACTCCGCCGGGCGCGGCTACAATCTTTCCGCCACGGGCGACAAGCAGGAGGCGGAGCAAGTATCCGGGCTGCGGGTCTCCTCCGGGTTCTTCGACGTGCTGGGAGTGAAGCCTCTCTTGGGTCGAACATTTCTCCCCGAAGAAGAGACCTTGGGGCGCGATCGCGTTGTCGTTCTGAGCTACGGCCTCTGGATGCGGCGCTACAACGGCGAGCCGGCTCTGGTGGGCAAGACCATCAAGGTCGACGGCGAGGACTTCACCGTGGTAGGCGTAATGCCGCGCCAATTCCAGTGGCAGTTTTGGAGCGGACCCCGCCAGCTCTGGGTACCCGTCGGCTACACCAAGACGGATTTTGGTCGAACCGACAACAGCTTCGTCGCCTTGGCGCGACTCAAGGCCGGTGTCACCATAGCCCAGGCGCGGGCCGAGATGGAGGCGATCGGCAGCCACCTGTCGCAACAATACCCCAAGGAAGACCCCGGAATGGGCGCCACGGTAACGCCGATGAGCGACTTCGAAATGGAAGGCCTCCGCCGCACCATGGTGGCGCTCCTGGCGGCAGTAGGATTCGTGCTGCTCATCGCCTGCGTGAACGTTGCCAACCTGCTGCTGGCGCGCGGCGCGGGGCGAGCGAAAGAATTCGCCATCCGGCGCGCGCTGGGCGCCCCAGGCTTGCGACTGGCCAGGCAGTTGCTTACCGAGAGCGTGGTGCTGGCTCTCGTGGGCGGCGCCTCCGGACTTCTGTTGGCAGTCTGGAGCACCAAGCTGTTGTTTCGTGTTTTCCGGCTCGATGCCATGCACCTTCCGCTGCGGCAGATCGATTCGATCAGCATCGACGGCCGGGTGTTTGGCTTCGCGATGCTGATCTCCTGCCTCACCGGAATCTTGTTTGGCCTGGCGCCGGCACTCAGCGCCTTGCGCGCCAACGTCAACCAGCCTCTCAAGGAAGGCGGGCGCGAATCGACTCAGGGCGGGGGCAGTCGTTTACGTCACGCTCTGGTGGCCTCCGAGGTCGCGCTGGCCCTGGTGGTGCTTTGCGGCGCCGGACTCATGATCAAAAGCATGGCGCGATTGCTCGGGGTCGATCCCGGGCTGAATCCGAAGAATGTGCTTACCATGCAGATGTCGGTCCCGCAGGAGATTATTTACAACGGGCCGCCCGGGCTGCCCCGCTTTTGCCAGGATATCGACGAACACATCGGCGCCATCCCCGGCGTGATATCCGCCGGCGCGGTCGCGCATTTGCCCTTTGAAGGAAACGCCGGCCGAGGTTTCCAGGTTGAAGGTCAGCCCGCGGCCGACCCTGAGCACATGCCCGGCGCAAGCTACAGTGTTGCTTGCCCGAACTATTTCCGGACGATGGGCATTCCTATCCTGAAGGGCCGAGAATTTACCCACCAGGATACCCTGAGCTCGCCGGGAGTGATCGTCATCAATGAGACCATGGCGCGAAAGTTCTGGCCCAAGGAAGACCCCATCGGCAGGGCGATCCGGCTCGGCGGCTCCGATGGCCCGCGCCTCACGGTGGTGGGCGTGGTTGGAGACGTGCACTACACGGGGCTTGACGAGGATGTGGACCGGCAGTTCTTCCGGCCTTACACGCAAGCCGGCTGGCCGGTGATGAGCATCGTCGTCCGCACCACCAGCGCGCCGGCCACGTTCACCGCCCCGGTCAAGAAAGCCCTGTTGGAGGTCTTGCCCGACCGGCCCGTCTCCGGCGTCGATACGATGGAGAACATCGTGCACGACTCGACGGGATCGAGGCGTTTTCCCATGCTCCTGCTGGGCGCGTTCTCCGCGTTGGCGCTGGTGCTCGCCGCTGTCGGCATCGTCGGCGTAGTCAGCCACTCCGTGACCCAGCGCACGCAGGAGATCGGTATCCGCATGGCGCTTGGCGCGCGCACCGCGGACGTGCTGCGCCTCATGGTGAAAGGAAGTATGATCTGGGTGCTGGCTGGGATCGGATTGGGCGTCGCCGGCTCCCTTGGTCTCACGCGGCTGCTGGGCTCACTTCTCTATGGGGTGAGACCTACCGATCCCACCGTCCTCGGGTCGACGGCAGCGGTGCTCGCCGTCGTGGCGCTTCTGGCCAGCTACCTTCCCGCACAGCGCGCCACCAAGGTGGATCCGATGGTGGCGCTTCGGTACGAGTGATTGACGACTTACGATTGACGATTGTCGATTGAAAGACCGAGCGGCAAGAATTGCCCGTCTTCTTTTTCAATCGGCAATCGGCAATCGGCAATCGTCAATTTTTCGAAGGGGAGAAGCCCGACCGTCGGGATGTCATTCTGAGCGTAGCGAAGGATCCCTCTTCCATTCCAACCAGTCGGAAGAGCCAAGAAGACAGATTCTTCGCTATGCTCAGAATGACATGCTTGGGAGGTTTTCGGCGTCCACTAATGACGTTGCATATAGAAGGAAAAGTCGTGCGGTATGAAGTTCAGATACATGACGTTAGCCCGCAGCCTCTGGCAGCCGGGCGCGGTTACGGCAATGCGCAGAATTACATCGATCATCTGTTCGCGCTTCTCGACGAGGTATGGAAGTTCCTGAAAGCGAATCCTCACGTCAAGCATGAGGGGCTGAATGTCTTCCTCTATTTTGACCAATGGGACAAGGGATTGCTCCAGAATGACCAAGGTATGCCGATCGAGGCAGGCGTGAAAGTGGTCGCGCCCTTCGAGGGAGAGGGGAGAGTGGTCTGTTCGGCGACGCCCGGCGGGACGGTGGCCACGGCGGTCCACATCGGGCCGTACGCCAAACTTGGCGAGGCCCATTCCGCGGTCCGCAATTGGTGCAAAGACAATGGCCGGACCCTCGCCGGCCCGTTCTGGGAGATTTACGGCCATTGGAATGATGACCCAACTAAACTCCGGACCGATGTATTCTATCTTCTCATCTAGAGGACGACGGTTAGGCCAGGCAGCAGTCCGGCGGTGGGTGTACGGCTCGCCATCGCTAACGTTGGGGGAGGCGTTAATGGAACGAGTTCATGGGATCGGCGGGTTCTTCTTTCGAGCGCGAGACCCAGAAGGCCTCGCCAACTGGTATTCCCAGCACTTGGGCGTCAGTCCGGTACCCGCCGACTACGAGCACGATCCTTGGCAACAGGAAGCGCGACCAACCGTCTTCGCACCATTTCGACTCGACACTTCCTACTTCGGTCGCCCAGACCAAATGTGGATGATCAACTTCCGCGTTCGGAACCTCGCTGCCATGGTGGCGCAGCTACAGAACGCCGGCACCGCCGTAGAGGTTGATCCCGAGACCTATCCCAATGGTCTGTTTGCGCGACTCCAGGATCCCTAGGGCAATCCCATCCAACTCTGGCAGCCTAGCGGTCGTGATGCGTTGCCACCAGCCACCGGTAAATGAGCAAGCTGCCTTGGACTGCGACAGCGGAGCTGCCGCCTTTCGCGCCGAGCGCGGACCCCAAGCGTCAAGGCGATAGCTGCGCTACCGCACTCCAAGGCGCGAAGCGATCATGACTTACTCGTACCGCAAAGCGACCATAGGATCAACGCGCACCGCACGCCGGGCCGGCACCACGCACGCGAGCACCGACACGCCTGCCAGCAGTGCGATCACGCCAAGGTATGTCACCGGGTCGAGCTGTGAGACGCCGAACAGCATCGCGGCGATGGCCTGACTCGCCGCCGCCGCCCCCGCCAGCCCGATGGCGACGCCGAGCCCGGTGAGCATCATCCCCTGACGAACAACTAAGCCGACGATGCTCCCGCGACGTGCACCCAGCGCCAAGCGCACTCCGATCTCGTGCGTACGCTCAGCAACGCTGCCGGCGAGCACTCCGTAGATGCCTGCCGCCGCAAGCACCAGCGCCGTGAGGGCGAACGCCTCAAAAATGATCAGCGCAAAGCGCCGCTGTGCCGCCGAGGCCGCGAGCAAATCGTCCATGGTCGCGACACGCTCAATGGGTTCGTCCTTGTCCACAGACCAGATCGCCTGGCGGATGGCAGGAGTGAGTGAGGCTGCATCGCCGCGCGTCCGGATCACGAGCGACATCACCGTATCCGCCCAGTGCCACTGGTTCGTCGCGATGTACACGGCGTCCTCTTGGCTCAGCGCCAACGACATCTGCTTGACGTCGCCGACCACGCCGACGATGGTGTACCAGATGTTTGGGGGACCGATGTGAATTCGCTGGCCAATGGGTCTCTGACCTGCGAACTTGCGCTTCGCAAGAGATTCGTTGATCAGCGCGACAGGCGGAGTGCCGACACGATCGCCCTGGTCGATGAAGCGGCCCTGCCTTAGCGGGATGCCGATTGTTTCGAAGTAACCCGGCGTCACGGCATATCGAAACACCTCGTAACCTTCCCTGGAATTGTAGTCCCGCTCGAAGGTCACGCCATAGGCGTCATAATCGCCGCTCAGCGGCAACTGGCTAGTGAAGGCCGCTGACGTGATGCCGGGCAGGCGCCGGACCGCTTCCAGCGCCTGCGCAAAGAATCGATACCGGATGCTGTCTTCGTCGTATCGATGGCCGACTTCCTCCACCTGCATCGTGAGCAAGTGTGATGCATTGAAGCCCACCGGAACCGCGAACAGGCGCTGGAGGCTCCGCAGCAGCAGTCCCGAGCTTACCAGCAGCACGAGAGCTAGCGCGACTTCCGCCACCACCAGCGCGCTCCGGACGCGCCGGTGCCTACGGGTGGCCCGCGGCGAGCCTTGTTGAAGGTCCCGGTGCGGATCGCTGCGCGCCGCGTGAATCGCCGGAGTCAACCCGAAGGCCAGGCCGATCAGGGCGCTGACGGCCAATCCGAAGGCGAACACGGCCCCATTGACGCCGATCGCGCCCAGGCGCGGCAGCTCCGGTGGGCTGAGCGCCGCCAAGGCCCGCACGCCGAGCATCGCCACCGCCATTCCGGCCACGCCGCCCATCGCGGCCAGGAGGAGGCTCTCCGTGAGCATTTGCGCGACGAGTCGGCTGCGGTTGGCGCCGAGCGCGGAGCGCAACGCGAATTCGCCTCGCCGGTGCACACCGCGGGCGAGAACGAGGTTTGTCACATTGACGCAGGCGATCACGAGCACCAGCACCACCGCGCCGAAGATGGCGAGGAGCGCCGGCTTTACGCCGCGCGTGATGTCATCCTGCAGCGAAAGGATCGAGAACTTGACCTCGGAGCCATACGAATCCGGATGTTGCTCCTTCAACACGTCGGGACCAAGCAGGTTGAGTTCTTGCATCGCTTGATCGGCACTGGTACCCGGCCGGAGCCGCCCAACCATTCGCAGGTGATGTCCCCACGCCCGTCCCTGCGATATATCGTACTGCAGCGGCGCCCACAACTCGGCCGACGGGTACAAGACATTGTCAAAATCACTCGGCATCACGCCGATAACGGTATAGCTGTCGCTGGTGGCAAACCCGTATCCCGCAAACTCTTCGAGAGTGATCTGGCGCTCGACAATCGCGCGATCACCGGCGAAACGCCGCCGCCAGAGCCTGTCGCTGAGGATCACCACGTTGGGGCCATGGAGGCGGTCCTCCGAAGACTGGAAGTCTCTGCCGATGGCCGGCTCGACGCCCAAAACGCGGAAGTAGCTCGCACTGACGCGTTGCCCTTCGTAGCGTTCCGGCTGGCCCGCTCCGGTCTTGGTCGTCTGCCAGGGTTCCATCACGGCGAGCGCGTCGAAGGAGTGATTCCGCTCTGCCAGTCCGCGATACATGCCAAACGTTGCGTCGTTCCGCGACCCATTCGTAGGGATCTCCCAGATCGCCATAATCCGGTCGGGATGCGGGTACGGCAACGACTCGAGCAGGATTGGGTTCACGGCGCTGAAGATCGCCGTCGTGGCGCCGATGCCCAGCGCTAACGTCAGTACCGCAACCATCGTGAAGCCCGGGTTCTTTCGCAGCATCCGCGCGCCGTAGCGAAGGTCCTTCCAGAGTGTTTCGAGGAAATGGACGCCGCGGGCGTCGCGGCATTCCTCTTTGATCTGATCCAGCCCGCCGAACTCGAGGCGCGTGCGGCGTAGCGCTTCCTCCCGCGTCAGGCCCGATTGGACGTGTTTTTCCACCTGGCGCTCGAAGTGTGCGCGCAACTCCTCGTCCAGTTCGCCTTCCACCGCGCCGCGCCGGAATAAGGCGCGCAAGCGAAAGTGCAGGTCACTGAACATGTCATCCTCCTTATACAGTCTCGAGCACTTGGGCCACGGCGGCGGTCAGCTTGCGCCAAGCGCCCTCTTCGGCTTCAAGCTGCCTGCGCCCGCTGGCCGTCAATGCGTAGAACTTCGCGCGGCGATTGTTCTCGGACGCTCCCCAGTGGGCCTTGATCCAGCCGCGGCGCTCCAGCCGATGAAGCGCCGGATAGAGAGAGCCCTGTTGGATCAACAGAACCTTGCTCGAAATCTGGTGTATGCGCTCGGAAATTGCCCAACCGTGCTGCGGTCCCAGCGCCAGGGTGCGAAGGATCAGCAGGTCCAAGGTGCCTTGCGGCAGGTCGATTCGTGGATCGGTCATAGTACACTCCCTTTTCACTTCTACAAGGCATGATAACAGGCTCTTTTGACGAAGCGCAAGGGGAAAAAGAAGGGGCAGCGATTTGGTCGGTTAGACGGCTTGGCAAAAGCACCGCGTCGCAGTACACTGCCATTGGCTTCGAAGTCGAAAAGGAAGGGTCGCGCCGGAAGCCCCGAGGCGCCAGGGGGTTAGTCATGCAGGGAACACGATTGCACACCAAGAGAGTCTCAGCAACATCTGATGGGACGGGAGGGCCTCATGCCAGTCGTTTGAAGGCCTCAGGGGGCCGGCAATCCCGCCGACTGCCCGGTGGGTGCGATTTCGCCCGGATATTCGCGGCTGGGGCACTGATTCTCCCACTCGTCGCCTTGCTCGTGGCGTGCTCCGGTAACCAGAACTCCGCTTCGGTTATGCCCACGACTCCCCTGCCCTCGCCATCGCTGACCGCTGACCAACGCGCCGACGCCGTGCTGGCCAAGATGACGCAGGACCAGAAACTCCAGCTCGTGCGTGGCGCGGGGGATTCCTCGAACTCTAATAAGCCCATCCCGCGCGGCGCCGCCGGCTTTGTTCCGGGCATACCCTCGCTCAACATTCCCGATCTTTATCTGGCCGACGGCAGCCTCGGGGTTGGCAACAGCGTAGGACCAGCCACCGCCCTGCCGTCTTCCATCGCCAGCGCCGCCTCTTGGGACACAAACGAGGCCTACAAGTACGGCCAGGTGATCGGCGCCGAAATGAGGGATTACGGGATGAACGTCGATCTGGGCGGCAACGTTAACCTGATCGGCCGCGAGCCGCGCGACGGCCGCACCTTTGAAACCAAGGGCGAGGACCCCATTCTGGCGGGGCGCATCACGGCCGCTCACCTTCGTGCCATTCAAGATCAGTATCTGCTCGCCGACATCAAGCACTTTGCCCTGAACGATCAGGAGAGCGGCCGCAACACGGCCAACGTGCAGATCGACGAGCGCGGGGCGCGTGAAAGCGACCTGCTGGCCTTCGAGATCGGCCTCAAGGAGTCCAATGTGCAGTCGGTGATGTGCTCGTACAATCTGGTGAACGGCACGTATGCCTGCGAGAACCCTCATCTCCTTAACGACATCCTCAAGGGCGATTGGAGCTTCGCGGGCTTCGTCATGTCCGACTGGTGGGCGACTCACAGCACCGCGGCCGCCGCGCTGGCCGGTCTCGACGAGGAACAGCCGAACCCCGCCTTCTTCGGATCCCTAGGAAAGGCGGTTCAGAAAGGCCAAGTGCCACAGTCGCGCCTCGATAACATGGTGCATCGCATCCTGCGCGCCATGTTCCAGGTGGGAATCTTCGACCATCCATCGAAGGTCCAGCCCATCGACACCACTACGGACGGTGCCGCAGCTCAGGAGACGGAGGAGCAGGGAGCCGTTCTGCTGAAGAACGCCGGCGGGCAGCTTCCGCTCAACGCTTCCGCCCTCAAGTCCGTCGCGATCATTGGGTCTCACGCCGACATTGGAGTTCTTTCCGGCGGCGGTTCGGCGCAGGTGATGCCTACGGGTGGGGCTGCTCTCACGGAAGGCTCCCCCTGTCCGCCTTGCTGGGCGCCGGTGGTCTGGGATCCGTCGTCTCCGCTCCAGGCGATCAAGGCGCTGGCTCCCAATGCAACCGTACAATTCGCCGACGGGACTGATTCCCAAACGGCGGCTTCGCTGGCCGCCTCCTCTCAAGTAGCCATTGTGTTCGTCAGTCAGTGGACGAGCGAGGGCATGGACGTTCCCAGCCTGAATCTGACCGATCTTATCCACTCCAAGCCCATCAATCAGGATGCGCTGGTGGCGGCGGTGGCGGCGGCGAATCCGCACACCATCGTCGTCATCGAAAGTGGCGGGGCGCTGGTGATGCCATGGCTGAACAGCGTCAGCGCGGTGCTGGAAGCCTGGTATCCGGGCCAGCGCGGTGGGGCTGCGCTCGCTGATCTCCTCTTTGGCGCCGTCAATCCCTCGGGCAAGCTGCCCATCACCTTCCCGGCCCGCGTAGCTGATCTGCCGCACCCCACCATCGCCGCTCCGCCCGATTCCACCACACCCTTCCCGGTGAACTACTCCGACGGCTTCAACGTCGGGTACAAATGGTACGACGCCAAAAACATCGTGCCGCTCTTTCCCTTCGGCTTCGGACTGTCCTACACCACTTTCTCGTTCGCGCGCCCACGCCTCGTCAACAACCTGGCGAGGAGCAACCCGAACTTCCAGGTGACGTTTACGCTCACCAATAAGGGTTCGCGTGCCGGCGCCGAGGTCGCGCAGGTCTATCTGGGGCTGCCGTCCAGCACGGGTGAGCCGCCCAAGCGCCTCGTCGGCTGGCAGAAGGTCTCACTGCAACCGGGCGCGCAGCAGCAGGTGACCATCGAGGTGGACGCGAACGACTCCTCCCATCCCTTGTCGTATTGGGACACCAGTTCCAGCCGTTGGCAAACCGCCGCCGGCGATTACGCCGTTTATCTCGGCAATTCCTCCAGCATGCCCAGCCTGAGCTTGGTGGGTACGTTCCACGTTGGCTCATAAGTGGTCGGAATTGTGAATAGTGAATGGTGAATAGTGAAAGAAGACGCCAGTCGGAGCTTCATCTTCAATTCACTATTCACTATTCACTATTCACCATTCCGACCCCCGTTTATTGACTCTGCTCCGGACCGAGGCTATGATTCGTGCTGGCCAATCCAGGTTATTAAGGAGGATGGGTATGGTTTCCGTTCTAGATAACGGGCTAGTTCACCTCAGGAGTCCCTACTCAGTTCCGGAAACACTGAAGCGGCTTGAGTCCGTGCTGCCTGCCAAGAATCTTACGATATTTGCGCGCGTCGATCACAGCGGCGAAGCCGAGAAGGTCGGCTTGACGATGCGCCCAACTCAACTCATTATTTTCGGGAGTCCGAAGGCTGGCACGCCTCTAATGGTCGCCTCGCCGACTCTTGCCATCGATCTGCCGTTAAAGGCGTTGGCATGGGAAGACGAAGATGGCAAGGTCTGGCTCTCTTACAACAGCCCTGACTACCTCCAGCAGCGGCACGAGATCCCCGATGTGTTGGTGAAGAGCATCGCCGGTGTGGGCGCCCTGCTGGAGAAGGCGGTAGAATAGTCCCCTATTGCAAATATACCCCAACTATCGCAACCATTGGTGCTGTCCAGGTTTCCCGTCATGTCATCCTGAGCGCCGCGAAGGACCTTGCTTCGGATCTTCCGTTTCAAGAGCAGAGCGAGGTCCTTCGCTGCGCTCAGGATGACATGACGGCTAGATTAGGCGGCACTGTAACGAACCTTCGGATTCCCGGAGGATGCCATGCGGGATTCAAGGGCCAATGACAATCGGTTAACTGGCAGCGAGAATCCCAATCGTGCCCGCGACCATCTCGCGAATGAGCGCACCTTCCTTGCTTGGGTGCGCACGGGCATCGCAATTGTGGTATTCGGTTTTGCCATCGGGCGCTTCGCCATTGCCATTCGGCAATTCATGCAAATTCAAGGCCGCGAGTCACGGACAGCAGGCCTTTCGGTTTGGTTCGGTATGATTGCGATTGTAGCCGGGGTGGTGTTGACACTCGCCGGCCTGCTTCGCTACCGCCGGACACGTGCTCAGTTGGAATCCGGAACCTTCGAGCCGGCTGGTTTTGTGGTCGATTTCGTAGGTGTTCTCATGGCGTTGTTTGGCTTGGCGTTGGGTGGCTATCTGGTCTACATCGAACTGCGCCTGTGAATCGCAACCAGCGTCATATCCGCAAAGAGACCGGCGCAGGCGCAGGTCCGCGGTTCTCACTAGGGCTTCCTCATCCAGCCGAAGGTTCTATTTCGCTATATCCTCAAGCCGGACGCCTTGGCCCGCCCGAATGCTTTGCCTCGCACTTTCCATGCGACGCAGGAACCGAGGATCATTTTCCAGGCGATAATCAAACCAGTCGTCCTCCGACGCGAAGCCGATCAGGATTCCCGCCGGCCGGCCATGGCGGGTGATCACAATGTCGCCTTTTTCCGCCAAACGCAGGAATTTGGAAAGATCGTCTTTCACTGCCGACAGCGCTACCTTCTTCATTTTATGTCTCACCTGCCTTTCTTAACCACGCTTCGACGGCTGGCTTGAGCACGATTCCCAGAACTTCGACCGTTCCTTCTGCCACATCGTAGAAGACGCGCACGTCGCCGACGCGGAGCCGGTACTGCGGGCGCGAGAGCCCACTGAGACGCTTGATCCTGCTCTTGCTCACCCTGGTCGGCTGGTGCCGCAGATGCGTTTCCATGGCGTCCCGCACCGCCGAGCCCAGGTGGGCACTCGAGTTCCGCAAGTCGTCCACTGCTTCCGGCGAGAGTACGATCTCGTGCCGCATTCTGGCTACAATATAGCTAGATTCTTAGAGAGAAGCAAGTTATGATTCTAAGGCCATCAGCGCGGCGCAACCCGGGGCGTTTCCGGCGAGGGAGAGGCAGCGGGAGCGGCTCCCGTCGGTGCCGCAGCAAAACCGGGAGCCGGCCGATACGGATGAGACGCGAGATTTTGACTTCCGTTTCAGGTTAAGCGGTCGTATGACCCTAAATCCAGCCTGGAGATCGCTGGGAGGTTAGGCGCCAAGAATCACTCCATCGCATCTAATTTAACGTGACCAACAAAACTGAAGAGGCAGGAACAATGACAGAAACACCAAGCGCTCCGCATCCGGCCACAATCGCTCGCCAGTCCCTCAACCAACTGTTCCTTCAGGCCCGGACGCATTCCGCCTGGCTTCCCGGGCGCATCCCCGTCAAAACCCTGCGGGAAGTTTATGACCTCGCGCGTTGGGGACCGACCAGCGCGAATTCGAGTCCTGCCCGTTTCGTATTTCTCGAAAGCGAAGCGGCCAAGGCACGCCTTCTGCCCGCCCTTGCTCCTCTCAACGTGGAAAAAACCAAAGCGGCGCCGGTCACGGTGATTGTCGCCTGGGACACTGAGTTCTATGAGCAACTTCCCCGGCTATTTCCTCACGCCGACATGCGTTCCTATTTTGCGGGGAATCAGGCATTGATCGATGAAACGGCCTTCCGCAACAGTTCGCTGGAGGGTGGCTATTTCATACTGGCCGCTCGGGCCGTGGGACTTGATTGTGGGCCCATGTCCGGTTTCGACCACGCGAAAGTGAACGCGGAATTCTTTCCCGACGGCAAATGGAAAGTTAATTTCCTCTGCAATCTCGGCTACGGTGATCGAAGTAAGCTCTATCCCCGCAACCCGCGCCTTGAATTTGACGAGGCGTGCCGAGTGCTCTGACCAGACCGCGTGGCTGGCGCAGAGCGAATCGCTATGCGTTGCGAAGCATCGCCCTTCTCCCAAACCGCGGGCCCCGTATTATTGGGGTCCGCGGATCTTCCCGAGGGAAGCCAAATACTTCACTGATACCTGATAGAGGTCCGCGGTACCGTCTCCCATTGACCGCAAAATCCGCGGACCTACCGAACTGATCCGCCGTAACCGGCTCTAACTTAATTCTTCGCGCGACGCAAAGAACTTTGGAGAATTGTAATTCAGAGGATGCCATGCCGGATTCAAGGGCCGATGACAATCGGTTAACTGTCGGCGAGAATCCCAATCGTGCCCGCGACCATCTCGCCAATCAGCGCACCTTCCTGGCTTGGGTGCGCACGGGCATCGCAATTGTCGTGTTGGGTTTTGCCATCGGGCGCTTCGTCATTGCCATTCGGCAGTTCATGCAAATTCAAGGCCGCGAGTCACGGACAGCAGGCCTTTCGGTTTGGTTCGGTATGATTGCGATTGTAGCCGGGGTGGTGTTGACCCTCGCCGGCCTGCTTCGCTACCGCGTGAGCAGTTGGAATCCGGAACCTTCGAGCCGGCTGGTTTTGTGGTCGACTTCCTGGGTAGCCTCGTGGCGCTGATCGGCTTGGCGCTGGCTGGCTATCTGGTCTACATCGAATTGCGCCTGTGAATTGCAGCACGTCGTCTGCTCCCAAGCAAGGGTAGCGTCAAACCGCCGACTTTGCGGTCTGCGGCTTTCCTTGGCGTCGCGTTATCGAATCAAGGTTGACCTAAGCCCTCGCCCGCTCCTAGCCCAGCCCGAGCCCGAGCCCGAGTTTCTCACCACGCAGGGGGCTGCCGGAAGGGCAGGGCCACCCCACGGCTGGAGTTTCTACATTTTCAGCTTTCTCCCTTGGGGAGAGGGTGGCGAGCGTAGCGAGCCGGGTGAGGGGTCATTGATTCACCGGGCCCCACCCGAGCCCCCGGTCGTCGCGATCTGCTCCCGCACTTGGCGCACGAACACCTCCGGATCTTCCAGCACCAGTCCATTCGGAATCCGCAGCAGGCTTACGCCGATCGTTCTGAGGTAATCTTCTTTTGCGGCGTCTCTCCGCATTTGGCTTGGCTGCGAGTGAACGCCACCATCAAGCTCGATGGCCAGGCGATGTTCGAAGCAATAGAAATCGACCACCCGCTTCTCGATGCGGCATTGGCGTCGAACTTTGGCGCTCAGCCGCCGGCTCCGCAGCAGGTACCATGCCGCTTTTTCCGCTTCAGTTTGGTTATGCCGCAGCTCGCGGACGCGCTGGGTCGGGATGCGCATCCGCAGAGTATAACAGCGTAGAGAACAAGCGCTAATACTCTAGCTGGACGGACTGACCCCTCACCCGGCTCGCTACGCTCGCCACCCTCTCCCCACGGGAGAGGGCTGAAAAATGTAGAAACTCCAGGCGCAGAGGCTATCGCTCTGCACCAGCCGGGCATTGCTGGTGACAAAGCCGTTCCTCGGTCGGTTTCTTTGATTGCACGCTTTCGTACAATAGTATAGAATTGTACCAGATGATACAAATGGATACTAAAGCTTGGGGCGTTCTTATAGTGGACGTGATAGGATCCAGTTCGACGCCGAACTTACGCTCCTTGCTGAGGCAGAAACTGCGTATCGCCAGCCTTGCACATCAGGAACTGCTCAGTTTACCTTACGCGATTACGGCTGGCGATGAGTTCCAAACCATCACCGCGCAACTGAATGCCCTTCCCTGGTTAGTATTCGATCTGCGGAGAAGGTTGAGGCCGCTCGAAGTGCGGATTGGCATCGGCATAGGCCCAGTTCCGAAGCCCTTGCGTCCCCCTGTCAATGAACTCGGAGGGCTGGCCTTCCAATGGGCGCGGCAAGCCATCGTGGAAGCCAAGGATGGCCATGCTCACAAGTTTGAAGTTCGCACCGTATTCCGTTCCGCCAAGGCGGAATTTGACCGGGTGGCCAACTTGGTATACGGCCTTCACGATACACTGACTCGAAACCCCACGGAGAAGCAATGGCAAGCCATTGACGCCTATATCGCCAAAAGGCGAGTGGACTTGGCAGCCAAGGCCCTGAGAATCAGTGTTTCCACGGCATCACGCAGTCTAAAAAGAGGCCACTTTTGGCAGATCGACGAAACCATCGAAACCATGAAAAAGTTCATCGAGGCCGCTTTTCCATAGTTGCATATTTTCGTGCAAATTAGAAGGATTGCATAATTCCATGCATGCGTTTGCCACCAGCTTTCTGGCTCTCTATTTGGCGCACCTCCTGACAGACTTTGTCTTCGGATCAGGTCGCCTGGTTGCGGGGAAAAGGAACAGCTCCGCACTTGCTTATGTGGAGCACGGTGGGATTCACCTACTTTCGGCGGCGGTACTCTTAGGTTTGAGTAGTCCAGTGCTGGTGCGCAGTCTGGATTTCTACGGCGTAATCATCGGCTTGACGGTCGTACATCTTGTTTTCGACCGGGGAAAGCTGAGCCTCGTCCGCCTGACCACGAAGGCCGAGGGAACTCTCGCCTTTGTGGCTGGCCAGCTCGTGTACGTCTTTCCGGTTTGCGTGGCGGCAGAGCTAATCGCCAAGACTCCCCTCCGCGAATTGACGGCTGGCCTGACATGGGTTCAATCCCACGCTGAGCAAACCTTGCTTCTGCTGGTGGTGTACATAGGAGTAATTTTCGGGGGCGGACACCTCGTTCGGCTTGTTACCAAGCCCCTGCTTCGTGGCGACTTGGGCCTCGCCGGACAAACCGCGGAAGAACTGGAAAACGCTGGGATGTATATAGGTTGGCTGGAACGGTTTCTACTCTTGACGTCTCTTCTGCTGCAATCGCCAGCCACGGCCGGACTGATCCTCATCTCAAAATCGATAGCGCGGTACCCGGAATTTAAGTCAAAACGCTTCGCCGAGTATTTTCTGATTGGAGTTCTCCTCAGCATCAGCATCGGCGTTGTCGGTGGCCTTATTCTGTTGAAGGCATTCTACGGAGCACTTCGCTTCAAGTGAACGGCTTGAACCTGTCTACGGCGGTTTGAAACAAGCGGCATTATTGGTACTTGGGAGCCTGAAGGTGACTGCCGGCAAATCCGTATCTAACGAACTCGGAATCTACGCGTGCCCCGTATGCAAGCGTCTGTTGCGCCAGGAAGAGGGTGTGCTCCGCTGTCCCGCCTGTTCCCAAACTTACCCGATCAGGGAGGGCATCCCCGACTTCATCGGGGAAGAACTATCTCAAAGTAAAGACCCCGAACTCAGGAGAATGCGTTTCATCGATCAGATGGCACGCATTTACGAGACGAGGTTGTGGTATCCGATCGTTCTAGATATCTACGGTGGATTTCACAGCCCGTCCCTCGCCCAACTGATCAGTACCGTATCTCAGAGAGTCCAATCGGTCCAAGGCCGGGTGCTCGACATCGCCTGCGGCCCCGGCACCTATGGCCGGCGGGTTGCGTCGCCGTCGAAGGAGGTGTTCGGGATCGACGTGTCCATGGGAATGCTTAGGCAGGGCGCAGCCTACACCGCACGGCTCGGTCTGCGCCGCACGCTTGCACAAAGCTGGAATTGATGTGACGGTTCTCGCCCGCGGAAAGCGCTACGAGGAGGTACGGGACGAGGGGATTGTTATCGAGGACCCGTTTAAGAATAAACGTAGTGTGACCAAGGTCCCGGCGATCGACCGCCTCGATCCCAATGATCTCTACGACTACGTGCTCGTCGTCGTGCGACTAACATCATCAGGATCATCCCGCGCTTTGTTTTGGTCGCCGCCATGCGTAAATTCCTTTCCACTAAATTCGCCGAAGTCGGCGCCGGTTGGCATTGTTCCCAGGCGCCCGACGAAATGCGCCAGCTTGCCATGGAACTCCAGGCATTGGTGGATCAGGCAGGCCTTCCTGTCCCTGCGCTCAGGAAAGTGATTGGGCAGTGCTCGCGCTTGCCAATTACCCACGCCGCATAGAACTTATTGACGAGCACCAACACCGGTTGATACGATGATGTATAGACCTCAGGCTTACAGATGACGCACCAGGTTTCAGTCAAGGAGAGATGAATCGTGCATAAAATGTCGCGCCGCCAGCTCAAAGAGGACGAACTCCTCACTACCTTCGAGTGGTTCCAGAAGTTCGGCAAGGAGCACTATAAGGAACTGCTCGGCGGCCTCGCGGTGGCGATTCTGGTAGCGGGGTCGATCATGGCGTGGAGGAGTTACAGCACCGCCCAGGATGCGGCAGCCAACATGGCGCTGGGGACGGCGCTGAAGACCTACCACTCCTATGTGGGCGCTCCCACGCCCGAAGCGGCGACGGACTCCTTCCCCACCGTTCAGGCGCGCGACCAGAAAGCCCTGACGCAGTTCAAAGAGATCGCCGACAAGTACCGGCGCCGGAAGGCGGGCCAGATCGCCCTCTACCTCCTTGGCGTATGCCAGTCGGACATGGGTGACTCGGCAGCCGCCATCAAGACATTGCAACAGGCCGCTGAGGCTTCTGCTCCGGACGTCGCCTCGCTGGCCCAGTTCGCCCAGGCCGGTGAACTGGTGAGGGCGGGCAGGACGGCGGACGCGATCAAGCTCTATCAGCAGCGCGCCGATCACCCGACCGTGACTGTGCCCAAGGCCATGGCCCTGATGGCCGAGGCCGACGCTGAGCGGTCCACCCAGCCCGCGCTGGCGCGGAAGATCTATGGGGACTTGGCGAAGGAGTTCGCTTCCGACGCCACGCTGGCGAATACGCTGAAGGAGCAGATCGCCAGCCTGCCCCAATAAAGGGCGGACAATCGAACTTCGAACTTCGAGACTCGGACCGTGGTGGGCGGCCAAGCTTGCGAGTCTCGAGTACCACTTTCCGTAGCTGATGGAAGGCACCGTTATGCCCACCGTGGAACGTGAAACCCTCGAAACCGATGTCCTGATTGTAGGCGCCGGCCCTGCCGGGCTCAGTTGCGCCCTGCGCCTGGCCCAACTGTTCAAAGCCCGGCGCGACCAGCCTTCGGCTACGCCGCTGGCCACCGAGAACATCTACGTCCTCGAGAAAGCGAGCGAGATCGGCGCCCACTGCCTCTCCGGCGCCATTCTCGATCCGCGCGCTCTGCGCGAGTTGGTCCCCGACTTCGAGGCCCAGGGCGCGCCCCTGGAATCACCGGTGACCGGCGACGCCGTCTACTACTTCACCCGCGACGGCCAGTGGAAGCTGCCCGTCACCCCGCCGTTCCTCCACAACCACGGCAACTACATCATCTCCCTCAACCGGCTAGCCAAGTGGCTGGGACAGCAGGTGGAACGCGAGGGCGTGAACCTGTTCGCCGGTTTCGCGGGCATGGAAGTGCTCTACGAGGGCGACCGCGTGGTGGGCGTGCGCACCGACGACAAAGGCGTGGATAAGAACGGCCGGCCCAAGTCCAACTTCCAGCCCGGCTACGACCTGCGCGCCAGGGTGACCGTCTTTGCGGAGGGACCGCGCGGCTCGTTGGCCAAGTCGATGATCAAACGGTTGGCCCTCGATCGCGGCCGCAACCCCGACGTCTACACGGTGGGAGTGAAGGAAGTTTGGGATATTCCCGCCGGCCGCATCCGGCCCGGGCAGGTGGTCCACACCGCGGGCTGGCCATTGACCAGCCGGCAGTTCGGGGGCGGCTTCATCTATGCGCTGTCGGAAACGCGGCTCTCCGTGGGGTTGGTTTCCGGGCTCGACTACCAGGACCCCCGCTTCGATCCCCACAACGCCTTTCAGCAGTTCAAGACTCATCCCTGGGTGAAGAAACTGTTGACGGGCGGGCAGATGGTGCGTTACGGAGCCAAGACCATCCCCGAAGGCGGCTACTTTTCTATACCAACGACGGCGGTGGACGGGGCCGTCCTGGTGGGCGATTCCGCCGGCTTCCTCAACGCCCAGCGGCTGAAGGGCGTCCATCTGGCCATGAAGACGGGGATGCTGGCGGCGGAGGCGATCCACGCGGCGCTGGTCCGGGGCGACACCTCGAAGACTACACTCGGAGCCTATGAAGACGCGTGGCAGGCGAGCTGGGTCAAGGAGGAACTGTGGCCGGTCCGCAACTACCACCAGGGCTTTGACGACGGTGTGCTGGCCGGGGCCGTGCACGGCGCGCTGCAAATGGTCACCGGCGGCCGCGGCCTTCACGCCCGCTATGGGTCGCGTCCCGGCCACGAGCACATGCAGCGTCTGGCCCAGGTCTCCGGCGTGCCCTATGAACGCGTCAAGCCGGACGAGCAGTTGACCTTCGCCAAGCTTTCCGACGTCTACCACTCGGGGACCCACCACGAGGAGGACCAGCCGGCGCACCTGGTGATCGCCGACTACGACCTCTGCAACGGCCGCTGCACCCGCGAGTACGGCAATCCCTGCCAGTTCTTCTGCCCCGCCGCCGTCTACGAGATGGAAGAGAACGCCGACGGTTCCGGCAAGCACCTGAAGCTGAACCCCTCCAACTGCGTCCACTGCAAGACCTGCGACATCGCCGACCCCTACCAGATCATCACCTGGATCTGCCCGGAAGGCGGAGGGGGGCCGCATTACGACGGGATGTGAGCTTTGAGTGTAGCCTTTCCGGGACTGCCCGGTGCGGGTCTTTCCGGTGCCATGGATGACGCCTGCAAACAACTCGAACTTTCCTCCGCGGCCGTTGATCCGGGCGCCATGCCTCGCGATGGCTCCGGCAGCGATGGCGATCGCGCCTTCACCCTCTGGGACCGCCTGAAGATTCAGGCGATCAGCGTTATTGGCTATCTCGCCTTGGTGCTGATCGGGCGCAGCCTGCGCTGGGAGGTCCACGGCCGCGAAAACTACGAGGCGGCGCGGCGCCTGGCCCGGAGCTTCATCGTGACCTTCTGGCACCGCGAGATCTTTGCCGCCATCTGGTACTGGCGCCAGCGCGGCATGGTCGTCATGGTGAGCCAGAACTTCGACGGCGAGTACACCAGCAACGTCATCCACTGGCACGGCTACTTGACGGCGCGCGGGTCGAGCTCCCGTCGCGCCTCGCGCGTGGCGGTGAAGATGATTCGGGCCCTGCGCGAGGGTCGCGAAGCCGCCATTACGCCCGACGGCCCGCGCGGCCCGCGTTTCGTGGCCAAGCCGGGGGTCGTGCAACTCGCCAAGTCGAGCGGCGCCGCCATCCTTTGCTTCCACATCGCCGCGCAGCGCTCCTGGGTGCTCCGAAGGAGCTGGGACCAGTCGGAGATCCCCAAGCCCTTCAGCCGTACAGCGATCTTCATCGCCCCGCCCATTCTGGTGGCGGCCGAGTCCGACGATGCGGCGCAGGCGCAGAAACTCGCGGAGGTTCAGGCCTCGCTCGACGACCTGATGCGGCAGGGAGAGGCGTGGAAGGCCCGGGGGTCGAGTCAATAAGCGCGGGCAGGAGCCTGAGCGCGGCAGCATCAGGGGCTGCGCCGGCCGGGATGAGCTTCGCACCGTCCACCGGAAATTCCCCTCTGTCTCTACCACGTTAACCTCAGCGCGAACTGAATTTGCCGGGAGTTCTCGGCCGAGTTGATCCTGCCAAAATCCGCGGTGCCGACAATCAGTCCCGGCCGGTCGAAGTTCGGATGATTGGTCAGATTGAAGAAATCGCCGCGGAACACTACCTCGGCTTTCTCTGTGAACAACGGCAAGTGAGCGTGACGTTCCAGGCTCAAGTCCCAATCGATCACGCCGGGACCGGTGATCACGTTCCGGCCCTCGTTGCCGGGGATGCTGAAGACGCCTCGGGCGTCGAAGTAAAGCGGCGGCGGCACGAAGGCGTTGGTGTTGAACCAATGGTCGGGTGTGCGTTGGGCGGACGGCAGGGTCGGACTGGCGATCATGTTCGGGCGATCGGTGCCGTTCGATTGGGTCCCACTCAGCGCCGTCGAGAGGACCGCCGTCATCGGCTGACCGCTCTGAATCGTGACGATATTCGCCGCCTGCCAGTGCCCGAAGACGCGCGCGCCGACGCCGTCTTGCATCCAGCGGTGCCCCTCGCCCCAAGGCAAGTCCCAGGTGTTCGAAACCACCAGCCGCTGGCGCGCGTCGAAGTCCGAGAGGCCGCGCTCGGCCTTCAAATCGTAGTTGTCCTGCGGCTGATCGGTGCCCTGCAAGCCCGAGGCGGTGTCGATAGACTTCCCCCACGTGTAGCCGGCCACCAACGCCACGCCGTGAGCGAAGCGCTGCTCCAGGCGGGCCACCAGCGCGTTGTAATTGGAGTTCACGTCGGTGGCGCGCACGAACTGATTCGACCCCGGCTGCGGGTGATAGCCTAGGCGCTCGCCGGGCAGATTGGGCACGCCCTGGTTTTGCAAGGCGCGGCGCGGCAGCTTGTGCGCGTCGGAGCCCGTAGTGCTGACCGAGAGGATCGTATTCGAGGTCAGCTCATGCTCGAGCGATAGGCTCCATTCGTAGACGTAACCGTTGCGAATGCCGGGCGGGGACGAGATGGCGTCGGGCGCCTGGTTGCCGAGGTTGTAGGCGAGCGTATAGCTCAATTGGGCGGGTGCGTAGGGCTGGCCGCAGGCACCGGGTCCGTAGAAGCGGCAAAGATCGAGGCCGAAGAGAAACTCGGTGAGCGGCGCGGAGAGGCGCGTTTCCGCCGCGTAGTCCAACTCGCCCAGCGAATTGAAAACGCCCACGCCGCCACGCAGCGAGGTGGCGCCGCGGCCGTCCAGGTCGTAGGCAAAGCCGAGGCGCGGCGCCCAGCCTTGCCAGTCGGGCCGGATCAGCGACGCCGGCAGGCCCGCCGGTTGCGAGGTGAGGAAGCTGAGGCCGAAGCTCTGTTGCAACTGCTGGACAAGCGGACTAGCCACCAAGCCGGCGGCCTGACCGCGATCGTTGCGGACGATGTAGCGCGCCGCGTCGCTGGGATCGAGAATGGAGGCGCGGCCGTCCGCGTTCACGGGCGGCGAGTAAAACTCCTCGCGCAGACCGAAGCTGAGCGCGAGGCGGCGCGTGGCGTGGAACTCGTCGGCGAAATAGGCGCCGAGGTAATTCACGCGATCGTTCCCGCCGGAGTTGCCCGCCTGGGCAAAGGAGAGAAACGGCCGGCCCAGCAGGAAATCCGAGAACGCGGTGCCGGAGGAGCTGCTGGCGCCGTCGCTGAACTCGAAGACTCCCTGGCCAAAGTCTTCCACCAGGTAAAAGAGGCGCAGCCGCCGGTAGTCGGCGCCGAACTTGAACGTGTTTCGACCCTTCACCCAGGCCACGTTATCCGTCGCCTGAAACATGGTGTCCTTGCGAATCTGCGGCTGGAAAATGTCGCTATCGCCCATGTCCGCGTAGCCGGGAACGTCAATGGCCGGGATGCCGTCGTTGGTTGCTCCGGGGGCGCGCGTGATGCCCAGGCTTTCGAGGAAGCCGCTGTGGATGTTCTGCGCCTCCTTGGTGCCCCGGTACTGGATGGCGCCGAAGCGGAAATCGTTCACCAGCGTGGGGTGAATCTCCGAGGTGAGACCCAGCGCGAGGTTGCGGCCGCGATCGTCTTTGTTGGTGCCGAAGCCAGGCGGCGCCGAGGGGTTCTGGGCGAACGTGTCGGGCACAAAGGGAAAGAGTTGGCTGCTGTTGAACAGCACCAGCCGGCCGAACAGTTGATTGGTGGCGGTCACCCGATGATCGAGCCGCAGGGTGAATTGATCCGTATCCACGGTGCGGCGTCCCACGTTGATGGTGTTGTTCTGGCCGGGCGCAGCGTTCATCTGGTTGGGCAGCGGCTCGCGCGCCAGGATGGCTTGCGAGACGGGATCCAGTCGCGAAGGCGGAATCTGGTTACTTGCAAACGGCTGGCCTGTTTCAGGATCAATAATAGGAGGAAAGGGCTTACCTGTTATCGGATTAATACCGCTGAAATCGCCCATCCGCTCGGCCTGGGTGGGAAGCAGCGTGGTATTGGTGACGCTCTGCCGGACGCGGAACCCCTCGTAGTTGGCGAAGAAAAAAGTCTGATTGCGCCGGAGGGGACCACCCAAGCTCGCCCCGAACTGGTTCTGCCGATAGGGCGGAATGGGACGCGCGGAATCGTCGAAAAAGTTCCTGGCGTCGAGGGCGCTGTTGCGCAGGAACTCGTAGGCCGTGCCGGAAAAGCGGTTGGAGCCGGAGCGCGTGGCAATATCCACCTGGGCGCCGGAGGTGACGCCCTGCTCGGCGGAGTAGGAGTTCTCCACCACCCGGAACTCGCGGATGGCGTCCACCGAAGGGTTCACGGTGAGGCTGTACGCGAAGGGCTCCATCAGGGTGACGCCGTCGAGCGAGAAGTTGTTGCGCTCGGAACGCTGGCCGTCGACGGAGAAGCCAAGCCCCTGCGCCGGCGTGTTGAATTGCTGGGTCGCCCCGTTGGGATAGGGCGGCGTTGCGCCCGCCGCCAGCAGCGCCAGTTGCGAGAACTGGCGGCCGTTGAGCGGCAACTGGCTGACGCGTCGGTTTTCGATCTCATCGCCGACAGCGGGCGAGGAGGTCTGGAGCAGCGGCGGCCGCGTATCCACTTCCACCGTCGTCTGCCCGCGCGCCAGTTCCAGGGTCACGTTCAGGCGGAGCTGCTGCGCCACCTCAATGGTGACGCCGGTGAGTGCTTTGCGGGCAAACCCCGGCTTGGCCAGGCGGAGTTGGTACGCGCCGACGGGCAAAAGCGGGAAGCTGTAGAAGCCATTCGGGTCCGAATCGGTGATGCGACGGTAGCCGGTGGCCGGATTGCTCAGCTCGATCGCCACGCCAGGGATCACCGCGCCACTTGGGTCGAGGACTGAGCCTTCCAGGCTGCCGCCCCCGTTCTGAGCAGGGAGGCAAGTGGAAGCCAGCCCGACTGCGAGCACGGCCAGGAGCGCCAGACGTAGCGGGGGCGTCCCGCCTCCCGCTGTGGCGCGGGCATCCTGCCCGCGTGTAACGACCGTCGATTCCGCCTTGCCCAACGCGGCTCCACGGCGACACAATGCCCCTAAGCGGGAGCGGGACGCTCCCGCGACAGCGGGCGAGGCGCCCGCCCGCCTCGGCGTCGCGATGGCTAACTCACATTTCTTTTCAATTCGACTCACCGGGTAGTATGACGCCGTTTTTGGATTCGGAGTAGAGAGAAACTCGCCGTCGCCGCCGGCAGCAATTCCGCGAACAGCCAGGTCAAAATCGCCGAGAAGAGGGGGCCAAGCACCGTCATCACTGCCAATGACACCTTGACGCGAGCCGCCGGACTTGACACGTTTTAATAAAATCGGTCCTGAAACACCCCCCGTTAACTGCCTCTTCGAGCCTGTTCGCACCCCCTTCACTGCACGCTTTTGGTAAAAATTGGTAAAACTTGGTACGATTTGGTAGCCCAAGAAACGCCCGAAAACGGACACTGTCTCCCCTAACCACTTTGTTTGCAATACTGGCTCTCCGCCAAGGTCGGATTTCCACAGGGGGAAATGGCGATTACGTCCCTGGGTTAATTTTCTCAGTTTAACCATATCGGTAACCAACCAGCGACCCGCTGGTGAAATCCTGTGACCGCCTGCCGGCAAATAACTGTGGGGCGCTCTTGCGCTTTCGGCCTGCCGGCCAATCTGTGTTCGGAGCTCGTTGGGATGGCTCTCAGAGCCACAGGGTCTTGGCCCGCTCTAATAAAATCGGTCGCGAAAACGTCGATTCTATGCCGTATTTCTGCCGCGCTTTGGCAGAAAATGGCGGAATTTGGTGCGATTTTGCGCAAAAAAGGGGCCTCAAAAACGGGCTCCTTTTCAAATAAGCCCTTAAGGCTCGCCGGAAGCACGGCTAGCAAGTCCTTTAGATGGATCAGCCCTTCTCCGCTTCTCCCCAGCATTCCTGCTCAACAACCCTTGCGAAATCAGTAGATAGGCCATGCCACGTTTCAGTCGTCCGACAGAGCCGAGAAGGCCGTCCGACAGTTCGGCGGAAACATGGCTAGCAAGTCCTTTAGATAGAGCACTCGTTCTTCTGCTCTCCCCAACAACCTGGACAACAACCCTTGCGGAATCAATAGATAGGCCATGCCACGTTTCAGTCGTCCGACAGAGCCGAAGGCCAGTCCGACAGAGGGCGGAAACACGGTTAAGCAAGTCCTTTAGATGCAGCAACCTTTTTCTCCTTCTCCTCGGCAACCCAATCATCAACCCCTTGCGGAATCAACAGATAGGCTTGGCAACGGCTCCCTCGCCGGGGGTTAAGTCCGACGCTCGCCCGGGGGAAGAAAAGCGTGGCTAATAAGTCCTTTAAATTCAGCATGCCGTGGCTTCTTCGGCTGTGCAATTTGGCAAACAACCCCGCGCCCGCCCTCAAATTCAGGTGGCTGGCCCACCTTTACCGTCGTTCCGCGTAACTGACGTCCCTGGGCCGGATGGGGCTGCTGGATCATACACACCGAGCCTACCGTAAGTTTATAGAAAAGGCAACTTATTTCTACATCCTAACACTTAAGCCTTGACAACGACAAGCGGCTCTGCCGCCCTGCTGTGCGGAAAGGTCCAGCCTTTCCGGAAATGCCAACAAAGGGAGTTTCTTTGTGTTGCCGCCGCTGAAAGGCTGAGCTTCTCCGCACAGCGGGGCGGCGGAGAAAAGAGCGACATCTTCCGGTTCGACCGACTCGAGACGCCTCCTGCTCTCGGAGAACGGCCGTTAAGGTAGCGAATGCACGTATCGGTATCCAGGAGGTAGGTCAAAGCACTGATCCACCAGCACCGCCTTCGATTCGTGCCGGTGCTATTAATTCCGTCAGAACTTGCAGAAACCCTAGTACGTCTATAGACTTTCTTTGTGCGATGGACATAATGAAGTAAAGATTACAAGTACGTTAAATTTCGGTGAAAACAAGTAGGAGTCGACAGCCTGGCCATGTCGAGACAAAGCCGGGAATCGCAAATCCAACAGGAGACACGATACGGATGAACAGACGGAATACTTCCACTTCAGGGATTGCACCTTTTTGGTTGGCCGGAGCAGATGACGTTAAACCGGCGCCGTCACGAGGGGGAAAGCTGATTTTGGTGCGCCATGGAAGGACGGTTCTCAATTCGCTAGATGATTCAGAGAAGCTGCGTGGCTGGTTGGACGTGCCGCTGGATGGCGAAGGGCTGGAAGAAGCGGAGGAGACGGCGCGGGAAGTAGCCCAATATCCGATCAAGGCGATTTACTGTTCCGATCTCCAACGGGCGCAGCAAACGGCCGCGGCCATCGCCAGGACAACCAAGTTGTCCGTCGTGTTGACGAGGGATCTCCGCCCGTGGAACGTGGGGATTTTGGCCGGCAAGCGTGTCAGCACCATCCTGGATGAGCTACGCCAGCTCAAGGCAAACCCACATCTCCCAGCGCCCGACGGAGAGTCATTCCTCCAATTCTACGATCGCTATGCCCGGAAATTGAAAGAACTCCTCAAGATCGCGGATCGATCTTCGGGCTGCATTGTCGCGGTCACTCACGTTCGCAACCTCCTGGCGACTCCCACC
>DATFYM010000039.1:0-49191 GCA_035315065.1 Terriglobia bacterium
CTGCTGGGAACGGCCCTGCTGGGGATCGCGGCCGTGGCGCGCCGCCTTAATGCGCACCGCGCGTAGGCTTCAGTCCTTGGCGAAGATTGGTTACTTCTTGGCCTTGCCTTGGCTGGCGACCGCCTCCATCGCCTTGCGAACGCTCTCCGGGTCGCCGAGGTAGTAGCTCTTGAGCGGCTTGAGATCGTCGTCCAATTCGTAGACCAGGGGCATGCCGGTGGGGATATTCAACTCCACGATATCCTGCTCGGGGATGTTGTCCAGGTACTTCACCAGCGCGCGCAAGCTGTTTCCGTGCGCGGTGATCAGTACGCGCCGGCCGCTTGCGCACGTCAGGAGCGATCACTTCGTGCCAGCACGGCAGGAAGCGGGCCACCGTATCCTTCAGGCACTCGGTCAGCGGAAGCTGGTCTTTGGTGATATCCTTAAGAAGCTAGCCAACGGTAGATCGCCGTGTCCTCCGACACGTATCCTTCCAAATGGGGCCTCTGGTCCAGCGGAACGAACCCGAGGACGCCCTCAATCTTCCTGCGTAGCTCCCGAAATCTCTCGCTTTGCACGCCCATAATCAGAATGTCGCTCAGGGGCAACGAATTCCCAGGAAGGGCTCTCAGCGCCTTCTGGACGCGCATGTACGCCCCGAGACTCCCCTCGTCGGCCACGGGGGAAACAATGATGAGTCTCTCGGTGTCGTACTCCGGCAGGCGGTGCCAGAACGCGGCTGCCACCGGGAACGATTCTCGGTCCAGCTCTTCCAGAAGCCTCGTGCCGTCAAGAAACCCCTTCGACTCTCTCACCAGTATTGTGTTATGCATTATAGGACCCCATGGGCCGAATCGGAGACGGCATCGAGCATCCACTTGGCTTGGTCCTTACTCCAGGATTCGTATCGGGCTGTCTCCGACCAGAAGTTCGTTATTGCCCAATTCAGTTCGAAATCCGGATCAGCCTTGGCGCGTTGCTCGATTGCGGCATCCAGTTTTGCCGCTTTAGCCAGTATCTTAAGATCGCGCGTGTAGACCGCGTTCGCTAGCTCCTTATCGGGAAAGCTCTCCGGCGTGGTTAGTTTGGCCACGCATGCCTTAAGCCCGCACTCGATGACGTACCCGGCAAGATAATATGCCCCGCTAAATCTGCCTGCCGCAAACAGCGCCTCAGCCAGCCAGGCGCGTTTGGGCCAGGTTCTGCAGGTGCCTTCGGTCCATCATCAATAGCCATCATAACACATAAGCCCGCGAGCATCGCTGGTGGCATCGAGTGAGCCCTAAGTCTGGCTCCCAACTCGTGTCCCTCACCTGTGGAGTCCTCCGGCGCCGGGCTTGTTACTTCTTGGCCTTGCCTTGGCTGGCTACCGCTTCCATCGCCTTCTTAACGCGTTCCGGGTCGCCGAGGTAGTAGCTCTTCAGAGGCTGGAGACCGTCGTCCAATTCGTAGACCAGGGGCATGCCGGTGGGGATATTCAACTCCACGATATCCTGCTCGGGGATGTTGTCGAGGTACTTCACCAGCGCGCGCAAGCTGTTTCCGTGGGCGGTGATCAACACGCGCCGGCCGTTGCGCACGTCTGGAGCGATCACTTCGTGCCAGCAAGGCAGGAAGCGCGCCACCGTATCCTTCAGGCACTCGGTCAGCGGAAGCTGGTCTTTGGTCAGGTTCTTGTAGCGCGGATCGTGGCCGGGATAGCGCGGATCGGTTTCTTCCAGCGCCGGGGGCCGGATGTCGTAGCTGCGACGCCAAATTTTCACTTGCGCCTCGCCATACTTGGCGGCGGTCTCGGCCTTATTAAGGCCCTGCAAGGCCCCGTAGTGCCGCTCGTTGAGGCGCCAGTCGCGGACGACCGGAATCCACATCAGGTCCATCTCGTCGAGCGCGATCCAAAGGGTGCGAATAGCGCGCTTCAGGACCGACGTGTAAGCAACGTCAAAGGCGTATCCCTCCACTTTCAGGACGCGCCCGGCTTCGTGAGCCTCTGCGTTTCCCTTTTCCGACAAGTCGACGTCGGTCCAGCCCGTGAACAGGTTCTCTTTGTTCCAGACGCTCTCTCCGTGCCTTAGCAAGACCAGTTTGTACATGTCACCTCCAAAACAGGGACTAGGGACTGCCGCACAGTAAAGTTTACCATTCACCGTTTCGTTTGCGGCGCGCTTATGCCGACAAAATGGACTGTTGGTGTATGATGGACGCCGTGGCCTCGCAAGAACCCAAATCCGAGCCCATGAACCTTCAGCTTCTTAGTGACTCGATTCCCGCTCTGATCCACACCGGGTTGCCTAACGGTGACCTTGATTACTTCAACCAAACCTGGCTGAACTACGTCGGTCTTTCTTTGGAGGACCTCACGGGATGGAAATGGACAGCGGCAGTTCATCCCGACGACGTCGCAGCAATTGTGGAAAAGTGGCGCGTGTCCATTGCGACGGGGGAGCCTTTCGAACATGAAGCACGCGTCCGGCGGGCGGATGGGGAATATCGCTGGATGTTTCACCACAAAGTGCCGCTCCGCGACGAACGGGGAAACATCGTCAGATGGTACGGAACAAGTATCGATATCGAGGACCGAAAACGGGCCGAGGAGAGGGTTTGGCAAAATGAGAGCGAGCTTCGCCGGCTTATCGATGCCATTCCTCAGCACGTCATGGTCCTGGAACCGGATGGGAGCACTCGTTATATAAATCAGGTTGGCCTCGATTATACCGGCCTTACCTTGGAAGAGAGTGTGGCGAAGGACGCTCTTGCCAAAATCTATCACCCGGACGATTTGGAGAGGGTTCTGGGTGAACGCCGGAATGCGATCTCACGCGGAGCCCCAGGGGAAGTGGAAGCACGAATACTCGGGGCGGACGGGAAATACCGCTGGTTTCTAATCCGCATCAACCCGCTGCGGGATGAGCTGGGACGCGTCCTGCGGTGGTACGGCACGCGGACTGACATCGAAGATCGGAAACAGGCCGAAGATGCCCTGCGGCGGAGCCGGGCCTATTTGACCCAAGCACAGTCGTTGAGCCATACGGGCAGCTTCGGCTGGACGCTTTCCACCGGCGAACTCCAGTGGTCAGAGGAAACCTTCCGCATCTTTCAACACGATCCAACGACGAAACCGACCCTGGAACTCGTCCTCGAGCGAGTTCATCCGGAGGACCGGGCTCTCGCGCAACAGACCATCGAACGCGCCTCACGAGAGGAGAAGGACTTTGAACATGAGTATCGATTGCTGATGCCGGATGGTTCCGTCAAATATCTCCATATTGTGGCCCATGCCCTAAGCGATGCCTTCGGCGGCATCGAGTTTGCCGGGGCAGTGATGGACATCACCGCAGCCAGGGAGGCGGAAGACAGAATTCGACGGATTATCAATACGGTCCCGGGACTACTCTGGAGTGCGCGACCAAACGGTTGGATCGATTTTATCAGTCAACGCTGGCTGGATTACACGGGAATGACCTTGGAACAGGCGTTGGGCTGGGGTTGGATTCCCGCCTTTCACCCCGACGACCTTGAGCAAGTACTCAGCAAATGGCAAGCGGCGCTGGCGGAGGGGAAGCCCTTTGAGGCAGAAACGCGCCTCCGGAGGTTCGACGGAGAATACCGCTGGTTCATCGGACGCGCCTTCCCCTTGTTGGACGTCTCCGGACAAATCCTGGGTTGGTACGGAGGCGACTTCGACATCCACGACCGGAAGCTGGCGGAAGAGAGAGTCCGGGAGCAGGAAACCGAGCTGCGACAAATCCTCGATATCGCGCCGCAACACGTGTGCGTCCTCGGGCCTGATGGAAGTCGTGTTTTTCTCAACCAGGCCGCGCTGGAGTATTACGGTCTGACGCTGGAAGAGTGGCAGACCTGTGACCTTCGCCAGCTCTTTCATCCCGATGATTGGGAACGCACGAATCGCGAGGTTCAAAGTGCACTCACCAGCGGTTCCGTGCTCGAACTCGAGGCGCGGGTGCTGAGATGCGACGGGAAGTATCGCTGGTTCCTTTTCCGCTATAAGCCTCTGCGGGATGACCAAGAGCGCATCATGCGTTGGGCTGTCGCGGCGCTGGATATCGAGGATCGCAAGCAGGCAGAAGAGAGACTCCAACACGAGAATGTTGCTCTGCGCGAAGATGTCGATAAGGCATCGATGTTCGAGGAGATCGTCGGTGCATCACCAGCTCTGCAATCGGTGCTAACACGTGTGGCCAAGGTGGCCCCGACGGATTCCACCGTTCTCATCACGGGTGAAACGGGGACAGGCAAGGAACTCATCGCCCGCGCCATCCATCGGCAGTCGCCGCGGCGCTCGCGAGCCTTTGTGAGTGTGAATCTGGCGGCGCTCCCGCGCGACTTGGTGGCCTCGGAATTGTTTGGCCATGAGAAGGGCGCCTTCACGGGGGCAGCTCAGCGACATTTGGGGCGCTTTGAATTAGCCGAAGGCGGAACGATTTTCCTCGATGAAATCGGAGAGCTTTCTGCCGAGACCCAGATTGCCCTCCTGCGGGTCTTACAAGAACACGAATTTGAGCGAGTGGGCGGAACTCGATCCCTCCACGCCGATGTTCGGGTGATTGCAGCCACTAACCGTGACATACAGGCGGCCATCGTTGCGGGCGCCTTTCGTAATGACCTGTTTTATCGGCTCAATGTTTTTCCGATTGAGATTCCCCCACTGCGGGAACGAAGGGAAGACATTCCCCTGCTGGTGGAGTACTTCATCGATCGTTACGCAAGGAAAGCAGGAAAGACTATACGGCGCGTGAACAAAAAAAGCCTGGACTTGCTTCAGTCGTACCCCTGGCCCGGGAACATTCGTGAGTTGCAGAATATCGTTGAGCGGTCCTTGATTGTATGTGAAACAGAGAATTTCTCAGTCGACGAGAGTTGGCTTTCGCGGCAGCCTGCGGCAACTGAGCCGAGAAGCCAGCTTGCGCTCTCTCAAAAGCTCGCCGCTCAGGAGAAAGAGATGATTGAGGCCGCCTTGCGAGAAAGCGGAGGACGAGTGTACGGGCCGTCGGGCGCGGCCGCCAAACTGGGTATGCCACGATCTACCCTGGAGTCGAAGATCAGATCGCTGAAGATCAATAAGAATCGCTTCAAAAGCGACTAGTGACCTGCTCCGTTTAATTCTTTACAACGTCTGTCGGTCGCGGTAAGGTTTTCCTACGGTGCTAGCCGGATTTTTCGATTGTTCTTGCGCAGTTCTCCGGCCTGGAGGTCGAGCCTCAAAGGCGCTGAAGCGAGCCGACCGCGGTTGTACCGGCTTGGTTGCACCTTCCATCGTTGGACTCAGCCCCAGCAACTATTTTGTACAGCATTTCGCCAATTGACGAGAATCCGCCATTCCTTGGTTCTACAAGTGCAAGTGTTTTCAGTTTGTTACGATTGGAACCTGGATTGCCTTCTGTCATATTGATTCCGTTTCCGGAGAGGCGTAGATGCTGAAGATCGAGAGATCAGTGAACGGCGAGGCGGTCTTGACGCTGAGCGGTCGAATGGACGCAGAGAATGTAGCCGAGTTGAAGGCGGTAGTTAGCTCAGAAGCGGATGGTCGGCGAGTAGTCTTGGACCTAAAAGACCTAACCCTCGTGGATCGCGACGCGGTCAGGTTTCTCAAGCGGTGCGAAACGGACAGCATTAAGCTCAAGAACTGCCCAGCATACATCCGCGAGTGGATTACGAGAGAAAAAATGCAGACCGATCTGCGTTAGCGCGAAACGGATCTCGGTGGCCAACATTCGCGTGTCTTGGAGGGTTGCCATGAACTTGACGGATGTTTCGAATCCGGGTACTAGTTGTCAAAACTCGCGATTCGCGAGTCACGCTTGGAGGGGTGTGAATAAGGCATTCCATTTAGAGGAAGAAGCCCGTCCCAAGGCCGGCTTTGACGGAATTGTGGGCCAGAGTGCAGCCCTGCGGGAGGCGCTGCAACTCGTCGAAATGGTGGCCGCAAGCGATTCGACGGTGCTCCTGTTGGGAGAGACGGGCACTGGCAAGGGACTGATGGCGCGCGCCCTTCACGAGCGCAGCCCGCGTAGGCAACGAGCGTTTGTCAAGCTCAACTGCGCCGGGGTCCCCACCGGCTTGCTAGAGAGTGAACTGTTTGGACACGAGCGCGGTGCCTTCACCGGCGCAATCGCGCCAAGGACCGGGCGGCTCGAAGTCGCAGACCAGGGTACGCTGTTCCTCGATGAGGTCGGGGACATCCCTTTGGAAATCCAGCCGAAACTGCTGCGCGTCTTGCAGGAGCGGGAATTCGAGCGTTTGGGGAGTACGCGGACCAAGAAAGTTGACGTTCGGGTGGTGGCCGCAACCAATCGCGCCCTGGAAGAAATGATCGTCGAGAAGCAGTTTCGTCTCGACCTCTATTACCGGCTCAACGTTTTCCCGATTTCCATTCCTCCCTTGCGCGAACGCCCGGAGGACATTCCGCTGCTGGTGCGGCATTTCGTCCGGCAATTTGCCCAGCAGATGAACAAGACCATTGATTCGGTTTCTTCCGAAACGATGGAGGCGCTGACTCGATATCCATGGCCCGGAAACGTCCGTGAGCTGCAAAATGTTATGGAACGAGCGGTGGTGGTCTATGAAAAGGGGAACCTCTCGGTCAAGAAGAGTTGGCTCTCTCGCGAATGCTTCCATACTGAACCGGCAACCCAGCCGCTCTTCAGGAAGTCGGCCATGCAGGATCGAGAATTGATTGGGGCGGCACTGGCCGAAACGAGAGGTCGGGTGTCGGGACCCCTGGGTGCGGCAGCCAAGCTTGGTATTCCCCCATCCACTCTGGAATCGAAGATCAGATCGCTGAATATCAACAAGTATTACTTCAAGACCGTCTAGCCCAACTATACGCAACGTCATGAGTGGATGCCGAAAACCTCCCAAGCATGTCATTCTTGAGGTAGCGAAGAATCTCTCTTTTTGGCTCTTCCGACCGGTTGGGAATGGAAGAGGGATTCTTCGCTACGCTCAGAATGACATGCCGACGGTTGTCGTCTCTCTCCTCGAAAATCCTGTAATAGGTTTTCGCGAACTTCGCGAATTCGCGAAGAGATTGCGACTCCACGATGCACGAGCCCGAGTGTTTTGAAGGGCTTACCGATGGCGCTTGGATTGCGTTGATGAAGTTGACGAAAGGCCAGGAAGAAAGGCCAAACAAAAGGAGAGAAGCCATGGACAGGATGCTGGTGGTTGTCTTTGACACGGAAAGCAAAGCGTACGAAGGAGAAAAGGCGCTGCTGCAATTGGATAGCGAGGGCAGCATTGTAGTCTATGCCCACGCCGTGATTGCCAAAAATGCGGATGGCACCGCAACGGTCAAGCAAAGCGACGACCCGGGACCGCTCGGGACTCTGTTGGGAACTGCATTGGGAAGCCTCATCGGTCTTCTCGGCGGGCCCGCCGGGGTCGCGATTGGCGCGGTTGCAGGGTTAGCTGTCGGTGGCACGGTGGACCTGGATAACGCCAGGATTGGTGACGACTTCATTGAGGACGTGTCCAAGGAATTGCTGCCGACCAAGTTCGCCGTGGTCGCGGAGATTCAAGAAGACTGGACGACTCCGGTGGACACCCGCATGGAAGCGATCGGCGGGACGGTATTCCGACGAGCGCTGAAGGAAGTAAAGCACACGGTTGACGACGAGGAAGTCGCGGCCATGAAAGCCGACATGGCGGGAATGAAGGCCGAGCACGCCAAGGCTCACGCCGACCGGAAAGCAAAGCTCCAGGAAAAGATCAACCAGCTCGACTCCAAGATCCAAGCCCGGCTGGAGAGAAATAAGGAGCGACGCCAGGCAGCGGAGCAACAGGCAAAGGCCAAGGTCGAGATCCTTAAGGCCAAGGCCGCCACTTTGAAGGTCAAGGCCACCGAGACACACATTTAGCACCGATGCCCTGTTGATCTTGTGTTTCAGTCGGACGCCAATGCTGCCACTGGGAGATGACCATGAGTGGGTTCGAAGTAATTCGAAAGGCGTTTTTGTATGCCACCGCTGCGGCATTGTGTCTGCAGGGGGTTGAGAGCGCGAGAACTCCTTTAGCTGCTCAGGGCGGTAATCAGGATGAGGAAGTGCAGATGGGCCAACAGGTCTTCAACGAACTGAAAGCCAAGGGCGAAATCGTGCAATCGTCCCCTCTGTACGACGTGTTGAATCCAATTGCCGATGCCATCACTCGGGCAGCCCAGCCCCGCTACAATCATCCGTTCAAGTTCTATCTGGTTCATGAACAACAGCCGAATGCATTCGCAACTCCGGGCGGCAACGTGTATGTGGTCGATTCGCTTCTGTATTTCGTAAGAAATACGGACGAGCTCGCTGGCACGCTCTGTCACGAGGTCTCCCACACCATTCATCACGACACCGTAACGTTGATGGAGAAGGAGCAAAGAATCCGGGAACGGGAAATCGGAGCTGCCATCCTCCTGGGCGCCGATCGCGCTCAAATCTTGGCTATCCTCTTGATCGGGAAGCTCCATTCGCTCGGCTACTCGCGCGACGTGGAGTCACAAGCGGATCTGACCGGATCCGATGTTTGCGCTGCAACGGGATACAACCCATGGGGATTGGTGTGGCTCTTCCAAGATTTTCAAAACGCTGATCCAAATCAAGTGCCTCAGCTTCTGTCGGACCATCCCGGCAATCAGCAACGCGTCGACACACTGGAAAAGCACTTCCGCGCCGAACCAGCGGTCTTCGGGAAGTTCAACTCTGATCCAAAGTCGGCGAGACCGATTTCGGTTCCGAAGGACTCCTCGGAAGTGTTCTTGCACTGAAGGCGGACAAGGCGCCTCACGGCTCAAGCCGCCACTAGCGACAGAGAGATACTCAATATGAGAAGGGAGAGGGACAATGGCGACCATTTCTGATGTGTTCATGGAAGGAATACAAGAAGTTAGAAAATCATGGGGTTGGTTCCTCGTGATCGGCATCCTGCTGATGATTCTCGGCGTCACGTGCATCGGCAAGGCGCAGACTGCAACCACTTTCTCGATCCTGGCATTGGGCTGGGTCCTGGCGATCAGCGCGGTGTTCTGGCTCATCGGTTCGTTTCAAGCCAGTGGCTGGTCCATATTTTTCATGTACCTGCTGAACGCGATCATTCGCGGAGTGGTCGGATACCTCCTGATTCGTCACCCGGATGCAGGCGCGGAAGGCGTGACCATGCTGCTCGCGGTGCTTTTCATCGTGGGCGGGCTGTTCCGCATCACTGGGGCGAGTGTCATTCAGTTCCCCTGGTGGGGATGGACGGTTTTGTCGGGAGTTGTCGCAGTCGGTCTCGGCGTTTTCCTGTTGGCCACCTTTGCTACCGCGACCACCTACTTCGTTGGCATCGCGATCGGCGTGGACCTCCTTTTTGACGGCGGTGCCCTGGTAGCTTTCGGCAGTGCCATTCGTAGCTTGCCCTAATAAGCGCAAGCCGGCAAAGCTCCCCAAATCGCTCAAGGGCGATTGGCGCAACACTGAAAGGAGAACAATCGTGGCAGAACTGATAGTGGTTGGTTTCAAGAAAGATATGTACCGCGCATCGCGGGTGCTCAACGAGTTGCTGGAACTAAATGACGATTGGGTGCTTGATCTCCACGATGCGGTTGCCGTCTACCGCGACTACAAGGGCAAACTGAGAGTCGATCAGAGTTACCAGATGACCACCGCGGAAGGTGCAGCGTGGGGCGGTTATTGGGGCCTGCTGATCGGGGCCACGCTCGCGATTCCGTTCACCGCCGGGGCGAGTGGGGCGGCGGCGGCTGGCGCCTTGGCCGCGGGAGCCCTCGGCGGGACCGCAATCGGTGCCGGGGCGGGTGCCGTGCGCGCGTCGTCATGGAAAGATGAGTTTGGCATTCCAGACGATTTCGTCAAGCGGGTCGGGGCGATGGTCCAACCCGGCGACTCAGCGATCTACGCCATCCTGCGGGTGGGCGATCCCGACGTTGTGGCCGAGAAGTTCCGCGGCTACGGAGGCACGATCCTCCGCACGACGTTGAGCAAGGATCAGCAGGCGAAGGTGGAGGCAGTTCTCAGCAAAGGTGGCCGCTGAGTGTGGTCGGAGCGGGAAGAGGCGGAGAGTGCCGCATGGGCGGCGCCCGTCTCCAGGTTGGAAGGTGGGTCGCAGTTATTCACACCTTCAAGGGGCTGAGGGGGACGTCAAAGCTTGGAACGTGTGAAGCAACTGCGAAAGGGCTTCCAACGCAGAGACGCGGAGGCGCAGAGAAAAATGGGAAACGTTCGGCATCTAGACTCATCCTCCTTTTCTCTGCGTCTCTGTGCCTCTGCGTTTAATTTCTTCACAAAGGAGAGAAACCATCATGGACAGAGTGCTGGTAGTAGTTTTTGACAGCGAGTGGCAAGCCTACGAAGCGGAGAAGGTGCTTCGACAGTTGGATAGCGACAACATCATCAGTGTTTACGGCCACGCGGTGCTAGTGAAGAATCCAGATGGCACCATGAGGGTGAGGAAAGGCGATGACTGGTTCCCATTCGGCACTGTCTCCGCGACCGCGCTGGGAAGCCTCATCGGCCTGCTAGCCGGGCCAGCCGGTTTGGCCATCGGAGCCACCTTGGGGTTAGCCGGCGGCGCTGAGGTGGACCTGAATGAAGGCAGGATTGGTGACGACTTCATTGACGACGTATCCAAGGATTTGTTGCCGAACAAGGTGGCGGTGGTGGCGGAGATTGACGAGGATCGGACTACCAACGTGGACACCCGCATGGAGTCGCTTGGGGGCACCGTATTCCGCCGGGCTCTCTCCGAGGCTAAACACACGATCCACGAAGAGCACATTGCCGCCATCCAAGCCGACCTGGGCCAGATGAAGGCAGAGCACGCCACGGCTCATACCGACCGAAAAGCAAAGCTCCAGGAAAAGATCAACCAACTCGACTCCAAGCTGCAAGCTCAGCTACAGAGGGCCAAAGAGAGACGCGAGGCGGTGGAGCGAGAGGCCCAGGCTAAAGCCGAGGTGCTCGAGGCGAAGGCGGCAGCCGCCAAGGTCAAGGCGGCCGAGACGCACCCTTAGTCCACGACCCACGTTGGGTCACTACTTCAACCCCAGGAGGTCGAGAACGGCTGCGGTGCTCACCGCTGCTTCGTCACCCTGGTGTTGCGTGAACTCGCCCATTCGTTGGTTCAGGTTTGTTCCCGGGTCTGGGCGCCGGTCAAGCCCCGGAAGGGCCCCTTAGAGGGCTTTCTGGACCGAGGGCTGGGAAGCTGTACTACTATCTCGCAGATTCTTTGTGGGCCGCGAAGAATGTGAGCTTCGGATTCCACGGCGCACCAAGAACAAGAGCTCAACACAGAGTTCGCGGAGGGCTCACCGAGGTCACGGAGAAGACGAAGAGCAGGGGCCTCATTGTTGGCTTTCTTCTCCGTGGCCTCGGTGAAGCCTCAGTGAACTCTGTGTTGAGGTCTTGGTTGCGGCCGCGGATGCCTGCTGGTCTTCTTGATCCAATGGATTTTCCTCGGCAATCTCCGTAGCGCGACCATCGTGGGATTGAATATCCCGTTCGCGCTGTTCTTCGCCACCATTCTTCTGGTCATTCAGGGCGAAAGTGCCAACCTGCTCTCCGTGGGCGCGGTGGATTTCGGCATCATCGTAGATTCGGCCGTGATCCTGGTGGAGAATATTTTCCGGAATTTTCAACGCGACCCGGAAGAAAGGCACTCCAGCGTCTGGCGGGGGGGCTTGGGGGCCCGACCCGACGCGATCCTCGGAACCTACCACGGCAGCTCACGGATGGACGGATCGATTACGGCTGATTCTGATCAGCGCCATGCAGGTGGACAAGGCGGTTCTCTTCTCGGCGCTCATCACCGTGGCCGGTTTTGTGCCCTTGTTCACCATGCAGGGAGTCGAGGGTCAGATCTTCGGCCCCATGGCGCGCACTTACGGCTACGCCCCGGCCGGAGCCTTGCTGGCAACGTTCACGGTCACACCCGTGATGGCTTCCATTTTGCTCCCCAAAGCGCGTGAAGGAAGCCGAAACCATAGTCGTCCGCCTGTTTCACCGGATCTACAATCCGGCGCTGCGTTTTTTACTGAATCACCGTGTTCTCGTGGTGGGAATGGAACTTGCCTTTTCTCTGGGAACCTTCTTCCTGATCGCACCGCGACTCGGCAGCGAGTTTCTTCCGCATTTGGAAGAAGGCAACTTTTGGATCCGCGCTTCCATGCCGATCACGCTCTCGCTCGAAGACGGCGAGGCGTCCGCGAGAAAGATGCGCGAGATTCTCCTGAGACACCCCGAAGTCCTTACAGTGGTCTCCCAGCATGGCCGGCCAGACTATGCGAAGGGGTATGCGAGCGAGCTCGACGTGGCAGCGCAGGAATCGCAGCTCGCGCAAGTCGCCGCCTCCCTGCCGCCGCTGCTTAAGCAGTTGGCGCAACAACGGGACCTGCTGGCGGCGCTATCGGGCGGGTTCCCCAACCAGGATTTGGCCGAAAAGTTCGAGCTGTCGAATCTGCAACTGCCGCAGGAACTGCCGGTGAGCCTTCCTTCGCAGCTCGTCGAGCAGCGCCCGGATGTGCGCCAAGCCGAGGAGAACCTCCATTCCGCCAGCGCCCAAATTGGCATTGCCGTTGCGAACCGCCTCCCGAGCTTTGCCCTGACCGCGGATGCTGGCAGCATGGCGGTGGTCCTTGGCCGATTGTTCTCGGACGGCAATGGTATTTGGGATGTGGGCGCAGGCGTTACGCAGCCCATCATTGATGCCGGCACTCTCGGGCATCGGGAGCGCGCCGCGCAAGCCGCGTTTACTCAGACCGCCGAACAATATCGCAGTACGGTCTTGACCGCCTTTCAGAATGTCGCTGACACGCTGAACGCGCTCCAGCAGGACGCCGCGAGCGTCACACTCGACTTGGCCAGAAAACAGTATCAGTCCGGCTACGCCAGCTATCTGGCGCTCTTAAGCGCGGAACAGACGTATCAACAAGCCGTGATTAACCTCGTGCAGGCGCAGGCCAATCGTTATGCCGACACGGCCGCCTTATTTCAGGCGCTTGGCGGCGGATGGTAGAACCGGTCGGGTGTTCCTGGGAATTAAACCTACTTCGGAGATCTCCGTCTCCCGCCCACTTTCTACGTTTTGGTGGGGTGGGCATACCGAGCAACTGCCAAGCCTGAAGAGGCGAACAACGTATACCACTAGATCTACGAGACCGGAAGCCGGAACCGTGGGTAGTGAATGCCTGTAAAGAGTTTACGCGGAAAACGCGAACGCCCTAGAGAGCTGGGCCCAGACCGCGCAGTCGCAGCAGCGGTTTTCCTGGCCGTAGCCACAGTGCTTCTGCTCATAGGATTTACTGGCCCTTCGGTTGAATTCAAGCTTCCCGGCCTTGCGGGTTGGATGTACGTCGGCGTTGTCGTCGTGGTAGCGATCGCTGTCCTCGTCTGGCTGTTTTGTAGGAGTGGAAGCCACAAGGCCAGGCATCGCCCGGGTTGAAAATGGTTGACCTGGGTCGAAGCGAGTCCGGCAAGAGGCGGTGATACTTACGCACACAACCAGGGATGGCCTCATCGGGGCCGAGGCCCAATCAGAAGTCGCCGGCCTCCTTCACCGCCCCGTCTTTCACGCCGGCGTCAACCTGATAAGGGCGGGCGTCGTGCAACTGGTTGCCGCGAAGGTGAATGTCGCGGCTCCTGGCCCCGGTCACCTTGAGAAACACCCGTGTTCCCGGTCTAGCCTCGGAGTTCACGATGGTGGCGCCCTCCACTTGATCGAAAACGACGGCGGGCGCGTCGGAGTGGGTCTTGGCAGGCGCCCCGGCAAATCCCTCCAGTTTCAGCCCGCCGACATCCTGGAAATAGAGCGCGCTCTGCCACTGGTGCAACTCGGGTTGGTTCCAGTTCACTTCCACGTCTTTCACCTTAAGATTCCGGGCATAGCGAAACTGCATGGCGTTTCGCGACCGATCGTAGGGGGCCGAAGGATCGGTGGAGAGGAACAGCTTGATGTTCTCCAGGCTGATGTCGTCCAGCCAGCTATCGGGGTGCCCCAGGATCAGGCAAGAGCCCTGGCCGTGAGCGATGATGTTGCGTAGGATCACGTGCCGGATGGCGCCGGCGGCCGCCTCATCGGGTTTCAGCGGCAGGCCGAGGCTCTCGCTGCGCCTTTGCACCGTGAAGTAGATGGGGTCGCCGTTGCCCCACCAGAACCAATCGAAACGGTTGGTCTCGATCACGACGTTGGCGATGACCACGTTCTCCACCACGCCGCCATCGTAGACCATGAAGGCGATGCCGCGGTTCGAGTGAGTGATGACACAGTTCGAGATGGTCACGTTGCGGACGGCCACCGAGTTTCCATCGCAGAATTTGATCGCGCTCGACGACGAGGAAAGGCGGCAATTGGTAATGGTGATGTTCTGGCACGCCTTGGGCGGTCCGCCCGACGCGCTGGAAGAATAGAAGACGATGGCGTCGTCGCCGGTCTCGATGGTGCTGTTGGCGATGATCACATCCTCGCAGCCGTCGGGGTCGATGCCGTCGGCCCATACCGCGTACTTCTGATCGGTGTGGATATAGACCCCGTCGATGCGCAGCCGCTGGCAGGCGTAAGGGTAAATCGTCCAGCTTGGCGAGTCGAGGATGGAAAGGCCGGCGATGCGAACGTCGCGGCAGCGCAGCAGCTTGATCATGTGCGGGTAGATCTTGCGGGTGCCCATGCCCTTGGGGAACGATCGCATCAGCGGAACGCCCGCTGCCTCGGCCGCCTTCTGATTGTCGCGGATGTAGCCGTCGTCGATCACGTTCATCCGCCAATCGTACTCGGCCTGTCCGTTGATCGTGCCTCGACCTTCAATCGTGATGTTATCCAGATCCTCGCCCACCAGCAGTCCGTCCGTGTCAAAGGCGGAGTCTTCCGTCGCTCCGAAAAGGGTGGCGCCCGAAGCGATGTAGAGCCGGACATGGCTGCGCAGGTGGAGCGTCCCCGAGGTATAGTCGCCCGCCGGCAGCAGGACTGTACCGCCGCCGGCGTTGGCGCACGCGTCGAGGGCTGATTGAATGGCCTTCTTGGCATCCTCCGCCTTGCTGCCGGTGGCGCCGTAGTTCCGCACATTGAAAACGGCGTCGGCTTGGGCGTGCAGGAGAGGCAACGGAACAGCGAGGATCAGGGCGAAGCAAAAGAAAGAACAGATCCACAGATGGCGCAGATTGCATAGATTGAAGAACGAGGAGGCCGGAACGTTAACGGATTTATGGTGCTTCATGAAATTCCTTTGTCCTTCAGTCTGTGACAATCTGTGAAATCTGTGGATCGGTTCTTCTGTGCGGCCAGCGGACTCCAGGTGAGGATTGCTGTTGCATGGGTTTTCTTTCCGGCCGAGAGGCCTGCCACCGTCGGCCAAGATTTCACGCCACGGGGCCGAGTTGCGTTTATAATGCGCGGTGGATTGCCTGTCAACGGGTTTGTACGGCAGCGGCACGCGAGCGGCAAATACGCGGGTCAGGCCGGTTAGTTTGGTTGGGGAGGATTGGAAATGAGGACGCTTCGCCGATCAGTATTCTGCTTGGCAGTGGTGCTTAGTTTCTGCGCCCAGGCTTTCGCCCAGTTGGGCATGTTTTCGAAGGAACAGCTTATTGAGTTCACGCATGAGTGGACCGGCGAACGGTTCCCGGACGGACGTCCGAAGGTCCCCGACGCGTTGATCGAGCGGCTGAAACACGTCGACGCAGAGGAGTCGTGGGGCACGCTGCGCGGCGCGGGATACAACAACCAGTTTGAGGGCCATTGGAAAGTGGTTAACGGTGGCGAGGAGCGGATGGCAGGGCGAGCGGTGACGGCGGTGTTCATGCCCAGACGTCCCGACGTTAACGCGGTGATCAACGACTACGGCAAGAAAGAAGGACGCATCGGTTCGGGCCAGAATTCCTGGGTGATTGACACGCTGGTGCCCGGAGACGTTCTGGTGGTGGACCTGTTCGGCAAAATCAAAGACGGAACTTTCGCCGGCGACAATCTGGGTACGTCGATCTACACCTTGTCTCACAACGGCCTGGTGGTGGACGGCTCGGTTCGCGACGTGACGGGCCTCTCCGAGATCAAAGGGTTCCAGGTCTACGTGCGCGATTTTGACCCTTCGGCGCTGCGGGAAGTTACCCTGATGGGGATCAATGTTCCCATTCGCGTCGGCCAGGTGACGGTGTTGCCCGGGGATATTGTGGTGAGCGACGCCGAGGGCCTGACGTTTATCCCTCCGGAACTTTGCCAGAAGGTGGCCGACGATGCCGACCTCACGCACCTGGTGGACGAGTGGGGTCACAAGATGCTGCGGGAGCGCAAGTACACGCCTGGCCAGATCGACAACAAGTGGACCAAGGAGATGAACGAAGAGTTCAATGCGTACTGCGCGGCGAAAGGCTCCAAAGTCCGAATGAAGGTTGAGTGATTCCCTTCGGGGCCACGGCTGCCGGGATCCTCGAAACTCGACGCGGTTTCGAATTTCGAGTTTCCAATTTCGAGGCTCAAAAGGGAGGATCTATGAAGGAGAGTGAGAGACAACTGCTTGGCCGCCGCGACATTCTGAAATCTTCCGCCGCGGCCGTGGGCGGTGCCCTGATGGCTGGCGAATCGGCGGGAGAACCGCTGGAGGCCTATCCCAAACAAACGAACACCAGCTCGCGCCCATCCGAGCTGAAGATCACGGACCTCCGCGTGGCCCACGTCACCAAGGCGCCGATGAATTGTCCCATCCTCCGGATGGACACCAATCAGGGCATCTGCGGGTTGGGAGAGGTCCGTGACGGCGCCAGCCCCACCTACGCGCTGATGCTGAAGAGCCGGCTGCTGGGCGAGAACCCTTGCGACGTCGATCGCCTGTTCCGAAAGATCAAGCAGTTTGCGGCACCGGCGCGACAGGCCGGCGGCGTGTGCGGAATCGAGATGGCGCTGTGGGACCTGGCCGGCAAGGCTTACAACGTTCCCGTCTATCAAATGCTGGGCGGCAAGTTCCGCGACAAGATCCGCATCTATGCGGACACCACAGAATCCGACGACCCCAAAATCTACGGCCAGCGGTTGAAGGGGCGCATGGACCGCGGCCTCTCCTGGCTCAAGATGGATCTCGGCTACGACCTGGTGGAGAAAACGCCCGGCACCGTGATGCGGCCTTCCGGCATGAGCGTCGACGAGCAGCGATTCACGCCCCCCATGTTCACCGGCACCGAACTCACCGACAAAGGCATCGCCCTGATGGGCGATTTCGTAGCCCAAGTGCGGGAAGTGGTGGGAATGGAGGTCCCGCTCTCGATCGACCACCTGGGACACATGGGCGTGAATTCCTGCATCCGCCTCGGGCACGCGTTCGAGCGTTACAACCTGGAGTGGCTGGAGGACCTGATTCCGTGGCAGTACACGGACCTCTGGCGCCAGATCACCGACGCCGGCGTGCCGACGTTGACCGGTGAGGATATCTATCTGAAGGAGGACTTCTACAAGCTGTGCAGCACGCACGCCGTGCGCAAGATTCATCCTGACTTGGCAAGCGCCGGCGGCATTCTGGAGACCAAGAAGATCGGGGACATGGCGGAAGAGTTCGGCGTGCCTATGGCCATGCACTTCGCCGGCTCGCCCGTGGCCTGCATGGCCAGCGTGCACTGCGCCGCTGCCACCCAGAACTTCCTGGCGCTCGAGAACCACTCCCTGGAGGTCCCGTGGTGGGACGATCTGGTGTCGGGCGTGGAAAAGCCGATTGTGAATCGCGGCTACATCGCGGTGCCGGAGAGCCCGGGCCTGGGCGTCACCCTGAACGACGAGGCGGTGAAGGCGCACCTGATGCCGGATACGGGTTTCTTCGAGCCTACCGCGCAGTGGGACCACGAGCACTCCTGGGACCGGTTGTGGAGCTAGGAATCGACGATTGACGATTGTCGATTGACGATTGAAAAAGCAATCAGCTATCAGCCGTCAGCTTGCGTGCGCCATCCGCGTGCCCGCCAATCTCAGCTATCAGCCAGAACTGGACTTTCGTGCTGAGAGCCGACCGCTGATAGCTGAGAGCTGTTACTCAAGGTGAAAGACTTCCTCCAGTCGTAACAAGCCCTCGTCGGGACGCTGGCCTCCCAGGTTCTCGAAAAAGCCCGACATCTCGCGCTGCCACCGCTCGTTCACTTCGCGGCCCGCCATTCCTTCCAGCGCCTTGGCGTAATCCGGGGTTTCGAAGTAGCCGACGAGCAAGCCATCGTCGCGCAGAAAGAGCGAGTAGTTGCGCCAACCGGTTTCCCGCAAGGCCTGGAGCATGTAGGGCCAGACCGCCTCGTGTCGCCGCTTGTATTCCTCCAGGCGGTCTGCTTTCACTTTCAGCAAGAAACAGACGCGCTCCATCTTAGCCTCCTACGAAAATCGAAAATGGGGAGAATCCACAGATTACACAGATTACACAGATTACACAGAAAGAACAGCGAAGACCTAATCTGTGCAATCTGTGAAATCTGCGGATTCCTCTGACCCGATCATCTTCAACTCCAAATCCAACAGCGACGCGACCTTCTCCAGCCGTTGCCCGAGGTGGCCGAGGCCCAACGCGCCGTGGTGGGTAGGACCTTCCCGGCACCAGGCGTTGATCCACGCGGCGGGCGGCAGGGCAAAGCGCATTAGGCTATTAGTATTGCCAATGCGAAGGCGCTCCCCGGCCACCGATTCGCCTTCCGCCGCCAACAGCTTGAGGCGGCCGGCGGGAGTTTGGGTGAAGCCGAGAAGGGTCACCGGCCCCAGGCGGACGCTGGCCTCTACGCCCACGCCCGCGCCGCGCTTCCCGTGATAGAGCTCGAGGCCGCGAAGCACAGGGCGGCCCTGGGCGAGGGCGAGATGGAACGGCCCATCGTGCCCCATCAGGAGCAACCCCTGGCGGAAGTCCATAGCGTAAATCTCGGTAAAACTGCCGCCGGCGCCGAGCAGGTCGACGATCTTCATGGCCTGGCAATTCTTGAGGTCGCCCTCGCCGGAGCAAGGAACGCCTCGCGCCGTAAGCAGCGAGCAGCCCACCGTCATGCCCGCCGCCAATTGCTCGTTCCGATTGCCGGCCAGTCCGCGATAGTAGTAGGCTAGCCCGCCCAGGTCGAAGTCTTCCACCAGTTTCTCCAGGCCCACGGCCACCTGGCAGGCCCAACGCATCTCTTCCGGCGCCGGCCTCCGGGCCAGCGGGTCGGAAGGGCTATCTTCGCTGATGTCGAAGATCGACCGCACCTGCCGCTCCTCGCGCCCGATTTCCGCGTCCGTCACCGCCGCCACCCGCTCGTCGAGATCGGACATCTCCAGCACCTCAATGTGGGTGCCCAGTTGCGCGTGGTGCTGGGTGAAGTCGCTGTAAAGGTCCAACATGCCGGGGTAGGTGTGGCCCAGGAAGCCGATTCGCGTCTGGCGCAGATTGCGGACCACCCCTGCCGCTTCGCACCATTCCCGGATTTCCTGCCAAGCTGTTTCCCAAGGCTCGCGCATGTCGGGTTCCGGTTCCAGCATGCCGGTCACCTGCCGGAAGGGAATGCCGGACCGCGCCAGGGCTCCCGCGAGCTCGGGCACGCAACAGGCGGAGCAGTTGGCCAGCCATTCGGCGGTGCCGGTGTGGGGATAGTCCAGCGCGGCGCGCGGCTGGAGGTTCAGCACCACCACGGGCGCCTGAGCGCGCTGGATCACGGGCAGCACCTGAGAGGACGTGGAGTACGTGCCCACGTAACACAGAACCAGGTCAACGTCGGAACGCCGAAAAGCCTCGCCCGTCGCAACCGCGGCGGGAGCGGAGTCCACTAGTCCGCCGCTAGAAACTGAGGCCCACTCGGCGACGCGTTGCTCCACCTTCCGCTGGTAGCCTTCCAACCGCTCGCGCAGCCCGGCAAATTGCGGCCAGTAGGCAGCGAGCCCGATTCCGAAGACTCCGACGACGGCTTGTTCTCTCGGTCGCATAGCGAAAGAAGCGGTCAGCTCTCAGCCGTCAGCCATCCGCTCGCTGCGGCCCTTGTGCCTTCCTCCATTTTCGAGAGTGGTCCTGAAAACGTAACCCAAAATTTCTGTCGATATCAACACAATTTGGGTTCGGTCCACGAATAAACCGATGGTCAGTCAACCAGCTTCTAACCGTCGCCCACTGCCCTGTTCCCGGTTGCCTATTGTCGGGAGGCGTTGGCATGGGAACCGCGCAACCGTCTTCTCTTTACAATCGGCAATCCCGGCGCAGACCGCCGCAGTTTCTTCCATTACCCATGTTACTCTACCTTGGATGTCCAAACGCGAATCGCCGCCGCCGGACGCCTTGTACGGGATCAACGCCGTCAGGGAAGCCGTAGGCGCACGTCCCATGGAGTACGTCCTGGTGGCCGAGGGCCAGCACGGCCAGCGGGTGCAGGAGATTATCAACGCCTGCCGGGCGGCGGGAGTCCCGTTGCGCTTCGCGCCTCGGGCGGCGCTCGATCGCGCCGCCGGGACGACGCAGCACCAGAACGTGGTAGCGGTCTGCTCGGCTAAGGCCTACGACGATCTGGAGAGCCTGCTGCCAGCTTCTACCGAGGGGACGCCGTCCGCGCTGCCGTTGCTGGTGGTGCTGGACGGCGTCGAGGACCCCGCCAATCTGGGGGCCGTGGTTCGCACCGCGGTGGCCGCCGGGTCGAGTGGAGTGATCATCCCTGAGCGGCGCGCCGCCGGACTCTCGCCGGCCGTGGCGCGGGCCGCCGCCGGCGCGCTGGAGCACCTGCGCGTGGCGCGCGTCACCAACCTGGTGCGCACCCTGGTCGACCTCAAAGAGCGGAACATTTGGGTTTATGGATTCGAGGCGCAGGCGGAGAAATCTTATCTCGACCTCGACTACGCCACGGCATGCGCGTTGGTGCTGGGCGGCGAGGGTCGCGGCCTGCACCGATTGGTGCGCGAGGCGTGCGACCAGCTTGCGTGCATTCCCCTGCACGGTCCGGTGCAGTCGCTCAACATCTCCGTCGCCGCCGGAATCGTGCTGTACGAGGCGGCGCGGCAACGGCAGCAGCATTGAGTGATTGGGTGATCGGGTGATTGAGCGATTTGAAAAGAGGGCTCTTCAATCGCTCAATCACCCGATCACCCAATCACTCAATGATTCAGTCCCTGCAACTCCCCGTCTCTAGTCCTCATCCTATCAGTGGTCTGCTTGCTGCGACCCAGGAGCTTGCCTTGCGAGATGCGACTTTGGCTCGTGTTCCATTAATCTGCACTGTCAGTCTGCTCGTGTTGGGCTTGGCGATTGCACCCAGCGTGCCTGCTGGGAATGCTCAGAGCGCCCCGCCTGACTCCGTAAAGGCCGCCGCGCCTGCCGCGGGCCAGTCAAAGGGGACACAATCGGACACGCAGGCGCGGGGCGAAGCTCCAGCCGCCAGTATTAAGGTGACAACGCGGATCGTGACGGTGCCGGTGACGGTGATGGATTCCCGAGGCAACTTCCTCTACGACCTCGACGCGAAGGATTTCCAGATCTACGACAACGGGCAACCGCAGCGCCTGAAGACCTTCGGCGTGGCCCTCAATCCGATGACGCTGGTGGTGGTGGTGGAGACCAACGACACGACGGAGGGGATGCTGCCCCAAGTCCGTCCCGTGGGCCCGCTTTTCTCCAGCCTCATGCTGGGTGACAAAGGCATGGTGGCTGTCATTTGCTATGCGGATCAAGTGCGAGTGGCGCAGGAGTTCTCGAGCGACAGCAGTGTGCTCTCCAAGACCCTGGGCAGCCTCCATCCGGAAGGCCGGGGCAGCCGCCTTAACGACGCGCTAGAGCGAGCTATCGCCATGCTGGAGACGCGGCCCACCGAAGAGCAGCGCGTGATTGTGGCGTTTTCCGACGGGCGCGATCACGGGAGCGATACCAAGAAGGACGACCTCGTGAAACGGGCTACCGGGAGTGAGGTGACCATCTACGGGCTCGGCTTCAATCCTGCCCAGTCGCTGTGGCGCGAACCACCTCCGGAGCAGACCAGCCCGCTCGACCCCATCGTCCGTACGTCAGGGCCGCCAGGCAGGGCCAACACGCCGTCCACCCAGGCGATCATTTACGACACGCCGGTCCCGCCCGTGCCGATCGTAATCGCCACGGGGGAGATTATCCGTTCCACGGTAGCGTCGAGCCTGCTGGAGTACTATGCCGGCTATACGGGCGGCGTCTTCGATAAGCACTGGTCGAAGGGGGCGCTGCAGGACCAACTGAACAAGCTCGCTACCGAGATCCACAGCCAGTACGATCTAGCCTACGTGCCCGATTCGCTCACACCGGGCTTTCATCGCATCGAAGTGGAGGTGGACCGGCCCCACTTGAAGGTGCGGACGCGAGCCGGATATTTTCTCGTCGGTGAGACAACGTCCCCGTCAAAGCAAGACCAGCCCAAGGAACAAAAATAAAGCAAGGGAATTTTGGATTTTAGATTTTGGATTTTGGATTGAAGACGAAGACCTGATTGTGTCGGCTTTTGTCTTCAATCCAAAATCGAAAATCCAAAATCCAAAATTTCGTCAGTAGCCGTAGGGTTCGTAGCCCATCACCTGAATGCGCCGGCCGCTCTTCATCTCGATCTGGGCGAGGTAGGGGCGCATGTCGAGGGGTTCCACTTCCAGAACCACCGCATGAGGGGAGCCGTTCTCGGCATAGATGATCGTGAAGTACCGATTCTTGTTCTTGGGGTTGCTGCCTTCGACGGGCTTTACCTCCACCTTCCATTGCAGCTTGAGCTTTCGGACGCGCTGACTGACGTCCGGGCGGTACTGCATCAGCGTGATGGCATCCAAAGGGATGGCGATGGAGTGCTGGGCACAGCGGAAGACCAGGTCGTCCTGGCTTACTTCCAGTTGGCCCCCGCAGTTCTCCGGCAGGGCCTCGGTTCCTCCGGCGTAGCTAAACGGCGGATGAGTCTCGCGTCCCCTGGCGATACCTGCCAGGAGGATGGCCGCGCCGGCAGCAATTAACAGGCTGGGTTTCCAACACCTCATTGCTCTTGCATCCGATCGAGCGATCGGGTCGCTAGCCCACTTACTTAATTATCTGGCTAACCAAACGCTCGATTCTTACTTCCACGGGCTTGGTTCACGGACCGCCTGCGACTCGTCCCGCCTTGGCGGCAGGGTCTCCTTCCACTGGAACATCGACGTCCATGTACCAAGGGACGGCGTGATTTCCCCAGCGAGCCGGCTGAAACGTCCACCGCTCGAGATTCCGGCGGGCGGTGCCGAAGAGCGAGGACGGTCCCTGAATCAGCTCGGAGTCCATCGCGCTTCCTTCCGCACTCACCAGCACCCGCAGTCGCAAAGTGGTCGCGCCTGGAGCCGCAGGCGACGCCGCCAGAACGGCGGGCGGCTTTACCTGCCGGCTCAGGAAGTCCTCAGGCTGCGGCGGCAGCTCGTTCACCTTTTGGATGCGCAGGGCGAAGTTGACGTCGACGAAGGTGGAAAAATCGGAGGGTCCCGTGTCCGTACTGTACGGCCGGTAGACCCAGTGTCGAATGGACTTCAGAGCTGCCGCTGCCAGAAAAGCATGCCCCTTCAGCACGTGTGCTTCACGAACCTTGCCCTTAGGGTCCACCATCACTTGCAGCCGCACCGAGCCCTGAATGTAGTTCACCTTCGCCAGCGTTGGGTACTCGGGCTTCTCCTGGTCCACCAGCAACTTGGTGGCGGTCTTGCTCTTCAGAACCACGGTGGCCGGCGCGGTCAGGTTCCCCTGGGCGTTCGCGCTCCAAGCGCCCGCCAGCCACAGGACGGCTAGCGCGACCGGCGCAACCACCCGGTCGGTCTCCCGGCCGCGTCTTGAAAGGCGACGGCTAGCCATTGGATTCGAAGATCACCTGCGCCACGACGTAGTGGTCCGCGTGGGAAATCGAAACTTCGGTGCGCGAGACACCCATTTGCTCGGCGACTTCTTTGGCGCGCCCCGTGAGCACCAATTCCGGCTTGCCGCTGGGTTGGTGCGTCACCTCCACGTCCAGCCAGCGGATCCCCTCTCGCCAGCCGGTGCCGAGCGCCTTGAACGCTGCCTCCTTGGCGGCAAATCGTGCTGCGTAGCGCTCCGCCTTGTTCTTAAACCGCTCGCAATAAGCGATCTCCTGCGGAGTATAGATGCGCCGCGAGAAACGTTCGCCGTGGCGATCGAGGGCTTCGCCGAGGCGCGCCGTTTCAGCGATATCGATGCCCGTTCCGACAATCATTCCGACCCTGCTTTTGAACCCCTCACCGCATAGCGAACGGCGCGCCCACCGAAACCAGCGGTATTCGATCTTCGGTTCGCCCTCCGGGGCGGAATCGACCGCTACTGTACTCATGTAATACTGAAGTGGGGGTTTCGTCAAGAAGAAATCGCATCTTGACACCCAGAGGGAAAACCGGGCGTCGTGCCTCCTGGTCGTTCGTCGCGTTATCAGGCCGTCTCAGAAGCCGACCATCGGCAATTTTGCCGCCTCATGGTATCGTGATCAGTTGAGCCCTCCGAACTTCAAATTGGCCTCGCGCCGCGGCCTCACTTGGCTCGAATCCACCAGGCTGGCTTCCTTGCCTTGGCTCGTTCATGCATGGACTACGCGGCTGGGCGGAATCAGCTACATTGGAGGTTCGTCGGCTAGCCTTAACCTGGGGTTTGTTCCCTCGGACCAACCCGACCGCGTCGAACGCAATCGGAACCGGTTCCTGCGGGCGCTGGGCGTCGAGAAGTATGCCCTTGCCACGCTGCATCAGTTCCACTCGGCGGATATGTTCGAGGCGAAGTTGACACAGGGCCGGCTCGAATACCTCCCGGCAGGCGCCGGGATTCGGCGGGCCTCTGGGCTTCGGGCGGACGGCCTCGGGACTCGTGAACCGAAACGCGAGGCACAGACTGCGCGTCGGTTAGGGCTTCCCAAGGCGCAGCAAACCCGGAATCCCGAAACCCGGAACCCTGAGGGTGGCGCCGGCGACGCCCTCCTTACGAACGAGCCGGGCGTTTTGCTTTCCATTCGTGCGGCCGATTGCATGCCCATCTTGATGGTGGACTCCAGGCTCCGAGCCATTGCCGCCGTGCATGCCGGCTGGCGGGGGGCCGCGAGGCGGATCGTTGAGAAGTCCGTAGGCGAGATGCGTCGTGTCTTCGGCTCGCGAGCAGGGGACATCCTTGTGGCGGTGGGACCTTGCATCCGGGCCTGCTGCTACGAGGTAGGTGAAGAAGTCATGGATGCGTTCGGCGGCGGCTCCGCGGCCAGTAACGGGTACTTCCGCGAAGCGCCTCCCGACCAGCGAGCCCAGATCCTTAGCCAGAGGCATCCCTTACCTTTCCTTACCGCCAAACCTCCCGGGCACGGCCCCCAAGGCGATGTGACAGTTCGCCTCGATCTGGTGGCCGTGGCTTGCGATCAACTGCGAGCTGCTGGCGTGCCAGCCTTCAACATCGAGGTCGCCGACTTTTGCACTGCCTGCCACACGGATCTTTTCTTTTCCCACCGCAAAGAGGGCCAGACCGGCCGGGCAATGGCCGTCATCGGGATCAGACCGCGTTTACACCCGGGGTCACCGTAAATCTTGCAGCAACTTGCATAGACCTCATCTGAATCCCCGGGATGGGTTGGGCTATCTCCAAGCTCACTGGGAGATTTACAAAAAACGAGTTGACTTTGCATCCCACGTCCTGTAGCCTCGTTGTATGGGCTTCGTGAGATCACTGCCGCAACGCCTTCACTTCGGCAGTACGGCTGATCAAAGCGACCAGTTTAGTCATACCGTGCGCTTGCGTATCTCCCCGACTCAGTTGACCAAACGTACCCGCCGCCCGGAGCGCGTATTCGACTGCCGGATTGACACCAAGTTGCTAAAGGATCGGAAAATCGAGAGGCGACGAGCCTTAAGCGATCGCCTGCATCTCAGAGGGTATGGAGGGTGCCAAAATTGACACCCGACAGCCTGCGTGCTAGCGTTAGGATGGAGGTGGCTCTCCTGCGCGACAACGGGAGATACAACTGATATGGATCGCTTTTTCTTCGACCGTTACGGCCTGACCGAGGCTGACCTTGAGCGCTACCTCGGCGCGGCGCTTTCCGAGGGCGGGGAGTATGCCGATCTCTATTTCGAGCACACCACCACATCGTCGATCCTCCTCGACGAGTCGCTCATCAAGACCGCCACCGAAGGGATTTCGATGGGTTGCGGCATCCGCGTGCTGGCAGGATCGCAAACGGGTTACGCATTCACAGACGATCTCGCCCCAGAGAGGATTCTGAGCGTAGCTCGGATCGCCGCCCACATTGCGAGCGGCCCGGCCCGCGTTTCCACCGTGGGGCTGAGCACCACCGCGTCGTCGCACGACTTCTACCCGGTAGCGGTGCCATCAACCGATCGGGAACTGGCGGACAAGTTGATCCTGGTAGGGCGTTCGGACCACTCGGCGCGCGTCTACGACCCGCGCATCAAGCAAGTGCGCGTAACCTACGGCGACCAGGTTCGCCACGTGCTCATCGCCGGATCGGACGGGCGCGTGGTCACCGACTTCCAGCCCCTGGTGCGCCTCAATGTTTTCACCATTGCCCAGGAAAATGGCAAGGTCCAGTCGGGGTCGAGCGGTGGTGGCGGCCGCGTCGGCCTGGAGTTCTTCCGGGGAGAAAAGAGTCCGGAGCATTTTGCCGACGAGGCCGCGCGGCAGGCTATTGTCCAGCTTGAAGCGCGCGAGGCGCCCGCCGGGGAAATGGAAGTGGTTCTCGGCCCGGGTTGGCCCGGCATCTTGTTGCACGAGGCCATCGGCCACGGCTTGGAGGCAGACTTCAACCGCAAGGGCATCTCGGCCTTCAGCGGGAGGATCGGACAGCGGGTGGCCTCGGACCTCTGCACGGTGGTCGACGACGGTACCATTCCTGCCCGGCGTGGCTCTCTGAATGTGGACGACGAGGGTGAACCCACCCGGAAGACCGTTTTGATCGAGAACGGCATTTTGCGCGGCTACCTCCAGGACAAGCTCAGCGCCGGCCTGACGCACGCCACCCGCACCGGCAACGGCCGCCGCGAGAGCTACGAGCACATTCCTATGCCGCGGATGACCAACACTTACATGCTCGCGGGCCAGCAGGATCCGCGAGAGATCATTCGCTCCGTGAACCACGGGCTCTACGCGGCACACTTCGGCGGCGGCCAGGTGGACATCACGAACGGCAAGTTTGTTTTTTCCGCCTCCGAGGCCTATCTCATCGAGGGCGGCAAGCTGACCGCTCCGGTGAAAGGCGCGACGTTGATCGGCGACGGACCCACCGTATTGACCCGTGTCACCGCCGTCGGCAATGACCTCCAACTCGACCCCGGCATCGGCACTTGCGGCAAGGATGGCCAAAGTGTTCCAGTGGGCGTCGGCATTCCCACGATCAAGGTTAGTCGGCTGACCGTGGGAGGGACGGGGCTGCGGGGCGGGGAAACGTTTATTTGAAGAGTTCTCAGTTGTCAGTTTTCAGTTTTCAGTTATTAGTAGCTGTCAGCTTTCAGCGATCAGCAATCAGCCAGAAAGCGCGACGTTCTTGCTGATAGCTGAGCGCTGACGGCTGACGGCTAAGACTGAAAACTGAGAACTGGAGGCTTTAATGAATCCAGCGCGTATTCCGAGAATGTTTAGGGAGGATCGCAAGTTACTGCACCTTGGATGCGGAGTTCAGGACCTTGGTCGCACTATTGTAAGCGACCCGCACGTGTGCGGGGGCTTGCCGGTTTTCAAGGGAACTCGCATCACCGTGTGGGATGTGATGGCGCAAGTCGTCGCGCTGGATTGCCCTCCAGACGCTATCGTCCAAGCCACGGGCGGTGCGGTCACGCGCGAGGCGATCGAAGAGGCGAAGCAACTGATGCGGAACTCCCCGGAAACCGCCGACGAGGACCTGCTGATCTGTGCTTCGTCCGAGTTCTATGAGGGTCCGGAGCACTTTACCAGTCGCCGGGCGTCGGCTCATGTGCCGGCTCCGATCGATCGGTCGTGGCTCAAGAGGTTGCTCGAGCTGGAACCGCCTAAACGAGGTTTGGGGCGGCTGCTGGCTATTGACCCGGACGTCGACCCCTATATGCCCATGATTCGCGGCACGCGAATTCCACTGGAAGAGGTGGTGGATTGGATCACTGATCCGTCGGACCAGAAGGCGATTCCTCGTCATTGGGTGGGTCCGATCACGGCTGAGACGTTCGCCGAAATCCTCAAAATGCAGCGCGCGCTGATGCGGGCGCACATCGCCTTAGAGCGGCCCTCCTTCGATAAGTTCCTGGAAGAGACGGACCGACATCTCAATGAGATTGAAGAGCACCTTCGCCAAACGCGCATACCACCGGCTGGCTCGGCCGACGCGCAGATAGCGGAGGCGAGGCGCGCCTGGCGCTCTCCACGGAAAAGACATTGATGGATTGCCAGTTCGACCTTGACTCTTTAGAGGTGCGAGGGGAAAGATGGGAGAATGAAAACTGCCCACAAGAGAGCCACAGTTTACGTTGATCGACATTTGCATCGCGCGCTGCAACGGAGGGCGGCCGAGAGCGAGTGCTCGATCACCACGCTTGTGAACGACGCGGTGCGGATGGCACTGTTGGAGGACACGGAAGACTTGGCGGCGATCGCAGCCAGACGCAACGAGCCTGACCTAGACTTCGAGGACGTGGTGAGGGACATGAAACGGCGTGGTCGACTATAAGGTCCGAATCAAGCCCTCGGCGGCAAAGGAACTCGACGGAATTCCGAAAAGAGACCGGCAACGGCTTGTTGTCCGCATCGCAAGGCTCGCCAGCAATCCTCGGCCTGAGGGTTGCCAAAAGCTGTCAGGGGAGGACGAATACCGAATTCGGCAAGGCAACTACCGTCTCATCTATTCCATCGCGGAAGCCGAAAGGACCGTGCGGGTTTTGAAGATCGGCCACCGCAAGGAAGTCTATCGTTAGGAATCGGTCGGCGTCCCTCAACTGCGATAAAGCGGTGAAGACGCTCTCGCGAGTTTTCGACACGCTGGCCGGCCCCGCTAGCCGCAAATAGGATTCGGATATGCCCGAAGTCCAACTCGAACAAGTCGCGCAGGGTCTGGTCCAACGCGCCACTAGCTCAGGCGCCACCGCGGCGGACGCTGTGGTGCGCGAGGCCGACGAGTTTTCTACCGTCGTCCGCCTGGGCAAGATTGAAAGCCTGAAGGAAGCGGCTTCCAAGGCGCTCGGCTTGCGCGTGTTTCTGGGCGCGCGTAGCGCCACCTCATACTCGAGTGATTTCTCCGCCTCTTCGCTCGCGCAACTCGTGGATCGGACTCTTGAAATGGCCAAGGTGACCTCGGAAGATCCAGCGAGCGGCCTGGCCGACGCGGAACTCCTGGGGTGCCACCCCGGCGATCTCCAACTCTACGCCGACGATGTGAGTATTATGAGCACGGAGGAGCGCATTGGGTTTGCGCGCCGCGCCGAGGCAGCGGCTTTGGCTGCCGATCCGCGCATCCGCAACTCCGAAGGCGCCTGGTTCGAGGCGAGCTTGGGCAAGAAGGCCTACGCCAACTCGCGGGGGTTCGTCGGCAGTTATCGCGCGTCCTATTGCGCCGTATCGGTGGCGCCCATCGCCCAGAACGGTGACGGCATGCAGCGTGACTACTGGTATTCTGTGGCACGCTCCGCCGCGGCCCTGGAGGCGCCGGAGGTTGTTGGTCGCAAAGCCGCGGAGCGGGCTCTGCGGAAGCTGGGCGCGCGCAAGGTTGCCACGTGCCGCGTACCGGTGGTGTTCGACCCGGAGACGTCCGGGGCGTTTCTTGGCCATGTTTTCGAGGCAGTGCGCGGCGACGCCGTTTACCGCTGCGCTTCGTTCCTGGCGGGAAGACTGGGCCAGAGCGTGGCGTCCGAGAACGTGACGGTGCTGGACGACGGGCTGCGACCGGGCGGCTTTGGCTCGCGGCCCTTCGATGACGAGGGCATCCCTCCGACGGTGACGCCAATTATTGAAAAGGGCATTCTTCGTAATTATCTGTTGAACAGCTATGCGGCGCGCAAGCTCAATTTGCGCACCACTGGCAATGCCTCCCGCGGTGTGGCGGGACCGCCGGGAATCGGGCCCAAGAACTTTTATCTTGCGCCGGGCTCCGAGGCCCCCCAGTCGATCATCCGATCGGTCAAGGAGGGGTTTTATGTCACTGACCTGATCGGTTTCGGTGTCAATATTGTCAGCGGGGATTATTCCCGCGGCGCCGGCGGCTTGTGGATCGAAAACGGCGAGTTGGTCTTCCCGGTGGAAGAGGTGACGATTGCAGGGAACCTCTCCGACATGCTCAACCACGTCGGCGCCATAGGCTCTGACCTGGAGTTTCGCCACGCCCTTGCGTCGCCGACGCTTCTGGTGGAGGGCCTGACGGTGGCAGGAACGTAGCCTTCAGAATAGTCGAAAGTCAAAAGTCGAAAGTCAAAAGTCAAAACAAGACAGGGGGCGGGCACAGATGGTCGCTGATGAACTCCGAGCCGCCTCTTTACTTTCGACCTTCAACTTTCGACTTTCAACTTCTTTATGTCCACAGACGATCGCTCCACTCCCATTCTGATTGTCATTGCCGTGGCGCTGCTTGCTGCCATCATCGGCGCGCTGGTGCTGCTGCGCCGCGATGTTTCGCGTTCCGCCGCTATAACGCCGCCGCCAATGAGCGCGGACGAGAAAGCCTACCTCGCCCAGATCAGTACGGCCGACCCGCATATGAGCGCCGCCGAGAATTTTCTTGGCGGAACGGTGACCTACCTGAAGGCGCGCCTAACCAACAACGGGACCAGGCCGGTTCGCCGGCTTACGCTGAAACTCGAGTTTCACGACACGCTCGAGCAGGTGGTCTTGCGCGAGATAGCCCATCCCATCACGCCGCGGACCTCGCCGCTCAAGCCGGGTGAGACCCGCGCCTTCCAGGTGGCATTCGAACACATGCCGATGGAATGGAATCAAGGACCGCCCGCGATCACGCCGGAGTATGTGGGCTTTTAGTCGAATTGCCGATTGCTGATTGACGATTGACGATTGACGATTCCAAGACAAGATAACAACCCACAGATTCCGCAGATGCAGGATAAGAGGAGCACAATTCGCCTCTCTTCCATTCTTATCATGAGTTCTGCGAAATCTGCGTAATCTGCGGATTCATTTCTTCTCTTCAAATCGTCAATCGTCAATCTGCAATCGGCAATTCTAACGTCCGATTTCCAGCCGCTTGATGAGGGGTTCCGGTAGGCCGGCGTTGCGCATCTTCGTCTGCGTTGCCGGCAGGTCGTAAGGCGTGCGGTAATACTCGACGCGGCCCTGATCCGAGTCGAAGATGGCAAAAGCCGAGCGCCAGTCTCCGTCGCGTGGCTGGCCCACGGACCCGGGATTGATCAGGTAGCGGCTACCGTCTTCGAGCGACAGGGTCAGCGTGCGGCCGTCGTCCTCGGAAGAGCTGTGGATCACTTCGAGGTGCCCCTTCGAGTTGAGCCGGAATCCACCCTGGTAGTGCGTATGGCCGAAGAGGACGGTCTGAGTGTGCTGATTGCGCAGGGCCTCCAGCGCGCCGCGGGCATCAAAGAGGTACTCATCCTCGTCTCGGGGCGAGCCGTGGACGAGTTCGAAATCTTCCAGGTCCACCGGACCTATCGGCAGATTACGCAGGAACTCCGCGTGCTCCGGCGTCAGCTCGTGGCGCGTCCACAGAGTCGCCAGGCGCGCCAGGGGATTGAAGTCCTCGGCGCGGGTAATGCCGCAGCACGCTTTGTCGTGATTGCCGCGGAGGATGACCCTGGCGATGTCGCGGATGCGGTCGACGACGGAATTGGGATCGGGTCCGTAACCGACGAGGTCGCCCAGGCAGAGCGTTTCATCGTAGCGGCCTTGGGCCGTCTGTAGGCATTTTTCCAGGGCCTCGGCGTTCGAGTGAATGTCGCTCAAAATGAGGTATCGCAAGCTTGGCTCCCGTGAACGTAGGATTATAGTCCAGTCGGGGCTAAAAAGGGGCACATCTTCCGGCGGTGCCGGTTCTCGATTGTCCCTTCCCGACCGTAAGCGGAGAAGTCTGATTCGGCGTCGGCCCCCAAAGGGCTGGCTAACTAGAACCAGGATTGCTCAGGCAGGGCGGGCTCCAGCAGCAGGATCGCGCTGATGCCGGGGGCCATCTCTTTGCAAGTGGCGAAACTTATTTTTGTTTTTGGTCACAGCACGAAAGCAGCAACTTCTCTTCGCGGTAGGAGAGCCTCTTAGTCTGGCGCCGCGATCCTCCCGCCGGGCGCTACGCCTCCTATCTGGGAGGGTACAATCTCAGCCAGTCGCGGATGGCTGCCGGTAACCCTTCGATATCTTGAAAGAAGCACTTCTCCCGCCTTTCGCTCGGCCCTTGCACGATGACTTCGCAGTACGTGGGAACGCCGAAGCTCGCATAGATCCAAACGTTCCAGTTCTCCGCGTCGCTTCGGCGACCAACCCAGTCCCGAATGACGCCTTCTGCTATCTCTCTGATTTGCCGTCGCGGGATCTCATCTAGATTGATAATGACTGCCAAAGTACCTCCACACCCAATGCGCGGCGATTCCCGCGGCGCACCCACCCACCAAGTGGTCCCGCACTGTGTCTTCCCCGAAGGGCTGGAAAGTAACTAGAGCTATTCCTGATAGTTACAGACTATTACGAATGCTGAGTTAAGATCTCCGCATATTCCTTGCGCGCCTGAGGGCTGCTAGAGATTTGGGGGTTGCCAACGGTCTCTCACCTGGACTGGGCTTCAAGTTTTGTACGCGGGACAGAACCCCCAGTATCTAACGAAAAAGTAATAGTTGACTTAGTTCTAAAAGTGTTGAAAAATTCAACACCTGTCCTTTACGGCTTCCAGTTGGTAAGCCGGATGCTTTGTGGGTGGTGGCGTATGGGAAGCTGGGGTGGCGGGGAGCCGAGCAACCAAAGGAAGTCATGCGCAGCTTGCCAGAGCCATGCGCAAGGCCTCTCCTCTCGGTCGGCGATGATCCGCCTCCCCGGCTCCCCCTACGCCGCCTTCGGCGGACGAACCTCACTGTGTGCTGCGACCGGCCTCGCCACTTCGTCCAACTGGGCGTCGATACGCTGGCGGAAGAAGAATTCCATGAGTTGGACCCTGGCCCGTAGACATTGAATGCGGGCCCAGCACACTACCACCCCACCCAGAAATCCCGTCACGCAGAAGGCTGCAAACCTTAAGCTCATACGTCTCCCTTTGGCGGCCCCAACTCTCCAAAGTTTCGCACACCCTCGGAGGGAGCGATGTGACGAATGTCACTCACCAGAGTGACGAACTGCACAAGCGGTGGTACCCTCTGATCGGTCAACTTATTCACTACTGAATTTAGGTTGCCTTTGGCTGCTTCTGCCTTCCAGCCCAAGATTGCGGTGTTCGCCCAACTCGGTTTTGCCGGCACTAACGCTTGTCACCAATATCTCGCTTACACCAACTCTACCTTGTCAAAATTCTGGGCTTCTTCACGTTAAAGAACATACCTTTGTGCAAATAATTTAACCGACCTTCAATTTTTTTCTTGACAAGTAAGTCACGGTGTCATATCTTATAAGTGCGAGCGATTCCTCTCCCCAGGAGTCTCTCCGGTCGAAGCGCGCGTAGTGCAGCGCCCCCGGCTAAATTGTTTCTGAGTTTCCCCTTTTAAATCACAAACGACGGCCCTGCGCGATAGTGCGGTGGCGAAGGCTTGCTAACTAGCTGTCTGCCATCAGCCATCAGCGTTCAGGTGCAAAGTGGCCCCGGCATGTTCGCTGAAAGCTGATGGCTGACGGCTGATAGCCGAGGGCTTAGAAACTGGGAACTGAGAACTGTCTACGAAGGAGGAAAGGACTGTGAAAAAGGCAACGATTCTGGTGGTGGAAGACGAAAGCATTGTGGCTATGGACCTACAACACCGGCTGATCAGCATGGGGTACTCAGTCCCCGCGCTGGCCGCTTCAGGCCAGGACGGATTGAAGAAGGCGGCCGAGGTCCGCCCCGATCTGGTGCTGATGGACATTCGGCTAAGAGGCGGCATGGACGGCATCGAGGTGGCGGAGCAGATTCGCGACTTGCTCGATGTCCCTCCCGTTTACCTCACCGCCTACACCGACGAGGACACCTTGCGGCGGGCGAAGATCACGGAGCCTTTTGGCTACATCGTGAAGCCCTATGACGAGCGCACTCTCCGCAGCACCATCGAGATGGCTCTATACCGCTGCAAGACCGAGCGGCAATTGAAGCAGAGCGAAGCCTGGCTGGAAGCCACTCTCCGCTGCGTCAGCGACGCCGTGATTGCCGCTGACCAGAATTCCGAAGTTGTCTTCATGAACTGGGCGGCGGAAACGCTCACCGGCCGGAAGCACGAAGCGGCGCTTGGCCTCAAGCTCTCGGAAGTGGTCCGATTCGAGGGCGGCGGAGAGCAAGTACGAGCCGAGGAGCTAATCGACGCAGTACGACAGAACTACGGCCAAGTGGCGTTGGCGAACCAAACCCTGGTCGCGGCTCAAGGCGTGGGAGTGCCTATCGAAGGCAAGGTGGCGCCGATTCTGAATAAGCAGGGCGGGATCGGGGGAGTGATCGTGGCCATGCGGGCGACGAATCACAGCGGTTCAGCCCGTTAACGCGCGGACCGATGACATCACGGAGCGCGGAAGCGTCCGGATGAGGGAGCACCAATGATGAACATGCTGAAGCACCTTCTTTTTTCTGAGGGTTTCATGCCGCACGGATTTTGCTATCTCTGGAATCCGAAACTGATCTGGCTGCACGTCGTATCGGACGGCTTGATCTTCGCGGCTTACCAGTCCATTCCTTTCACTCTGATCTATTTCGCCCGTCGCCGCCGCGATTTGCCGTACCGCTGGATGTTCTGGTGCTTCGGGGCGTTCATTGTTTCGTGCGGCCTCACCCACGGCATGGAGATCTGGACGCTCTGGCATGCTGACTATTGGCTCTCGGGAGCTGTTAAGGCCGTTACGGCTGTGGCTTCCGTCTTGACAGCGATCCTGCTGGTGAAACTGGTCCCGCAGGCCTTAGCGCTTCCAAGTCTCGGGGCGGCCGCGCCCGGGCCGGCCGCCGGGCGGCCCGGACGCTCAGCCTTCGGTGGTGGCCGGCCGTTGTGGCTGGCCTATGGCGTGGGGGTGGTGACCACGGCGGCTGTGCTCCTGGTGATTGAAGCCCTGGGGCCCGAAGCCAGCACCAATACGCCCGTGATTGTGTTCCTTATTCCGATCATCTTCAGCGCGTACCTCGGGGGACTGTTCCCTGGCCTCGTGTCGACAGCACTCGCCGTGTTGGTCACGGTCTACTTCATCCTGCCGCCTACGCACAGTTGGAGCGTTTCCAGTCCCTCCGACAACGTCAAGTGGATTACGTTGATGGTGACAGGCGCGCTGATCAGCGTGATGAGCGAGGCGCTGCATCGCGCGGGAACAGAACGGGCTCGGGAACAAGAGCGTGGCCTGCTTCTTTCCACCGAGCGCAAGGTGCGAATCGGTTTTGCATTCCTGCTCACCTGCCTGATCGCCATTGCGGCCGTGTCATACCCAACCGTGGTAAAGCTGCGCCAGGACACCGCCCGGGTCGAACACACTTACCAGGTGCTGGCCAGGTTGAGCACGCTGCTCTCCGCCGTCACCGACGCCGCAGACGGCGCGCGCGGCTACGTGCTCACGGGCCAGGACGAGGACCTGGAGTTCTACCAATCCGGGTTGCGAAACGCGAACGGTGCGCTTCGCGAGTTGCGCCATCTTACAGCGGACAACGCGGTGCAGCAACGTCGCCTGGATGTGCTGGCGCCGCTCATCGCCGAACGGCTGGCGCTCTTGAGCCAACGCGTCGAACTGCGGCGCAACCTTGGTTTCGCGGCGGCTCAAGAGGCCATCATAAGCGGCGAAGGAAAGCAACTCAGCGACCGAGTCCGCGGCGTGATGGCCCAGATGGGGGCCACCGAGGAAGCCCTGCTCCGGGAACGGGAGGACCGGGCGCAACGCTCCAGTAACATGGCGAGGATGACTATCCTCGGCGGAAGCACGCTGGCCATTGTCCTCGTCACCGCCGCGCTCTTCCTCATTGGACAGGGATTTACGGCCAGCCGGCATGCGGAAGCGGCAGTGCAGGAAGCCAGGGCCCAGCTCGAGGAACGCGTGGCGAAGCGCACCGCTGAACTGGCGGAGGCCAACGAGCGGTTGCGACAGGAGCTCGCGGAGCGCCAGCGGGCGCAGGAGTCACTCCGCGAGAGCGAGGAGCACTTCCGCGCACTGGTGACGGCGACCTCGGATGCGGTGTATCGCATGAGCCCGGATTGGAGCGAGATGCGCCAGCTTCTTGGCCGGGGTTTTATCGCCGACACCGAGGCGCCAAGCCGCACCTGGCTTCAGGACTACATTCACCCGGATGAACAGTCGCGCGTTATGGCGGCCATCCATCAAGCCATCCGGACCGAGAGCATATTTGAACTGGAGCACCGGGTCCTGCGCGTGGACGGCAGCGAGGGCTGGACGTTTTCGCGGGCGGTCCCGCTGAAGGATGCGAGCGGCCAAATCGTCGACTGGTTCGGCACCGCGACTGATATCACCGAGCGCAAGCAGATCGAGGAGGCGCGATCCCAACTCGCGGCCATCGTCGAGTCGTCTAACGACGCCATCGTCGGAAAGACCGTGGACGGGATTATCACGAGCTGGAACCGGAGCGCACAACAACTCTATGGCTTCAGTCCCGAAGAGGCGCTGGGCCAGCCGGTCTCCATCATCATTCCTCCGGAGCGTTCCGCCGAACTGGAAGAGATTCTGCACGCGATCCGCGATGAAGGGCGAGTCAAGCACGTGGAGACCGTGCGGCTCAGGAAAGATGGCACCAGGGTCGACGTCTCCGTCACCGCCTCTCCCATCCGGGACGCCGAGGGCAAGGTCATAGGAGCTTCGAGCATTGTGCGTGACATTACCGAGCGCAAGCAGATTGAGGCGGCGCTCGCGAAGCGTGCGGAAGAGCTGGCACGTTCCAATGCCGAGCTGGAGCGATTCGCCTACGTCGCCTCCCACGATCTACAGGAGCCATTGCGCATGGTGGCGAGCTTCACCCAACTTCTGGCCAAACGTTATCGCGGCAAGCTCGATGGGGAGGCGGATGAGTTCATCGGCTATGCGGTGGACGGGGCGCGCCGCATGCAAGTCCTCATCAACGACCTGCTGACTTACTCGCGCGTTGGCACGCGCGGCAAAGACTTTAACCCTACAAACTGTGAGGCCGTCCTGGAGGTGGCGCTGGAGAACTTGAAGAACGCCATCGAGGAAACGGGCGCTGTTGTCTCCCATGATCCTTTGCCTACGGTGCGGGCCGACGAGACTCAACTGTTCCAGCTCATTCAGAACCTGGTCGGCAACGCTCTCAAGTTTCACGGCTCGGCCCCGCCTCGCGTCCACGTTTCGGCGCAAGAAGTGGATGGCGAGTGGCGCTTTTCCGTGCGAGATGACGGCATCGGAATCGACCCTCAACATGCCGAACGGATCTTCGTGATCTTTCAGCGCCTGCACACTGCGGCGGAATACCCAGGCACCGGCATCGGCCTCGCGATCGCAAAGAAAATCGTCGAGCGGCACGGAGGGCGCATCTGGGTGGAGTCTGAGCCCGGCCATGGAGCGACGTTCTATTTCACGTTGAAAACAGGGGGTAGGGAATAGGGAGTGGGGAATAGGGAGTAGTGAAGAACAGGGAATCAGAAATCAGAAACCAGAAATCAGAAAAAAGACGGTCTTCATTCTGATTTCTGCTTTCTGATTTCTGATTCTACTCCCTATTCCCTGTTCCTCCCTACTCCCTCTTCAAAAAGGAGAGCCATGACGAACGTTGATGAAGGAGTCCGACCCATTGAAATCCTGTTGGTAGAGGACAACCTGGGAGATATACGGCTTGCTCAGGAGGCGCTCAAGGAAGCCAAGGTATTTAACCGTCTGTTCGCCGTGACGGATGGTGAGGAGGCGCTTGCCTTCCTGCGGCGGGAAGGGCGTTACAGGGACGCGGTGCGACCCGACCTCATCTTTCTCGATCTGAATCTGCCCAAGAAGGATGGCCGCGAGGTCCTGGCGGAAATCAAATCCGATCCTGACTTGATGCGCATCCCGGTGGTGATTCTCACCAGTTCTGGAGCCGAGGAAGACGTGCTGAAGACTTACAACCTCCACGCCAACTGTTATGTCTCGAAGCCGGTGGACCTGGAGAGGTTTATTACCGTGGTGAAATCCATCGAGGATTTCTGGGTAAGTATCGTGAGGCTGCCGCCGAGGTAGGGGATAGTTGCGAGGGTTTAGGGGATAGGGATTAGGCAGAATGACCCAAGTCGCTAGGGTGCTGTGGCACTTAATTCTTGACACCCCCTCACCCCCGGCCCCTCTCCCCCAAAGGGGCGAGGGGAGAAAAGGTTGAATTCCATGCCGTCCCCAAAGGGGGCGAGGGGAGAAAAGGTTGAATTCCATGCCGTCCCCAAAGGGGGCGAGGGGGGAAAAGGTTGAATTCCATGCCGTTCCTCAAGGGGCGAGGGAAGAGTGAATGCAAAGTATCGGAGTGAGTTTTCTCTCCCCTCGCCCCTTTGGGGGAGAGGGGCCGGGGGTGAGGGGGTGTCAAGAAATGGATGTTGCAGACACTAGCCCCTAGCCCCTGGCCCCTAGCCCCTCACTTTCGACTTTGGAGTTTCTATGGAAACCAACGTTCTACTGATCGAAGACAACCCCGGGGATGCCCGGCTGATTCTCGAGATGCTCAAGGAAGCGGGTGGCGATGGGTTTGTCGTGCATCGTGTCGACCGCTTATCTACGGCGGTGGAGAACCTGAGCGCGCAAGCCGCAGATGCCGTGCTCCTGGATCTCGGTCTGCCGGACAGCCAGGGACTCGGCACTTTTTCCCGGATTCACTCCCAATTCTCGGAAATCCCTATCGTCGTATTGACGGTACTAAACAACGAAGCAGCGGGGATGCAGGCGGTCCGCGCTGGGGCACAAGACTATCTGGTGAAGGGAGTTATTTCAGGAACGGCCCTCACCCGCGTATTGCGATACGGAATCGAGCGCAAACGGGCGGAGGAAGCGCTGCGAGTCTCGGAGCGGCGGTACCGGTTGCTCTTCGAGCACAACATGGCGGCCGTGCTCCGGACTGTCGGCGACGGCCACATTGTAGATGCCAACGAGGCCTGCGCCCGTATGCTGGGATACGACTCGCGTGATGAACTCCTGAAGAAGCAGATGTGGGAACTCTGGTACCAGCCCGAAGACCGGCCCGCCTTCATCGCTCGTCTTCAGAAGGAACGCGCGCTCACCACTCTCGAACTTTGTTTTCGGCGAAAGGATGGGACCCCCGTCGTGGCACTGGCCAACATGACCTTCAATGGCGGGAAGACAACCGAAGCGCCCGTCATCGAAGCGACGTTGATTGACATCACCGACCGCAAGCGGGCCGAGGACGCACTTTATCGAAATCAGCGCGTGCTGGCCCAGGCCGAGCGAATTGCGCACCTGGGCGCCTGGGAGATGGAGATTTCGAATCGCGAGGACTTGAACCAGAATCGGCTGCACTGGTCTGATGAAACTTACCGGATCTTTGGTTATGAGCCGGGCGCGGTCGAGGCAACCAACCAACTCTTCTTCCACCACGTCCACCCGGACGACCGATTGCGTGTCATCGACGGCTTCTCAGAGGCGATCGCCCAGCAGAAGCCTTACGTCATCGAGCACCGCATCCAGCGCTGTGACGGCGCTGAGCGGGCCGTGATCGAGCACGCCGAGATCCTCAAGGACAGCCAGGGCCGCCCTGAGCGCGTTATCGGGACCGTTCAGGACATTACCGACCGGAAGCGGGCGGAAGAGGAGAGGAAACGACTGGTGACGGCCATCGAGCAGTGCGCCGAGACCATTGTTATTACCGACCCGAAGGGAACGATCCAATACGTCAATCCTACGTTCACCAAGGTGTCTGGTTACAGTCGAGAAGAAGCGGTGGGTAGTAATCCTCGCCTGCTTAAGTCCGGCAAGCACGATGCCAGCTTTTTCCAAAGTTTCTGGAACACCCTTCTCGCCGGGAATCCTTGGCACGGGGAGATGGTCAACCGGCGCAAAGACGGAAGTTTGTACACCGATGAGCTGCACGTCGCCCCGGTGCGGGACGCACGAGGGGAGATTGTGCACTTCATCTCCAACCAGTTGGATGTCACCGAGCGCAAGCGGGCCGAGGAGGCCGAGGCCGAGGCCGAACTAAAGTATCGCGGACTATTTGAGCACATGTCCGAAGGCCTCGCGTATTGCCGGATGCTCTTCGAGAACGGCGAAGGGCAGGACTTCATTTATCTCACCGTCAACAAAGCGTTCGAAACCTTGACCGGCCTGAAGGATGTCGTCGGGAAAAGAGTGACCGCGGTGATTCCTGGCATTCGGGAGTCCAATCCGGGGCTGCTGGAGATCTATGCCAGGGTGGCCCTGACCGGGATACCCGAGAGGTTTGAGACGTTCGTCGATGCCTTGGGGATGTGGTTTTCCATCTCGGCCTACAGCCCGGAGAAGGAGTTTTTCGTCGCGATATTCGACGTGATTACCGAGCGCAAGCGGGCGGAAGAGGAAAGGAAGCGTCTGGTCACGGCCATCGAGCAGTGCGCCGAGACCATTATTATCACCGACCTGAAGGGAACGATCCAGTGGGTCAATCCCACGTTCACGAAGGTGACTGGTTACAGTCGAGAAGAAGCGGTGGGTGCGAATCCTCGCCTGCTCAAATCCGGCAAGCACGATGCCAGCTTTTTCCAGAGTTTCTGGAACGCGCTTCTCACCGGGAAGCCTTGGCATGGGGAGATGATCAACCGGCGCAAAGACGGGAGTCTCTACACCGATGAGCTACGCGTCTCCCCGGTGCGAGACTCGCGGGGTGAGATTATCCACTTCATCTCCAACCAGTTGGATGTCACGGAGCACAAGCGTGCGGAAGCTGAGAACTTGCGCTTGGTGACGGCGATGGAGCAGGCGGCGGAAGGCATCGTGATCACCGATCTCGAGCCGAGGATTCAATACGTCAACCCCGCCTTCACCAAGATTACCGGTTACAGCCGCGCCGAGGCCCTGGGCCAGAACCCGCGTCTCCTCAAGTCAGGGAAACATGGTCTGAGATTCTACAAAGAGATGTGGGGCACGATTCTATCTGGGGAAACATGGCATGGTGAGATATTCAACCGGCGCAAGGACGGCACCCTTTACACCGAGGAGATGACCATCACTCCGGTCCGAGACTCGCGCGGCGTCACCACCAATTTCATTGCCATCAAGGAGGACGTCACCGAGCGCAAGCGGGCGGAACAGGCATTGAATGCTTCAGAAACCCGCTACCGGCGCCTGTTTGAAGCGGCTCAGGACGGAGTGCTGCTCCTCGATTCGGAGACGGGAACCATCACCGACGCTAATCCTTTCGTGCTGAAGCTGCTGGGATATTCGCGGGAGGAGCTTCTGGGAAAGAGGCTGTGGGACGTCGGTCCGTTCCGGGACGTGGCCGCGTCTCAGGACGCTTTTCGCAACTTGCAGAAGGCCGGGTATGTCCGTTACGAAGACTTGCCGCTCGAAACCAAAGGGGGCGATCGCATCGACGTCGAGTTCGTCAGCAGCTCCTACTCGGAGGGCGACAAGAAAGTGATTCAATGCAGCATTCGCGATATTACCGAACGCAAGTGGCAAGAGGAGCTGATCCTGGCCTCGTTGCGGGAGAAGGAGATGCTCCTGAAGGAGATTCACCATCGGGTCAAGAACAACCTGCAAGTGATCTCCAGCCTGCTCCAGCTTCGCGCCGGAGCCATTAAGGACGATGCCCTGCGCGAGATGTTCCGGGAGAGCCAGAACCGCGTCCGGACCATGGCCCTGATCCACGAGAAGCTCTATCACTCCGGGGATCTCGCCCACATCGACTTCCGTGAGTATGTTCTCAGCCTGGTCACGGACCTCTTCCAGTCGTATCGGACCGATCCGGATGCCGTATCTTTCGCCGTCTCAGGCGATAAGGTATCGCTCGCGGTGGACACAGCCATTCCTTGCGGGCTGATCGTGAACGAGCTCGTCTCCAACTGCCTGAAACACGCCTTTCCGGCGAGGAACCAACCGGGGCTCGGGACTCGGGACTCGGGACTCGGGGCTCGGGATTCCGGGAAAGCCGCCCCCGGTTCGACACGTTCTTCTGCGAACCCCGAACCCCGAACCCCGAACCCCGATCCTGTTCGCCAAGACGAAGAAGAAGCACCCGGAGGAGTCTTCTCTGCGAGCCCCGAGTCCCGAGGATTGATCACCATCGCGCTAACGGAGGGCGAGGGTGGCAAGGTGCGGTTGGTGGTTCGGGACAACGGCGTGGGTTTCCCACGGTCCATGGACTTCCGGAACACCCAATCCCTTGGCCTTCAGCTCGTGAATGCCTTAACGGACCAGCTTGGCGGGACAATCCAAATGCACGCCAACGGCGGAACAGAGTTTCAGATTGAGTTTGGCAGCCAGTAGACGGTAGACGGCATACGGCATAAAGGGGAAGATCGCGCCTGGGAAGCGGCCTTCCCCCTTATGCCATCTACTGTCTACCGTCTACCTTAAGAAAGGAAGCAGGAAAAATGTCCCTTATAAAGAAGCCCGAAATGACGCCGCAAAGACTGACGGCCAATCAAGCCAACGCACGGCAATCGAACGGGCCCGTGACGCCCGAAGGTCTGGAGCGAGCCCGCGAGGCCAGAATCCAGCACGGTTTCTACGCCCAGGATCCCGACGGGGCTCTGGAGAAGCTGGGCGAAAACCGGGAGGAATTCAAGCGGTTGCTTGCCTCCCTGACTGAACGGTGGGAGCCGGCGGATGATTTCGATGCCCGGCTGGTGAAACGCTTGGCGCGAGCCCTATGGCGATGGGAGCGTAGCGACCGCCAACTGGAGAGCATGTCCGTGCAGCGCCTCGAGGAGATGGACAACTATGTGGGCCAACTTACCTCGGACGCCAAGGAACGGTACGAGAAAAGGCTGGCGGGTCTCGCCTCACTCGAATACGCCACCCGCGACGAGGACTTCTGCTTCGGCAGCGAGGAACTCCTGACGTTTGCCTCGCTTTACGGTGACGTGGCCAAGGGAAGGCCGGCCGACATTCGCGTTCTCCTCTACCGCCTGGTCAAACCGCATGCACCCAAGCCGCCCAAAGTGTCGAAAGGCCTTCCCGCCCGGCAACCCGTGGACGCTCTGCCCGACACTGCGCCCCACGTTCCGGAGATTTCGCAGTTCTCCGAAGAGGCTGCCGAGGAGCTTGCCAAGATCACCGGCCCGGACGCGCTGCCGGGAATACCGGTAGCCGAGGGCCGCGAGCGAGGAGAGGTCCGGCGCGCGGTGCGCAGGCTGATCCAGGAGGAAATTGACGCGGCCAAGGCGGCTTGGGCGGACCGCGGCGACGAACTGGTGAAGGCTGGCTCGCCCTGTTTTCGTGACTGCGTTGCCGCGCCCACCCACAAGAACGCCGCTTTGATGGCGAGGATGGAAAACTCCAGCTTCCGACAGGTAGTGGAACTCACCAAACTTCTGACCAAGCGGAAGGCTGAGGCCCGACGCGAGGCAGAAGAACCGTGGGGGGGAGGAGGGGCGAAATGAAGGATGGTCCCACTATATTCATGAAAACAAAGGATCGTGAAAACGGGTTTTTGGAGGGTCCCACTATATTGATGAAAACACGGCAACTTATCACCCGACAACCCACTATGTTGATGATAAGAAAGACGGTTAGTAACGCCATATCAACACCCGCGGCTTGCCAGCCACGACCATTCTCGAAGGGCAGGCCACGGGGTTTGCGAGACTTGCAGAGGGGGGTAGACTACGTTTGTCACATCCTTTTCACCCTTACGGCTTCGCACTTCGACGCGCTTCAGAATCTCTGATCATCTCACACCGAAGGGTGACGTTCGTCACTGCGCGCCTGTCCGTGAGCGCGTCAACCTGTAGGAGGTTCGGCGCTCCCACGGAAGGGCGAAATGATCCTGCACTTTGCTCCGATCTTCTCGTTAGGGTTTCTAAGCGGAGTCGCATTGTGCTGGGTCGAACTTCGGCGCCTACGAGGCAAGAACAGACTCATGGAATCCTATCTCCGCAGGCGGCTCAACGCGGAGTGGGGGGAGTTGGTGAAGTCGGACCAGAAACCGGCAGGAGCGCATCAATCAAAGGTGGCGTAAGGGGAGCTGGGGTAGCGGATGATCGCCGACCTAGGGGAGAGTCACTTCCTTGGTTGCTGGCTTCGAGCCACTCCCAGCTCCCCTTGCGCCACACTCCACGAGTATTCCGGCCAGCAAGATAAACCGAATCCTGACAGTCGTGAGCTGTTGAATTTTTCAACAGATGTTCCAATCGTAGGATGCGCCCAGCGCCCGAAACGAGTACAGTATAAGCATGATGATAGTTTATGTTATAACAATTCCATACACGATCAGAGTAACGGGCTACCCGGGTTCGAACACGCCGCACGGGGTGCAAGAGTACGCTTGCGTGCTCTTCGGTGGGGGCGCGGCTGCGGCGATAAGGGCACGGCAAGCCGTGCCCCTACCTCGGCTGTCTGCTACGCATAAACATGGTGGTCGATCTTGAGGATCCTCGAAATTTCCACCAGTTCGTCGACCCAATTGCCGTAGCACCCGTGGGTGTGATTGGAGTCGTAGGTGGCAAGAAACTCGTCGGCGGAGACCTTCAGGCGCGCGAAAGCGTGCGGCCATTCCTTGGTGGTAGCCTCGGCCTTCGCCCAGTTCTTGGCTTCGTCGAAGAGAATGAATTCGGCCGGCATGATTGCCATCCAGTACTTGCCGTTGCGCCGGGTGAGGCGCGCCAGGGTCACCTTTCCGGGCTCGGCAAAGTGCATCACCGAGGCGCCGCCCGCCGGGAAGTAGAAAACCTCGGGCCAGAAGTGGACCCGCGGCAGGTTGTCCTCCGGCCGCTTCGATCGCCCGGCAAAGAAAGTGGCGTGGGCGCCGGAGTTGCAAAGGTCGAAGAAGTCGTCCTCGGCATCGTAATGCCTCACGTCGGCAAAGAGCACCGGCTCGCCGGTGACGTGCTTGAACAGCTCCATGGTGAGGGCGCCGTCCATATCCGCCTCGGTGGCGCACACCACCGAGTCTTTGGGTCCGTCCCAGTCGTAGGGGTCGTTGGAAAAGGCGTCGATGATGTCTTCGGTGGTGAAGTTGTCGGTCATCTCCGGCTGCGCCTTGATGCCGAAGAAGTCGATAGCCTTCTCCTGGTTGATCTCCTGGCAAGCATAGTAGCTGCGAATCTGGCGCTTCAGCAAGTCCGGCGTCAGCTTCTTGCCGTCGTAGTGGATGTTCTTGCCCAGCATCTTCTCCAGCCAGGCAAAGGCGTTTTCCACTCTGGCCCCGTCGACGAGGTCCGAGCGCCGGATGATCTCGTATTGATCGATGTGCTCGACGTCGATGCCAAAGTCGCGCTTCCACTGGTCCGCGTTGGCCACCGCGGTGTACATTCCCATGGGCCGGCCACCGTAGAGCCCGAAGGTCTCCCCCTTCAGCCGACTCACGGCGACGGCGGCGCGCAGCTTCTTCTGCACTTCGGCGAAGACCTTATCGTCGCCGATATCTCCCTGCACGCGGGAATGGGTGCGGCCCACCTGGTCCATGCCGCCTGCCGCCGCCAGCATCCCCACCATGCCCGGATAGCGCGGATTGATGTTGGAGAACATCAGGTAAGGACCGGGCGCGAACTCGGTGGCGATCAGCGTCAGGTGCGGGAAGGACCAGACGGCGTAATTGAGTATGGTGGCCTCCACGCCCGCTTGGGCGAGCCGGCGACCTTCGCGCTTCGCCACGCTGGGATGCCAGACGATCTCCTCGCCCGCCACCACCTCGTACTCGCCCGTCGCCTCCAACCGGGCTCGAAACTTGTTCTGAAAGTCCCAGTTCATTTCTTTCTGCAGCTCGTGGGCGAACTTGCGCCCGTCCGAGAAAGTGAGCAATCCGACCTTTCGCTTGCGCATAGGTGTCTCCTTCCTTCGAAATTAGAAACTCGAAACTCGAAACTCGAAATCCACGTCCGCGGTCCCGACCGGAAAGGCTTCCATGCGAGTTTCCACTCTCATTTTCGAATTTCGATTTTCGAGTTTCGAGGTGCAATCATCTTTTCCAGTTTACGTAACTAAAGCGGCTGTTGTAGCCTTATTAGAGTGCGCGCGGGCCGGTAGCTCAATGGCAGAGCACTGCCCTTTTAAGGCAGGGGTTCTGGGTTCGAGTCCCAGCCGGCTCAGTTCCGAGTTTTCAGTTCTCAGTGGTCAGAAGGTGTGAAGTAATTGCGAAAGAGCTTCAAACGCAGAGACGCAGAGGCACAGAGAAAAATGGGAAGAGTTCCGAAAACAAACGACTTCTTCATATTGTTCTCATTCTCTCCTCTGCATCTCTATGCCTCTGCGTTCAATTTCTTCACACGTTCTCAGTTCTCAGTTGTCAGTCAAGACGCTTCCGGGGTGCGTCTGGTTCGTTCCGCTGCACACTGAGAACTGAAAACTGAAAACTGTTCCCTCAATGTGCCACCAGCGCGTAATCCGAGAATCGATGGATATTGCGATAGATCGCGTCGTTTCGCTCCGTGGTCACGGTGACCTCGGCCGGCAGCCACCGAGGCTTGGAGGTCTCGCCGAGGCGCACCTCACGGAAACTTACCTGGGTGGTATACCGGAAGAGCCCGGCGTCAACCAGGGGCGCCAGGAGGTCGGTGCGCAGGCGCACGATTTGCTGGCTGGCAGGGTCGATCCACGCCACGCCCTGCAACAACATCCGGATCGACTTCTCGCGTCCCAGTTCCACGCGCCCCGCCACCTGGGTCAACCCGGGGCGCTGCGCAAACGCGACCACGTCGGTTTCCTTGCCGGCGAGCGTCTCCTTCCCGAGATAGCGAAAGAGCGCGTCCGATCTCCCCAGAGGGTGGAACTGGACGATCGTGGACGCAAAACCCGTGGTAGGCCGAAAGCCCTTAAAGAGGCCCCACGGCTCTTCGGGCTTTCCCGCTTGGTCGGTGCGGTACTCATGAAGGCTGGAGCGCTCACCCACGCCCTGGCGGACGATCGCGTAGCGAAAACTTCGCGTTTTGCTGGCCACTACCTTGCCGTCGTGCCACAACTGCTGCATGGTGATTTCTTCGTTTGCACTGGTGCCGGGAAAGCTCTCCACGAACTCCTTCACGTTTTCTCCCACCAAGTTGAGCAGCCGCGTTTCCGCTTGCTGGACTTCTTCCGGACTGGAGGGAGGAGCGACGTCCCTGAGTTCAGGCATGTTCCAGCCCAACTCAAAGAGCGTCTGGTCCACGTAGGACCTCACTTCTTTGTAGTAGTCGATTTCCTCCTCTCTTTCGTCTTTGGGTTGCGCGGCCTGTTGGGCCTGTTGGGCCGCCACACTGCACAACCACGCCGCGGCAAGCCCGAAGGTCCACAGCAACCACCGCCGGCGCCGGATACCCAAACCCTGATCGTACATGAAACCGTTTCGCACGACTGCCCCGGCGCGCGGCCGTCCTTGAGCGTTTATCATCGTGGGGTTTATCAGACCAAAAAAGTGGGCTCAAATCAAGCGAAGACAAGTCGGGAATCGGAAAAAGCGGGGGTGGCACGCTGCTCCCTATTCCCGATTCTCATTGGGCGCGAAGTAACCGCGACGGACGGAGATCGTATACTTTCGGTTGGGGTTCGGAGAATCTTCGGCGACGTGCACGGCAATCTCGCGAAAGGCGCCGTCGTGCCGATGGTTGGTGCTGTAGTAGCCCAGGCTGTAGCGTCGCTTCAACCGCGTGATGATGGCGGTCATGGCCGGACGGATGGCCTCGATGTTCGCGGCGCTGATCACTTCTCCGCCGGTTTCCTCGATGATCCGGGAAACGGACACGTCCCGGAAGATGGGAAGAATCACGCCCATCTCATGGGAGGGCGGCCCCGGTTGGACCCGGATGCTGTAAATCACCGCCTGCGCTTCCAGCGCCTCGCGGATGACATCGCTTTCATCGGCGTAACCCTTCAGCGTATTGTCGTTGTCGGAAACGAGAATGATCGCGTGACGCCGTTCTGGGGCGGCGCTGCCGAGATAGGACGCGGCCTCGAAAAGAGCGTCCGGGATCACCGTGCCGCCGGCGGCCCGGATGGTGGCAATCCTTTCTGCAATGCGGTGCCGGTCTCTCGTCAACCCCACGCGCAGGTCGGCCCGGGCGGCAAAGTCGAACAGAGCCACCTCGTCGTTGGGCTTGAGTGGGGAAAGGGTCTCGACGGCTACATGGCTCAGTTGCCTCAAGATTGGATCCATGCTCCCGCTGCAGTCCAAGACCAGGGCCACCGCCAGGGGCAGTTCATCGCGAGAAAAGGTGCTGATCTTCTGCTCGACTCCGTCCTCGTAGATGTGAAAGTCCTGTTGGGTCAGGTCGTCGACGATGCCGCCGTGCTGATCGCGGACCGTGGCTTCCACCAGGACCAGATCCACGTCGGCTCGAAGCCGGAAGGGGATTTTCTGGCCAGGCGCCGCAGAAGCATCCGCGGGCAGCGGGCCGCCGCCCGCTCGGGGAGCGTTGATGGCGGAGGCTGGCGTCGATGCTGCAGGAAGCTGAGCGTGAGCGGCCCCAATCCCAGTTGTCGCCAGGACGAGAGCCAGGAAACTTCGAGACGCCAAGCTGATGTTCATCGCTGCTGGTGCCACTATCTGCGATGCGAGCCGCTATTCAGGCGTTGTCCCATTGCGGCCGCATGCGCCTCGGTCGACTGCCCGATCGGCGGAATCGCCGAACCAAATCCCGGTCCTCTCTCACCTTTCTCACCTCACGTCGATCACCAGTCCGCCGGTCACGGCTTCGAGTTCGGCGGGCGTGAGCCGGACCACGGTTCGGGGCGTGCCTGCAGCAGCCCAAATGGAAGCGTGCCGGCGAAGGTCCTGGTCAATAAAGATGCGCAAGGGAGTGGAATGGCCCACCGGGGGGACGCCGCCTATGGCAAATCCGGTCACTTCCCGCACAAAACCGGGCCTGGCTTTTTCAATCGGCTCGCCCACCAAGGCCGCTACGCGCTGCTCGTTGACCCGATTCGCACCGCTGGGATCACGAGAATCGGCGCGCCACTTTGCCGCGCTCGGAAGACGAGCGACTTGGCAATCTGCGCCACCGCGCAATCAATCGCCCGCGCCGCTTCCGCCGCGGTGTGCGTGCTCTCCGGCATCTGCAGCACCTGCGCCTGGACTCCGCGCGCTGCGAGAGCGGCCTGCACTTTCTGTGCGCTGCTGGGAAGTGCTTCCGGCATGAGAGTGAAGGAAGTGGCGATATCAC
>DATFYM010000040.1:0-43500 GCA_035315065.1 Terriglobia bacterium
GGATTTCACCTGGTCCCACAGGCGCGTGCCGGGCAAGGGAGTCAGAAACATCGCGTTGAGATTATCTACGCCGTACTGGCTGGCGGCTGCTGCTGTGCGCTTGCCGATGCCCGGCTTGTCGCTATCCAGACCGATGATAAAGGAACCCACAACCAGAATGTGGTGCCGCTGTATTCGCCGCAAGGAGGCGCGGAAGTTCCGGCCCTTCATAAGGTTGAATTTCTTGCCGAGCTCCTGAAGCCCTTCCGGCGTGGGGGATTCAAAGCCGATGAAAACGCCTCTGCAGCCGGCCTTCGCAGCCAACGCCAGGAGATCTTCGTCATCGCCGAAGTTGACGGTAGCTTGGGCAACCCACTCCTTGCGCAAGTTTGCCTGTGCCATGGCCCGGAACAGGTCCTTGGCGCGGGCAATGTGTTCCGGGCGTGTACCGATGAGGTTATCGTCCACCACCAGGACGCGTTTCTCATGGATTAACTGGAATTCCCGCACGACATCCGGAATGGGCCGCAGCCGGTAGTGGGCCCCGTTGAACGCCGTCACGCTGCAGAAGGTGCAGTTCATGGGACAGCCGCGCGTGGTCTGAATGGCGCCCATGGCATAACCTCCGGTCAGCAGATCGTGCCGGGCGGGCGGAACCCTGTCTATTTCGGCGAACCCTCCGTTATACTGGCGCTTCAGGCACCCGTGCCGACTGTCCTCCAGGACTTGCGGCCAGACGCCTTCGGCCTCCCTGGTGACGACCGAGTCCACACGCTCCATGGCCTCGTCCAGGCACATGGTTGCATGAATGCCACCCATGACCACGGGCACGCCCAAGCGCCGGAAGTGAGCGGCCACCTCATAGGCACGGTTCGCCTGCGAGGTGAAGGCGGTAATGCCCACCAGGTCCGGCCGCGGCATCGCCGAATAGTCAGGCACGCCGAGGTTCTCGTCCACGATCGTGATTTCCCACTCCGGTGGGGTCAGTCCCGCGAGAACCATAAGGCTGAGCGGCTTCCACACGCGGAAACGATTCCAGCGGCTCTCCTTGATTCTGACGATGCTGACCAGCGGGTTGGAGGGGTTAATCAGACACAGGCGCATGGCGTCCGTTCACCCACATGTCACCCAGCATTCCCGTTTCCAAATTTCGGGCGCTAGAAGTATACAACGCACTGCCTCGTTCTCCAACGTTTCGGTTCAGTTTTCCAACCAAGCAAGCGTAGCGCAGACTCCGTCTCGCATGTTCCCGCCGCGTTCCGTTTTGCGCCAATACTAGGCTAGTTTTAAGAATGTTGCGCCTGCGCCGTCCGTTGATTGAGAGGCACAGGTGCGATAGACCCAAGCCGGTCTCTTTCGTTCTGACTAACCCTGCTCGCCTCGGCTGCATCAAACGGCGCATGGTGCCAAGAACTGTCTCGATGGCCAGCCGCAGGATGGCGGCGGCAGCAATTGGCGCAGCAGCACTGTCCCTGGGCTCGTACGCTATGGGGAGTGCGGTTGCCTGGTCGCCCGATCACAAGCTCTACGCGGTGGATTCCCCCGGCCAGCAAGTTGGCAAGGGACAGGAGCGCGAACGGATCGAGGTATTCACCGAGAATGGCGAAAAGACCGCGGTGGCTCATGTTTGGCTGGTGGAACCGGACGGAACCCAGCGGGTCGGTATCCGGGGCTGTGAAGATTGGGGATGGGTTGACTCGACGCGTCTATTCTGCGAGGGGTCGATTAATCCGAATGTCGGAGTCTACCTGGTGTTCGACGCGAGGAGCGGCCGCGAGTTGCGGGAATTGGGCGGAACAGGATTTGTGTGGTCTCCGGACCACTCTCGGATCGCGGACGTCGGAGACGCCCGGGACTTGGGGACGGTTAGCGAAGAGTCGACTTCTATCGAGATTGACGGGAAAGCGGTATTTCCTTCCCAGAAAGATACCGAGGTGCATCGGTTTCGCTCCGGCCTCGTGTGGTCGCCCGATAGCCGGCAGATCGCCGTTGTCGACCAACGTCAAGGGCAGGGCTCGTTGTACCTGGTCGTGATTGGAGTCGCCGGAAGCAAATCCGAGCACAAGCTGCCGTGGCAAGAGAAAGCACAAGACTGGCCACCCGATTTGGACTACGGCGTGCGTTGGGCGGGAAACCAGATCATCGTCACGCACGGTCAGAGGACACAGACTGTCGTGGTGGGCCGCTGACCCCGGGGTTTAGATCTGCGTCCTGGCTCCCTTATTTTAACGCCTATTGCCCCCGGCCCGGGCGCCCACCGCTACCCGACGGCGCACGTGGTACACTAAACGGCCTGAGCTTGCCATGACCAACGATCTTACCCGACGCCAGTTCCTCTCTGCCGGAGCCGCAGCCGGCGTCGCGGCTTTGCCGGGCTCGATCATGCTCGCTGGCGCGGCTGAGCCCGCCGAAATGCCCCAGCGCAAGTTCTACGCGATTCTGAGTCTCGGACGCCTCGGATTCCACGCCGCTTTTCCCGAGTCACTGGAACTCACCGTCAAGCACGGTTTCGAGGGCCTGGACCCTGATCCAGACTACTTCGCTTCGCTGGGCGACGACGGGCTCAAGCGTCTCCTCAACGATTTGCAGGCCAAGAGTCTCAGGTTCGGCGCTGCCGGCCTGCCAGTGGAGTTCCGCCAGGATGAAGCGACGTTCAACGACGGACTGAGAAAGCTCCCGGCCGCCGCCGACCTGCTGCAACGAGCCGGCATCGGGCGCGTCAGCACGTGGGTTCTCCCCTGCAGTAACGACCTCACCTACCTCCAGAACTTCCGCCAGCACGCCTACCGCTTGCGCCAGTGTGCGCAGATTCTCGGCGACCACGGCCAGAAGCTCGGCTTGGAGTATGTGGCGCCGCGCACCCTCTGGCGAAGCCAGCGACATCCCTTCGTCCACACCATGAGCGAGATGAAAGAGCTGATAATCGCCATCGGTACCAACAACCTTGGCATTCAGCTCGATAGCTGGCACTGGTTCAACGCGGAAGAAACGGACAAGGACGTGTTGACGCTGCGCGGCTCGGACGTGCTGACCGTCGACCTGAACGACGCGCCCACCGGCCTCTCTCTCGATCGGTACCAGGACGACCACCGTGAGCTGCCTGCTGCCACCGGCGTCATTCCCGCGAAGGACTTCCTGGGCTCGCTGGTGCGGATCGGCTATGACGGCCCCATCCAGGCCGAGCCCTTCAACGCCGTGCTGCGTGCCATGCCACTCGATCAGGCTTGCGCGGCCGCCGCCGCCGCCGTGAGGAGGGCTCTCAGTTTGGTGTGACCTACTGTGCTGTGACATCCAAATTCCTGACAAGGCGAAGAATTGATCCCGCCTGGCGGGACAGATTGACGATTGACGATTGGAAGAGGGGCTCACCGACGATTGTGGATGGCCTATTGAAAGCGCCGTGCGGCTTCCCTATTCGCCTCTTCCAATCGTCAATCCGCAATCGTCAATTCTCTCTTGGTCTGTCGCAGCGAATTCCAGATTAGGTGGTGGTGGCTCGTAGTAGAATGGCCGGTGCTTCTGACGGGAGGTTCGAGACCATGCTCAAAAAGCTTCTTTCGTTCTTGGCGTCGCTCCTGATGGTGAGCGGAAGGGCGTACCCGCAGGCGGCGAGAACCCGCCTGGCCATCGTCGGCCTCGACCACGATCACGTCTGGGGGATTCTGCAGGACATCGCCAAGGAGCCGCTGGCGGACCTGGTGGCCATCGCCGACCCGCACCCGGAGTTGGTGGAAAAAGCGCGAAAGCAGGTTCCCTCGACGGTGAAATTCTACAGCGACTACGTGCAGATGCTCGACGAAGCCAAGCCGGAAGGCGTCATCGTCACCACCGAAAACGACCGGCATCTGGAGATCCTGCGCGAGTGCGCCAGGCGGCATATCCATTACTCCACGGAAAAGCCCCTGGCTTCCACCACGGCCGACGCCAAGGAGATGGAGCGGCTGGCGCGAGAGGCAAATATCAAATTAATGGTCAACTACTGGAACGCCTGGGTGGCGCCCACCCACGAACTCTATCACCGCGCCGTCATGTCGCACGAACTGGGTCCGATCCAGAAGATCATCGTGCAGCAGGGGCATCAGGGGCCGAAGGAAATCGGCGTTTCCAAATACTTCGGCGACTGGCTCTACGATCCGGTGAAGAACGGCGGCGGCGCGCTGCTCGACTTCGGCTGCTACGGCGCCGAATGGGCAATGTGGCTCAAGGGGCGGCCCGCTCGCGTCTTTGCTTTCGCGCAGAAGCTGAAGACCGAGCAGAACAATCAGGTGGATGACGACGCCACCATCGTCCTCGAGTATCCCGACGCGGTGGCCGTTCTCCAAGCCTCGTGGGATTGGCCTTATAGCAAGGGTCAAGTAGAAGTGTTCGGCCCCCAGGGAAGCATGCTGGCCACCAACGATGCGCTGCTCTATCGTCCGGCGAAGTCGCGGGAGACCGTGGAGGGCCTCAACGGCCGGCCCGTCTCTCTGGCCTCGCCGGCGCACGAAACGAGCAGCCCCATAGCGTACTTCGTCGATTGCATCCGTCACGACAAGCCGATCGAGAACCCGCTGGCCGCGGCTTTGAACGTGGGCGTGGTGGAAATCCTGGACGCCGCGAAGGAATCGATCCGAACCGGCCGGGCGGTGGAGCTGGGGAATTGAATCATTGGGTCATCGAATCATTGAGCCATTGAAGAGGGAGCAGGCCAGGCATTGAAAGTTCTCAGAACGTGTGAAGAAATTGGAAAGACAGAAACGTTTCTCGCAAAGGCGCAAAGTTAGCAAAGCACGCAAAGGATTTCTTCCTTGCGACTCTGCGGGCCTTTGCGCCTTTGCGAGAAACCTCTTATTTTTTCACACCTTCTGAGGACTGAGAACTGATGACTGAGAACTGGCCGGCTGAGTGCACTTCCTCGGACGGGTGGCGGCGAAGCAACCCGGAGGCGAACGCTCCCGTCATCGATCCGGCTACCACCGTGTAACCCACCCAGCCCACCAATTGGGGGAACACCACCGCGAGGAAAAACTTTGGCCAGAAGCTCATCTCGGGAAGGAAGGGTGGGGAGGCATTGTAGTGGGTAGCCCAGTTGTAGCGCATGGCCAGGAACGCCACCACCACCACCGGAATACGCGCGGCGTATCCATACGCCAGAAGCACCTTGATGAGCTCCGGCCACACCGCGTACTGAATGGCAGCGCCCAATGCCAGGCCGAGGACGGGCACGGCCAACCGGGTTAAAGGCGTCATTCCTGGCGCGCGGCTGGCCAGTAAACCGGCAAGGCTCACTGCCAAGCCCAGCACGGCATAGCCTACCCACTTCCCCATGCTGTGCGGGCTGATGATCTCAAAACGAACCCGAAAGGCAAAGTACGGGCCGAGAATCAGGGGGAGCCACACAATCCCGACCAAGGCTCCGGCGCCGCCCGCCGCCGAGTTGAACCATGGCATGGGCCACCGCTTCAGGTCACCTACGAGCCGCAGGAGGGTAAGTGCGAGGGTAATGATAGCAGGCCACAGGATTAGCCGACCGGTAGTCAGGCGAGGGCCGCGCTTCGCGTCTGCCATGGGACCTCCTCTCGATGCCGAACTGTTCCTCTCGAAGTTGCAGGGCTAGTCATCCCTTCGGTGAGACAAGAGGTCCACCTTCGGACAGATGCATCCCAAAGGCTCGCGTTGCCATGCGCGACACCGGTTCCCATCCTGGGCACGCTGTGAAGCGGCCGCGCCCTTATCGTGCCTCGACCAACTCCTATCGCAACTGTTCGCATTGTACCTGAACGATTACCGGGGTCAAGTATCATCACAATCAATACGATCAGAATGATTGTCATTCAACTGACAGAAGAACGATGCGGTGACGCGGGCTCAAGGGGGGAGGAGACGAGGGCGAGTCCTCTTCCATGGTCCTCTCCACCGTCTCGGCGCCATTTCCTTGACTTCGCGCCGCTCGCAACCTATGATTAACGTAATCCCCGGAGTCGGGCGTGTGGAAGGGGCGCACCCGCGACGGGGTATCGGTGTGCAGTGTCGGAACGACATTATGTTTGACGCGTTACAGGACAAGCTCCAGAAAGTTTTCAAGACGCTCCGCGTGCAAGGCGTCCTGAACGAGCAGACGGTGGACGAGGTGCTGCGCGAGGTGCGCATCGCCTTGCTCGAGGCGGACGTCAACCTGAATGTGGTGAAGGCTCTGCTGGAGCAGGTCCGCGTCCGGGCGCTGGGCGAGGAAGTGAAATCGAGCTTTTCGCCGGCGCAGGAAGTGATCCGTATTGTCCGCGACGAGTTGATCGGCATCCTGGGTGGCGACACGTCGTTTCTGACCTTCTCCAAGGACTACCCCACGGTTTTCCTGCTGGTGGGGCTTCAGGGCTCCGGCAAAACCACTACGGCGGGAAAACTCGCGGCATGGTTGGCGACGAAGCGACGACGCCCGATGCTGGTCTCGACGGACGTTTACCGTCCGGCCGCGCGGGAGCAGTTGGCGATCGTGGCCAAAGCGATCGACATCCGCTGCTTCCCGGGGGAGGGCATCACCTCCCCCATCGAGCTGGCGCTCGCGGCGCGCAAGGACGCCTCCGACCGCGGCAACGACGTGCTGATTGTGGATACCGCCGGCCGCCTGCACATCGACGAAGAGCTGATGCAGGAAGTGAGCGACCTGCGGACCAAGCTGCGGCCCAGCGAAGTGCTGCTGGTGGCCGACGCCATGACCGGCCAGGACGCCGTCCGTAGCGCCCAGGAATTCCACGAGCGGCTGGGCACCACGGGCGTCATCCTGACCAAGCTGGATGGCGATGCGCGCGGCGGCGCCGCCCTTTCCATCCACCACGTCACCGGCCAGCCCATCAAGTTCATCGGCGTGGGTGAAAAGTACGACGCGCTGGAAGTGTTCCACCCGGACCGCATGGTCTCGCGCATCCTCGGCATGGGCGACGTGCTGTCGCTCATCGAGAAGGCCGAGGAGAAGATCGACAAGCAGAAGGCGCTGGAGGTCCACCGCAAGCTCCAAACCGATACCTTTAGCCTGGAGGACTTTCGCGACCAGCTTCGCCAGGTGCGCCAGCTTGGTTCCATGGAACAGATGCTCGGCATGCTACCCAAGATCGGCATCTTCAAAGACGCGGCCAAGGCGCGCGTCGACGAAAAAGAATTGGTGCGCATCGAGGCCATCATCAACTCCATGACTAAACGCGAGCGGGCCAACCACGAGATTGTCAACGGCAAGCGTCGCAAGCGCATCGCCAAGGGCAGCGGGACCAGCGTCCAGGAAGTGAATCAGGTGCTGAAACAGTATGTCCAGACCAGCCGGATGATGAAGACCATGAGTAAGGGTCTGCTGGGGCGGCAGCTTAGCAAAGTTCAGTTGCCGACTGGGCCGGCGGGGTGAAAAGGCAGTCGGCAGTAGGCGGAAGGCAGTAGGCAGTAAACAAACGGGCGGCAAGCTGACGGCTGAGAGCTGAGAGCTTTTTTGAAAAACGAAGCCACCGATTTGCTTGATAACAAAGGATCGGGACTTGGAGAAATCAGGAACGAACCCACCGCTGGGGGGAGAGAGGAGTTGAAGGTCGAATGTTGAATGTTGAAGAGTCCAAGACCCCAGGGCCTACCCTAGTGTAGTGTCCAAGAAATAGCTGGACAAATGGACGGATTCCAGTTTAGGCTCAGGCATGCCTCGAATGATTGCTGCTCTGTGCTTGGAAGCTGGTGATCGGCAAAAGATTGAGCAATGGTTGGCGGCCCATGGGACGCCCCAGCAAGTGGCGTTGCGCGGGCGGATCGTGCTGGCGGCAGCGGCGGGCCAGTCCGACAGTGCCATCGCCGCGCAATTGCAGATCAATCGCAAGACCGTGATCTTGTGGCGGCATCGCTTTGCCGAAGAGGGCCTGGAGAGCCTGTGGGAGATCGCGCCGGGTCGCGGGCGCAAACCCACGTACGGAGCGGACAAAATCAAAGCGCTGGTGGATGCGACCTTGCAAACCAAGCCCAAAGGGATGACGCAGTGGAGTTGCCGGCTCATGGCCAAGAACCAAGGGGTGAGCAAATCGACGGTGAGCAACATATGGCGCAGCCATAATGTCAAGCCGCACCGGGTGAAGACGTTTAAGCTCTCCCGCGACCCCCAGTTTCTGGAGAAGCTGACGGATGTGGTGGGCCTCTATCTCAATCCTCCCCAGCAGGCCATGGTGCTCTGCGTGGATGAGAAGAGTCAGATCCAAGCCCTGGACCGCACCCAGCCCGGTCTGCCTTTGAAGAAGGGCCGTTGTGGGACGATGACCCACGACTACAAGCGTCACGGCACCACCACCCTGTTTGCCGCCCTGGAGGTTTTGCAGGGCCGGGTCATCGGCCAGTGCTGCGCCCGGCATCGACATCAGGAGTGGTTGAAGTTTCTGCGGCGCTTGGACGAGGAATTTCCCGGCTCGGTGCCGTTGCACTTGGTGATGGACAACTACGGCACGCATAAACATCCGACGGTTCGAGCTTGGCTGCAACGGCATCCCCGCTTCATCTGTCACTTTGTACCCACCAGTTCGAGTTGGCTCAATCTGGTGGAACGCTGGTTTGGAGAATTGACGAGCAAAAGGGTGCGTCGCGGTGTTTTTTTCAGCGTGGAGGAGTTGCAGAAGGCCATCATGGAGTTCCTGGAGGCGTGGAACGACGATCCCCAGCCCTTTGTTTGGACTGCCACCGTGGACTCGATCGTGGAAAAGCTCTCCCGCTGCCGTCAGACCTTGGAACAGATTCAACCCGGCTGCACCCAACCGCACAGCCGAAAAAGGACGAATCATTTGTCCAGCTAATTCCTGGACACTACACTAGCTCTTTCGACCTTGAACCTTCAACTGTTCGACTTCTTATGGCTGACGGCTGAAAGCTGAGAGCTTTTTTGAAAAACGAAGCCACCGATTTGCTTGATAACAAAGGATCGGCCCTTGGCAGAATCAGGAACGAAGCCACCGCTGGGGGGAGAGAGGAGTTGAAGGTCGAATGTTGAATGTTGAAGAGTCCAAGACCCCAGGGCCTACCCTAGCTCTTTCGACCTTGAACCTTCAACTGTTCGACTTCTGATGGCTGACCGCTGAAAGCTGAGAGCTCGTAGGCTGACGGCTGAAAGCTTCCAGTTAGTAGAAAGGGAACATCATTTGTCATCATGTGATATTATTTATTCTTGTATAAAGACACGTTACAGCACGTTACAGTTAGCTTTGGCCAGGATTTGATGATATTTGCGAAAATCATTTTCTCCAGGACCGAAGCCATCGACTTATTGAAAACAAACGATCGCGCCCGGGACCGAACCCATTACGAACCCATTTCCGAAGTTCACCAACTCGGAAGGCAAAAGGGACGGCTTCTCGGAAGATGGGCCAAGTCGCGTGGTTGATGTCAAGCTTTAAGTTTTGAGAACTGACCACCGAAGGCTGACGACGGAGAGCTTCGGTGATGGCGGGAAACTTCAATTCTAGGGGGGAAGATTGCTGAGAATCAGACTGGCTCGCACAGGAGCCAAGAAACAGAGCAGCTACCGAATCGTGGTGATCGAAAGGGAGAGGGCGCGCGACGGGCGGCCGGTGGAGATCCTGGGACACTATAACCCACGCCGAAATCCCGCCGAGTTGGTGATGAACCGCGAGCGAGTGGACTATTGGCTGAATCGCGGCGCCCAGCCTTCGGAAACCATACGGAGCTTCCTCAAGAAGAAAGCCGAAGCGGCGAGCGTACCCAGCAGCTAGGCGTTGACCCGGGTGGCTGCCGTTTGGCCCCTTAAAGGTTCTTTTTCTGGCGCACGTTACGTTGGTGAGAACTTCCGGACGACTCGTGTGAAAGGAGGACCAGATGAAGGAGCTGATCGAAGCCATTGCCAAGGCGCTCGTGGATTATCCTGATCAGGTTCAGGTCCGGACCGTGGAAGGGGAACAGGTCACGGTGCTCGAACTCCGTGTTCACCCTTCGGACTTAGGTAAAGTGATCGGCAAGCAAGGCCGCACGGCCCGCTCCATCCGCACTATTCTTGGGGCCTCGGGCATGAAGCTGAAGAAGCGTTTTACTTTGGAGATTCTGGAGTAAAACCCGGTCTTTCAGTGCGTCAGCGTCTCAGCCTTGAGGATGGGAGGCGCGCTCGACGGGAGACCAGGGGACTGAACCTGTTGAAGTTCTGAACTGCCGACAAATGGTGAGTCGTACGACCGATCCGGGGTTCTTGGCCATCGCGCGTCTCATCAGGCCCCAGGGGCGTCGGGGTGAGATGGCGGCGGAGATCCTGACGGATGTCCCTCGTCGATTCGACCAGCTCCGCTCGGCCTTTTTGGAGCAGCCCGGGGCTGAGCCGAGGTCCGTCAGCGTGGAGAACGCGTGGCCGCACAAAGGCCGCGTGATTTTGAAGCTGGCGGGAATTGACTCTATCGACGAAGCGAACCTGCTGCGGGGACGACTTGTCCTGCTTCCACGCAGCGAAAGAGCGGCGCTAGCGACTCATCAATACTACATTTGGGAGCTCCAAGGCTGCCGGGTGGTTCGCGACCTGGACGGGGTCACGATGGAGATCGGCATAGTCACCGAAGTCGAGCCGACAGAGGGCGTCCCCCTGCTGCACGTGGCTCCGATTGGAGCACAAGCAAAGGACACCAGTGATCTCGACCCGAGAGAGCACGCGCGGCCAAGTGACGAGTTGCTGATTCCGCTCGCGCAAGCCATCTGTGAGCGCATTGACATCGATGCCAAGCTTATCGTGATCGATCCGCCGGAGGACTTGTTGGAATTGAACCGGTGAGGCGGCGAAGGGCATGTTAGGTTTGGCATTTCGAGAGTGCCAAAGCCGGGAACGAAAAAAACTGAATCTGAGTGCCTGAGAAAGTAACGGGAGGCGCTAATGAGTTCAGTAGCTCTTCAGTGGGGACCGGTCGCAATCATTATGATCGGTCTCGTGCTCGGCTTCTACTTTAACAACCGTAGTATCGCTCACCTCGATAGGCGGATCGACGACCTTCGTGCGGCGGTCGACCATCGCTTTGACGCGGTCGACCGTCGCTTTGACGATATGAAAGAGTGGATCAAGGCCGAGTTCAAACGACTCGACGAACGCATCGATAATCTGGCCGCGAAAATTGCCAAGTTGGAAGGGCATGCTGAGCACCCGGTGATCAAGGCTGGCTGATGAACGGAGAGCGTGGAGGTTGGAACCGGCAAAGCGTATTCTCCTGGCTCCCCACTCGTACTTTGAGACCAACGGACCATTAGGCATGATCTTTGATATCGTCACCATTTTCCCGGACTTCTTCACGAGCATCCTCGAGCATGGGATGCTGAAGCGGGCGCTCGCCGGCGGACACGTCGAGATTCGCCTCCACGACCTCCGCGATTTCACCGACGACGTGCATCGCACGGTAGACGATCGCCCGTTTGGGGGCGGGCCGGGCATGGTCTTCAAGCCCGAGCCGGTTTTTCGGGCGGTAGAGGCTCTGCGGGCGGCGTCACCCCAGCAAGGCTTCCCGGTGATCCTGCTCTCGCCCCAGGGACGCCTGTTGCGCCAGGCTGTGGCCGAGGAGCTAGCCCGGGAACCGCGAGTGGTGCTGCTCTGCGGACGCTACGAGGGTGTCGACCAGCGTGTCGCGGAACACCTGGCAACAGAAGAGCTGTCGATTGGCGACTACGTGCTGAGTGGCGGCGAGATCGCTGCCGCGGTGGTGATGGAAGCGGTCACGCGCTTGCTGCCCGGTGTGCTGGGAAACGAGGAGTCGTGTGTCGAGGAATCGTTTGCGCCTGTGGCGGAGGTCGATGACCACCGTCTTGACTTCGACCATAACGGGTTGGATGGGTTTGACGCGAATAAAACCACGAGACTGGCTTGGGGTTTGAGTCAGTCAGGGCAACACGGATTGCTTGATTTCCCACAGTACACGCGGCCGGCGGAGTTTCGCGGTTACAAAGTGCCTGAAGTCTTGCTCTCCGGCAACCACGCGGAGATTCGTCGTTGGCGGCGCCGCGCCGCGCTGGAGAAGACGTGGCGCAAGCGACCCGACCTGCTGGCCAAGCTTCCGCTCAGCGGCGAGGACCGGCGGGCCCTGGAGGAAATCATGAGCACGGCACTTCAGCAGGTAGCTTCGTAGGGCGCACGGTGTGCGCCCAATCGGGTTTCGCGGCGCAAGCTCGCGGCAAAAAGAATGAATCCACAGATTGCGCAGATCACACAGATACCGAAGCAGGGAGCGGCGCCGTCTCGGCGAGGCAGGTAGGCGGGTACTTTGGCTCGTCCTTTTCCTTTTTTGTAATCCCTGCAATCTGTGAAATCTGTGGATTGTCCGGGAAATTCAAGTTCGGGAGTTGATCATGCCAACAGCATTCGAGAAAGTCGAAGAGCAGCAAACCAAGAAGGGCTTGCCGGAGTTCCAGCCCGGCGATACCATTCGCGTGCACGTGAAGATCAAAGAAGGCGACAAGGAGCGCGTTCAGGTTTTCGAAGGCGTCGTCATCCGGCAGCGGCACGCCGGGTGCCACTCCACCTTTACCGTGCGCAAGATCTCCTTCGGCCACGGAGTGGAGCGTATCTTTCCGCTGCATTCACCCACGATCGACAAGATCGAGGTTGTACGGTCGGCCCGCGTGCGGCGCGCCAAGCTCTACTACCTGAGGAAGCTGCGGGGCAAGGCGGCGCGCATGCGCGAGGTCCGGTCCGCGCAATAGCGGGCATTGGTAGCGACGCCGCCATGGGGTGTGAGCCCCTGGATCATTCAGCGGCGCTCCCTCTGTCTGTTTCCTTGTGGCCACCATGCTAGCCACTTCGGCCGAGCGCCAGAAGTCGATATCGGGTCCCGGCGAGGTCAGCGTCTTTACCTGCACCCGCCGACTGGAAGCCAGGCTCCAGCGCCAAGGCTGGCGGCTGGTTGCCGGCTGCGACGAGGTCGGGCGCGGCTCGCTGCTGGGACCGCTCTACGCGGCGGCGGTGATCCTCGATCCGGCCCGCCCCATCCGCGGTGTCGATGACTCGAAGAAACTCGCGCCTCCGGAACGGGAGCGGCTGGCGGCGGAGATACGCACCAAGTCGATAGCCTGCTGTGTAGCCTCGGCGACGGCGGCCGAAGTCGACGCCATCAATGTGTATCAGGCTTCGCGCCAGGCCATGATCCGCGCCCTCTCGGCGCTGGTCCCCTCGCCTGGCTTTATCCTTACCGATGCCATGCCGCTTTCCCCGCCGGGCGCCGAGCCGTTTCCCATTCCGCATCGTGCCGTGATTCATGGCGACGCCCGCTCGGTTTCGATCGCCGCCGCCTCCATCCTGGCCAAGGTGGAGCGCGACGCTCACCTGACTGAACTCGATCAGCGCTACCCGCAGTATCAGCTTGCCAAGAACAAGGGCTACGGTACACCGGAGCACCTCGAAGCCCTGGGCCGGCATGGCCCCTGCCCGGAGCATCGGCGTACCTTCGAGCCCGTCAAGAGCTACTTCCTGCCGCTATTTCCCTTCGAGCCGGCGAGTCACGTGCCCGATGTGTGAGCTGAGCACTACTCGGCCCGACTCCGCGGCAGGCGGCGAAGCGGTGGCGAATCATCGCCGGAAAGCGGTTCGATGGCTATATTACTAGTCCAGGGTGGTCACGTCGTCTCACCCGACGACAGGCTCGATGCCGACCTCGATATCCTTATCGAAGACGGCATCGTTTGCCAGATTGCCCCCCGCATCTCAGCCTTACAAGCCGAAACGCTCGAGGCCCGGGGGCAGATCGTGTCGCCCGGCTTTGTCGATCTGCACGTTCACTTGCGCGAGCCGGGCGGCGAGATTTCGGAGACGCTGGAGAGCGGCCTCGCGGCGGCGGTGGCCGGCGGCTTTACCGCCGTGTGCCCGATGCCCAACACGCAGCCGGTGAACGACAGTCCCGAGGCCACCCGCGCCCTGATCGAAAAGGCCCGGCGCGTAGGGCTCGCCCGCGTCTTTCCCATCGCCGCCGTTTCTCGGGGCAGCCAGGGAGAAATCCTGACGGACCACCGCGCGCTGTTGGAAGCAGGCGCGGTCGCGTTCTCCGACGACGGCAGGCCCGTCAAGACGGCGGGACTGATGCGTCGTGCCTTGGAGGCAACTCGGGGCGTGGACGTCCCCATTATCGATCACTGCGAAGATCCCAGCTTGAGTGCGGGAGGCGCCATCAATGAGGGACCGGTTGCCGAACGCCTGGGTTTGAACGGAATTCCCAACTCTTCGGAAGATGTGTGCGTGGCGCGGGACCTGATACTGGCCGAGGCTACCGGCGCCCGCCTCCACATCGCTCATCTCTCGACGGCCGGCGCCGTAGAGATGGTGCGCTCCGCCAAGCGCCGTGGTGTGCGCGTGACGTGCGAGGTAACGCCGCATCACTTCACGCTTACCGACGAGGCTGTCGCTCGCTATGGCACGCACGCCAAAATGAATCCGCCGCTGCGTAGCGCTCACGACGTGGAAGCAGTTCAACAGGGTCTGGCAGACGGGACCATCGACGCGATTGCCACCGACCACGCCCCGCACCCCCCTGAACTCAAGCGGCGCCCGCTCGCCGAAGCCCCGTTTGGAGTTATCGGACTTGAGACTGCCCTCTCGCTGGCGCTCATGAAACTCGTTCACCCCGGCACGATCTCCCTGAGACGCTTGGTGTCGCTGCTGAGTTCCAATCCCGCCTCGATCATCCGCCCCGCGGCGAAGGCGACGCTGGGCCGCCTCCAAGTCGGAAGCGCGGCTGATATCACGGTCTTCGACGTCCATCGCGAGTGGACTTACGAAGCTGCTCGAGGCCGCTCCAAAAGCCGCAACTCACCGTTCGACGGCTGGCGCTTGCGAGGCGCGGTCACGGCAACGATCGTTGGCGGTAGGACGGTGTACCGTCGCGCTTAGTCGGTCACGCTAACGTGTCGGGGTTCGGGATTCGGGGTTTAAGGTTCGCAGAGGAAGCGCGAATCGGCTTCTCAGCGAACCCCGAATCCCGAACCCCGCTTACATCGTTACCATCCTGGCTGGCTTATCCCGCAAGGTGGGATCGCGGCTTGGGACGACTGCCGGGTTTCACCGCCGGACTGCCGGCTTGGCAGAGTGGACAATCGGAGGGATCGTAGTTCTGAACTTCGAGAGTCACCAGCGATGCTTTGGGCAAGGCAAGGCCGGCCTTGCCGCCGCTACGGTCGATCAGCGAGCCAACGGCCACCACCCGCCCGCCCGCGTCCTCGACGCACTCAATCGTTTCCCGTGTTGAGCCACCGGTGGTGATGACATCTTCCACCACCAGCGCCGGCTCGCCGTCAGCCAAGCGGAAACCGCGCCGCAGCGTCATGCGGCCCTCCTGTCGCTCGCTGAAGAGCGCGCGAACGCCCAAGGCGCGCGCCACTTCGTGTGCGACGAGGACGCCGCCCAGCGCCGGCGCCGCCACCACCCTCACTCCCAGGTTATCCAGCTTCGAGGCTAGTTCGGAACCCAATTGCAAGGCAATCTGCGGATACTGCAGCACCAGCGCACACTGGATGTAGCGGTTGCTGTGCAGGCCGGAAGAGAGAATGAAGTGCCCTTCCAACAGCGCGCCGTGCTCGCGAAAGATTTTGAGGATGTCGTCCTGCGTCATGGCACCGAAGTAGTCACCGACCGCGAGTGGAGGGCCTTCTCCATCTCCGCCACGATGGTCTCTGCCGCTGCAACGGGATCAGGCGCGGCGGTGATCGGCCGGCCGACCACCAGGAAGTCGGCCCCAGCCTCGATCGCCGCGCCGGGTGTCGCAATGCGGGTTTGATCGTTCGAGGCCGCCGCCGGCAGGCGTATGCCCGGGGTCACCACCAGAAAGCGCGGCCCACAGGCGCGCCGCACCGCCGCAATCTCGCGCGGCGACGCTACCACTCCATCGAGACCTGACTGCTGCGCCAGCCGGGCCAGCCGAGCCACGGCAACTTCGGCACTGCCCCCCATCCCCACTTCATCGAGGTCCACGCTCCCGAGGCTGGTGAGGACCGTCACCGCCAACACCAGTGGGCGCTCCTTCCCGGCGCTGGTGCCTTCGCGCACTCCCTCGATGGCCGCCTCCATCATCTTGCGGCCGCCGCTCGCATGCACGTCAACCATCCGCACGCCCATCTGCGCGGCTTCGCGCGCCGCAGCCCGCACCGTGTTGGGAATGTCGTGCCACTTGAGGTCAAGGAACACCTTTCCCCGCGCCGAGACCAGGTAGCGCGCCAGCACGGGACCCTCGGCGGTAAAGAGCTCCGAGCCAACCTTGAACATGCCTACACGGTCGTGGAGCATTTCCGCCAGTTGGGCGGCGGCAGCGGCGTTGCCGAAATCAAGCGCAACGATCAGACTCTCGCGGGCCGATGCGGTTGCCATGAGAGTCCATTCTAGTGGAATCCCCCGGGGAGTTGAATCACAAAAGCGTAAGGTTCGTGCAGCGTCGCCATGTAAGTCATCATTCTGCCGGCGAGTCTGCCAGGTCAACCTGACCGTCATCCGCGCCGAATCGCCGACGAAACTCCGGGGACTGCTTGCGCAGGTCGAGCCAGTCGGCGGAAAGGTCCGGCGCCTCCAGCCAAACGCGAAACCAACTCGCAATTTCACGCTTCTCTTCGCGCTTTTCCTGGCTCAAGCGGGGATTGGAAGCGATGCTTGCCGCGCGCTGTTTGCCTTTCAGCATCAGCGTCCGCACCAGCCCGGTCCCAACTCGATCACCGAGTTCACGATACTCTCGATAAGCCGCATCGAGCTTTCGAATCGAGGCCTCGGCTTTTGCGAAGTCGCCGAACTCGAGAAGCCCTTTCAGTCGCCCCGCGTACGGTGCGTCCATCCAGGGATCGACGTACTTGTCGTCAACTTCCACGCGAAGTCCGGCCTCCGCCAGCACGCCTGCAACGTAGGAGCGCGAGGCCCTTCGACCAGGGCCGAGACGCCGCGCGAGCTCGACTTGAATCGCTCGGATCTCGCGCTCGCCGGCACGCTCAAGACCGAGCGTTCGCGAGACCTCGAGGACTTGCTCCTTCGTGCTTTTTGAGTTTCTTTTGCGGGGCATGTCTTTGCTGCTGGGAATGCGCCGCCGATTTCTTGCGCTTGGTAATGTGAGTCGCAGCGCTCGCTTGACGGCCAGTGGCGGCGCTCTCAGCCACCTCGCTTCCTGCTGCTTTGCTGCGGGCGGCAGCCACCGCTCTTCGATACGCCGCCACGTTGCGCTGGTGCTCCGCCAGAGTTGTGGCGAATGCGTGGCCGCCATGAGCGTTGCTGACGAAGTAGAGTTCCTTTCCCTCCGCGGGCGCCAACGCGGCGCGGATCGACGCTTCACCGGGACTGCAAATCGGACCGGGTGGCAGCCCTGGGTTGCGGTAGGTGTTGTAAGGCGAATCCAGTTGCAGTTCGTTCTCGGTAATGGAAGCATCCGCGGGATCCACATCGCCGGATTCTGAGCCGAGGCGGCACGCATAAATAACGGTGGGATCGCACTGCAGATGCCATCCGCGCTGCAGGCGACGCGCGAAGACCCCGGCAATCAGAGGACGCTCGCTCGCTTGCGGTGTTTCCTTTTCCACCAGCGAGGCCAGGGTGATGGCGTCGTGCAAGGTGAGCGGAGACTGGCTGAAGTCGCCTCGAAATCTGAAGGCCATCACGTGGCGAAAGCGAGCCACCATGGTCTCGACAACCCGTTCGGCAGTCACGCCACGCGGGAAGCGATAAGTGTCCGGGAACAGGTAGCCGTCCAGCGAGGGAGCCTTCGGATCGAGGTCGCGGATCGGAGTCGGATCGGCAGCAAGCCGCAGGAACACGCCCGAGTCGATCCCCATCTGCTGATGGAGAATGCGCGCCATGTCGAAGCGGTCCGAACCTTCGGGAATCACTACCGTGTGCAAGTAGATGTCGCCTCGCGCGAGCTTGCGATAGACATCGATGGGGCGCAGCGGCTGATCGAACAGATACTCGCCCGCTTTGATTCGCACGCGTCGCACACGGGCGAGCGCGTAGAGCGTGAGGAAGGGAAATTGGTGCGCCAGCACGCCGCGGGAGACAAGCAAGCGCGCCGCCTGAAGACCGCGGGTGCCAGGGTCGAGGTTGACGATGACGCTGCCGGAGTACCCCCGGTAAGGCCGGAACAGGTCGCGGACGGTCCATCCGACAAAGGCGAGCCCGGCGATCAGCAAGAGACCAAGCAGCCAACGCATCATAGTTCCGCCCGGGCCTCCTCGCGTTCCAGGGCGCGCCGGTCGAGGTACTGTTGCAGCAGCAGCGTAACCGCGACACGATCCACCGCGCGGCGCCGTTTCTCAATGCCCATGCCCGATTCGCGGAGCACTCGGTTGGCTTCCGCGCTGGTGAGGCGCTCGTCCCACAGATCAACCGGACAGGAAACGTGGCGTCGCAGCTTGGCCGCAAAGGCGGCGGCTTGAAGAGACATCGCATTATCCCGGCCGCTCGCGCTCAGCGGGTTGCCGACGATAACGCGCTCCACCGCGTACTCCTCCGCCAGCGCCGCGATGTGCCGTAGGTCATGATCCAGTTGGGTTCGCTCCAAGGTGGCGAGGCCCTGCGCGGTGATTCCCAACCCGTCGGACACGGCAAGGCCAATGCGTCTGGTGCCAAAATCAATCGCCAGGATTCGTGCCGGCAAGGTTCAGGTTCCTCCTGCGAAGGGGCCGGCAAAAGGTGTGCGCCTCGGCGGCCCTATTTCCATCATACACCGAGGCCCGGGCCTCAACCGGCCGGGAGGACCGGCGCGGTCGCACTCCGCCAGCGCGCGCTCACTAAGCGCCTTGACAACCATGCTTAAGGTAAGGTCTTATTCCAGTGAAGAGATCGGCGACCCGCGAGACTTGCGCTGATGCCATTTTCTTCGTACCGGAGAAGAGCAATCTATGAGCGACAGCGTGCCGGGACCGCAAACTGAAACGTCGGGCGGCCAACTACCGGTTCAGTTCTGCCCCGTTTGTTCGGCACGGCTCGAGCCGCGGCATTGCAAGATGGTCTGTGCTCGCTGCGGTTACTTTATGTCGTGCTCGGAGTTTGAATAGAGGCTGACTTCTGCCGCAGGGAGCGCGTTGCGCCACGTTTGTTTCGCTGCGGGCAGGGCCACCGGCTCCGGCCTGCTTTGCTGAGGACGGTCTTCATCAACGTCACCGGATCGACCGCCGCCAGATCAAGATCGCGAGGGTAAGGGAAATGCCGCTTCAAATGGTCGAGAAGGAGATTGAGGGTGTCACCGTGCTCAAGCTCTGGGGCAACATCGGGCTGGGGGAAGACAGCCGGCGGCTGCGGGAAAAGATGAATGAGATTCTTGCGGCGGAAAAGAAACGTGTGATCCTGGACCTCGGCGACGTGCGCTACATTGACAGCTCCGGTCTCGGTACACTCGTCGCGGTTTACACGTCGGCCGCCAATCGGGGCGCTACCGTCAAACTGGCAAGCCTTACGAAACTGATTCGGACCCAGTTGCAGATCACGAAACTGGTGACCGTGTTCGAAGTCCATGAGACCGCCGAGGCGGCGGTGCGATCCTTCCCCAATCAGTAGCGTCGCTTCCTGCACTCTTGGTTGCCGATTGCCGACTGCCAGCTCGAAAATCGAAACGCGAAAATCGAAACGCGAAACTGGTGAACGATTGCTGGGCTGCCGAGCTTCGATTTTCGACTTTCGAGTTTCGATTTTAGATGCCCGCCGGATTATCCAGCCAATAGATTGTCACTCCCGATAGGAGCTTGGGGTAGAAGTCGGTGGACTTCTGTGGCAGAGGATCACCGGCAAAAGCATTGTCGCGCACCGCCTTCATTGGCGTCGCGTTCATCAAGAAACAGATGTCAGCTTCTCCGCTCTCCACCTGCTCAGCGGCCGTCCGGAGCTCACGCACATAGCGGAGGTTTCTCTCCTCGCTTACGGCTTGCCGGTCGATTCCGAACGCGACCTGCAGAATAAGCCGGTGCAGCAGGACCACGTCCAGCCGGCGCTGGCCCGGCGGCACATCGGCTAGTACGTTGGTCAAGTCGGCGTCGGGCCGCAGTCGCAGCACCGCCAACCGACCCGGTCCGGCGTAGGCTCCCAGTGCCGGCCGATCGCGCCCGGCCTCCGCCAGACGCGCGGCGAAACCGGCGCCCCACTCGCTCTCCGGCCCCGCCGCCGCCGCCGCTTTCACTTCGAAGAAGCGATCAGCAGCAGCGCAGAAAGCGGTCCAGTCGAAACCCGCCAGGCTATGGACCACGCGGTGCGTGGGCAGAATCGTGAGGCCGTCGGTCTCCATGCGAACAAAGGTGGCCATGACGTACTCAGCGCGATCGTCGCCGCCCTGCCCTCGGCGCAGGTCGCGATAGGCAAGCGCCGTCTCGTAACGATGGTGCCCGTCGGCAATCACTAGCTTCTTTTCGCCCATCATTCCCACGACGCGCTCAATGGACAACGGATCGGCGAGGCGCCAGACGGAGTGAACCGTGCCGTACTCGTCTTCGACGCGCTCCCACGGATTCGCGACCGAGTACGCATCAAGCTCGTGCTCAATGCAGCCTTCCGGGTCGCTGTAGAGCAGGAAGATCTGGCCGAAGTGCGCGCGCGTCGCTTTAAGCAGCTCCAGGCGATCCGCTTTAGGACCGGAGAGGGTTTCCTCGTGACGGTGCACGATGCGCGCTCCGTAGTCCTCCAGCCGGCCCAGTCCGATGAAGCCCCGACGAGTCCGACCGTCCCCCGGCCGTCCGGGCACTTCGTACTGCTGGTGGTAGACGTAAAGAGCGGGCTCACCGTCCGACACCAGGACGCCCCGGTCGATCCAGTCGCGAAAGTCCTGCGCCGCACCCTGGTAATCGGCATCAGCACCGGCGCGGCCTCCACCCCCCTTCCGGCGAATGATGCGCGCCAGGTTGTACGGGCTGAGGCCGTAGTACCGCGCCTGCATCTCCGGGCTGATCTTGTCGTACGGCTGGGTGACTACGTTCGCCAAGTCGCCCACCAGTCCCGAGTTGTAGTGGAGCGCACGAAACGGGATAATTTGAGCCATCAGCGTCCCTTGCAGAAAGTCTGTCAATTCTACTGTAGCATTGGACCTGCCGGATCGGAGAACTGCATTAACCGTCGTCATATGTGAGAAACTGTTTGCGGGCTGCTGGTGGGGAAAGGCAGAATTTCTGCGAGTAACGGTGATTGCTGATTGCCGTGGATATGTCGGCCCGTTTTGGAGCTTGAAGTCATGATTCAAGACGTCGACCCAAAAGTAAGTCCTTTCAAGGCAGACTTGGAGCCGCCGGTGCGCGGGTTCCTCCATCGTCCTTCCGCCGTGCCGGAAGCTACGAAACCGCTGACCGCCGATCACCGCCAGCCGACAACCGAGCTCCACCAGGCGGTAGTGCTGACCCACGGCGCGGGCTCCAATTGCCAGGCGCCCTTGCTGGCGGCTTTGGCGAGTGCCTTCGCTGCGGGCGGGTTTACGGTCCTTCGCTGCGACCTGCCGTATCGCCAGAAGCGGCCGCACGGTCCGCCCGTCGGAAGCGCCGCCGAGGATCGGCAGGGGTTGCGCAACGCCGTGGCGGCAGTAAGGGAAATGGCGTCCGATCGGCCCCTGCGGAGGATTTACCTGGGCGGGCACTCCTACGGCGGGAGGCAGGCGACGATGCTCGCGGCGGACGACGCTGTCCTGGTCGACGGCCTGCTCTTGCTCTCCTATCCGCTGCACCCGCCTCGAAAGCCTGAGCAACTTCGCACCGCGCATTTTCCCAAGCTGCGCACGCCGGCGATGTTTGTGCACGGCTCGCGCGATCCCTTTGGCTCGCTCGAGGAAATGGAATCCGCGCTGAAGTTGATACCGGCCGCCACCATCTTGATGCCGGTGGAAGGCGCCAGCCACGACCTTTCCTTCAAGCCACTACGGCCATCGAGGCCATCGGCCCCATTGGAAGAAGGCGGGCGACACGTTGCGGTGGACGATCTTCCAGCGAAAGTCGTAGCGGCATTCTGCCAATGGACTGCATCCCTGGGCTGACGCCAAAGGCTTCTCAGCTTGGAAAGGGAGTTAGAAAATGGAACGTCGAAACTCAGAATCAACTCGAAATTCAAGATTCAAGATTCAAGATTACTCAAGATATTCAAGATCAGTACTGTATTCAAGATATTTGCGAATTCCGAGTTTCGATTTTCGAGTTTCGATTTTCCAATCAGGCAAACAGGTTTCGCAGGACGAAGAAGAGGTTGGCCGGGCGCTCCGCCAGCCGTCGCATATACCACGGGAACCAGAACGAGCCGTAGGCGACGAGGACGACCGATTGCCAGCCCTCTTTCGCCAGCCGAAGTTGCTCGGCGCGTTGAATGCCGTAGAGCATCTGGAATTCGTAGGCGTCTTTAGGCAGACTCATGGAGGTGGCCGCTTCCGTAAGGCGTCGGATGAGGGCCGTATCGTGAGTGGCCAGGGCAACCCTGACGTTGACGCCCTTGAGCTTGGCCGCGAGCAGTTGCTGGGCAAGCTTGAAGAAGTTCTCGTCCACGTCCCGTTTCTGCGGGAAAGCGATGGACGCCGGCTCCTTGTAAGCCCCCTTCACCAGCCGGATGGCCGGATCGAGCGGAAGCAGCGACTCCAGGTCCTTCTGGGTGCGATAGAGGTACGCTTGCACGCAGAGGCCGACGTTAGGGCGGGCGGCGCGCGCGCGGCGGTAAAGGTCCAGCGTCGCGTCCACGTACCCGCTGGCTTCCATGTCGATCCAGACCACACTTTGGCTGCCCGCGTGTTCGACGATCTTGCTGAGATTGGCGTAGCAGAGCCCCGAGCCAAGGTCGAGGCCGAGCTGGGTCGGCTTGACGGAAACTTCGGCGCGAAGATTCATCATCCGGATGCGGTCCAGTACGTCGAGGTAGTGCCGGGTGATGGCGTCCGCCTCCGCCGGATCGGTGATGTTCTCGCCCAGGTAGGTGAAAACGGTGCGAATGCCGGTGTCCTGAAGCGTACGAGCAGCGGCAAGGGCTTCGTCGACTGTTTCGCCGGGCATGAAGCGCGAAACCGCCCGTTGCACGAAACGGCGGCGGGTCGCCTGCGCGCGCAGCCAGCGACTTTGCGAGCCCGCCAGAAGCAGGCTCCTCATAAGGGCCATGGTCGTCTCCAGGATCGAGGTCCAGATTCGAAAGGAACAAGAGCGATAGGATAACAGCGGTTCACGGAAGTCGACACTCGAAATTCGAAAATCGAAACCCGCTTGCACGAATTTCGAGCTTCGATTTTCGAGTTTCCGCTGCGCCAGGGACAAGGTGAAGCTCGAATGGCCTCGATAGATTACATATCGCGCGTCGGCAAGTTGTTCCATCTCGACGCTCACGACTCCACTTTCCGGCGGGAGGCGCTGGGCGGCACCACCACCTTCCTGGCCATGTCGTACATTGTCTTCGTCAACCCGGGCGTGCTCTCCCAGGCCGGCATGGACTTCCGCGCCGTGATGGCGGCTACGTGCCTGGCGGCCGGGGCCTCGACGTTTCTCATGGCTTTGCTCGCGAACTACCCGGTGGCGCTCGCGCCGGGCATGGGAGAGAACTTCTTCTTCGTGTACACCCTGTGCGGCGCGGTGCCGCTCGGCTTCGGCATGACCTGGCAGCAGGCATTGGCGGCGGTGCTGATCGCGGGGCTATTTTTCGTGGGGCTTACGCTCTCCGGCATTCGCGCTCAGATCATCAACTCCATTCCGGCGTCGTTGAAGTGCGGGATTGCAGCGGGCATCGGGCTGTTCGTCACCCTCATCGGGCTCGAGTACGGCAACCTGGTGGTAGCGAGTCCGGGCACTCTGGTGCGCCTGGGCGATCTCCGCCAGCCCGTGACGCTGGTGAGCGCGTTGGGCCTGCTGCTGGTGATCGCCCTGCTCGCTTATCGGGCTCGCGGCGCCATTCTGCTCGGCATTCTGGGCAGCACGGCCCTGGCGGCGGCGTTTGGAATGGTGCATTACCAAGGGATCTTGTCGATTCAGCTCCGGCTCGCTCCGACCTTCTGGCAACCGGACTTCCGCGGCCTGTTCGCCATGCCGGTCCCTAGGCTGGGCGCGGCGATCTTCGTACTGCTTTATCTGGCGCTGTTCGACACGGTGGGAACGCTGGTCGGTGTGGGCCAGCAAGCCGGGCTGATGCGGGACGGCAAGCTCCCGCGGGCTGACCGCGCGCTCTTCGCGGACGCGGTGGGTACCACATTGGGCGCGGCTCTTGGCACCTCGACGGTGACCTGCTACGTGGAGTCCGCCGCCGGCGTGGCGGACGGCGCGCGCACCGGCCTCGCCAGCATGGTCACGGGTTCCCTGCTTCTGATGGCGACATTCTTCAGCCCGCTGGCCGCGATGATCGGCGGCGGCGTCCCAGTCGGGAGCGGCGCTGAGGGCTCGATCGTTCGCTACCCGACCCTTGCGCCGGCGCTGATCGTGGTGGGGGCCATGATGCTCAAGGTGGTTCGCGATCTCCCCTGGGATGAACCCACCGAGTACATTCCCGCCTTCCTGACGCTGGTCGGCATTCCGCTTACCTTCAGCATCGCCGATGGGATCGCGCTGGGGCTGATCTCCTACGTGGTTGGCAAGGTCGTGACAGGACGCTGGCGGGAGTGTCCGCTGCTGACCTACGTGTTCGCGTCGCTGTTTGTGCTGCAATTTGCGCTGCTGTGACCGCGGCTCACCGCCGGTCACCGGGACCTGGCAAGCTAATTGGCCACCCCAAGCCCAAGGAGGTTCATGCCGGTATCAACGCCCAGGATTCACGAAATGGAATACGCCGTGACTGACGACGTGGCGATCCACTTCATGGGGCCCGACGTGCCGCCCGTCCTCTCGACGCCGGCGCTGGTGCTCTGGATGGAGAGCACGTCCCACGAAAACCTCGGACCTCTACTGGGCCCGGGTGAGGACTCGGTTGGGGTCCTGGTGCACGTGAGGCACCTGGCGGCTACGCCGCTGGGCATGCGGGTCCGCGTCGTCTCGAAACTCGTGAAGGCGGAGGGACGCATCTACACGTTTGAGGTGGAAGCTTTCGACGAGTCCGAGAAGATCGGAGAGGGCATACACGAGCGGGCCTCCGTCGCGGTGGCGAAATTCTCAGAGCGTGTTGCCGCCAAACGGCTGCGGGCCCGGATGGCGGCCCGTACCGAGTGATAGCTGTGAGACAGCGACATTGCCTGTTACTCGTCACCGGTCACTCGCTTACTGCCTGCCTTCCAAGCTTGTTCTCCGTCCCGTGCAACAGCCTGCGAATATTCGCGTCGTGGCTGGCGATGATCAGGACGGCGGCCCCCACTGCTCCAAGCACGACCGCCTTCGGGGGACGAGGATTGAGCAGATACACCAGGACCGGAAATGCGGCCGTAGCAATGATGGAGGCGAGCGAGACGTATCGCCAGGCGGCCAGGACCACAAGAAAGATCACCGCCGCGAAAGCCATGGGGATGGGGGCGAGCGCGACAAATACACCGACGCTGGTCGCGACGCCCTTGCCGCCGTGAAAACCCAACCAGACGGGAAAAATGTGCCCGGCAATGGCAGCGACTGCCGCCGCCGCAATCCAGCGCGGGTCGCTGTCAGTGAGCCGGGAAGTGAGCCAGACAGCGACGTAGCCCTTGGCGAAGTCGAGAACGAAGGTGGCCGCAAAGCCGGCGATGCCCAGGTTGCGCATCACGTTGGTGGCACCGGTGCCTCCGCTACCGGTGGTACGGATGTCGATCCCTTTCTGCCAGCGGACGATGAGGTAGCCAAAAGGAATCGAGCCGAGCAGATAAGCGATCAGCGGGGTGAGCGGTGCAAAGTATGGAGTGGGGAGTAGGGAGTAGGGAGTAGGGAATCGGGAAGACAAACCCACAGACTGGGCAGCGAACAGCGAGCACGGAAAGGAAACAAGCCTGAACACTGACCCGACTCCCTACTCCCGATTCTCTACTCCCTCCATCGGGAATCCTGCCACCTTCCGATATTCAGCTCCCTGTGGCGAAAGTCTGCTTTCAAACAGAAAGAATCCCGAGACCTGGAACCGGCCGAGGCTCAAGTGGCGCTGCGTTTCGACCAGCGCAGCGAGGTCAGGCTGAGGACGCGGAATCTTGAATCGCGCCAGCGTCAGGTGCGGCGTGAAGGCGCGCTCCTCTCTCGCGAATCCCAGGTCCCCCATTGCTCCTTCGACCCGTCCTGCCAGGGCCGTGAGGTCGGCGGGCGCGTGGACTCCGGCCCAAAATACGCGCGGCCGGCGTGCATCCGGGAAGAACCCGAAGTCTCTCACCTCAATCCAAAATTCGGCGAGAGGCCCGAGCGCCGCCAGGGTGTCGACGACCTTTTCAACTCGACCCCCATCGATCTCGCCCAGAAACTTAAGCGTGATGTGGACGCCCTCCGGGCGGGTCCACCGCGCCTCGGGGGCGACGGCGCGAAACGCAGCCTGTTGCCGGCGCAACTCGCCTTGGACAGCCGGCGGAAGCTCGATGGCGACGAAAGCTCGCATACACAGGGAGTAGGGAGTAGGGAATAGGGAGTAGGAAGCAAAGGGAATACACAGTGGCCTCTTCCCGACTCCCGACTCCCGACTCCCTACGCTCTCACCCGCCGGCGGATCATCTCCAGCGCGGCTTGCGTGGCCCAAAAGCGAATGCGCTCGCGATCGCCGGGAAAGCGGAACTCTCGCACCTGCGTGCCGCGCTCATCCGCGAGGGCGACGAACACCAGGCCGACGGGTTTCTCGGGCGTTCCGCCGAGGGGCCCAGCTATGCCAGTGATGCCGACCCCAAAGGTAGCTCCTGTGCGCAGACGGATACCGTCCGCCAGAGCCCTGGCGACGGGCTTCGAGACCGCGCCATTCTCGGCGATGAGCTCCGCCGGGACGCCCACGAGCCTGGTCTTTAGCTCGTTGCTGTAGACCACGGCCCCACCCAGGAAATAGTCGGAGCTTCCCGGAACGCGCGTCAACCTCTCGCTCAGCAAGCCGGCGGTGCAGCTTTCGGCGGTGGCCACCGTCTTCTGCCGCATCACCAGGTACATGCCGACCACTTGCTCCAGCGTCTCGCCCTGTGTCGAGAACACGTGATCGCCGAGCGCTACCTCGATTTTGTCGCCCAGTTCCGCCAGCAAAGCCTCGGCTTCTTCATCGCTGCCTGCTCGCGCCCGTAAGTGGACCTCGATCGCTCCCGCGACGGCTAGGATGGTGGTCGTTGGGTTATCGTAGGGCTTGTAGATCGGCGCAATGCGCTGGTCGAGCTCGGACTCCGGCAGGCCGACGACCTTGTAGACGCGGCTGCGAATCCGCTGGCCAGTAGCGATGCGCTCCAGACGGGGCAGGCAGGCCGTGTTAAAAATTGTTTCCAGTTCACGCGGCGGGCCCGGCAAGAGGATGGCGATGCGCCCGTCCTGCTCGATCCAGAGTCCTGGCGCCGTGCCGTTCAGGTTCTCCAGCCAGTCCGCGCCTTCCGGAACCAGTGCCTGTCGCAGGTTGTTGGGCGACATGGTGCGCCCAAGGCGGGCGAACCGCTCTTCGATGCTGCGCCGAATTCCCTCGACCTCGCGCAGCGGGCGACCTAACACCTCGGCCACCACCTCGCGGTTGATATCATCCTCGGTGGGGCCGAGGCCACCCGTCAGAATCACCAGTTGCGAACGCACGAGCGCCGTCCGGAAGACCTCCGCCAGTCGCCCGCGATCGTCCCCCACTACCGTCTTGAACCGCACCTCGATCCCGAACGAGTTAAGTTTCTCGGTGAGAAACAGAGAGTTGGTATCCAGCCGGTAGGGCGTGAGCAACTCGGAGCCGACGGCAATGATTTCAGCGTCCATTCTTGAAGAAGGGGTTCCGGATTCGGGATTCGGGGTTCGGCCGGAAAACCCGGATTGGGGATGTGACGCGTTACAGGGCCCGAACCCCGAACCCCTAAACCCGAATCCCGCTCTATTGCACCAGACGCTTGCCTGCGATATCCAGCAGCAGTTCGATCAAAGAGCTGTTCGTAGCCAGGATCAACGACCGGTAGGGAGTGAACGCCAGCCCCACGATGTTATTGCCGGAGACAAACAATTCCGGCTTGGCCTGGGGCGTCAGCCGAACGACCCCGCGCTGCCCGGCCAGACTGGCGGCCACGTAAAGGTTATCCTCCGCGTCGAACGCCAGGCCTTGCGGCCTTCCCAAACCACGGTAAAAGCTGCTCACGTCTCCGGCCGGCGAGACCCGGTAGACATGATCGTAGCTGGAAGTAGTGGGGGCGGTGACATAGAGGTGGCCGCCGGGCCCGAACGCCACGTGGTAAGCGGCCAGGCTAGGCTCCAGGGTGGCAAAAACGAAAATCTGCCGGTCGCGGCTGATCTTGAAGATCGTGCCGCTGCGGTCGCCCACGTAGAGGTTTCCGGCGCCGTCGAAGGCGATGCCGGTGGCGATTCCCATACCTTCGGCGTAGAGGGTCCGATGCCCTTGCGCCGTCACTTGATAGATGGTGCCCTCGTGGCGGCTGGAGATATAGAGCAGGCCCTCGCGATCGAAGGCCAGGCCGGTGGGATTCATCAGGTCATTCAGGAAGCCACGCGTGGCGTGATTGCGGTCAACCTTGAAAACCGAGGTGGGGACCTTCTGCCCCCGGCTTCCGCTGAACGTAGTAAAGATATTACCGACGGCGTCCACAGCGGGATTGGCCACCGGATGGAGGTTTTCCGCCACGGCGATGCCGACCGCCACCGCCACCGGAGCGCTCACCGCCTTGCCGGTGTCCACCGTCAACTGGCCGCTCATCGCCCCTTCGGGTACGCGGACCACCAGGTGATTGGGAGAGCTCAGCAGCAGGCTGGCGGGGAGATCGCCGAACCGCACCAGGGGGCGCGTGCGACCGTTCTCCGTGAAGCCGGTCCCACGCAGGGTGATCTCGCCCCCGGTGATGGCGGCGCGCGGCGCCACGTGCTCCACCCACGGCTTGCCTTTTCCGGTCCTGTCCACCGCCGCATCCCCGGCCTTTTGCATCGCCCGCCCTGAATCGCCAGCTTTCTTCCAGAGACTCATCGTATTTTGGATTTCGGATTTTCGATTTTGGATTGAACTCAGCGCTCAGCAAGAAGCATCTTGCTTGCTGAAAGCTGAAAGCTTTGTTCAATCCAAAATGCAAAATCTAAAGACCACGAGGGCGGCGAGGCTGTAAAGCCCCGCCGCACAATCATCCATCATAATGCCCCAGCCACCCGGCAGCCGCTCCAGGTTCCTTGCGGGCGGGGGCTTGAGGATGTCGAAGATCCGGAAAAGCACAAAGCCGGCCAGCAACCATTTCCAAGTGAGACGGACGCGATAGGATACGGAGAGAAACGTGACCATCTGCCCCACCACTTCATCGATCACCACCTGGCCCGGATCCTTTCGGCCGAAGAACTCCTCCGCTTTGCCCGACGCCCAGACCCCAACAGCCAGAAGGACCGCCGCAAGCGCTGCCAGCGTTGCCGTCCGCGTCGCCCCGCTGAGTGGCAGTTGCTCCAGCGCCAGCACCAATCCCAAGCCCACCATCGACCCGAACGTGCCGGGCGCAATCGGAATGTCGCCGATCGGACCGCAGGTGGCAATCCAGACGGCCGGGCTCCGGTGCTGCTGAGTCACGCTTCTACAACGGTATCGGCCTTCACCGCTTCCGCCGCCTCCGCTTCTTCGGCGTCGTCGTGATCCTGGATCCACGTCGAGATCCGATAGCGGCCTTGCAGCCAGTTATCGAGGTCGATCAGCTTGCAGCGCTCGCTGCAAAAAGGCCGAAAGGAGTTGCCTTTCTCGGCCGTCTCTTTCCCACAGATCGGGCATCGCATCTGGCTCAACCCTCAGTTCTCGTAACCAAGCGGGATTCGGGATTTGGGGATTTGGGGTTCGGCAGAACAAACCCCCGGACCGCAATCTTCTTCCGCGAATCCCGAGCCGCGCTTGCAAGTCCTCACCGGCCGGCGACCGCCGCCTGAATGTTCACCAGTCCGCTCGAAACAGTGGCCAAGGTTGTAATCCCCGCGTTGTCGATTACTGGCGCGGCGGGATGAAAGCGCTCAGCAAACGCACGCTCTTCCAGTCGCGCCACCAGGTCATAGTCTGAAGCGTCCGTCGCCGTGGCCCACCGGAACTCTCCCGGCACGGGCTCGGCGCCTTCGAAATCGTTGATGAGCACCGCCCCGTCGATTTCCGGGGCCTGCCACTCGGCCCGCCCCTTGAAAAGAAGGTCCGTCTCCTCGGAACGCCCTTCCACCAGCACCGGCAGCGATTGCCCAATCCGCGCGCGCAGCTTGCGCCGCGAAATCTTGCGTTGCAGGGCCAGCAACTGCCGCTGGCGCCGGCGGGCCACCCGCGAAGGAACCTGGTTGGGGAGCGCGAAGCTGCCGCTGGTCTCTTCGTTCGAGTAAAGGAAAGCCCCCAGGTGATCGAACTCGGCGGCGCTCACGAAATCCATCAGGGCCTTGAAGTCGTCCTCCGTCTCACCCGGAAAGCCCACGATCATCGAAGTGCGCAGCGACGCGTTGGACACACCGGCGCGAATCCGTTCCAGCATCCGCAGGAAGTGGTGGCCTGAGGATCCGCGCTTCATCAGCTTCAGCACCGGCGCGCTGGCGTGTTGCAACGGGATATCGAAGTACTTCGCCACCTTCGGCGTCTCGGCCACGGCCGCGATCAGCGCCTCTGTTACCTGGTTGGGGTAGCAATAAAGGAAGCGCAGCCAGACGAGGTCCGGTACCTTCCCTGGTTGACCCAACTCGCGCAGCAGGGTTGGCAGGCCGTCGGTGAGGCCGAGGTCGCGGCCGTAACTGGTGGTGTCCTGGCCGATCAGCGTGATCTCGTGCACGCCATGCTGTGCCAGGTTCTCCACTTCACGCACCACGCTCTCGAAGCGGCGCGACCGGAAATGCCCGCGCATCTGGGGAATCACACAGAAAGTGCAGGGATGATCGCAGCCCTCGGCGATCTTGACATAAGCGGAGTACGGGGGCGTGGCCAGCACCCGCGGCGTGAATTCGTGGTAAAGGTACGGCGCCAAGGGACCCTCCACCATCCGGCGCCTGCCCGAAGCGGAACGGACGGAGCCGGCGGGTCCGTCGTTCCACTCACAGGCATCGAGCACCCGCTCCAGTTCGTTGGTGCCGATCACAAAATCGACTTCCGGGATTTCTCTCAGGATGTCCTGCCGATAGCGCTCCACCAGGCAGCCCGCCACCACCAGCCTCTTGGCGTTGCCGGACTTCTTGTGCTCTGCCATTTCCAGAATGGTGTCGATGGATTCCTGCCGGGCGGGCTCGATGAAACCGCAGGTGTTGACGATGAGGACGTCGGCTTCCTCGGCGCGCGGCGTTAACTCATAGCCGTGCCCGGCCAGCACGCCCAGCATCACTTCGCTGTCCACAAGGTTCTTGGGACAGCCCAGACTCACCATTCCCACTTTAGGCATTTTCGGCAATCGTCCGTTGTCCGTCGTCAGTGGCCCATCGCTCAGTCGTCCGTACGCCATCGCCCCGCTCACGCTCGGTGCTTCTCACTGTTACGCAAATACAAATTTTACCATACTTCGCGGCGGGGGGTCGAACGAGGCGGCCAGTAAAGGGACAGAGGGCGGTCGGCAGTAGGCAGTCGGCAGGCGCGAACCCTCACGGGTGAAGAAGTACAGCGACGATGGCGCTCCATCCGGTGCGAGAGAAAGGCACGGGCCAACTGGCATCCGGGCCAACACGGCAGTATTCAGCCTGGTGGACACAGTTCTTCTGCGACCTCGCCGTATGAGAACCCGAGGCGACTGGTTGGTGGTATCAGAGACCGTTCCACAAAGGGGGGGCGACACCGAGGTCGGAATGGCGGCCGGAGAGCTTCTCGGTTATCGCGACCGCAACCGCTTGCCAGCTACATCCCCGCTCGACGGGCGACGAGGGTCGATCCCATGGTGGCCTTGAGGTACGAGTAGGCCTCATGCCTGCCCGTCAAAGGGCGCCCACAAGGGCCGCCCCTACGATGCGCCTCAAGAGGCAACGAACCTCAGCCGGAAAAAGGGGCGCATCGTGGGGATGCGCCCCTTGGGGTAACGAATTGGCAGTTCGCGGTTGCCGCCGCTTACGCCCGCTTCGCGCTCCGACGCTGCATCATGCCGTAAGCCAACATCGCCAGCAGCGCCGTGCCCAGCATCAACCAGGCGGAGGGCTCCGGAGTCGGCGCCGTGCCATTGATGTCGAGCGTCACCGAGCCGTTGCCGTAGTTATAATCCAGCGTGCAGGTGGCGCAGCCGAAGCCGTTGAATGTGTCGCTGGCGAAAACACCGGAGAGGTTCCCCGCTTCTGCCGTCAAGAACGTAAAGGTTTCTCCGGCCGACGGGGTGAAGCCGAAGTCGAAGGTAACGTTTCCATCGAGCGACCCCGCACCGAGCACGTCGAGCAGGCTGAGGCTGTTCAACCCGTTGATGTCGATGGTCAACATCCCGGTCGAGCTTTGGGTATAGGTCGCAACCTTCAGAGTGCTGGGCGCGGCCGGGTCGATTGGGATCACGTTGCCGCCGATATTCTGAACGTCGGCGTTGATGAAGCCGCTGCCCGAAACCGTACCTCCGTTAATAAAGGCTATCGCCGCTGCCAAGGTCCCGTTAACCTTGAGGTTGGCGCCCGCCCCGGACTGCGTGTAGTTGCCGGTGATGGTCGCGGTGTTGCCGGCACCAACCGACACGTTTCCGGTATTGCTGAACGCCAGGGCACCGATGCTGTTGCCGATGCCGTCGAGGGTCATCGCCCCGCTGTTGTTGATGGTGCCGAAAGCGTTCACCACGTTGCCGGAACCACCGACCGTGATAGCGCCCGAGTTGTTCAGGTCACTGAAGTCAGCGACCCCGCCGCTACTGCCCGTCACCGTGATGGTGCCCGCGTTCCCGACCACCGAGGCCAGGATACCGCTGAAGGTGCCGCCAATGTTGACGGTACCGCCGGAATTGTTACTGAAGCTCGTTCCGCCCACCAGATCCTGGGTACCGGTCAACGTGATGGTACCGTTGTTGGTGAAGGTTTGAGCGCTAGCGCCGTTGTTGCTACCGCCCAGGCTGATGACGCCATCGTTGGTCAGCGTTCCCGTGACCGAGATGCTGCCGTCGGTCCCGTTCATGGCCACCGACGCGCCGCCATTGTTGTTGAAATTGCCCGCCACCGTTACTTGGTCCGAATCGGCGTTCAGGTTGAGGGAGCCGCCGCTATTGTTGTTGAAGTCGCCCGTGTCCGCCAGGGTGTTGCCATTGCCGCTGAGGGACATGAAGCCCGAGTTGTCCAAATCGGCGGTCAGGCTGGAGCCCGTGCCGAACAACTGCACGGTCCCGCTGTTCGAGAGGGTCCCGCTGATGCTGACGGCAGAACCGTTGGCCACGTACAGGGTGCCGGAGTTAGTAAGCGTGCCGCCCGAAGGCATCATGGCCTCGTTGTGATTGTCGAACTCGAGGGTGCCGACGTTGGTGATCAGTCCTGCCAAGGCATCCGTAGTGCCATCCGGCGTAATCAGGCCACTGGGGCCAAAGAGATCGATCGTGACCCCACTGCCGATGTTGGTGATGCCGTTAGCCGGAGTCGCATACTGGAAGACCCCGCCTATAGCGTAGTCTCCGCCGCCCGTCAGTTTGCCGGAGCCGTCCAGGTTGCTCCACGTGCCGGTGGTCAGTTTGTTGCCGCCGCCCACACCCGAAGCGGTTCCCACCTGGATGAATCCGCTGTTCGAGAGCGCTCCTGTCACCACGATGCTGCCATTGGTGCCCAACAACTCGACGTTGCCAGTGTTGGTCAGATTCCCACCCACGGTGACTTTATCGCTGTCCCCGACCAGTTCGAGGGACCCGTACGGTCCACTGTTGTTGAAGTCGCCGGTGTCGGTGAGCGTCTGGTTGTTGTTGAGGAGCTGGATGTCGCCAGAGTTCGTCAGGTCGGCCTTGAGCGAATCGCCCGCGGCCTCCATGAGGAGGTTGCCGCTGTTGGTGAGCATTCCCGACACGGTCAGAGAGTTGTTACCCGTGTCGCTCGCTCCGTTGCCGGTGTAAATGGTCCCCGAGTTGGTGAGGTCGCCGCTGATCGTCAGCGCCGTGCCCTGCTGTAAGTTCATGGTACCCGAGTTACTGAAGGGTGAGGTTCCCGGCGTCGCCGTCAACGTCTGACCTTCAAGCGTCAGCGTGCCTTCCACGCTTCCCAGGTTGGCCAAGGCGCTGTTGGCGCCGGCGGTAAATGTCCCGGCCACGTCCAAGGCCGCGCCAGAGGGGATATCGGTGATCCCGGCGGGCTGGCTCATCAAGTTCAGTGTCGCTCCCGATCCGATCTCCAGGTTTCCAGCCACCAGTGACAGGTTGTTGATGCTGATGCTCCTCGGATTCGAAGCGATATCGAGAGTCAGCGTTTGCCCGGGGGAGTCTATAGCTGCGGTGAAAGCTGTGGTGCCGCTGTTATTGGGCATGCAGGGTGAGTACGAGGGGTTGCAACTCCACTCCGCAGTATTGGTCCAATTGCCGGAGTTGGTCGACCAAGTGGCAGCGACCAGCGACGGGATTGCCCCCGCGGTCAGGTCCACGAAGCCCGAACCGTAAGTCAGCGTCCAGTTGTAGCCGTCCAACGAGAAGCTCGTGCCATTGCTGAATCCGCCGGTGAGCTCACCCGGCGTGTAGTTCAGGATGTCGAAGGTGTCCCCGCTGGGGTTGAAACTGTTTGCCAAGGTGATGTCCAGCGCGCCGGCCAGCGAAATCCCGCCGGTGATGTTGAGCACCCCAAAGCTGGATGCACTGCCGATGATCTCCGTCAAGGTCCCGTTGGCAAGCTGCTGGTAGCCTCTGGGGATGTTGAACGTACCCGTCCCGACTCCCAGCAGAGCGCCCGCCGCCACGCTCACGGTGCCTCCGTTGGCGAGGTTGGCGATCTTAGCCACGTCGCCCCCATTGTTGAGCGTGAGGTTGGCGCCGGCTTCGTTGGTGAAGGTGCCGCCAATCGCGATCGCGCCGGCCGGTCCCCCTGCGTAGGTTTGCACGGTCCCTGTATTGTCGAAGTTTCCGCCCGCACTGGGCGACGACAGGGTCCCGCCGTAGAGAGTTACATTGCCGGAGTTGGTGTCCGTGGACCCCGCGACATTCAGCGTGGCGCCGGTGCCGATTTGCAGCAAGCCATCGTTCGTCAGGGCGTTCACGTTGGCCACGTCCCCGGTCGCGTTGTCAAGACCGATGTAGGTCTGCCCGCTTGCGTTGTTGGTCAGCGTTCCCGAAACGCTCAACGTGTCGCCGGAGCCTCCATTTCCCGTGTAGATGATCCCGGAATTGGCTATATTGCCGGTTACCGAAATCGTCGAGCCCAAGTTAGCCTGCAAATAACCACCGGAGGCGATGGTAAGGGTTCCCCCGTTAGGCGTCACCGAGGCAGTTTGGCCGTTCTGCAGTGCCAAGTTCCCTTCGACGCTTGTCAGGTTCCCCAGCGCGCTCTGGGAGGGATTCCCGCCCAGCTCGAACGTGCCGTCAACGAAGAGCGTCGAGCCCGCGACGACGTCCGTCACGCCCTGCCCGCCGCCGGTGATGTTGAACGTCGCGTTGGGTCCGATCACTAGCTCGCCGTTGTTGGTAAGGGAGTCGACGTTGGCCGTGTCAGACGTGTTGCTATAACCGATGTAGGTCAATGCGTTGGCGTTATTGGTGAGCGCCCCGGTCACCGTCAGCGTATTGCCGGAACCTCCGCCGACCGCCGTATAGACGTCGCCCGAGTTGCTGAGGTTGCCGCTCACATTCAGAGTCGAGCCGAAATTCACCCGCAGGTCTCCGGTGTTGGCAATCGTCAGCGTGCCGCCGTTGGGCGTGGTGGAAGTGACCTGCGCGTTATCCAGCTCCACATACCCTTCCACGCTGGTGAGGTTCCCCAAGCCGCTCGTCGGCGTGCCGCCGTTGATCACGTTCAACGAGCCCAACAGGTAGAGCGAGGAGCCGGCTACGGCGTCCGTGATCCCCTGCCCGCCACCGGTGATGTTCATCGTCGCTCCGGAGCCGATTTGCAAATAGCCATCGTTCGTCAGGGCGCTCACGTTGGCCACGTCCCCGGTCCCGCCGCTATAGCCGATGTAGGCTTGCGCGCCCGCGTTGTTGGTGAAAGTCCCACTCACATTCAGCGTGTTGCCGGTAGTCCCCACGCCCGTGAAGACATAACCCGAGTTGGTTAGATTGCCGGTGACGGTCAGCGTGGAGCCGCTGTCCACGCGCAGATCGCCGCTGCCCGATACGCTCAGCGTGCCTCCGCTGGGCGTTGCCGCCGTGGTCTGCCCGTTGGCCACGTCCAGATAACCTTCCACGCTGGTCAGTCCGGCCAGCGCACTCGTAGTGCCTCCGGTGGTGAACGTCCCCGCCACCACCAGCCCCGCGCCGCTGGGCACGTCGGTGATTCCGCCCGGCTGGGTTACCAGGTTCAGCGTCTCTCCGGACCCGATATCGAGCGTGCCGGCAACGAGCGACAGGCTGTTGACATTGATGTTCGTCGTACTCGAAGTGCCATCGAGTGACAGTGTGTTCCCAGGCGAGTCGATGGTGGCGGTGAAAGCCGTCAGATTATTGTTATTCGGCACGCAGGGTGAGTACGAGGGGTTGCAGCTCCACGCCCCAACGTTGGTCCAATTGGTGGAACCGGTGGACCAGGTAGCGGCGACCAACCCTGGGACCACCCCGGCGCTCAACTGCACGAAGCCCGCACCGTAACTCAGCGTCCAGTCGAAGCCATCCTCCGAGAAGGTCGTCCCATTGCTGAATCCAGGCCCGCTGAGGCTGCCCGTGTAATTCAGGATGTCGAAGGTATCTCCGCTGGGGTTGAAGCCATTCAACAAGGTGATGTTAAGCTGCCCCGCCAGCGAAACCGGGCCGGTGATGTTCAGCACACCAAACCCCGAGGCCGATGTGCTCTGAAGCATCTCGTTCAAGGTCCCGTTAGCCAGCAGTTGGAAGCCGCCGCCCGCCGTAAACGTCCCCGTGCCCACACCCAACAAGGCGCCGGAGGCCACGATCACAACGCCGCCGTTAGCCAGCGTGGCCATGGTGGCCTGATCGCCGGAGTAGTTGAGATTCACTGTGCCGCCGATCGCATTCGTAAACGTGCCGGCAAAATTCAACGTGCTCGGCGCTGACGGGCCACCTAGCGTTTGAATCAACCCCGTATTATTGAAGTTCGCGCTCGCATTGCTCCCAGCCAGCGTCCCACCGTACAAATTGACCGTGCCCGAGTTGCTGGACGTACCAGCCCCGTTCAGGGTTAACGTGTTGTAGAGCTCTACGGTGCCGGTGTTGCTGAGGATGGTGTTCGAAGTCAGGGTGCCCTGATAGACGAGCACCGTGCCCGAGTTATCCAGCTCGTTGACCGTCGCCTGATCGCCCGGACCGTACACGTAGAAGGCGTCGCTGTTGGTGAAAGTCCCGGTCACATTGAGAGTGTTTCCGCCGCCACCCACCTCGTAGTCGGTCGTCAACAGGTACGAGTTGTTTACGTTACCATTCACGGTGACGTTGGTGCCGCCTCCGATGCCTAAGTTTCCGCTATTGGTCAGCGTCGCCGGGCTCCCACCCGGCGTGATCGAAAGGGTCTGACCGTTAGCCAGGTAGAGTGTTCCCTCCACGCTCGTCAAACCCGCGAGAGCGCTGCCACCTCCCGAGTTGATGGTCCCGTACACTGTCAAAGCCCCCGGCACATCCGTGATCCCGTTCGTCAGGTTCAGGGTGGTCCCGGTACCGATATAGGTCCTTCCCGTATTGGTCAGGCCGGTGAAAGTGGCGGTCGTACCTGTGCCGTAGAGATACAGATACCCCGCGTTATTCACCGTGCCGTTCACCGTCAGGCCCGTGCCGTAGTACACGTCGATCTCGCCAGTCGAAGCGAGCGTCAGCACGCCCCCTCCTGGCGTCACCGAGATGCTCTGTCCGTTATCCAGGTCCAGATACCCTTCCACGCTGGTCAGCCCGCCCAGACCGTTGATCGTGCCGTAATCGTAGATCGACGAGCCCGCTTGCACATCCGTGATCCCTTGCGTCAAGTTAAGGGTGGCACCCGTGTTAACGTAGACCGTGCCCGAATTGTTCAGCGCACCCACCGTCGCCACGTCTCCCGATCCGTAAACATAGAAGGAGTCGGTGTTGGTCAGAGTCCCCGTTATATCGAGAGTGTTGCCGCCGCTCCCGTAGTAGCCGGTATTCAAAAAGTACGACGTGTTCACGTTGCCGTTCACCGTGACGCTGGTGCCGTCCGCAATGTTAAAATATCCACTGTTGGTCAGCGTCGCCGGACTCCCACCCGGGGTGATCGTCAAGGATTGCCCGTTATACAGCCCGACCACTCCCTCCACGCTCGTCAGACCTGTCAGAGCACTGGTCCCTCCCGAGTTGATGGTCCCGTACACTACCAACGTCCCCGGCACATCCGTGATCCCGTTCGTCAGGTTCATGGTGGTTCCAGCGCCGATGTAGGTGGTTCCTGTGCTCGTCATGGTCAGGGTGGTTAAGTTGGCCATGGTGCCGGAGTCGTAAAGATAAAGGTTGCCGGCGTTGCTCACCGTGCCGTTCACCGTCAGGTCTGTGCCGCTGTGCAGGTCGATTCTGCCACTCGAAGCCAGCGTCAGCGTTCCCGCCCCCGGCGTCACCGAGATGCTCTGCCCGTTATCCAGGCCCAGATACCCTTCCACACTGGTCAGGCCGCCCAATCCGTTGATCGTCCCGTAAGCGTAAATCGACGAGCCTGCCTGCACATCCGTGATCCCGCTCGTCACGTTAAGGGTGGCACCCGTGTTGACGTAGACCTCGCCGGAATTGTTCAACGCGCCCACCGTCGCCACGTCCCCCGAACCATACACGTAGAACTGGTCACTGTTGGTCAAAGTCCCCGTTATATCCAGAGTGTTGCCGCCGCTCCCGTAGTAGCCGGTGTTCAAGGAGTACGAGTTGTTCAGGTTGCCGTTCACGGTCACGCTGGTGCCGTTCCAAATGTCCAAATATCCGCTATTGGTCAGCGTCGCTGGACTCCCACCCGGCGTGATCATAAGGCTCTGCCCGTTGAACAGCTCGAGCGTTCCTTCCACGCTCGTCAAGCCCGCCAAGGCGCTGTTGGCGCCGGCGGTAAACGTTCCGCCCACGTCCAAGCCCGCGGTCGCGGGAATATCGGTGATCCCGCCTGGCTGGTTCGCCAGGTTGAGGGTGGCTCCCGACTGGATACTGAGAGTGCCCGCCGTCAGGGTCATGGTGTCCACCGTGATGCTGTTTCCAGTGGGCAGAGTCAGTGTGTATCCGGGCGAGTCGAGGCTCGTATTGTAAACCGTGCCGGAAAAGTTGTTTGGCACGCAGGTGGACGGCCCGGGGCTGCATCCCCACTGAGTGGCCGTGGTCCAATCTCCAGAACTGGTGGTCCAAGTGGCGAGAATCGTGCCCGAGATGTTGGACGCGGCCGTCAGCACGATATCGTCCAAGGCGGGGTTATAGCTCAGCACCCACTTCTGGTTGCCATTGTCGAAAGTGGGGTCGCTGATATTGAACGAGCCGCTCGCCAATGAACCGTCCATGATGGTGAAGCTGGTGCCGTTGATGGGGTCGTAGTTGTTCAGCAAGTTGATGGTGAGCGTGGTGCCGGTGCCCGAACCCAGGGTAATGCTACCGTTAATGATATCGAGCAAACCGTTGGAGGAGCCGCTGCCGATTACCTCGTTGAAGACGCCCGTCCCGTTCTGGGTGTAGTTTCCGTTGATGGTGAGCATGCCGGGATTGGTTGCCGACCCGGCGAAGATCGTTCCGCCGCTGATGGTGACGTTGCCGTTGATCCTGCCGCTGCCCTGCGTGGTGCCGGCGGTCTGCGAGTAACCGGCCGCGGTCGTCATGGTGATGATCTCGCTGGGACCGATGGTGACGCTGCCAGCGTTATTGAAGGTCCCGGCAGTGATGGTGTCGTTGGTGCCCGCCATAGTCACCGTAGCGCCACTGGCGTTGTTGAACGCGTTCCCGCTCGCCACGTTCACCTGGCCGTTCGACCCGCTGAAGGTTAGCGTTCCGAGGCTGTTGTTGTTGTAATTCCCGGTGACGTTCTGGATGTCGCCGACGCCGCTCAGGGTTACCGCCCCCGAGTTATTCATGTCGTCGTTCAGGGTCACGTTCGGACCCGTCAGGCTTACCGTACCCGTGTTACTCAATGTCCCGTTGATGGTAATCGTCTCGCCGCTGGTCCCACCCAGGGTCAGGGTGCCGGAGTTGGTGAAGGTGCCGCCCGCGGGAGTAAAGGTTTCGTTGGTCTCGTCAAACTCCAGGTTGCCGGCATTCGCGCCCAAGCCGGCCAAGGCGTTCGTCGAGCCATTCTCGATCTCGCCGCTGGAACTGAAAGTGAGGTTGATTCCGCTGTCGATACTGGTAACGCCGGAGGGGCCGTTGTACTGGAACAGGCCGCCGATGTTGAAGGTGCCGCCGCCCGAGAGTTCGCCCGACGGGCTGAGGTCGCTCCAGTTGCCGGCTACCAGGAGTTGGCCACCATAGCTGTTGCCGCCGTAGTAACCCACATCCAGATCCATGGTACCCGTGTTGCTGAAATTGCCTCCCACGTGGACTTGGCCCGGCGCGTTGCCCCAATATTGACCCCCGTACACTTCCAAGGTCCCGTTGTTGGTGAAACCGCCGCCGGTGGTGAACTGGTTTCCGTTGCTCCAACTGCTCTGGACAGTGACGACTCCGCCTACCGCGTTGGTGAAGCTGCCGTTGGTGGTATACACGGCCTGCGGAACGCTAGTCGACGGCTGCCCAACGAGGGTGATGGTACCGGTGTTGGTGTCCCCCGCGTTGCCGAGTACCTGGATCTCGCCACCGGGGTTGATGGTGGCCGTACCGCTGTTAGTGAAGTTCCCCGCCGTCGTGTATAGAGCGCCTGCCGTGAGGGTGCCAGAGTTGGTGTCCCCCGCATTGCCGAGTACCTGGATCTCGCCACCGGGGTTGATGGTGGCCGTACCGCTGTTAGTGAAGTTCCCCGCCATCGTCAGCAAGCCCGTGTAGCTGGAACCGTTAGAGTTGATATTGAGGATACCGGAGTTAGAAACTGTACCCGTGCCGGTGACGCTGATCTCGGCCGCCTCATCCAGGTTAACCGTACCCTCGTTGCTGAAGCCGGCAGTCTGCAAGAACCCGGAGTAGGCGTTGCCCGTGGTCAGGTGCAGCGTGCCGCCCAAGGCGTTATCGAAGTTTCCCCCCACCGTCATTCGGCCAGGGCTGTACCAACCCTGGGCCCCATCGATTTCGACCATTCCTGAGTTGGTGAAATTGCCCGTGGTGGTCATCAGGGCGCCGTCATTGGTATAGTAACCACCACCGCCGACCGTAATCGCGCCCCCCACTTGGTTGATAACGTTGCCATTCACCGTGAGTGTGCCGCCGGGCACGTCGTAGCTGTTGGTATTGCCCTGAATCGTGATGGGGCCGCTGTTGGTCAAGTCGCCATTCACCGTGAGCGACGTCGGCGTACTGCTGTTCGACTGATTGATGTTCAGCGTGCCGGAGTTCGTCATGGCTCCCGCGGTGGTCAGGGATGCCGCACCGCTGAGCGTGAGCGTGCCGTCGTTGGTGAGTCCCCCCGTGTCCGTGAGGCCCAGGACCTGACCATTGTCCAGCGTCAACGTGCCCATGCTGCCGATGGTGTTGAGAGCCGTCAAGGCGTCGTGGACACCGTCGTTAGTGATCACGGCCCCGTCACCGTACTCGAGGTTGGTGGGGCTGGTGACGCCAATCGAGGTGATGGCGGAGCCGGTGTAGCTCAGGATGCCGCCTTCGACGATGTAAGTCCCGGCGTTGAAGTTCCCGGAGCTATCGACGTTCGTAAAGGAGCCGGCCGGGCCAGTAACCAGAATCTCGGCACCAGTACCGGTGCCATTGCCACCGTCAATCTCCGCGGTGCCGGTGTTGGTGAAGCCCAAGGTTGTTAAGAATCCGCCGTCATTACCGGAGCTGTAGTTATAACTGCCGGCAGTCAGGTGCAGCGTGCCGCTGTTATTGAAGTTGCCGCCCACCGTGACCTGTGCCTCGTTGCTGGCAAATTCGCCGCCATTGCCATCGATCTGGACCGTGCCGGCGTTGGTGAAATTGCCCGCCGTGGTCAACAAGCCTCCGGTGCCTTGGTAATACCCGGCGCCGACCGTGACCGTGGCACCCGGGTTGTTGGTAAAATTCCCGCCCACGTTCACCACGTCGCCCGCGTAACTGCTGTAATAATATCCCCCGCCGATCGACAAGATGCCGCTGGTCCCGTTGCCGTTGGTGAAGTCACCGGTGACGCTCAGAGTCTTGTTATAGCTGTTACCGTAACTGCCGACGGTGACGGTACCGCCATCATTGTTGATGAAGTTCCCGTTTACCGTCACGGTGTTCGCCACGGAGCTGCCGTTCATGGTGAAGGCGCCGGAGTTGGTAAAGGTGCCGCCAATCGGCGTCGTGTTCAAGCTGGCATCATAAAACGTGAGGGCACCTTCGTTGCTGGTCAGATTGGCCAAGCCGTTGGTGGTACCGTCGGGCGTGATCAAGCCAGCGTCCACCATCTCCAATGAAACACCGTTCTGGATGTCGGTAATGGTGGCGTTAGGGGCCTCCAGCAGTCCCTCGATAACATAGCTGCCGCCGTTGCCCAAGCTTCCCGCCGTAATGTCGGACCAGCCGTTAGCCCCCACCAGGATCTCGGCGCCGGGATCCACTTCCGTGTAGCCGCTGTTGCTGAACCCCAGCGTACTCAGGAAACCTCCAGGGTAGCTGCTGCCTTCCGCGTTCTCGCCTAAAACAAGCGAGCCGCTGTTGGTGAAGGTCCCGCCGACGCTCACGCTGGCGTTGTCCGAGTAATACCCACCCCCGATCGACATCGAACCCGCGTTGTTGAAATTGCCGCCCACCGTCAACTGGCCGCCCGCGTACACATAGCCGCCGTTCACCTCGACGGTGGCGCCAGCCGCGTTGGTGAAGTTGCCCGTGGTCGTCATGGTGCCGCCCGCCTCATAATCGAAGCCGCCCGCCACCTGGACCAGAGCACCCGCATTATTAATGAAATCTCCGTTGACCGTGAGGGAACCGGCAGTTCCTGGAGAGGCATAATAGGAGTTGCCCACATAAAGATTGCCGCCGTTGGTGAGGCCTCCCACGAGGTTGAGCGCATAGCCGTATTCCAGCTCGAGCGTGCCATTGTTGACGGCGAGGGTGGTGAGCGCGTCCGTCGTACCGTCGGGCGTAATGAGCGACGTATCGCCGATTTCAAGACTCACCCCATGGTCAATGGTCACGATGGTGTTGATGACCGGATTGTTGTACTGGAATTTGCTGTTTCCCTCGAACTCGTAGTTTCCGCTGGTGAGTTCTCCCGTGTTGGTGAGCGAGGCCCAGGGGCCGGTGAGAGTAAACGTGCTGCCGCCCAGCAGCTCGAAGGTACCCTTGCTGGTCAATCCGGTGGCGCGCCCGGTATCGTTGCTATTCTCGATGTAACTCCCGCCGCTGTTGACGACGAGGTTTCCGCCGATGGTGAGGGTGTCGCTGCCATTGAGGCTGACGGCGCCGCTGGTGTTGAGATCGCCGCCCGTGGTCATCGAGCTGGTATTCGCAATGGAAAGGCTACTGCCGGCACCCAGAGTGACCGCGCCGCCCGTGGTCATCGAGCTGTTGTTCTCGATCGTCA
>DATFYM010000041.1:0-95670 GCA_035315065.1 Terriglobia bacterium
TCCGCCGCTGTCGCGACGTCCACCTTAGCTTTGTTTTCCGCATTCTGGGCGATTTGCAGATCGTTCAGGGAGATCGCGCCCTTGTCGTAAAGCAGTGTCGAGCGCTCCAACTGGACGCGGGCAAGTGCTTCGTCTGCCACAGCCTTTTGGTAATCGGAAAAGGCGCCGGAAATATCCGCGCTCTGCACGCGCAGCAACAACTGACCCTTCTTCACGGTGTCGCCCAGGCGCGCGGAAATCTCCACCACCCGTCCGGTGGCTAGTGAAATCACCGGAACATTTCTAGAGATGTCCGGATTCACGGTGCCGGTAACCCTCAACTGTGAAGTGGCCACATGGGCCACTGCTTGCGTTAGCTGGAACCTCTCGGGACGATCGACTTGAAAAACGTTGCGGTCCTCGACGCGTTCGACCTTCAGCGGCGGCGGCGCTTCTGCTTGCGGATTACTCTTGCCGTTACAACCTATCTCAAACAAACCTAGGGCCAAAAACAGGGCCAAGGTTGCAATTCTCTTGCGGCTCATTGGATAACCTCGCGTCCCCCGGCAAGACTCAATCGACCTGCTGCGTTCAGATAGGGAGCAACTGGGTTCAAATAATCGACCTGAACACTCCGGTAATCGGCTTGCGCATTCCTCCCAAACTTGTCTGCTCCTTATCCTGCTGATCCTAGCACTCGACCCGGCTCTTGCGGTAGACCAACGACTTCCCATCCCGGAATCTCGAAACACGGGTGAGCTGGCTGACCGACGGAGGATCTCACCCCTAGACGCCTGACGCGAATCCTTCAGTTTAGGCGGCAGTTTGTTAAGCGGAGGTTACAACTGTCTTAAGAGGTGGCGACCGGACGCCCCCGATGGCGCCGATCAGCAAGGGGTGGCGCAGACCGCGTTCCGGCCTGCGGCTTTTCCGCTTCAAATTTCTGGCGCCTTGCTGGTGCGTGCAAACAGGGTTGACGCTAATGTCCGAAGGTCTGGAAGCAAGAAGCAAAGGCGCGGCAGAGCAAATAGCCGACGCAGCGCAGACCAGTTTTGTAGCAGTTCCGACCCATTCGTCTTCCCCTCGAGAAAGTCAGCACCTCACCTCATATTCACTTCGTCGGTTAGCCGGGATGAGTTGCCGACCACGGAATTAAGCAACTATCTTCAGGAGCCAGTACGATTTTTGTTGACAACGGAGTCAGTACGTGATAGAGTATCAAGAGTGGGTGGGTTGCGGCTCGGAGGGCGAAAGGGAAAATGCTCCCACGGCGAGGCCGGGGGGAGATTGAAGATTCGAGATTCAGGATTTCAAGATAGGGGATAAGACCGAAACATTGAAGATTCGACATTCAAAGACTCAAGATTAGGGGACAAGAGAAAATCGTGCTCAGAACGGGAAAAAGAGCTGATGAATTACCACCTGGAAATGGTCCCCTGCGATGCAACAAGAGGTCCGAAACGGTGGGCAACGGGGCAGGAGTCAGCGAAAAACGCGAAAAAGGTCAAACGAAGCCAATCAAGTTACTTATCATCAACAATTTGAGCCTTAGAACGAAGCCCAAACGAAGCCAACAAGTCCTTTAGAACCGCATGGCGCTTAATTTCAGATTCAAGAAGAGATCGGGCCTGGCGATGCCGAGGGAACGGTCGATTCAGAAGCGCCGAGTCACGGCGGAGGGGCGGGGAGACCAAACGGAGTGAGGAAGTGGCTTAGAACGAGCAAGATGGAGATGGCCAACCGATTGCGAAATCACACCAGTCACAAGCCGGAACAGCCATCACAACAACGCTCAGCACGGATTTGGTGACAGGCAGTCACAGGATCTTACGAGCGAGCCGGTCCCGCGGCTCGTGTCAAGCTGTCATTGGCGGCGGTGACCCTGTATGGGTCCTATGGACTCGCCGGGCGCGGCTGTTGCAGCTCAACCACGGTCGCCATCGGATCAATCTTCTTCGGCTTGGGAATATGGACGGTGGTCGTCTCGCCCGCTGTCTCGGCCGACACTTTCAGCTTCTCGCCACCCTCCAGAGCTTTCGCACTGGTGGGAGAAGCCGGAAGGCCGGTCACCGTAAGCTCGCCAGACGGCCAATCGAACACCTGCAAGTAAAGCTTGTTGCCTTTGGCAGTGCAGCGGCCATTGAACCCCATGGTCCCGAGGTTCGCCATAGGACACTTGGTGGTGCCGTAGATGCTCTCGCCGTTGACCTTCATCCAGGCGCCAATCTGCGCCAGACGATCATTGATGGCGTCGGGGAAGACGCCCTCCGCCGTCGGTCCCACGTTGAGCAGGAAGTTGCCGCCCTTGCTGGCGATATCGATCAGCTTGCGCGTCAGGTCCTCGGCCGACTTCCAGTCGGTGTCGTTCTTGGCGTAGCCCCACGTGTCGTTGATGGTCATGCAGGTTTCCCAGAGGCGGTCCTTGGGAGCGGTGGCCGGAATCTCCTGCTCGGGGGTGGAGTAATCTTCGGGGAGCTTGTCGTTACGATCGTTGATAATGATTCCCGGCTGCAAGCCGCGGATCATAGTGTCGACTTCCTCCGAGTGCAGTTCCTCGGCGTTGTGCTCCCAGCCGCCGTCGAACCACAGTATGCCGATGGGGCCGTATTGCGTCAGCAGCTCCCGCAACTCTGGCATCATATAATCGTGGATATAGCGGTCGAGGCTAGCCACATCCGCCGGCCGGGTGTCCCACTTGCGCCGCGGCAGGTAGTCGGGGTGATGCCAGTCCATGATGGAGTGGTAGAAGCAGAGCTTGAGCCCTTGCCGCTGGCACTCGGCGGCGAGGTCCTTCATGGGATCGTGCTTCCAGGGCGTGGCCTTCGTGATGCAATACTCCGTCAGCTTGGTGTCGAACATGCAGAAGCCGTCGTGGTGCTTGCTGGTGATGACGATGTACTTCATGCCTGCGTCTTTCGCGGTCTTCACCCATTGGTGGGCATCGAACTTCACCGGATTGAACTGAGCGGCGAAGGGCTCATAGTCCTTCACCTGCATCTGCTTGTTAGAGAAATACCACTCGCCGATCCCTTTCTTCCCGTTCAGGTCGGTAGAGTCGGCGGGGACCGCATAAAGGCCCCAGTGGATGAACATGCCGAACCTGGCCTCGCGCCACCAAGCGGTGCGCGCTTCGAACTGCGCCGGGGTCTCGTGTGCGGTCTGTGCGCGCAGCCCCGAAGCCGCCAAAATGATGAGCGCCAGCGTTGCTCCCACTACGCTTTTCGAAGACATCAGTTCCTCCTTGGTTCATCGCTGTGCAAAGCGGAGATCATTTGCCACTCGTCACTTCTTGGTGTGGCGCACGTGGCCGTTGCCACCCGCTTTTCTTCCCACTTCCTGAAGGTAGTCAAACTCCACCATCATCTGCGCCATTGCCTTGGTGAGCTCGCGCAGCCGTTCTGCCTCGTGCCGGTTCACCAGGAGCCGCTGCTTGAATTCGGGGGTCAGCGGAAGCGGCCCCGCTATCTGGAAAGAGAGGTGACGATAGGGCTTCTTGAACTCGATTGCCGCGTCATCAACGCGCCGCAGCCGCTGGGCCATAGAGCGAAATTGACGGATCGCCGAATCGGCGTCGGTCGCCGGCGGCGCGTCGTCACCCGGCTCGTCGTCGAAGAACTCCACGCCGCCGCGCAGGTAGGGCCTTTCCTCGTTGGTATAAAGGATCTCGAAGCGGCGCTGACCCACCGTAAGGATATCCATGCGACCGTCGTCGTAGCGGTGTGCCACCTTGGCGATCCGGGCGGTGCAGCCGATGCTGTGTATCTCCTCGTCCTTCGCCAGCACGATCCCGAACTCCTGCTGCCCGCTGCCGCGCTCCTGCGCTTGGAGGCATTCCCCAATCATCTGCTTGTAGCGATCTTCGAAAATGTGCAGCGGCAACTGTTCCTGGGGCAGGAGGACCAGTTCCAGCGGGAAGAGGGGCAGCAAAAGTTCGTCCATCGAAACCTCGTCGCGCCTATTGTAGCAGAGCAAAGCCAGCCTGGAACTGCGAGCAGCACGTCCGAGTCCGAGGCGAGCTAAACCTGAGTTTGACCGACGAAAACGACGGCGACCTCCGTGCCGGGGCCCGCTCCCAGGCGTTCGGCCGCGGAACCGAGATTGGTCGCGAGTTCAATGAATCCGGCGCTGCCCAGAATCGCCACCGTTTCCGCCGGAGCGGCACCGGCGTAGGCTGAGGTCAAGCGCGTAATCTCGTGGCGATTGACGACGATGCGGAAAGGAGGCGGGCTTTCCCGGAAAAGTTCCGGCACATCCTCCGGCGCCAGATTGGTGATCACATTTCCGAACCTGTCGATCTTGAGCACAGCGCCGCGCACCTCGTTGGCCCCGTTAGCTGTGATCCGCTGCGGCCGCGGCGGCTTGCCCGGCACCGTCCGGACGTAGTCGGTAATGACTTCGCCGAACTTGTCGGGCCCAATCCCGCGGCTGAGCCAGCCCGCCACCGGGGCGAATACGTCGCGCCCGTGGAAGGTGTTGCTCACCGGTTTCAGGAAATACTGGTCGGCAGTGACGTGCCGGACCTCCACGGTCTCCTCGCGTTCCAACGCCAGGGAGAGCACGCCATTGTCGGGCGCTACGAAAGTGTGCTTCAGCGTGCGGGCAAGGATCGGGCGGCGCGCGCTGCCCACTCCCGGGTCCACTACTACTAAATGGACGGTGTCCGGCGGAAAGAACCGATAGCTCTCGAGCAGCGTGAAGGCGCCGTCTAGAATGTCGTGCGAGTTGACCTGGTGGCTGAGGTCCACCAACTCGACCTCGGAATTCAAGCCGAGGATCACGCCCTTCATGATACCCACGAACGGGTCCCGCAGGCCAAAGTCGGTAGTGAGGGTGACGATTCTCCTGGACATGGGCTCTCCCTCGCGCGAGTCGCGGCGGTGACCTCAGGAAGGTCGCGTTCAGCTCCAGCGAACGCGCCCAAACTGCGTGAAATCGTAGCCTCGGTCGATTTCCAGGGTCCGGAGCCACGCGCTGGCCGCCGCGTCGATCTCTCCCAGTTCGGCAAGTACAAAGCCCAGTGCGTGGTGAACGAAGGCATCTGCCGAACGGTAGCTCAGCGCTTGCCGATAAGCTTCGCGTGCCTCGGACCATTGCTTGAGCCCCGCGCCCCGGAAACCAGCGTGGCAGGATTCGGCCCACCGCATGAGTTCCGGCGTCACCGCGACCCGCACTTCCCAATCGTTCCTGAGCGCCTCGATTTTTCGCGCACACTCCAGGAGGTTATCGCGCGCCGGGGAACCCTCGAAGATGACGATGGACTGCAGCAACTCGCGCATGGCCTGGTTCAAGTCCTGCGCGTCGGCCGAGGCAGAGTACAGCAGCTTCAGGCCCGCGTGATAGTGTGACCGGCTTTCGAGCAGCGACTCAGTCTTGATCAGCAACTCTTCCGCCTTCGGGTGCTGGGGCTCGATCTCCAGGGCGCGCCGGTAGCAGGCGGTTGCCTTCTCCAGATCGCACGTGGTCCCGTAGGCGTTGCCGAGCAGGCAGTGCGCGGTGGCGTCGCCAGGATCGAGCTGAAGGGAGCGCGTCAGGGCGTCGATGGCATCACCCGGCTTTTCCGCCTCCAGGTACGCATGGCCCAGTTGACGCCAGACAGCCGCGTTCTCGGGCTCCTCGGCCGCCACCTCGTTGAGAAGTGAAATCGCGGCCGTGAAGTCTCTCTGGTGGATCGCGTCCGTCGCCTGCGCGAGGCTTTGCTGGAGTCTGTCGCTCACAACTGTTAGACGATCAAGGTCTCGAAACGTCGGCGTAGCAGCGCGGTTGGCTGTACCTTTGCCACGTCCGACATCCGGTCTATGACCCTACGCTCCGAACAAGGCGCGGTAGCGTTCCGGACTGAGCGGCGCGACGCCGGCCGTCGCCAGGTTCTCCTCGACGTGTTTCTTATGGCTCATGCCTACCAGCGCGCAAGTGACGCCGGGCGTCGAGCGCACAAACTGGATGGCCCGCTGGGCGTCGGTGGCCAAGCCGTCAAACCGGTTCCGCAGATCGTCGGGCATCCCCTGCGAAAGCTGGCCCTGAAGAATGCTGCCGCTGGCAAAGGTGGTGATGCCGTAAGTGCGCGCGGTGCGCAACGCCGGCGCCAAGGCGCCATCCAACCGTTGGGTCTGGGCGGTGAGCGCTTCCAGCATGGCCAAGTTGAAAGGAAGCTGGATGGCCTGAAAGTGATGATTGCGTCCGCCGGCGCTCTCGGCGGCATGGACCACTTCCAACAAGTTGATCGAGTCGCGTGAGGATGGCGCCACTCGGAAGGCATCCCACGTGGCCACACCGTAGGCACGGATCTTGCCCGCTGCGGCGGCGTGCTCGAGCGCGGCAAAGGCGGCAGTCAGCCGCCGGTAAAACTCCGGCCGCGGAACCGCTCGGAGTTGGGTTTCCGGATTGTGTACGTAGTAGAGATCGACGGTCTCCACGCCCAGGTTGCGGCGGCTCACCTCGACCTGGTTCTCGATATATCGCGGCGCCATCACGTGGCAGTTGGCTGCGACGTCTTTTGGCTCGATCAGCCCGGTTCTGACCAGGTTCTGTTCAAAGTAGGCAGCAGGATCGTCGGGCTCCTCGCCGTCGAACGTCAGGAAACCGCCCTTGGTGGCCAGAAAAACCTCGTCACGCCGGACGCTGCCCAGCGAGATCATGGCCGCCAGCGCCGTGCCGATGGCGCGCTCGCTCCGCTGGTGGCGGTAATTGACCGCGGAATCGATGACGTTGGTCCCCATTTCGAGCGCCCGCGTCACCGCTTCCCGGTAGAGCGCATCGAACTCCTGTGTCGGCTCCCCCAGATAGGTGCCAAGACCGATGGAAGAGAGCCACAAGCCGCGCGCGTTGCGAAAGTGACTCGGCCGCTGATTCGCGAAGCGGTCGCGATAGCGCGCCGTCCCTTCCGGGGTGGCGAAGCCCGGTATGAGTTGCTGGTTAAAGCTCGCAGGCATTTTCTCAGTGCGCTGTCTCACGGCCCCGGTTCTTCCTTCTCCCTCACCACCACGATGGTGCATTTGGTGAGAAGCGCGGCCATTGCCCCCACCGCGGTAAGCACGGGCGCCAAAATCGCGCTCACCGCTCCGATGGTGAGAGGTATTTCTATGACGGAATGGCCGCTCTCGTTCTTGATGATGATCTTGGTGGCGTTTCCCTCGTGGATCAGCGCCTTGACCCGACTTAGCAAGTCTTCCCCGGAAACGCAAAACTCTTGCTTGTATTCTTCCTTCATATCAACCCCTTGTGCGAGAAGATTCGAGGGAGCCTCTCTTGGAGGGTCTCGAAACGCGAATTCGGTTCATGCAACGTCCAGCGCCAGCGTTCCACCAACATTCTCACTCCGGGCTAGCCTTCACCAGGAAAATCGGAATCTCGGCTTCGTGGCGCACCTTGGTGATCGTCGTCCCGTAGATCAGATCCTCCAGCCATTTGTGGCCGTGGGTGGTCATGGCGATCAGATCGCAGTGCTCGGCGCGCGCGGCTTTCAGAATCTCATCTGCGGGCTTGCCCGCCGCATGGCGCGCGGTAACGCTGAAGCCCTCGGCGCGCAGATCGCTCCCCACCTTTTCCAGGTACTCCCGGTCCTCCTGCATTTCCGGTGAGTCGATGAGGTTCAGCTTGCCCTGCCACTGCGCCGCCCAGCCGGTGGAACAGTGCAGCAGAAAAACCTCCGCCTGCGTCAGCCGCGCCAGTTCCTTGACGCGGGGGAGCAGCGCCGCGTCAGCTTTGCTGTGGTCGAGGGCCACTAAGATCTTTTTGAACATCTACAGCACAGTCGCTTCGATTTTGGATTTTCGATTTTGGATTTTGGATTGAAGAGGGGTAGATGGTAGAAGGTGAACGGTATATGGGAAGATCGGCTGACCTTTTCTCCTTTTCTCCCATATGCCGTCTACTTTCTACCGCCTACTTCGCTTCAATCCAAGATCCAAAATCCAAAATCGCTACACCCAAGCGCGGACTGTCAGCACGATTAAGTAAGCATTCAGTCCCGCGATGGCCGCCGCCGTCAGCCACGCCAATACTTTAACCCAGGCAGGGTTGACGAACTCGCCCATTTTATTCCGATCGCTCGTAAATTGCACCAGGGGAACAACCGCGAAAGACAGTTGGAGGCTGAGAATCACCTGACTCAACAGCAGCAGCCGAGCGGTGCCGCGCTCGCCGTAAAGCACCACGCAGATGATAGCAGGGACAATGGCGATGAGGCGCGTAATGAGGCGGCGCAGCCAGGGGGCGAGCCGGATGTTGAGAAATCCCTCCATCACGATCTGGCCGGCCAGGGTGCCGGTCAAGGTGGAGTTCTGACCCGAGCAGAGCAGGGCGATCGCAAACAGGAAGCTGGCCAGCGGTATGCCGAGGAGAGGAGAGAGCGTATGGTAAGCGTCCTGGATCTCAGCCACCTGGTTCAGGCCGTGACGGTAAAAGGTGGCGGCAGCCATGATGAGGATGGCGGCGTTGATTAAGAAAGCGAAGTTGAGGGCCAGCGTCGAGTCGATGAAGTTGTAGCGGATGGCGGTGCGCAGACCCTCGCGCGTCCGCTCGATGGCTCGCGTCTGCACCAGCGACGAATGGAGATAGAGATTGTGAGGCATCACCGTTGCGCCCAGGATGCCGATGGCGATGAAGAGCATCTCACGATCCGTGAAGAGTTGCTTGGTGGGAATGAAGCCGCGCGCGATGCCCAGGAAGTCCGGCTTCGCCCAGATGATCTCGATGAGATAGCAGAGGCCGATGGTGGCGATCAGGACCACCACGATTGCTTCGAGGTAGCGAAATCCCCGGTGCTGCAAGTAAAGAATCACCAGGACATCGAGCGCGGTGAGGCAGACTCCCCACACCATCGGGATGTGAAAGAGCAGGTTCAGCGCAATGGCCGAGCCGATGACTTCCGCCAAGTCGCAAGCCGAAATGGCAATCTCGCAGATCACCCACAGCGCGATGCTGGTCCGCCGCGAATACTGGGCCCGGCAAGCTTGTGCCAGGTCGTGTTGGGTGACGATGCCAAGGCGCGCCGCCAGCGTCTGGAGCAGGATGGCCATGAGGTTCGACATCATGAGGATGAAGATGAGCTGGTAGGCGTAGCGGGAGCCGCCGGCGATGTCCGTAGCCCAGTTACCTGGGTCCATATAACCGACCGCGACCAGGAAGCCCGGGCCGGAGAAGGCAAAAAGCTTTCTCCAGAATCCGAGGTGCGTCACGCTAATGGTGCGATGTACTTCCCGAAGCGAAGGGACGGATGGCGCGTTATCGTAGGTTGCCGGGCCAGTAGTCTCCGTCGAGTTCATGGTGGTGAGGAGCTTCATTAACTCAGGTTAATCAAGAACGTTTATACCCATTAACAGTGACTGGTGTCAAGACGGGCCTTGGTGTCCCAACGCCCCCTGCCATGTCATTCTGAGCACTTACAGCGGCTTTGGCCGCTGTCGGCTATGTTCCAGAAACAACATGACTTCTTCATGTTGTTTCTGGAGAGCGAAGCGGAGAATCTCTTTTTCCGCTCTGAAATGAAGCCGAAGAGGGATTCTTCGCTTCGCTGAGAATGACATGCGGGCGAGAGCTTCGAGCGTCGGTGCGGAAGCGGAACTTATCAATGCCCAGCCGCTTGACGCGAAACTCGAGCGTGGAAGGCGCCAGACCCAGGCGCTTGGCCGCACCATTCGGCCCCGCCACGCGGCCGCGACACTCTCGCAACGCCGCCTCGATTAGTTCGTTTTCCCGCGTCTGAAGGTGCGTTTCCATGCTGACCCCCGCCGCCGCGCCTTGCGGGAGCGTTTCGCGAGCAACCCGCAACGTGCCGTTGCGCGAAAGGATCACGGCGCGCTCGACCGCGTTTTCGAGTTCACGCACGTTGCCGGGCCAAGGGCAGGATTCGAGCAGGATCATGGTGCGCCGGTCAATACGCTGGATGGTACGGCCAAAGCGAGCGCCGTATTTGGCGGCAAAGTGGGCCACGAGTTGCGAGATATCCTCCCGCCGCTCGCGTAAGGGCGGGACGCGAATGGGGAAGACGTTCAACCGGTAATAGAGGTCGCTGCGAAAGCGTCCGGCGCGCACCTCCTCCGCCAGATCGCGGTTGGTGGCGGCCACCAGCCGCACGTCCACGCGCAAGGTCTGGCCTCCGCCCAGCCGCTGGAATTCGCGCTCCTGCAGGACCCGCAGGAGCATCACTTGCGTATCCAGCGGCATTTCCGCGACCTCGTCCAGGAACAGCGTGCCGCCGTGTGCCTGCTCGAATCGTCCCTTGCGGCGCTCGACAGCCCCCGTGAAGGCGCCCCGCTCGTGGCCGAATAGTTCCGAGGCCAGGAGCGCTTCGGGGATGGCAGAACAGTTCACCATCACCAGCGGACCGTGGGCCCGCGGCGACCGGCGGTGGACGGCGCGGGCGATGAGTTCTTTCCCCGTGCCCGTCTCGCCGGCAACGAGCACGGTGGCGTCGGTAGTGGCTACTTGCTCCACGGCTTCGAGCACGCGCGCCAGCGCCCGTGAGTTGCCCACGATGTCCTCGAACCAGGGCGCCTGGTCCAGTTGGGCCCGCAGAGCGATGTTCTCCGCCTCCAACTGATCGCGCAGCTTCTGGATTTCCTCGTTAGCCAGCGCGTTGGCCACCGCGACGCCGATCGCACGCGACACGGCGGACAACACCGCAACTTGATCGCGGCTAAAGGCCATGGGTTGGGAGCGGCAGAAGGAGGCGACACCGATGGACTTGCCTCGCACCTGTAAATGCACCGCCACGTAGGCTCGAACGCCCTCTTCCACCATCCGCGGCTCATGCTCGAGCCAAGTTTCCTTCTCTAACAGATCATTGCAAACATGCGGCTGACTGAGGTCCCCTTCGATCTCACGATAGGAAACAATGGGCCGGTCGGGCGGCCTAGAGGGCGGCAGAGGTCCGCGACGCACGATATCGTCCAAGACTTCCGGCGCTACACCCGGAGAGTAGAGGGCATAGAGGTCGTGCTTCTCACCCAGAAAGGCGACGACCCCGATGCTATCCACCGGAACTAGCGGTTGAATCAAATCGTACACCGCCGCCAACACTCCTCGCAGGTCCCGCTCGGAGTTCGCGGCTTCCCAGGCCCGCAGGACTAGCGAGTGGCGTTCCCCGGTTTCAAGAGGGAGTGCAGACGGCCCGCTATTGGTCGGCGATTCCACAGGCATAAAAACCGATTCTAACATAATTCAACTTCGTTGTGAATTCGCAATATTCTGCGAATAACAGCCCTTCCGATCGTTGGCCAGTGTTTAGCTAACGAAACTGTTATCAATCACTTATCTCCATCTCACGGCTTTGGCAGGATTCCTGCTTATTGTCTCATGTTCGAATGATCAGTGACCGGCGGCGTGGGCCAAACCGCAAGCCGCACTAAAGTTGAGCATCCGCAGGAGGTGAACCATGAGTTCAATCGCACTGGGAATGCCCTCCGGGACCCCCGATGTCCTTGCCAAGCTGTACGGCGAATTTCATCCGCGCGTGCTGCGGTTGTGCCAGTACCTCCTGGGCTCGCCCGAGGACGCGGAGGACGCCGCCAGCGAGGTGTTCGTGCGGCTGCCCAGGGCGCTCCAGACCTACGATCGCGCGCAGCCCTTTTGGATCTGGCTCTCGACCGTCGCCCGTCACCACTGCGTCGACCGTCTGCGCTCGAGACGGAGCGAGCAACGCCTCTTCGAACCCTCTAATCCCGAGGCGCCGGCGCCCGTGTCCCAAACGGCATCTCCTCTCGATGAGTTGCTGTCGAGCGAGGCGCGAGAGGCGGTGCGTGCCGCCCTCTCTCGACTGCCGGAGCGTTACCGCATACCTCTGATGCTGCGTTATTACCATGACTTAACCTACGACGAGATAGCCGAGAGGCTCGGACTGAGCCATGCCAATGCCGCCATACTCATCTTTCGAGCCAAACAACGCTTGCGGCTCGAGTTCACCCAGAGGGTGTGAGGCAATTGCTAAAGACCTTTCAACACGGAGACACAGAGGCACAGAGAACAACTGGAAACGTCGGGAAACAAATGACAGCTTCATGTATTCTCTTCTCATCTCTTACCTTCTCTGTGTCTCCGTGCCTCCGCGTTTAATCCTTCACTCCTTCCTAGGCAAGTCACTCCAGTGCCCCCAGCTTCGCTTCGATACCGGCGATCCACTGCCGGTCGCTGATCGAAGGCAGGTTGGCGCGGACGTTTTCCACCGCGCCGGCGCGTGCGGCGGCGGCGAGCCCGAGCGCCACGTTGAGGTCTGAGGCGGCTTGCGGCACCGTGATAGTCTGTAACTCTTTCACCACGCGAGCCACTTCAACGGCGAGTTCGGCCGTCTCTAGCGGGACGGCCGCCGCGATTTTGCTGGCCTCCTCAATCGCCTTGGCACGCGCCGCTTGCTCCTCCGCGGTGGCCCCGCTCTGGCGGGGCAGCTTGAACGCGGCCACCACCGCGTCGTAGCTGGCCGCGTCGCGATCGATCGCTTCCATCAATCGGGCGCGCAGGCCGGTGAGCTTCGCCAGTGACGCTTGCACCGCCTCGTGGTGCTGTGCGTACGACTTCTTCTTGAGCGTCAGGCGGCACACCATTTCCCCGAGCGCTGCCGCCAACGCTCCGGCGAGCGCGGAGACGCTACCGCCGCCGGGCGCGGGCGTGTCGGCGGCGACGGCGTCAATGAAGGGCTCGGCGAGCGCGTGGAGAGGAGGAATTGCCGATTGCCGATTGCCGATTGCCGATTGCAAGACGGCGGCCAGGCGATTCTCGACGATTAAATCGGGGTGATAATTCTCCACCTTGAGGTAGTGGACCGCGGCCTCTTCCAGCGCGCGCTGGGGAATCAAGCCCACGATCTCGCTCGCGGCCACGGAGACGCCTTGCGCGGCTGCCTCGCGCGCCACCGCGTCGAATACGGTGCCGATCGAGGTGGTTTCGTAGTCGGTGAGGTTCATCGACACCTGGGCCAGTCCTCTCGCCGCCAAGTCCACGCCCATCGCCTTGACGCAGGCAAAGCCGCCGCTCGAAGCGCGGATCTTCTTGGCAATGCCTTTGGCAATCGAGACCTCGGGCGTCGCCAGGTTGATGTTGTAAGCGACCAGGAATTTGCGCGCGCCCACCACTGTGGCGCCGGCGGTCGGGTGCAGCCCGCCTTCTCCGAATTTCGGGCCGAAGTCGGGCAGGCGGTCAGGATTCGTCAGGACCTCCTCGCGCACACCCTCGAACTGGCCGCGCCGGATGTTCTCCAGGTTCTTGCGCTCGGGACGGCGGGCCGCCGCCTCGTAGAGATAGGTGGGAATGCGGAAGCGGAGCCAGGCCTGCTCGGCCACCGATTCGGCGATGCGGACGCAGTCTTCGAGCGTGACCCCGGCGACGGGAACGAACGGCACTACGTCGGTGGCCCCCAGCCGTGGGTGCGCGCCCTGATGGTGATTGAGATCGATCAACTCGGCGGCACGGCCCATGCCCCGCAAGGCCGCTTCGCCAATCCGCCCGTGCGAGCCTACCAGAGTGATCACCGAGCGGTTGTGGTCGGCGTCCATCTCCCGGTCGAGCAAGTAGACCTCGGGTCCGTCCAGCAACGCCTTGATGATCGCCTCAACCTTGGCGGCATCGCGTCCCTCACTGAAGTTCGGCACACACTCAACAATGGTTTGCATGACTTTTCGCTCAGCAAGGCATATGGTAGCCGGCAGAGGGCATAAAGGGGAAGAGACTCCTTCCCACATGCCGTCTATCGTCCACTGTTCACAACTCAGAACCCTCCTTCTGCCCACTGCCATTTGCGGGCTGCTGGAGCGCCTGCTTCGCCCACCGTGGGTTCATTTCTTGATCCATTGCCTCCTAAGAAGCGGCCAGGAGGCACCGGCCAGGGCTCGATACGCGCCGCAGGACGCCTCACGTTCTAATAAAACCGATCGCGAAAAGCCCCGATTCTCTGCCATTATCTGCGTGTTTTTGGCAGAAAATGGCAGAATTTGGTTCGATTCTGCACAAAAAGAGGCCTCCAGAACGAGCTCATTTTCAAGTAAGCCCTCAAGGCGCGTTGGAAGCACAGTCAGTAAGTCCTTTAGATTGAGCAAGCCCTTCGCCCGTTCTTCTCCGCAAACTGGCCGACAAGGCTTGCAGAATCAATAGATCGGCCGCGCCACGTCTCGCTCGCCCGACAAAACCCGAAAGGGTCGCCCCACCGCTCGGCTGAAGCAGTGTTAGCAAGTCCTTTAGATTGAGCGAGGCTTCACGTGTTCTCCTCAGGAGATCTGGCGACAACCCTTGTTGAATCAACAGATCGGCCTCTCCACGTTTCAGTCGTCCGACAAGACCCGAATAGATCGCTCGACGGCTCGGCAGAACACGGTTAGCAACTCCTTTAGATTGAGCAAGCCTTTGCTTGTTTTCCCCACTCGATTTGCCATCAACCATTGTTGAATCAATAGCTTGACATCGTCGCGTTTCGGTCGCCCGACAAAACGCAAGAAGGTCACCCGACTGCTCGATGGAAACATCTTTAGTAAGTCCTTTTAGATTGAGCAAGCCTTCGCCTGTTGTCTTCCGCAACTTGGCCGACAACCCTCGCGGAATCAATAGATAGCCCTCGTCCCATTTCGGTCGTCCGAAAGAAACAGAAAGGGTGGCGTGACGCTCGCCCTGCGTGGCTAGTAAGCCCTTTGAATTCATCATACAGTGGCTTCCTCGGCTGATCAACTTGGCGAATAATCGGCGTCGAATCAATAGGATGGAGTGAAGAATTAACCGCGGAAGCACGGAGGCACAGAGACGAAAACGATGATGACATGAAGGTGCCTTTAGTTTTCCGACGTCTGTCATTCTTCTCTGTGCCTCTGTGTCTCTGCGTTGGAAGCTCCTTTGCACGTACTTCACAACTCCTTTGGAGGAAGTGAGCGCCGATTACCGATTGACATGATTCTCCGGACTTGACACCTTTTAATAAAATCGGCCGCGAAAACTCTTCCTTATCTGCCTGTTCGAGCCCGTTCGCTGTACGTTTTTGGCAAAAAATGATAAAATCTGGTACGATTTTGAACCCCAAAAACGTCCGAGAACGGACAGTTCTTCCAATAACCCGTTTATTTGCAATACCGGCTTTGCACTAGGGTCGGCCATAAAAGGTAATTAAATTCCATGTTAATTTTCTGCGTTGTACCATATCGGTAACCATGCGACCCTCCATCCACCCCCCATTTTGGCTGGGGCCCTGTTACAGTCACTCGATGTGTCGTAGCAGGCAAGGAATAGTCCCGCTCATGGGCCGCAAGGCGTAGGTGGATCATACAGACTTAGCCTAGCACGAGGTTATACAAAAGTCAACTCCTTTTTTAGCCACTAAACCTCCCAGCCCATCCCTATGTGCTGATCTTCATTTCGTATCCCGGCGCACCATTCCCCTTGCTTTCAGGTCAGCCGCCCGATAATGTCTATTCCTGTCTGCTGGCTCAAAGATGAAAAGCGAGCGGTCTCTAAAACCCACTGACTCCGCCATTCGCGCCTACTACGCAGAGCTTGAGGCCTACGGTCGTCAAGGAGTGCTTCATGAAGGCGCGGTCAGCTCGGCCTTTCAGAAGTTGCTGGCGGAATGCGCCCGGCGGCGTGGCTGGGTGCTGATTCCTCAACTCGCGGCGCCCGGCGATCGCCGCAACGTCCCTGACGGCACCGTGCGCGACGAAAACAGCCTGCCCCGAGGCTATTGGGAGGCCAAGGATTCGGGCGACGACCTCAAGGCCGAGATCGCCAAGAAGGTCGCTCGCGGCTACCCCGTTACCAACACGATTTTTGAAGATACCCGGCAGGCGATTCTCTATCAAAACAAGCAGCCCGCCCCCGCAATGGACCTGCGCCAACCCGCCGAACTGGCCTTCTTGCTGAACCAGTTCCTCTCCTACCGCCCTCCGGACATCGCGGGGTTCGAGGAGGCGGTGGATGAATTCAAGGAGCACGTCCCTGACCTGGCCCGGGGCCTGAATGAGAAGATCAAGGAAGCGCACCGGAACAACCGGCGCTTCATCGCCGCCTTTGACGCCTTCTTCCACCTCTGCCAGACAGCCTTGAACCCCAATATCCGCGCCGAAGCCGTGGATGAGATGCTCATCCAGCACCTGCTCACCGAGCGGCTGATCGGCACCATCTTTGACAAGCCCGAGGTCGTGCAGCAGAACGTGATCGCCGCCGAAGTGGAGAAGGTGGTCACAGCGCTCGCGAGCCAGAGCTTCAGCCGCAAGGATTACTTGAAGAGCCTGGACCGCTTCTATCTTGCCATCGAGTCGGCGGCGCGCGTCCTGCCGGACTTCAGTGACAAGCAGCACTTTTTGAACACGGTGTACGAGCGGTTCTTTCAGGGATACTCCGTCAAGGTGGCGGATACGCACGGCATTGTCTATACGCCGCAGCCCATTGTGGACTTTATGCCGAGGTGCTGGAAAAGGAGTTCGGTAAATCGCTGGCAAGCCCGGACGTTTACATCATTGACCCCTGCACCGGCACCGGCAACTTCATCGTCAACCTGCTGCGCCGCATGCCCCGGCGCGACCTGCCACGCATGTACCGCGAGCAGATGTTCGCCAACGAGGTGATGCTGCTGCCTTATTACATCGCCGCGCTCAACATTGAGCACGCGTACTACGAGATGACCGGCGGATATGAGCCCTTTGAGGGCCTGTGCTTCGTCGATACGCTGGAGCTGGCCGAGGGCAGCCAATCGCAGCTCGGCTTTATGACGGAAGCCAACACCCAGCGCGTCGAGCGTCAGAAACAGGCGCCTATCACGGTGGTGATCGGCAACCCGCCTTACAACGTGGGCCAACTGAGTGAAAACGACAACAATAAGAACCGGAAATACCCGGTGATCGAGAGGCGCGTCGCGGAGACATACGCGGCGGCGTCCAAGGCGACCAACAAGAACGCGCTCTCTGATCCCTACGTGAAATTCTTCCGTTGGGCCACTGACAGGCTACAAGGACGCGACGGCATTGTGGCGTTTGTTTCCAACAACAACTTTGTGGATCAATATGCGTTTGACGGAATGAGGAAGCATCTGCTTGAGGATTTCACCGAAATCTATCACGCTGACCTGCACGGAAACGTGCGCCGTAACCCCAAGCTGAGCGGAACCACACACAACGTGTTCGGCATCCAGGTTGGAGTCGGCATTACCGTTGCTGTCCGCAAGAAGGGCGCGACCGGGTCAACGCTTCGCTATTTCCGCGTGCCCGAACCGTGGAGAAAAGAAGAAAAGCTCGGGTGGCTCGTGGGCCGCGGGGAGGTGGACCAGGTTGAATGGAACATTCTGGCTCCTGACGAAAATAGCTCGTGGGTCGCCATCCAGAACGCTGACGAGTACGCGAGCTTCATCCCCGTCGCCAGTCCAGCGGCGAGGTCGGGTCCCTCGGCGTCTACCACGATCTTCAAGACATTCAGTCGTGGCTTGGAGACGGCGCGCGACGACTGGGCGTATGACTTCAATGCAGAGGCCTTGGCAAGAAAGACGCAGAGCCTTGCGGATAACTACAACTCAGACGTCGACCGCTGGCGCAGAAGCGACAAGTCGGACGACGTGGACGACTTCGTTACCAACGATCCCACGAAGATTAAGTGGTGCAGTCGGCTGAAGCAGGCTCTGCGCCAAGAGCTTTACGCAGAATTCCACGCCGACCGAATCAAGAGTGCGCTCTACAGGCCATTCTCAAAGCGGTTTGCGTACGTAGACCCGGTCCTGACTCATCGTAGAGGAGTGTTTCCGAAGACCTTTCCGAACGTCGAGAGCGAACGAGAGAACCGCGTCATCGCAACAAGCGATATCGCTTACCGGTCTCCCAGCTTTAGCGTCTTGGCAACTGATATCATTCCCGACCTTCACCTGTGCGCAGCCATTGACAGCCACCAATGCTTTCCCTTCTACACGTACGACGAAGATGGCACGAACCGCCGCGAAAACATCACGGATTGGGCGCTGGAACAGTTCCGCAAGCATTACCAAGACGAGGCCATCACCAAGTGGGACATCTTCCACTACGTTTACGGCGTGCTTCATCACCCGGTGTACCGCGAGAGATTTGCGGAAAACCTCAAGCGCGAACTGCCGCGTATTGCCTTTGTCCCGGACTTTGTCGCTGTCAAGGACATCGGAACCCAACTGGCGGATTTGCACGTCAATTACGAGACGCTCGAACCCTACCAGCTCCAATGGATGGAAAACCGGTCGGTGCCGCTCTCTTACCGCGTCGAAGACAAGGTGCGCTTGAGCAAAGACAGGCGGTCGGTGAAGGTGAATGGGTCTCTGACGCTGGCCGGCATTCCGCCCGAGACGTTCCAATACCGGCTGGGCAACCGGAGCGCGCTGGAATGGGTGATTGACCAGTACCAAGTGACGGAGCACAACGGCATCCGCTCTGACCCGAACCGCGCCGACGAGGAGCAGTACATCGTGCGGCTGGTCGGCCAGGTCGTGCGCGTGAGCCTCGAAACCGCGCGGCTGGTGTCTTCTTTGCCGCCGCTCGCGGAGGCCTAAGAATCTCATGAACACCCTTTCTGACCACAAGAGCGGCAGGCTCGAAGCCGGGATCCTCGCTGCCTTTCTTTCGGACGTCCGGAACATGAAGCTGGCCACCACGGTCGGCACACTGTTCCTTACGGCTTTGCTCTGCTTTTTCGTTCCTCTGCAAGCTTCCGCACTGCAACCAAAGGAATGGACCTGGAAGGACGCGAAGCGCAATGTGCGATCGCGCGCAGACCTGGACGCGATTCTGGCGCAGCACGACACCTGGCTCGATACCAGCGGGGAAATCGGAAATCGGGCTAACCTGGGCGGCGCGCAACTGGGCGGCGCGGACCTAACCGGCGCGCAACTGGGCGGCGCGGACCTAACCGGCGCGGACCTAACCGCGCACCTAAAGGGCGCGCAGACTGAACGGCACGGACCTGAGCGGCGCGTTCTTGTGGGGCGCGGACCTCAGAGATGCGGTGTTCGAACCGACGAACCTTCCAACGTTAGAGTGGACTGCCGAAGCGCAACACCTCGAGCTGACGACGTATTACAAAAATCCCGGCCCTCTTACCCAGCTCCGCAAGCAATGCCAGGACGCCAGCTATCACGAGCAGGAGCGCGCGATCACCTGCGCTCTGAATCGGGGGGAGGCCGAGCGCGATTCACCCATTGAGCGCTGGTTCAAGCGCATCGCGTTCGATTACACATGCCAGTACGGATTGACTCCGGGGCGGCCGCTGCGCATTGTTCTGTGTCTGTGGCTGTTCTTCTCGTTTGTTTACGCAGTCTTCATGCACCAGCCTGGTCCGTCGGGCATTTATTTCATCGGCAGCCGAGTGTGGCGGGGAAGATCAAACACGCAGGGCATCCAAATCCGGCCCCGCGCAATTCGCGCGACGAACTGGTGGAAATTTCCCTTTCTTTGGCTGCGGCGGGAGTGGCGCGTGCTGCGGGCGGCCATGTTCTTCAGCCTGATGTCGGCATTTAACATCGGCTTTCGCGACATCAACTTCGGCCGCTGGCTCCGCCTGCTGACCAAGCGTGAATACGACCTCAAGGCGGTGGGCTGGGCGCGGACCGTTTCGGGCTTCCAGTCCCTGCTCAGCGTCTACCTCATTGCGCTCTGGGTGTTGACTTACTTCGGCCGGCCCTTTGGATAGCGGCTCGTAACGGAGGGGGCTTCATACCTGGGGCACTAATCAGTCGCAACGGAGCGCTCGCGTTTCGCTGTCGCCCGTTTTGCCTGCCGCGCCTTACGCCGGTACGTGCTGCGCGTGGCTGCATTCGCCGTCGAGACCAGCAGCCGTAGCGCGCGATTTACCGATGCCTCGTCGGGGAAAGCCTGGACGAGGTCGGGCTCGATCAGCACCAAGTTCGTTCCCGCCTTCGCTTGCCGATAGTACTTACCCCGCACCCCGCCCCGCAACTGCGCGAGATCGTATTCGGGACGCAGCTCATCTTCAACAACCTCCGCCAATCCCTTCGACATATTGCTCTCTCTCCTTGCGAGCGGCCTTCCGCGCGCTGATGATTCGAATCCCATCTCTGCGCGCGCAGTGAGATACGAAAAGGACCCGCCCGTTGCTTGAAGTTCCGATCGTGATTTCGCGATCCTCCTCGCCCGAGTGATCAGGGTCGCCGAACGTCAACGCGACCGGATCGAGAAAGACGGAAGTGGCCTCAGCGAATGAGACACGGTGCCGGCGCAGATTTGAGGCTGCCTTCTGCGGATCCCACTCATAGGTCACTGTCGCATCATAGCATTGAACTGCGGCTGACGCACAAGCAAGGGTAGCGCCTTTAGAACTCGGCAAGCACGCCCATCAACCGCGACCAAGCCGGCGGCGAGTACAAAGGCCGGCGACCGCCAGCAAGCCTAAGGCCGTCCCCAAAAGGCTCAGCGAGGCCGGTTCGGGAGTGGGAGTGGGAACCAGGGCGGTACCGGAGATGGCCGTTCCGCCGCCTTTGCCTTCGAAGTCTCCAAACTCGGGCTGCACCGGCGGAGTTGATGACTGAGCGTAGAAGGTGAACAGCAACGGATCATTGGCGCCGGTTGGTCCCAGGCCACTTACGTTCACCAACAGTTCGCTATTGCCCGGAAGAATGCTGAAACCAAAGTTGAACCCTTGGTTCGACCCGCTCGGGCAATTCTTGCCGGCGGTGTCGGTGCAGTCGTCCACTCCTGGTGACGTAAAGGCTTTGCCGGTCAGAACTCCGTAGTTCAGGCCGGGGTTGAACTCGTCCACACAGCCGCCCGATTCCGGGGTGCAAGCGGCCAGGAACTCCAATTGCACGCTGTTGGTGTCGAGCGTAAACTGGTACACGTAGGTGTAGACGCCGCCTTTCTTGTCGAGATAAACGCTGGAAAGGACGGAACCGGTCCAATTGGACCCCGGCGGGTTCATGCCGGAGTTCAAATTGTTCACCAAGCCGCCGAATCCGGTTGCGTCCATCACGTCGACGTCGCCAGCCCGGGCGGAAGCCGGGGCCACGATCAGAAGCAACGCTGTAAGAAGCACAGCGAGAACTGCCTGCGATTTTCTCAGCATAGGTCATCTCCTTTTGGCAGTGCTCCGGACGCGACAGCCGTCAAACTAGAGCCACTGCGTGAGCGAATTTACGAAAGTGGATTCCCTTCCCGTGATCAGACCGCGTGTCGGTTGCTGCCGGCTGACTTTCCTCTCTCCGTTTACCATAGCAATAGCGTGAAGCCAGAGGAGGGGAGGCGGCCGAGTCCGGAAGGGAAGGCGGGTTTCCCCTGCCCCAAGAACTAAACGACTTACCCTTAGCGGGTGCCATCGCGGTCCCCTCGTCGCAAATTGAAGTGAAACTGGCCCGATCGTTGTGGAGGCTACGCTTCGACGAGGATCATGTCAATGGCACAAAGGTGCTACCGCCCTGTAGCACGTTTGTGCTAGGTGGCCAAGCCCGTCCGAGGATTGTTCCTAGCCCATCGACGTAGGGACCCAGAGCCTCGGCGACCACGATGGAGCCGTCCGCTTTTCCGAAGTGGCTAGCGGTTAGCGGCGGCGGCTAGCAAGGGCGCGGTCTGTCGCCGTTTCTAGCCGCCCTCCACTCGCCACCAGCCACTGCGCTGAGCGGCTGGTTCGCCCGCGCTCTTAATTGACTCTATCTTTTGAGAACCTTGTGTTTTATGTCGGGCCAATACTCTTTGAGCATATTGAAGAAGGCGTCTTCCCCAACCATGATGCCCCACTGGCTGAGATTTTTGGAGAGCGTTCGGTCCTCGGGGGGATAGTAGAGGTTCGAAATCGCCGATGAGATTCCAGCGCCAGCGATTTCGGAGAAATTGAAGGTCGTGCCGCCGGCGTCGGTGCGCGTCACCCAAGTACGACTCACGGCGTAACTGCTGCGCTTAAAGAAGCTGCCGCTACCCAAGCGAAAATAACGAGGATCCTGCTTGAGCAACGCGGGCACGACAGCTTCGGTCATCAGGTTCTCATCGGTTTGGTCCGCAAACGAGGCCGCGAAGCGTTTTGTGAATGGGCCCCAACTCTCCCTTCCCCAAGTCTTGGGATCATTCTGACGCTGAGCAAGCCCCGCGAAGATAAGGGCGACAGGGTACGCGTAAGGATCGAAGGAATCCTCCACCGCCAGCTTGAATTTCCCTCTGACCGTCAACGGCTGGATGTTGAACTGGGGATTTTCCACCGTCCGGTAGTTAGGGATGACTCCTAAGACGCGGTCGTTCTTCGGCTGGGTCGAATCAACCGGCGAGGACCCGCTGCTTGACGCAGGTTGGGCGCCGGATGCCGGCGGTTGTTGAGCTCGTGCGGCCTTGCCCCCATATATGAAAATCAGCAGTGCCAGCGAGTGCAGAAGGATCGAGCGCAAGAATGAGCTGACATCAATGATCGGATTTCGCATCTTGTTTTTGGCGTGTTTCGCGCAGGCGGCGGCGTGCTCCAGTCCGTCGCGCCGTACACTGGCATCGAGCGTCGGCTGGCACACGTCATCAACGAACGATTGGAATTCCCGGCAATTCATAATCATAGTCCCTGCATCACGGTTGGGTGCGGTTTGAAATTTGCCTCTCCCTGGTACCAACGCCGCAGTTTTCGCATCAACAGCGTGCGTGCGCGGTGCAGCCGGGAGCGCACGGTGCCCACCGGGCACTTCAACGTTCGCGCCGCCTCGGCGTACTCGATCTCCTGCAAGTCGCACAGCACCACCACTTCACGATAAGCCGGTGGGAGGGCCAGCACCCCTTGCCTTACGCGCTCGATGATCTCGGCACGAGCCAGGTCAGCATCGGGGTCCTCCAGACTGACCAACCGCCGGCTCCACAAACCCTCGCCCTCGTCCGCCGAATCTTCCGTCAGCGGCGAGTAGCGCCGATTCTGCTCGAGGCGTAGCAGGACGTGGTTTCGCGCCACGCCGTAGAGAAATGCCGCTACTGTCCCTCGCTCCGGGTCGTACTGCCCGGGATTTCGGATCAGCACAAGAAAGACCTCTTGCGTGACTTCCTCGGCCACATCAGGGCGACCGCTCATGTGCAAGGCAAAACCGTAAATCCCGCCCTGTCGCCGCCGGTAAAGGGCGAGGAACGCCTCTTCGTTCCCCGCCTTCAGCAGGCGGAGGAGATCGCCATCACTGAGATTCGAAGGGGCCACGTCTGAATCTGAGCTCGGCGATCGGCCCCGCCTGCCCCTCATGATTCCAGGCATGCGCCCGGCGGCTTGCAAAAAGTGCTGTTCCAACATCGAAGCTCCAAATTCGAAACTCGAAACTCGGTCCGTTGTCTTGGGGTGCCGTCGCGTTCTGCCTATCGGAAGTGGGCGGCGTCTGTCATTCACTGCGGACGCCACGTCATGTCCACGCGCACCGGCACTTCGTTCTTAACGGGCATCGTTAGGAGCTTCGGTGGGTCAATTTTGAAATCGGATAACGTAGCCGGAATTGTTCCTGATATCCGGGTCTCTTTGCCCTCAATGACCTTTTGCAATGGAACCTGTTTGTACACGACGGTCTGTCCAGCAAACTGGATTTCCAGATCGGCATGGATGGTTGCGGATGCGGACTCCTCTTCGGGCAATCGGGTGCGCACGATGACCATGGGAAATTCCGCGCCGCGCGTCACTTGCAGCATGTGAAGATCGCGGTTGCTGTCTCCAGAATCAAACGACTTAACGGGCACAGCGATCAAAAAATCGCATTGTCCGGCGTGGCAAACACCCTTGCCTTTGGCGGCATGGCTGGCGCCGTCCGTCTGATGCAGCGGGTGGGAAAGGTGGTACGCGAGCGTGGATTGGTCGAGAACCCATTGGCTATCCCCTCCGTCAACCGTGATAGGCGCCAGAAGCAAACTTGCCAGCAGCATTTTCCTTTTCATAATGCCCACTTAGAATTTGAACGATACGGACACAATGGCAGCACCGTACGCCCCGGCCGTCACCACGGCCACCGCCGAATGCGCCTTGGCAATTCCGTGAATCTTTTCCCCGCGATTCAGTTGATCGAATGCGATCGTGCCCAGGATGGGGGTCAGGATCATCCCGGTGCCATGGATCCAGGCCAGGGTCTTATGCACACGGATAGGTCCGCGGGTTACCGTCCCTGGCACCTTGGGCGCGCGGATGGCAAAGGAAGCCGTGGTGAAATACATGCCCGTGGTAACCGCACCCAGAGCGCCATGTAAGTCGCGGCCGCTCGCGCTGCCGGCCATGCCGTGCTTGCCTTTGGCGTTGAAGGAAGTGATAACCGTGGCGAGTAAAGGAGCCGTCGTTAGCAAACCGAGCTCTTGATGGACCTTCAGCATGTGGGTCCGCTTGTCGAGCCTCGCCTGATCCTGGGCACTTCCCCGGATCTGACTCGGAGAGAGGCCTAGATCCTCCAGCGAAGGCCCTGCTGCATTGCTGGAAGGGGCCACTAGAGCCAGGTCCAGGGTTTGCTTTGCCCCCGCCGCAAGGGTCACTCTGGCAATCTTGGTGCTAAGCCCCTCCGCCGAGATAGAAAGCTCGTAATCACCGGGTGCGAGGTTTGGTACGGTGTAGGTCCCGGCCGAATTGGTTTGGGTCTCAGTGGATTGACCGTTGGCCACATTCTTGACGGAAATTTTGGCGTTGGGAACGACTGCTCCCGAAGGGCCGGTGACAGTGCCAGAAATCGTGGCGCCAGTCGCCTGCGCCAGCAATGGAAGCGATATCAGAAGGAGGAGCACTAGGATAGCCACTTCGAGGAAGAACTTCGCCGCTTTCGGATTCATTCAAGGCTCTCCTCTCGACCTTAGGCTCGGTTTTGACTCCGTATTGCTAAGTACTGCTTTTCAAAAGCACGATGACGCATTTCAGTGGATCTTTACTATCCAGGACCTCAGCGAACTCATGGCGAAGCTCAAGAAGGACTCCGCTACCGCATAAGGCCAATCGGGAGATAAAAGGAAATACGTCACCGTAATCATGAAACACCAGGACCAAGCTATCGCGTCATCCCCCCGGTTTCCTGAAGGCCGGGCCATCCCTGCTGAAGGCCGCGGGCTGCCGAAGGTTCTGCTCATGGACAGTCGGATGAGGTTAGCTTCCCCCCAAGTTGTAAACAAGAGCTAAACATGAACGAAATGTCATCCCGGGTTCATACTGCTTCGGGCGTGGTTAAGATGCGGCAATCGCCGAGGCCGGATAAGACAGGCAAGCGACCCAAGCTATACTGAACGTCATAAGTAGGTGCCGAAAACTCTCAAACATGTCATTCTGAGCGCAGCGAAGAATCCCTCTTCAACTCCTCCGAGGGCCGAAAACAAAGAGAGATTCTTCGCTGCGCTCAAAATGACATGCGAACTGACGTCTGACGTCACGTATAGAACTACGGGCGTCGCGGGTGCCTTCTCAAAGAACTGCTCTCAGGAACGTATTTGAGAAGTGAAAGCTGGACGCTCGGAAGGGAAAAGCCGGGGCGACGGAGAGGATCAGATCAGCAAAAGAAGCGGTCAGAGGCGTGCTCAAGCAGGCTGCAGCGCACTGATGGGCAGCGAGAGTGTTACTCTAGCACCCCCGCAAGAGCGATCGGAAATCTTTACTGCCCCTCCGTGTGCCTGGGCAACGGCGGCGACAAACGCCAGCCCGAGCCCATACCCGGGCGACTGCTTTCCTTTCACAAAGCGCTCGAACGCGTGGCTGCTGATGTCGGGAGGGAAGCCCGGCCCGTTGTCCTCGACGACAAGTTCGGCATTGCCCTCGTGTGCGCGAAGCCGAATATTGATTTGGCAGCCATCGGGCAGGTGCACGAGCTCGTTCTCCAATAAATTGCTCAAAGTGCGATTGATGAACCCGAGGTCGGCGTCAACCACAACGGCGCTTTCGAGGTCAGTTCGTACCTCATGATGCTTCTCGGCCATTGCCGGTTGGTAGAGATCAACCAGTTGCGTCACAACTTCGGAGAGATCCACCGTTACCCGGTCCAGATGAAGGGCTCCGGCCTGGGCTTCGGCAACATCCAGCGTCGTATTCAGCAGGACTGATACCCGGTCCAATCCTTCGATGGCCTGTCCGACCGCGTCTCGCCATGGCTCGCTGCTTTCAGCCGAGAGTGCTGCTTCAAGAGTTCCTCGGATGGAGGTAACCGGGCTTTTCAGGTCGTGAGCGACCGCATCGGTTACGGATCGCAACTGGTTTACGGACGCCTGGATCCGTCCGAGCATGTGGTTGAACGTCTTCGCCAGCCGGGAGATTTCGTCTGAATTCAGTTGCTCTGGCAGGCGCTCGTCGAGTTCTTGGCTACCGATTCGGGCGACCGTCTCGGTGATGCGCTCAACCCTCAGAAGAGTGCGGCGCGCACTCAGGTATGAGATCAAGAATCCGAAAAGCACGGTTCCGGTCCACACCCCAAGGAAGCGCCGAGTGAGCTTCTGCAGGATATGCGTAACCCCTCCCTCCGACAATCCCAAGTAAATAGTGCTTCCCCGCTCCTGCGCCAGCACAACGACGCGGAAGGCCAGTGGCCACCCTTCGACTCTAACCGACTGCGGCACCCCGGCGACCAAGGGCGCTTGCTGGAGGGCACGCCAAAATGGGCCCTTCGATCCAGGTCCAACAAACAGGTTGTTCCCGCCTGGGGTGGGATCCACCCGGAGGAAAAAGACAGAATTCAGTCGCTCGCCGCCAGAACTTCGCTCGTCCGGGACTTCCCGCATCGCCAGTTCGGCAACTTCCTCTACGATCTGGTCGTACAGGCTGTCTCGTGGAGTATTGTGCGCGACCTGCGCAAGCGTCTCGGCCTCTCCGGTGAGCCATGCATCGGAGCGGGCGCGGACCTCTTGCGCAACCATCAGGTAAACGATGAAGAACGCCACGAAGGTTCCCAGAGAGAACGCCAGCGTCGTCCATAACGCGATGCGCCACGCGGCTGTCCTTCGCAAATCCTTAGGCCTCCTTCAGAACGTACCCAACGCCGCGAATCGTGTGAATCAGCGGCCGGCAATCGCCGCGGTCAACCTTGCTGCGCAAACGATAGATATGAACATCCACAACGTTGGTGCCGGGGTCGAAACGCATGCGCCAAACGTGGTCCAGGATCATCGTACGAGTAACAACCCGGCCTGCGTTGCGGCAAAGATACTCCAGCAGAGAGAACTCTTGGGGGGTGAGCTGGAGCACGTGATCGCCCCGGCGCGCTTCGCGCCGTACCAGGTCAAGCTGGAGATCCGCAGCTTCAAGCCGCACCGATTCCGTTTGAGGAGCAGACGATCTACGCAGCAGGTTTCGCAACCTTGCGAGCAGTTCAGCAACAGCGAATGGCTTCGTCAGATAGTCATCGCCGCCGTGCTCGAGACCCTTGACGCGCTCATCGACCGAGCGCCGGGCAGACAAAATCAAGACTGGAGCGGAACTGCCCTGAGCGCGGCAACGCGCGATCAGATCAAGTCCATCTCTGTCAGGCAAGGCCAAATCAACGATGAGCGCATCATGAACACCTTCCAAGGCCAGGGCTTCGGCACTCTTCGCGTCAGCGGCCGCGTCCACCTGATACCCCGCTTCCAGGAGCGCGCGTGCGACGAACCGCTGGATCGGTAAATCGTCTTCGACTAGCAGTAACCGCATAGGCAGGTCCGGGCCCATAGGCTGGCCGATATACCTTGACTACGATGCGTTGAGCTGCTTGAACGTTGACCGCTCTGCGGGCCAGTCCTGAGCAAGCGTAGCGCGTCTTGTGGGCCCGCGGCTTCGGTTTCAATTCCTCGCCTTCTCATCGGCTGGCGGACCTCGCGTTTGTTGTCACCGAATCAGATACAATCACAACCCTGAGAAGCAGACTTAATTATTCTTGACGGCACGGGCGGGAAGGTCATCACGGTTGAAAGACAACCAAAACTTCGTGCTAAGGTCTTGTCATGGAGATCACGGTCAATATTCCGGATGAACTCGCTGCCCAGGCGCAGGCTCGCGGTGTGCCGCTCGAAACCTACGTCGAAGAACTCTTGGCACAACGGGCGGCAAGACGGTCGCCGGGAGCCCGGCAGCCCTGTACGCCGGAAGAGATTCGTGCCTGGCTCAACTCACTCGCCCAGTTCTCAGAAAAGATCCCCGCGCTGCCGGAAGTGATCTTGCGCGAGTGGATTTACCAGGACCACGATTAGCTTAACTGCCGGTCTCGTGCTCAGCCACGCCGGGCCCGGTGCGCGACGGGCCGCAACGCGTTAACATGGTCCGGGTCCGTTTGGCGGCGCGAGCGCCGTGCCTCGATCAATCGTGTGATTTGCGGAACCAGCCGTTTGGGTACGACCATTACGGTCTGGCCTCGCAACTGGAATGCGGCTTCATCTTCGGCGACCGCCTCATCCTCAGTCTGCCCTTCGTAGTGCTCCAACACTCTTTGGACCCTGGCTTCGTTCCAACCAGCCGGAAATCGGTTCCGTTTCATTGGTGCTTTTTCCTTTGCCGCCTGCGATAGGCTAGCAGTGGTTTTCCTCGAAGCTCGTAGGCGCTGATCACGAAAACACTGTCCGGCTTCGGGTCGCGGACGTACACGACTTTCAAGTATCGACCGCCCGCCGTCCGGCCGATGGCTACGCGGGCGCCGTCCCGCCCAGGACGATTCTCCTGGATCCATCAACACTTCCTCCTCGTTCACGGCGTGACCATGAATGTGCGGTTGAGCCGTGGCCGGATCGAGATAGAAGCGAAGCTCCACCTTCCTCAGTATAAGAGGGAACGAATGGCCGAGCAAGCAAACGTAGCGCAGGCCTTCTTTTCCAAGGTCAGCGGCTCGAAGCCTTTGAGATTGCGCGCCGCTTTTGCGGCGGCGCGAGCCTCGCCAACCTCCTGGGCTTCAGCAATCCTGTCTGCAAATCGTCAATCGGCAGCGGGGTAGTCCCGGTCAGGGCGTTTCTGACAGTGGGCACGATCAGGTTTCTTGTCGGGGCGTGTCTCACACAGGGGACAGGGTATAGGGGACGGGGCACGGCGGACGCTACCTCTTAGGCGGCGTGGACGACGTCGTGATGCAGAACCAGCTTCTCAACAGAGTTTTTTCCCGCCTTTATGTCTCCTCCGAGGTTCATCGCACTCACTCGGTGCGGATGTGCCTACGACCGGGCCCAGGCCCGCAACGAGGAGGTTAATCTCCCTGAAGCGCTACGTTGGCGAGGATGCTACCAGCAAACCAGAAGGTTGACAAGCTTGTTATGGCAAGGCGGCAGATGTATACTGCCGGGCGGCCTGGGAGGACCAGAACCCGAATGCGCCTCAAACTGAATGATGCCCATTCCTGGCCCATTTTTCTGCGCCATAACGCGTCCCTAATCGAAATGCGCATACGAATGGTTCTGGTGATCCTGGCTCTCGGTCAGCTCGCAATCCCAAGCGCGGCGCAAGACAACGGGATTGGCGTGGGCCCGCCGAAGGTGTTTGACAACCGCACGCTGAGCATCATGCTCGATGAGTTGAATCAGAGATTGCGCGATATCCAGTTCGTTGACCAGAAGGCACTCGCCGGGGCACTGGGCACGCAACAGGGCTTTCAGAGCCAAGACGCCAGTCGCTCACTGACCATCACCGGCGGCGGGATTCCGGCGACCTCCGAAAGTGTCAGCACCAGCGCCGGCGCAACCTCGACCAGCGAGACCACGACGAGAGCGGCGCAGAACCCAAGCATCCCGTCGCTTCCTGAGCTGCTGACGCCGCCCGCATTCAACCCCAAGTTCGGACCAGCGGCCGCTGACCTTCTGTCAGACCAGGTGGACCTGACCTACCAGATCTTCAACCTTCGTTTGCTGCTCGAGCGGTCCCTCTCCGACCGGCTGCACAACCACGCGACGCGCCTCCAGGCTGTCCTCGGACTCAACGTTACCCTCGATCCGTCTAAGGAGGCGCGGGACTCCGCGGCCACGGTGGAAGTAACGGTCACACCAGCACCGGGGGCCGATGGACCGGTTTCCATGGTGGCTTTAATGCCCCAGGAGAAGACCTACAATTCCGCTGCCCTCAACCAGAAGTCAACCGCGTTCGGCGGCTCAGCGGTAGCGCGCATGATTACGGTGGGGTACACCGAGCGGCGGCGCGGACAGATCTTCTACCTTTTCCGCGACACGGACACCCTGTCTTTCGAGCGCATGCCCGACGGTTCCCACCCTCAATCGGTTGTTTTTGGCTGGGAGTTTCGGCCGGTACTCGGGCGCCGTTCCGTCTCGCCCGGTGCGCGCCAGATGTTCGCGGTGATCTCGCTGCCTGCGGACGACGGCGCCGCCGCCAGCGCCACGTTCGTGAATGTGTCCGTCCGTACTTACTGGCGCCACTATGACCGGCACACTCTTACTACGAAGGAGCGGGGCAGCTTTTGGCGCCATTCGCAATTGCCGGCGCCGAAAGAGCGCAATTTTGGCAGCGTGCCGATCCCTACCACCGCCTCCATCCAGAACGACCTATCCCCGGTGATCTCCGATGTCTCCTGGGTGCCAACCGACGACAAGACGGGAGTAGTGATCGTCAACGGAAGGAATTTCTTCACCGGCACCACGGTGACGCTGGGGAGCACGGTCCACACTGGGCCCACCGACGGCCTGCTGATCAAGTCCGAGCAGTCACTGCAGGTTTTGACTACGGCGAGCGCGCTGACCACTGGTGAGGGCGTACTTACGGGCCGATACGGAGCTTCTATTCCCCTCGTGGTACCACCCGCGACTCTCCCCGCCCCCGGCATTTTTCTGGATACCCTCACTCTCTATCCGCTGGGAGCCAAGTTCTATGAGGTTCGCGTTCACATGGGTCCCGATTCCTTGAACGTGGATGATCTGGCCAAGAAGCTGAGCCCCCCGGTGGTCACTGTTAATGACATTCCTGTTGGGCCGTTCCAACTTGCCCCCAACCCAAAGGGGGTTGATTTAGTTTTTGATTTGCCCAGCTCGACCCTACAAACCAAGGACGCCCTAGTCAGGGTTGTATTTCCCTTCGCCGGCTCGGCTTGGCGCGGCCAAATTGCCCTTTACGAGCCGTTCGGCCCTCAACTCGCCCGACTGGGTGGAGATCCGAAGACGACTCTTCTCATCACTAAAAAGGGGGACGCGTTCAACGAGAAGTGGCAGGTTGAACTCGACCACGTTTACAAGGTAAATGACGGCACGGGATCGCTAACCATGCCGGCGCCAAACATGCTTAGCTTCGTGGTCGACGCTGCCATTCTGAAGGACTACAAGGCGCTTGTGGTAATTTCGCCTACCGGCGTCACGAATTTGCTCGAGATTCCTTCCACGACACCGCTTGCCGCCAAGCCGAAGCTCGACGCGCAGACCCCGCCTACTATCGCGCAGGATGACAGTCGCGGTGTAGCATTCACGGGCTCAGATTTGAAAGCGATCACCAGCGTCGTTTTTGAAGACAAGAACTTGCCGTTCAGCGTGGAGTTCGATGAGAAAACGAAGAAGATGAAGATCGAAGTCTTCCTGTCTCGCGCGGTTACGGCCAAGCCGGGCACCGTGGAAGTACTGCTGAAGACGAGCGACGGGACGATTCTGGCCGCGCCGGTGGTTGTAACCCCACCCACCGCGCCCGGCCAAACAAAGAAAGGAACCTCGAGTGGCTAAGCCTAAGAAGGTAACAAAAGTGCAGCAGAATTTCGGCGACATGGTGGCAGCCGTTCATGGTGTCCTGGCCGATGCTGGCCTCGACCACCTCACGGTCGAGTCAATCAAGTTGCGGCCTAAAACACAGTCCTTGTCGGCGGGTGGGCCAGGGGTCTCGCCGTGCCCGGCGGGGCAGGTGCCTGTAACCGTCTGCGAGGAAATGCCGGACGGCAGCATCCACTGCCACATTGAGTGCCGGCCACAATAGCAGACAACGAGCGACGGTCCGGCCGGTGCTGCCGGGCGAAAACATGTTCTGCCGCGCGACTGGTCTGCGGAGAAAAGAGCCGGCAATTGCAGCTCGCCCTCCAGCGCACTACAAGTGTTTCGTCCGACTCAAAAAGCCGTGCAGCTTTGGTTGCGGCGTTGCATGGCCAAGGAGGGCTTATGAAGGTGGATGTCGATGAGATCGTTGGCCGCGCGCTCGCGAGTTCCTCGCAGCGGCTGGGGGCCTCGCCTGTAGCGCGCAGCCCCCGGTATGATTATTTCACTCTGGAATACTTCCTCCCGCTTCCGCACGAGCGTGAGGTGTTCCAAAAGCACGTCCATGCTGAAGTGTGCTCCGCCGGTTTTGACATCGATCTCGCGGCCATTCCAATTGAGCCTCAGATCACCATTGAGCACATCACGCAATTTCTGGCGCTGGCGGTTTCCACCCTTCCGGGGCACGCTGCCACGAGCAAGCTGGGTCTTCCGGGGGAACCCGCAGTGGCCGAGACGCAGCTTCCCGGAACAACTACCACGGACGACCCGGGGAAAACCGGCGGCGGCCAAAGTGGTCAGAATGATTGACGCGGTGGGCCGACGACAAAGAGTTCGCTAAAACCAAGAAACGGCATGAGCCGCTTGGCATCGCAGTCTCGAAGCGCAACCACGGCGGTGATGGCGTCCGCTTGCGTTTTGGTCGCGAGCAGAAGAACATCTTGCAGCAACAAGCCCGACGACCGCGCATTAATCTTTGGCGATGCGAGGAGCGCCACCCGCACTGGCAGCTTAAGTCCCGCCACTACCGCGCTCGATTGCACCTTCACTTGAATAACCCGGCGGCCATTGAGCTCATCGCGCAGGGTCCGGCCCGAGTTCAGTTGGGATTCTTCCAGAACATCGCCCTTCGCTACGCCCTCTGCCGCATAGCGCCCGACAGCCGATGCCACGGAAGTGAGAGCAGACTTGTCCGTGGCAGTCTCGCGCAGGGCAATATCCTCTGCCCGGATCACTTGGAAAGCCGCAAGGCCACTGGGAGCGATCACCACCATCTGCTGGGCCGTGCGGGCCGGCGCCGGGGGCCGGTGGCGAAAGATTCCATAGAGCAACACGCTGACGATCAGTGCCAACAGGATGTCGGACGTGTGGCCGCGGAGCCAGGGGCGATCGATTTTTTCTGCCTGCCTTTGCGCGGTGGTCGCCTCAGCGCGGCAGGCTTCCGCCCTGGCGGCAAGAGCCTGGCGGACCCTTGCCCCGGCATCCCCGGGGAACAATTGGGCCAACAGCCCGGGCTGCCGGGCGGATCGCACCCGGTAAGCTTCCACCGATTCGATTCCGCCACCAATGAGGGTGGTGCGGTCTGCCGGGTCGAGCCCGGGCACGCTTTCCAGTAGAGTCACACCGGTCTCCTGAAAGTTCACGGCCCCGCGGGCGCCGGCGGTACCGGCTGGGCTGCCGGCGCGGGCGGTGGCAGTGGTTCCATGTTGTAACGGACGGTGACCCGCGCTCCAGCGCCGATCTGGCCGAGTGAGAACCGTAACGGATTCACGCTGGAGGGCCGGAGGGCGGTGAGGTTATCCCGGGTGGCGCTGCCCCAGACGTACTTAAAGCCTTCCGGCACGGTTTCCAGCAGCGCAACACGCTCGGCGGTGTTGGCATCGACGTTCTGAACAGAAATCTCGACCGGTATTGCCGCATTCACGCCCGCCGCGCCCAGCCACCTATCGACTCGAATCTGGCGAAATTCCGGGGCGACGACCACGCGGCTGCCTGAATCCTGATAGCGAAGGGGGAAATCGCGAGAATCCGGATAAAGAAGTTGAGCCGAAATCTGCTGCCAGAGCGCCCGCTCTTCGTAGTAGGACGCCGGTTGCTGCTTATAACCGAGGCCTTTGAGCAGGTCCAGGCGGTAGAGGTCGAAAGCCGCCCTCACCGTATCGCCCCAGGCCTTAGCGCGCCCGATGGAAACCTTGTAGAAGGTCCAGCTCAGCACGAAGAAGATAGCCGCCCGCCACAACCAGGGCGCAGAAGCTGGCGACAGAACCGGCGACTGGCGGCTGAGTCCGACTGCCACCACGAATAACCCCGTGAGAACGCTCAGAAATGAGCAATTGAGCGTGAAGTCGAACGAACTCTTGGCATCGTCGATGGCGCCGGCGAATCCCGGTTCGATCTTCGCGATCAGGCGCGGCCAGAGCACAATGGAGTCGATCCCATAGGCTGTCGAAGTATAGCGCTCGAAGCAACGGATGACGTTCCCCAGCCTCGTGGGCAGCACGTGTTTCGCATCGTCCGGGAGTTCGGTGTTCAGCATCAGCGCCAGTCGGGTCTGCTGGCGCGCGACGGCGGAGATCATCGCGTCATCCGGGTTGTGCGCCCGCAGTTCATCCACTCTCGCTTGCAGCGTACGTCGCAGAGTCTGGGCGCGATTCAGCCGATCTTGGTGCCGACGCTTGAGCGGCCAGCCGATCCAGGACTTCTCCCACGGGTAACCTTCGTAAAGTTGAATAATCGGGATATTAAGGTTGTAAAGGATCCCCGTGATTACGATCACCACGAAAGTGAGGGCCACGGCAGCCCACTTCTCTTCGCCGACGGCCACCCTTCTCAAGTAATCCTGAAGCGCGGGTCCCCACGGAAGGAGCGGCGCCACCAAGACCACGTTGAGAATGGAGTAGATCAGCACCGGGAACAGCGTTCCCAAGCTGACCACTTTCGCGAATTGACCGGAGATAGCGGAAAGCAGTGTACTCATGGAAGCCTCGAGCGTGCAGGCGCGCGACCAAACCCAGCGGCATTATACAATAGGTGACCGCACGATGCAGCAAGCCGCGGGCGGCAGCCTCGCCGGACGGCACTGCAGTACTGCAAAGAGCACGAGTACTATCGTGCGCCTTACAGTACGATCGTACTGCCCCATTCTAGTACTCCAGTATCCCTCCGGGGTATATCAAACTGACCGAGATTGACCCTTATACGTATGAAGGCCTCCCAGTACCAGGCCTTCATGCCCTTAGCCGAGCGGGCGGAGGGAAGTCGAGGGAACGAGTGAAAGCCCCGATCTCATGAACGACAAACGAAAGATAGGGAGTGATTCGTTCGCCCGCTACCGGTTCATTCGAGAAAAGAGGTTCGAAATGCCAGCGAGACTGAGGCACATCATCGGACTTGGAATCTTTTTGCTCTTTTCGGTGGGAACAGCCTTTGGCCGCCACCCGAAGATCGCCCCGGACCTCGACGGAGCTGACCCCAACTCCACCGTCGATATCATCGTCCAGTTCCAACATACCCCCACCGTGGCCCATCACCGGAAGATCACGGACCGGGGAGGATCGTTCAAGGCCAACCTTGGTTTGGTGAAATCCGGCGCCTACGCGCTGCCGGCGAGCGCCCTGGAAGATCTGGCCAACGATGCCGAAGTGGTCCATATCTCACCGGACCACAAGCTTCGGGGTTTGCTGAATCTCACCGCCGCGGCAGTGAATGCCAGTGCCGCATGGCAATCTGGCTGGACCGGCACCGGCATTGGTGTGGCAGTGCTCGACAGCGGCATCGTCGCCATCAATGACCTGCAATCCAAAAACTCCACTGGTTCCAGAATCGTCTACGCGGAGTCTTTCGTACCAAACAACGCCACGAACGACAACTATGGGCACGGCACCATGGTGGCAGGCGTCATTGGGGGCAACGGAGCTTCTTCCACGGGCAGCGCATACAGCGTCACGTTCATAGGAATGGCGCCCCACGCCAACCTGATCAACCTGCGTGTGCTGGATAGTAACGGCGCCGGCACGGATAGCTATACCATTGCGGCCATTCAGCAGGCCATCGCACTCAAGTCTCAATACAACATTCGAGTTATCAATCTCTCCATCGGACGGCCCGTCTATGAGAGCTACACCTTCGACCCGCTGTGCCAGGCGGTGGAAGCGGCGTGGAAAGCAGGAATCGTGGTGGTGGTGGCGGCCGGCAACGACGGTCGTGACGACACGGACGGGATCGACGGCTACGGGACCATCGCGGCTCCCGGCAACGACCCCTATGTCATCACGGTGGGCGCCATGAAGACCATGGGGACACCCCAGCGGTCCGACGATCTCATCGCCAGTTACAGCTCCAAGGGCCCGACGATGGTCGATCACGTGGTGAAGCCGGATATCGTAGCCCCCGGCAACCACATCGTTTCCACCATCACCAACTCGGTAAAGATGAACCTGAACAAGGAGTATCCGGCGAATCGGGTCAACCTTTCCTACTACATGACCAACGGTTCGGGTACATCAACTAACTACTTCACGCTGAGCGGGACCAGTTTGGCCACCCCGGTGGTCAGCGGTGCGGTGGCTGACCTGCTTCAGGCGCAACCTGGTCTTACGCCCGACCAAGTGAAGGCGCGTTTGATGAAGAACGCCTACAAGGTCTTCCCCACGGTGAGCACGGTGGTGGATCCGGCAACCGGGATTGCATACACCAGCTATTACGACGTCTTCACGGTCGGGGCGGGATACCTCGACATCGCGGCCGCCCTCAATGACACCTTCATTGCCAGTGGCACGGCCCTCTCCCCGACAGTTGCCCTCAATACCACAACCGGCATGGCCTCCCTGGTCTTTGATCCTTCCTCGATCTGGGCCAACCAGTCACTCTGGGCAAGCCAGTCACTCTGGGCAAGCCAAAGTTTGGGTGCAGCACAGACCATCTGGGGGCAAACGGAGGTCGAAGCTGACAATACCCTGTGGGCCAGCCAGTCTCTGTGGGCTTCGCAGTCCCTCTGGGCTCAGCAGTCTCTGTGGGCTTCGCAGTCCCTCTGGGCGAGCAACTCTGCTACGTCCGCGACCGCTACGACGACCCTCATTGGTGGGGAGTGAGGGCCCTTGCTCACGTCACCGAGCCATCGTTGCCGGGTAAGCCTGCTGGTTGTCCTACACGCAGAGAACGTGTGAAAAAATGCCCTTAAGCCCCGAAGGGGCGAAAGAGAGTAGCCCAGGGCGCCAGCCATGGGAGAAGGCCGGCACGTTATAGTTTTTGTGTTCTTGGGGGCATCTGATCCCAGGGCTGGCGCCCTGGGCTACTCTCTTTCGCCCCTTCGGGGCTAAGGCATTTTTTCACACCTGGGCGCTCATGGAATCATGATCAGCGGTCGATTCTTAAGGTAGGGACCTTAAGAAGGAGAATGACATGGAGGGCAAACGGAGCGTCGGAGTGCTGGCCTGCTTGATAGGCGCGCTGGTATTATCAGCCGCCAAGACCGAAGGCAGCCTCGACCCGGCGAAGGCGATTACCCAGTACACCCACGATGTCTGGCAGACGGAACAGGGACTCCCGCAGAATACGGTTCCGGCTATTGTGCAGACCCGTGACGGCTACATCTGGTTCGGAACTGAGCTGGGATTGGTCCGCTTCGACGGAGTACGATTCACGGTATTTGATGAAGCGAACACGCCGGTGATCAAGAGCAACATCGTCGTGGCGCTGGTAGAGGACCACCAAGGGCGTCTCTGGATTGGGACCCAGGGCGGCGGCTTGGCCTGCCTCCAAGACGGGAAGTTCACCACCTACACCACCGCCAACGGGTTGTCGAATGACTCGGTCTTGTCCCTTTATGAGGACCGCCAGGACAGTCTTTGGATCGGCACGGACGGCGGCGGTCTCGATCGATTCAAGGATGGCCGCTTCACCGTTTATACCACCAAGACAGGACTGGTGAATGACGCGGTCTTCTCGATCACCGAGGACCGGCAGGGAAGCCTCTGGATCGGCACCCATGGCGGCCTCAACCGGCTCAAAGATGGCGTGTTCACCACCTACGCCACCAAGGACGGGCTGAAGAATGGCTACGTGAAGTCGGTCCGGGAAGACCGGCAGGGAAGACTCTGGATCGCCACCAATGGCGGAGGTCTGAGCCAACTCAATGGCAACCGGCTCACCACCTACACCACAAAGGACGGCCTTTCGAGCAACGAGGTGTGGACGCTCTATGAAGACAGCCAGGGCACCTTGTGGATCGGCACGAGTGGCGGATTGGACCGGCTCAAAGGCGGACGATTCGAGGCCTACACGTCCAAGGACGGACTCTCCAACGACGCGGTCTGGTCCATTTTCCAGGACCGCGAGGGCAGCCTTTGGGTAGGCACCGCCGGCGGTGGCCTGAATCGCCTTCAAGAAGGGAAGTTCACCACGTTCTCGTCGCAGGAGGGCCTTTCTAAAGACGCCGTCCTGCCGGTTTATGAGGGTCAGGATGGAAGCCTCTGGGTCGGTACCGCTGGCGCCGGACTGAACCGGATTAAGGACGGCAAGGTCACCACCTACACTTCCAAGAACGGCCTCTCCAACGACTTCGTCTTCTCGATCGCCGGGGATGGCGACGGGAATCTCTGGATCGGCACTCGCAAGGGCCTGGACCGCTTCAAAAACGGCAAGTTCACTGCGTACACCACGGCCCAGGGGCTGCCCAATAACATCGTGCTCGTGACCTACGTGGACCCCAACGGTAACCTCTGGATCGGGGGACGCGGCGGACTCAGCCGGTTCCAGAACGGCAAGTTCACAACCTACGGCAGCAAGGACGGTTTGTCGAACGAGTTCGTTATGTCGATCGAAGCCGACCGCGAAGGCAGCCTGTGGATTGGCACTGGAGGCGGTGGGCTCAATCGCTTTCAGGATGGAAAATTCACCGCTTACACCAGCAAACAGGGGCTCTCCAGCGATGTGGTGATGACGACTTATCAGGACGCGGAGGGGAGCCTCTGGATTGGCACCGACAATGGTGGGCTCGATCGATTCAAGGACGGGAAATTCACCGCCTACCGAATGCGACAGGGCCTGTTTGACGATGCCATCTTCCGGATCCTCGAGGATGACAACGGCAACTTGTGGATGAGTTCGAACCGGGGAGTTTTCCGCGTCAGCAAGCAGCAGCTCAGTGATTTTGCCGACGGGAAGGTCGGCAGTATCAGCTCGGTTGCTTACGGCACGTCGGATGGCATGAAGAGCCGGGAGTGCAATGGCGCTTATCAGCCGGCAGGATGGAAGACCAGGGACGGGAGACTCTGCTTCCCCACCATGAAAGGCGTCTCCATCATTGACCCGAAACTCCGCCTGCGTAACGTACGCCTTCCGGTGCTGGTGGAGAAGGTCGGGCTGGGAGGCCGACTGCTGGACCCGAGCGCTGGAGTCCAGCTTCCTCCTGACAGCAGCCGGTTGGAAGTCTATTACACTGCACTCGGCTTTCGCTCGCCCGAGAAAATCACGTTCCAGTACAAGCTGGAGGGACTTGACAAGCATTGGGTGGAAGCCGGCTCCCGTCGCGTTGCGTACTACACCAACGTTCCGCCCGGGCACTATCGCTTTCATGTCAAGGCCGCTGACGGCGACGGTGTGTGGAATGAGGAAGACGCCGCATGCGACCTGTATCTGGCCCCGCACTTCTACCAGACCGCATGGTTCTTCGGTCTATGTGGGATACTCGGAATGGGTGTGCTGGCGGGTGGCTACCGATGGAGCATCCAGGCCATGGCCGCGAGGGCGCAGGAATTGCAGGAGGAGATCGTCATACGCAAGCAAGCGGAAAAAACCCTGGAAGCTGCCAAGGAAGCCGCCGAGGCCGCCAACCGGGCCAAGAGTGAATTCCTGGCGAATATGAGCCACGAGATTCGCACCCCGATGAACGGCATCATCGGCATGACCGAGCTCGCTCTGGACACCCCGCCGCTCAACGCGGAGCAGAGTGAGTACCTCGGCATGGTGAAAGACTCGGCGTACGACCTGCTCTCCATCATCAACGACATTTTGGACTTCTCCAAGATCGAAGCTGGGAAGCTGGATCTTTGCCCCATCGAGTTCAACCTGCGCGAGTGCCTGGAAGGTACGATGGCCATGTTCGCCCCCCGCGCGCAGCAAAAGGGCCTGGAACTGCTCTGCGATGTGCGTCCGGACGTGCCGGAAATGCTGGTAGGCGACCCGGTCCGGCTGCGCCAAATCGCGGTGAACCTCGTCGGAAACGCTCTCAAATTCACCGAGCACGGCGAGATCGGGATGTCGGTGGAAGTGGAGTCGATGGAGCTGGACAAGGCCCGCCTGCACTTTGTCGTCAGCGACACCGGTATTGGAATCCCGGCGGAAAAGCAGCGCTTGATCTTCGAAGCCTTTTCCCAGGCGGATAGTTCAACCACTCGTCGTTTCGGCGGCACGGGGCTGGGCCTGACCATCTCCACCCGGCTGGTGCATATGATGGGAGGGCGGATCTGGGTGGAAAGCAAGCCGGACCAGGGCAGCAAATTCCACTTTACCGCCGACCTTCCTATCGCCAAGAACGTCGCCGCGCCGCAACCGGTAGCCAACGTCAATCTCCACGGCATGCCAGTGCTTGTGGTGGATGACAACTCGACCAACCGCCGCATCCTGAAGGATACGCTGGAGAGTTGGGGCGCAAAGGCCAGGGTGGTGGAGAGCGCCAACGCGGCCATGGAGGCGCTCGAGCGGGGCGAATTTGACGTGGCGCTGATGGATGTCCAGATGCCGGAAATGGACGGATTAGAGGCGACGGCGGCGATCCGGGAAAAGGAGAGAATCGCCGGCAAACACCTCCCCATTATCGCCATGACGGCGCATGCTGTGAGCGACGACCGCGAAAGGTGTCTTGACGCGGGAATGGACGGGTACCTCTCCAAGCCCATTCACGCCGCCGAGCTTTTCCAGACGATCACTCAACTGGTTGCCTTGAAGTTCGAGCCGCAGCGATTGAGCAGGCTCGCCGGGAATTAGGACAAGGCCAACTGCTCCGCCGCAGTCGGGATCTTCGGGTCTGCGGCCGTTCCTTTCCTCATCGACCGGGTGGCGCCACTGGAAGCTACGGTCAGTGATCTTCTATCCCATTGACTGGATCGGGTCTATTCTCCGCCCGTCGCACGTGCACCGCGCGGTACCGGGGACAGTGTATAGGGACAGGCCTCTCAGGGCGCGTGGTTCGATCTCCGCCTGGCGCGATGGTGTATACTCTCCAGTGAGCCGAATGCCAGCATGGAAGCGGCGCGGCGCCGGCCCACGCGCTGAATCAAGAGCCGATGCTTGGGCTCGACCCCTTTGCCCGGCGAGAACCGCCAATGGCAAGTCCCACCCGCCCGCAACTGACCGCCCTCACTTCGGCGCGCTTTTTCGCCGCCTTTCACGTTCTTCTGTTCCATAGCTGGGCGATGCAGGGACTCACTTGGGCACCCGGTTGGCTTCGGCAATTCGCCAGCGCCGGCTATGTGGCGGTCACGTTCTTCTTCATGCTCTCGGGTTTCATTCTGGTATACACCTATGCCGGCGAGCGCCTCAACGTGCGCCGGTTCTGGAGGGCCCGCCTCGCCAGGCTCTATCCGGTCTATCTGTTGTCTTTGCTGCTGACGGGGCCATTCTTCTTCTATGCCGTGCTGAAGCTCGACGTTCCTTACTTCGCGTACTTCAAGACGCACCTGGCCTCCACGTCAGCGCTGGTCATCACCCTGCTCCAGGCGTGGGTGCCGATGGCGGCGCTCGGGTGGAATGGTCCGGCGTGGGCTGTCTCGGTGGAGATCGCCTTCTATGCGCTTTTCCCCTTCCTCCTGGCGCGTTTCTCACGAATCTCGAGCCGCGGTCTCGCGGCCCTCGTCCTCGGCGCCTGGACCCTGGTGATCGCCGTCGATCTCACGTACGTCGTCTTGCGCCCCGATCACGTGGAGGTGAACTCCAGCACCGACTTCCTTTTCTGGCTGAGCGCGATTAAATTCCACCCGCTCATGCGCCTTCCGGAATTCATGGCCGGGATGGCGTGCGGCTATTGGTTCGTGCGGGGAGGCCGGCATCCGAAGTTGGCCACTCCGCTGGTGCTGGGCGGCACGGCGGTGGCCCTGCTCACGACCGCCCTTAGCCGCTACATTCCTTATCCGGTGATGCACACCGGCCTCTTTGCGCCCGCCTTTGCGGCCATCATTTATGGGCTAGCCCTGCGTCCCCGTTGGACGTCGTTCCTGGAAGGACGCTGGCTGGCGCTTCTCGGCGGATCAAGCTACTGCTTCTACCTGCTTCATGTCGTGGTCCTGGGCATGTTTTTCTTCTCGGATCCGCAGCACGCGGCCTCACTCTCGGTAGGCAGATGGTTTTGTGCGGCGGCTACCGCGACGCTCGTAGGAGTGCTCGTTTTTCGTTTCGTGGAAGAACCGGCTCGCAAACGATTGCGGGGGCGGCCGGCGCCAAGCCCGTTGGCCGTGAGCGCGGCCTGAACCCACGGTTAAGTTAGTGGGATCCAATTTGATGCTATAGCGGCGAGTTTACCTCGCTAAATGACGGCGTAAAGCCGCCTCTACGTCAAATTGACCCACTACCCTTTCTCCTCCATCGGTTCTGCCGGCTGTTGTGCTCCGTGCCAGCATGCGACCACCCAAATGGTCCTTTCCTCCCGACGGTAAAAGAACCGATAGGGTGGAACGATCACCTCACGAAAAGGAAGATCCGGAAACTCCGGGATTAGCCGACCGGACTCGGGAAATCGCGTGAGCCGGCGCAATGCCCGCTCAGCTCTCTTCCGGAACCGGATGGCTGCCGGTGGATTGTCCTTCAGAATGTACGACACCGCCTCGAGAAACTGCGCTCGTCCGGCGGGTGTGAACCGAAGTTTCACTTGGGGCCGCCGGGCAGAAGCACGTCCGCCTCGGCGAGGACCTCGTCCAGACTGAATCCCTTCCCCGCGGCGATTTCTTGTTCGCCCCGTGCCAGGAGGCGCAAGAGTTGACGCTCGTGTTCGCCGCGCTCGTAAGCCTCCAGGCTCAGAAGCACCGCGGTTGCCCTCCCCCGTTGCGTAATGACGACAGGCTGCCGCGACGATTTCGCCTGCTTCAAGGCGGCGGCGGCGTCTTGTCGAAGGTCGGTAATCGGAATGATCGCGGGCACCTTCCCCATAAACGTAACCTCCAGACGTACGTCCAAAGATACCTCTCATGTTCCTCCACTGTCAACAGGGGCGGCTGGGTGGTGGTGTCAATTGGAAAAAAATGGAATCCACAGATTACGCAGATTTCGGAGATTAAGAGAAGAAATCGTCTCCTCGGCAATAAGTAACCAGCACGTCGCGTGTTCATTGCGCCTGCGACAACGCCGAGTTCTCGGCCTGTGGCTCTTTTCTCAATCTGAGAAATCTGCGTAATCTGTGGATTCTATTCTTTCGTCAAATGACACCACTACCGGCGGCTGTGTCCTCCTTCCTCTTCCTCAAACCTGCTTGCATTCGATGGCGGCTAAGTGTATCTTGCTCGTCAGCGGTAAATGAAAGAAGCGGGTCCCCAGTCGAGTTGTGATTATCCGACGGGGCGGGAGGGCCACATGAAGACTCGGGCACGGTCTGTGAGTCTGTTGGTCTTCCTTGCTTGTAGTGTTCCTGCCAGAGCAGATTCCGTCTTAGTGGGTACGACGGGGGGAGGCAGCGTCAACAACTTCGAGTTGACGGTCGGCAATTTCCAATTTATCGCGCAAAGCTTCTCACTGAGCGACGCCGTAAGCGTTAGCGACATCAACTTGTTCATGTCCGGGTTCGGATCTGACCAGTTCACGGTCCAAGTCACCGACACGATTGGTCCTTCAACGACGCCCAGCGATCTGCTTTTCCAGGCCGCTGACACATTCCCCGATACCGGCGGCGCCGTAAACGGCATGTGGGTATCGACACCGGCGAACCTGTTTTTGGGACCTGGTGACTACTTCTTAGTCCTCAGCTCGAACCAGCCGTCAACTTACCAAGGTTGGGTTGGCGCGGGATCCGTACTTCCCAGCTCGGTCGGTAGCGTCGGCTTGAACTACAATAGCTGCTGTAACCCGAATCACTCCTTGCCACCCGCTTCGTCGTGGATTGTCGCACAAGGTCCGGAAGGCTTCCAGATTGTCGGCACGGAGATCCCGGAACCGAACCCCCTCCTGCTTCTAAGCTCCGCCTTGGCCATCTCTTGGGGACTTACACGGAGAAGGCGCAGAACTTTTCCTTGTGTCTTGCATCGCCTGTGCCGTTGAACTCAGCAGTTTTTCGCAACGGCAGGTATTGTGGCGGCCGACGGCGGGAAAAACGGTGTGGGTGAATATCACGGCGCGAGAGAGTCAATCGAGGCCATCGACCGTCTTGCGGCCCCGGCGGGCTTGACGCGTTCGGCTTACATGGTGCAGTCCTCACTCAACGTCTTCTCTTCCAATCGTCAATCCTTCGCTTCACTCAGGACCGATCTGCAATCGACAATCCCCCTGCCGGCCGCCACGCCCGGAATCCCATGTGCAAAAATAAACTGCGAAAAACCTTGCGGGTGTGGTATGCTGTAACTGCGCTTAATTCAGCGGTTGTGTAGTGCGGTTGCTCCGGTCAAGTACTTGAGCTAGTATTTCCCGCCTCCGGTTTCTCTCCGTAAGTCTTCAGCGCAATCTAAACAAGGCTGGCGAAGCACGTCGCTGCGCGCGGGCAGATGCTTGCACGCACCGTTACTTTGGCCAGAGAAAAGAAGAGGTCAATGCAGAGTTTTTCTGAACTACCGATTTCACCGTACACCCAGGAGCGGCTGTCGTCCGCGCGTTTTTCGACACCGACTCCGGTCCAAGCCGCGGCGATTCCGCCGGCGCTCGAAGGCAAGGACATCCTCGCGACCGCTCAAACCGGGACCGGCAAGACGCTGGCTTTCCTGATTCCGATCCTCGAACACCTGCTGCAAAACGATACGGCCGGAATCGCGGCGCTGGTGCTCGTCCCCACCCGCGAACTTGCCATGCAGGTTGCGGATCAGTACAACATGCTGCGAGGGAAGCGACTCGCGCCCGCGGCCCTGGTGGCAGGCGGGTTGTCCGAACGAGACCAACTCGCCGCCCTCCGCCACGGCGCTCGCCTGGTGGTGGCCACTCCAGGCCGATTGGAGGACTTCCTTGGCCGCAATCTCATTAACTTCCGACCGCTGCGGCTGCTCGTGCTCGATGAGGCGGACCGCATGTTGGACATGGGTTTTATCCCCGCGATTCGCCGAATTGTGGCAGCCCTGCCCAAAGAACGCCAGACGATGTGCTTTTCCGCCACGCTGGCCGCCTCGGTGACGCACCTCGTCTACGATTACATGAGGAACCCGGTGCGGCTGGCCTTCGGGTCGACCATCAAGCCGTCGGAAAACGTGCGAGTCCAGGCCATTGAAGTCGCAGCGGATCGCAAACAGGAAGTGCTCCACCGCCTGCTCACCAAGGAGACGGGTCGCTGCCTCGTTTTCGCGCGCACCAAGCGAGGAACCGAGCGGCTGGCCAAGAGTCTGGTTCGCCAAGGGTTCGCAGCGGCCATGATTCATGGTGACCGCTCACAATCGCAGCGGACGGCAGCGCTCGCCGGATTCCAGCGCGGGCGCTTCCGCATCCTGGTCGCAACCGACCTCGCTTCCCGCGGCATCCACGTGCAAGACATCGCTCACGTCATCAACTACGACCTGCCGGGAGATGCCGAGAGCTTTATCCATCGGGCCGGCCGCACCGGGCGGGCAGGAGAACGCGGCGTCGCCTCCACCCTTTTCGCTAGAGAGCAGCGGTCCGACTTGCTGCAATTGGAGCGAACGTTGGGGGTCCAAATGGAGAGGATGTAAGAAGAATTGCCGATTGCCGATTGCCGATTGACGATTGGAAGGAAGACGCAAGCCAAGCCGTTTCAGTTTTCCAATCTCAATCGAAAAACGTCAATCGGTCGATTCTAAGGACTGAGAACTGAGAAGGTGTGAAGCAATTGCGAAGGAGCTTCCAACACAGAGACACAGAGAAGAATGGGAACCTCGGGAACAAAACGACATCTTCATGTGATTCTCTTTTCTCTGTTCTCTGTGTCTCCGTGCCTCTGTGTTTAATTCTTCAGGCCTTCTGAGAACTGAAAACGAGAAGGCAATGCGTCTACATCCGCTCAGGAACCTGGATTCCCAGCAAGTCCAGGGCGTGAGCGAGCGTTTGGCTGACCAGGTAGACCAGGTAAAGCAGGAACTGTTGGCGCTTCGCATCCGCTTCCGCGAGGATGCGGTGGTGATGATAGAAGTTGTTGAAGGCTTGCGCCAGGCGAAAGGCGTACTTGGCCACCACGGCAGGTTCCTCCCCAGCGATCGCCTGGTCTACGAACATTTCCAGTTGCGCGGCCACCAGCGCCATCTCCCAAAAGTCGCGGCCGGCGTCCCCGGAGAGAAACGTCTTGAGCCGCTCGGCAGGGACCGCGTTTCCCAAGCTCTCCGGCTTCCATCCCGGGTGCGCGTCCTCGAACTTGCGGAAGATATTGCGCGCCCGCACCACGGTGTACTGAAGATATGGTCCTGTCTCGCCCTCAAACGCCAGCGCCTCTTTGAAATCGAAGGCGATGATGACGTTGCGCGAGAACTTCAGCAGGAAGTAGCGTAGCGCCGCCACTGCGATCGTCCGGGCGATGCCGCGCTGCTCGGCCTCTTCACCACCCACCTCTCGCGAACGCACTTCTTCGAGAGCCTTGTCGATGAGCCGGTCGATAAGGTCGTCGGCCTTGATGCCCAGCCCCTTGCGCCCGGAGACCTCCACGTAGCCCTTGCCCTCGTCGCTCACCTCGTAACCCATCTCGCGCGCGCAGCTTGGCGAAAGTCCCACCACCTCGTAAGCGAAGTGATGCAGGTGCTCTGCCTGTTCGTGGTAACCAAGGGCATGGAAGGCCGCCACCACCACGTTTTGCAAATACGATTGCCGAGTATCGATGACGGCATAGGCCGCGGAAGCGTGCCCGAAACCAGTAGCCGGAAGGCGGAAGGCGGAAGGCTGCCCAGGGTCAGTAGGCGGTTGGCGGAAGGCAGAAGGCTGCCCAGAGTCAGTAGGCGATTGGCGGAAGGCAGAAGGCAGCCCGGGTTGTGTACTGTCTTCGGCGTGCTGCCCGCTGTCTTCGGCGTGCTGCCTACCGCCTTCTGCATACTGCCTACTGCATTCTGCATTCTGACTACTGCCTTCTGCGTACTGCCTACTGCCTTCTGCATACTGCCCGCCGCCGTCTGCCGGATCCGAACTGGTGCACCAAACGATGCGCCCGTCCGCATAGCGATGGAAAGGCTTGTAGCCAAAGTCCCGGCCGAGCAGGCCGAATTTCCAGAGGTGATAGGCGATATCTTTGCCGACGTAGGTCACCGTACCGTTCGAACGCACGATGATCTTGACGCCTTCCGGCGCCGCTTCTTCTTCCTCTCCGGCTGCGCCGGCGCTGGATGGTGAACTCTCGGGCGTGGTCTTCTGGCTGCCCTCCTTCGATGGTTGACTCTCTTCCAGCCGCATCACCCAGCATCCGCGATTCTTCCCCGCCTCCTCCAGCCAGATCGCCTTGCGCTCCCGCATCAGCTCGAAGGCATACTTCCAGAAGTGGAGCCGTAGAATCTCGCTCTCACCCACCAGCAAGTCATAGCGGACGCCGATTCGCAGCATGGTCTCGAGGTGGGCGCGCACGATAGCCGTAGAGACCAGTTCGGCCATCGCGGCCAGGTCCCCGTGACCCTCTTCCACGGCTTGCAAGGTCTCTCCGCGCAATACCCGCAGGCTCTCATCGCTGTCGTAAAACTGGAAGACGCGCGCGTAAAGGTCCCAGCAGTAATAGTCGAACCGGATGTTGGGATCGGCGATGAGGCGGCGAACGTCTTCGAGGCCTTTGCCCTCGAGGTGCCGAAAGCCGACGATCACGTCCGCTACCTGCACTCCCGTATTATCGATGTAGTTCTGGATTTCCACTACGTGGCCGCGAAAGCGCAGCAGGCGGACAAACGTATCGCCGAGGACAGAATTGCGCAGGTGGCCGATGTGCGCCGCCTTGTTGGGATTGATGCTGGTGTGCTCCACCAGAACTTTGCCGCCGGCAGGGATGGCGGCCTGTCCGTCGCTCGGTTGGGCCGCGGGGGCGAGTTCGCCGGATCTCAGGGCGAAGGCGCCAATCGCCAGGGCGGCACGGTCCAAATGCAAGTTCAAGTAGCCGGCGCCCGCGATAGAGACACGATCCACGCCGACGATCGGCAGAAGGCGCGGCGCCACTTGCTCGGCGATCTTGCGTGGCGGCTGGCGAAGTTGTCGGGCGAGTTCAAAGCACGAGGTGACGGACAACTCGCCCAAGTCGACGTTGGGCGGAAACCCCAGCACCGGCTGGGCGACCTCAATGCCGAAAGCCTCGCGTACGGCTTGGACGAATTTCTCGCGCACCCGCTGCTGGATCTGGAGATACAAGCAGAGATCTCCTCCCGTCCTTCCCCGAGGAAGGTCGGTACGCTGTGTCGGTAGACGGTATACGGCATACGGTAGACAGGGAAGAGCGTTCTTTGCCCCCTTATTCCGTCTACCGTCTACTGTCTGCCTCCTTCTAGTGCAGGGCCTTGACGGCCTCCTCGCACTCCCTGATTGACTCGTCGATCGCCCGCATAGCCCTGTCCCGGTGACCGTAGCCGTCATCGAGAGCACCTTCGAGATGCTTCCGGGCCTTGTGCAAATCTTCAAGGGCGTCCCGGTACTCCGGGTGCTCGGCAGGAGCAGGTTTGGCGAGCGCGCTGTGCAGCACCGGGATTACCAGCGCGCCTAACAGCATCAACGAGCCGATGAGAATCGACAGCGTTCTTTTCATGGGTCCTCCTCTAGAGTTCCTTGGTTCGCTCTTGACCCACCGAGCGTCGCAGATTAAAGCGACCCGTCTCCAGGTCCAAATCGACATCCTACTACAGGATTTAACGCACGTCCTGAATGGGCTTCTCACCGTGCGACTGGAGCGGGTTCCGAGACGGCGTGCGCCTCGGCCGTGGCCAGTTCGGGGATTTCGAACCGGATCGCGGTTCCTTCACCCAGTTGGCTGTCAATCTTGAGAGAACATTCGTGCCCGTAGAGGACCTTCAGCCGCTCGTGGACATTGCTGATGCCGATCCCCGAGGCGTAGACCTCATGCAGGCGCTCGGGGGGAATTCCGATCCCGTCGTCGATCACTCCCAGGACGAGCCGTCCGTGCTGGCGCGAGGCGCGAAGCGTGATGGTGCCGCCGTCGATCTTGGGGCCAATCCCGTGACGGATAGCGTTTTCCACCAGCGGCTGCAGGATCATGCTGGGAACGAGCATCTCCAACGTATCGGGGTCAATTTCCTTGGCGATGTGGATCTTGTCGCGACCGAAGCGGACGATCTCGATATCCAGATAGTCGTCGATAAAATCAAGCTCCTGGCGAAGCGGCACAAAATGGACCTGTGTCTTGAGCCGCCGACGGAGGATGTTGGAGAGTTTCAACAGCACCGTGCGCGCCGTGTCCGGATCAAAGCGAATGAGGGACGACACGGTGTTAAGGGTGTTGAAAAGAAAGTGCGGGTTGATCTGGCTGATCAGCGCGTCGACGCGCGCCTGCATCAGCAGCCGTTCCTGCTCCTCGAGCTTGCGCTCGATCCTGGTATTGTTCCAGATACGCAGCGGAAGGCCCACGCCAATCAGCGTCGCCAGCACAATCATGCCTTCGGTCCAGGGATTCGGCGAGGAGAGGAAAAACAGTTGATGCGGCGCCATGCGGCCGAACGTCATGCGGGCCAGTTCCAGCACCACGCAGATCAAGCCCAGGAGAAGTTGCCAGTCGAGCCCCGGATGCCGAAAGCGCTGCTGGATGGAGCGATAAAGGCTGCGATCGATGAAAGGCGAGAACTTCCAGATTTCTTCCTTGTCGGGACAGACCCAGCGCGCCGTCCCCGCCACGACGGCATAGAGAGCCACCATGGGCACCGCGAGTTGTTCATAAGGGAAGCGGGCCACAATTCCTAGGATTGGGTGCGGAATGAGGAGCGCCGGCAGGCTGACCATCATGCCCACCGTCAGCGCCACGATGGTGCCGCCGATGAGCCCGGCGACCACCGTGATTTCCAGCGTCGCGTCGGCGCCCTGGTAACCTGCCCCCTGTTTGGCGCCCAGGATCCGCGCCAGCACTCCCAGCGAGAACGGCACTCCCAGCACCACCGCCAGGAGCAGCTTTTGCTTGGGGGTCCGTTGTTCAATGAAGAGCAGGCGCTTGAAACCCTTGGCTCGCGCTACGATGCTGGCCAGGGAGGCGATCAGCCCCAGCTTGATCAGCAGGGTGACAAGAATGGTTGCCGCGGAGTTGAGCCTTGGGTCCATTGCGTGATTGGGTGATCGGGTGATCGGGTGATTGGGTGATTGGGTGATTGGGTTTCTGTTCTTTTCAATCGCTCAATCACCCGATCGCACAATCACCCGATGCCGGTCCCGCCTGCCACAAAGTGTACCACCTCCAGGCGGTCGCCTGCTTCCATCCATGTTTCCGTCCAGCGATCGCGCGGCACAATCGACAGGTTGCGCTCCACCGCGATCCGGTCCGCCGGTAGCTTAAGCCATTCCAACAAGCCTGCCAGCGTCAGCCCGTCAGGGACTTCCTGTGGCTCGCCATTGAGATGGATCGTCATGAGTGTTGCTTCCGAACGTTCTCATTCTATCGCAAGACGAGAGTCAGGAGACAGGAGTCAGTAGTCAGGACGCAGAAGGCAGAATCAGTTTGCGCGTCGACATCCATGAGTAACAGTCTTCATTCTGACTCCTGTCTTCTGACTTCTGTCTCCTGTCTTCTGCCCTCTTCTGAGAAAAATCTTGACACTTCATTTTCGGCGCTCACATAATGGTGCATTAGACTAGACCGCCAACGACGCCGTCAGCGCATCGGGATACTGCCATGCTTCGTAATTACCTGCCGATACTGATTCAACTGATCGCCGCCGCCGGGCTCGCAGGGTTGATTCTTGGGGCTTCGGCATGGGTGGGGGTCAAGCGACCCACCCGCGAGAAACTCTCTCCCTACGAATGCGGTATCACTCCGGTGGGCGACGCCCGCGAGCGGTTTTCCATCAGCTTTTATCTGGTGGGTATGCTCTTCATCCTTTTCGACGTGGAAGCGGTGTTCCTGTATCCCTGGGCGGTGGTCTACAAGAGCCTGAGCTGGTTTGGCTTCTTTGAGATGCTCTTGTACGTCGCGATTCTGCTGGCGGGCTACCTCTATATCTGGAAAAAGGGAGCGCTCGATTGGACGCGTTAGACATCGAGTGATTGGGTGATTTAGCGATCTAAAAGTGTAAAGGGTAAAGGTTAAAGGGTAAAAAAGAGAGTCCTTATGCCTTGTTCTTTACCCCTTACCCTTTACCCTTCACGCTTTCGAATGGCTCAATGGCTCGACCGTCCGAAGTGGATTCCTCATGCCGGATGATCTTGAAAAGAACGCTGCCTTGCAAAAACTCCGGGAATTCGATCCCGAGGCGGTGGAGGACGCACAGATCTTTCGCGGTGAAGTGACCCTTTCGATTCGGGCCGGCCACCTCATTCGTGTTTGCGAATTTCTTCGCGATACCCCAGGTCTCGACTTCAAGTTTCTCGTGGACGTGACGGCACTCGACTACTACCCGGAAGAGCCGCGCTTCCAAACGGTGTATCATCTTCTGTCGCTGGAGACGGGAGCGCGCCTTCGGCTGAAGGTTCGCATCTCCGGCGACAACCCCCAAGTGGATTCCGCCGTGCCGGTGTGGCCCGCCGCCAACGCCTACGAGCGCGAGATCTACGACATGTTCGGGATCCACTTCCAGGGCCACCCCGACCTGCGTCGCATTCTGATGCCTGAGGACTGGGAAGGCTACCCGTTGCGCAAAGATTACCCGGTTGAGGGGTACCGATAATGCCGGTTACGCTGGAAAGAGTTCCGGGCCAGGAAGAGAGGGTCATCCTCAGCATGGGACCGCAGCATCCCTCCACCCACGGAGTGCTGCGACTGGTGCTGGAGCTCGACGGCGAGACAGTGGTCAAATCCATCTACGACATCGGCTATCTCCACACCGGTTTTGAAAAATCGTTTGAGACCAGAACTTACACCCAGTGCATCACCCTGACCGACCGGATGGACTATCTGGCGCCGCTCTCCAACAACCTCGGCTTTTGCCTCTCGGTCGAGAAACTGCTGGACCTTGAGATTCCGCCCAAGGCGCAGTGGGTGCGAGTGCTGCTCACTGAGCTGACGCGCATCCAGAGCCACCTCGTGTGGCTGGGTACGCACGCCATCGACCTCGGCGCCATGTCGATGTTCCTTTATTGCTTCCGCGAGCGCGAGGAGATTCTCAAGATTTTCGAGATGGTGTCCGGCCAGCGCATGATGACCAGCTATTTCCGCATCGGCGGCCTGGCGCTGGAGCCGCCCCTCGGCTGGCTGAAACGGGTGAAGGCGTTCATCGACAAGTTTCCTCCCCGCATCGCCGAATACGAGGGCTTGCTCACCCGGAACCCGATCTGGTTGATGCGCACACAGGGGATCGGCACCATCTCGGCCCAGGATGCGGTCGCCATCGGGCTCTCGGGACCGTCGCTGCGCGGGTCGGGCGTAAAATGGGACCTGCGCAAGAATCAGCCCTACTCGAGCTACGACAAGTTTGACTTTGATGTCCCCACCCGGTCCGAGGGCGACGTCTACGCCCGTTATATGGTGCGCGTCGCCGAACTACGCGAGTCGATGAAGATCGTGATTCAGGCGATGGAAGGGATGCCGGAAGGTCGCATTCGCGCCAACGCGCCGCACTTGGTGATGCCGGAACGCGAGAGCATGAAGAACTCGATTGAGGGGCTGATCTATCACTTCAAGATCGTGACCGAGGGATTCCATCCGCCCATCGGCGAAGCGTACCAGGCCATCGAGTCGCCGCGCGGCGAGCTGGGATTCTACATCGTGAGCGACGGATCGCCGAAACCGTTCCGCTGCCACTTGCGCGCTCCGGGATTCGCCAACCTCCAGGCCCTGCCGCAGTTGATGCAAGGCCGGCTGATCGCCGACGCCGTAGCTTGCATCGGCAGCATCGACATCGTGTTGGGGGAAATTGATCGGTGAAGAAGAAGGGAACAGGGAACAGGGAACAGGGAATAGGAGGAAGAACCGACCCAGTATTTATGTTCTGACTCCTGTCTCCTGTCTCCTGACTCCTTTCTTAAGATGCTCCCATCGCCGTTGCTGAAGAAATTCGAAGAAGTGATCAGCCGCTACCCGCTGAAGCGGTCGGCGATTGTGCCGCTGCTCCTGTTCGCTCAGGACGAGATCGGGTACATTACCGACGAGGTGATCCAGGAGATTGCGCGTCGCGTGGAAGTGCGGCCTATCGAAGTGATCGAGGACATCGGGTACTACTCGATGCTCCATCGCAAGCCGATCGGCAAGTATAATTTCCAGGTTTGCACCAACATCTCTTGCATGTTGCGGGGCGGCGAGGAGATCTTCGAGCACTGCAAGAAGCGGCTGGGAATCGGCCACCGGCAGACGACACCCGATGGCCTCTTCTCGCTGGAGGAAGCCGAATGCCTGGGAGCGTGTACCGGCGCTCCGGCGATGCAGTTGAATTACGACTACTATGAGGACCTGACACCGGAAAGGATCGATGCACTGATCGAGAAGCTGAAGGGGAACGGTAAGCACTAAGGAATTAGACGTCAGCCCTCAGCCCTCAGCTATCAGCAAGAAAGGACGCTTATCTTGCTGAAGGCTGATAGCTGATGGCTGATAGCCGATCTGAGTTCTTACACGGTACCAAAGCCAAGGAACACGCACGATGTCCGATTACCAATACCCGATGAAAGGCTCGCCGCACGAGGTGAAGGTGCTCACCCGGCGGTTCGGGTTGCCCAACTCGGCCTCTATTGACGTCTTTCTGGCCCACGAGGGCTACCAGGCCCTGAAGAAGGCCCTGGAGATGGGCCCGGACAACTTGATCAACGAGGTCAAGAACTCCGGGTTGCGCGGCCGAGGCGGCGCCGGCTTCAACACCGGCATGAAGTGGAGCTTCGTCCCCAAGAATATTGCCAAGCCCAAGTATGTGGTCTGCAACGCCGACGAAAGCGAACCCGCCACCTGCAAGGACCGTCCGCTGATCGAGAACGATCCCCACCAGCTCATCGAAGGTATCGTCATCGCCGGATTTGCCATCGGGTCCCATCAGGGCTATATCTACATCCGCGGTGAGTACCGCTACCTGATGGACATTCTAGATCGCGCCATCGCCGAAGCTTATGCGCGGGGTTACCTCGGCAAGAACATCCTGGGCTCGGGCTTTGATTTCGACCTGGTCACCCACACCGGCGCCGGCGCCTACGAATGCGGCGAAGAGACGGCCCTGCTGAACTCGCTGGAGGGCCTCCGCGGCTACCCGCGCGTGAAGCCGCCCTTCCCTGCCGTCGTCGGCCTTTACGGTTGCCCGACCATCATCAACAACGTGGAGACGCTCTCCAACCCGCCGGCGATCCTGCTGATGGGCGCCGAGGCGTATGCCAAAATCGGCAGCCCCAAGAACGGCGGCACGCGGCTCTTCTGCCTCTCCGGCCACATCAACCGGCCCGGCATCTACGAACTGCCCATGGGGTTTCCGTTGCGCAAGATGATTGAGGAAGTGGGGGGCGGCATTCCCGGAGGCAAGAGGTTGAAGTGCGTGATTCCCGGCGGCTCTTCCTGCCCGGTGCTGACGACAGACGAAATCGACGTCCCGATGGACTTTGACTCGCTGGCCAAGATCGGCTCCATGCTCGGGTCGGGCGGCGTGGTGATGATGGATGAGGATACCTGCATGGTGAAGGTAGCGCGGCGCATCGCGCACTTCTACGCCCACGAGTCCTGCGGGTGGTGCATTCCCTGCCGCGAAGGGACCAACTGGCAGCGAAGATTGCTCGATCGATTTCACGACCAGGGTGGGTTGCCGGAAGATCCCGACACGCTGCTGGATATCTCGTATAACATCCTGGGCAAGACGCTTTGCCCGTTGGGTGACGCGGCCGCGCTGCCGGCGATCAGCATCGTCAAGAAGTTCCGGCACGAGTTTGAGGAGCACTTGAAGTTGGGGCATTGCCCCTACGAGCGGACGGCGGTAGCAGTCGGATAACTGGCCGGGTTCGGGATTCGGGGTTCGGGGTTCGCCAAGAAGAGGGGCTCGGATTCGGGGTTTGGGATTCGATGAGCCTGCGGGGCTCAGATTTCGATGTTCGGGGTCGCTAATACGATCCATCCGTCAGGGTCCCCCGAACTCCGAGGGTGAGTTTGAAGAACTATAAGGAGCTTGTGGTTTGGCAGAAAGCGAAACTACTCGCGGTGGAGATTTACAAGGAAACGGGCAGCTTCCCTCGCCCGGAGCAATTCGGATTGACTTCTCAGATTCGCCGAGCGGTCGTCTCAGTCCCAGCGAACATCGCCGAGGGCTGGGGAAGAGGTTCAACACGTGAATACATCCAATTTCTTCTGATCGCACGAGCGTCACTTATGGAACTGGAAACGCACTTGATCATCAGCCAGGAGTTGGGCTACTTGAAAGCGGAGCAACTTGAGGGCATGCAGGAGCGGATAGAGGGTATAGGTCAAATGTTGAATCGGCTCATTCAAGCCTTGAGGGCACGGTGAGGAGCGGCGGCATCGGAAAGTTCTGGCCTCGGGACTTTGGGATTGGGTTGTTCTGCGAACCCCAAACTCCAAAACCCGAATCCCGGCTCTTCTTTGCGAACCCCGAACCCCAAATCCCGAACCCCTTTTAGATTATGGCGGAAACACCCCAACCCGTGACCCTCACCATCGACGGCCATTCCGTCACCGCCCCTCCCGGGACGTTGTTGATCGAGGCGGCCAAGCGCGCCGGGATCGAGATCCCGTCCTATTGTTACTATCCTACCCTCTCGCTGCAGGGCGCGTGCCGGATGTGTCTGGTCACCATTGAGAAGATGCCGAAGCTGCAGACCGCCTGCACCACGGTGGTCGCGAACGGCATGGTGGTCCACACCAACACGCCGGAAGTGCTGAATGCCCGCAAGGCGATTCTGGAGTTCGAGCTCACCAACCATCCTCTCGATTGCCCCGTCTGCGACAAGGGCGGCGAATGCGAACTGCAAGACGCCACCATGAGCTACGGCGCTGCCGAGAACCGCTTCCGCGAGGAGAAGGTCCATCACGAGGAGAAAAAGTTCTCCAGCTTGGTCTACTATGACTGGCCGCGCTGCATCCTCTGCTATCGGTGCATCCGCGTTTGCGACGAGGGGATGGACGTCAACGCCTACGGCATCGGGAACCGCGGCGTGATGTCCGAGATCATCCCCAACCACGAAACCAAGCTCGAGTGCGAAGAGTGCGGCATGTGCATCGACATTTGCCCGGTCGGCGCCCTCACCAGCGGCACCTATCGCTACAAGACCCGGCCGTGGGAGCTTGCCTACACCGGCACCATCTGCAACCACTGCGGCGACGGCTGCAAGACCACTCTTTCCATTCGCAACAACGAGATCATTCGGGCCAACAATCGCGACCACACCGGAATCAACGGCGAGTTTCTCTGCGGCAAGGGCCGCTTCGGCTGGGACTTCGTCAACAGCAACCAGCGCCTCACCGCCCCCTTGGTCCGTCGCAACGGTCATCAGGATTCGTCCACATGGGAAGAGGCCCTCGCCGTGACGGTGGAGCGGTTGAAGGGCGTTCTGGCCCAGCACGGTCCGGAGTCGATTGCCGTGATTGGCTCCAATCGTACCACCAACGAAGAGAATTACCTCCTCCAGCGCTTCGCCCGGACGGTGCTGGGAACCAATCACCTCGATCACCACCGCACCGCCGATTACTCGTCGTTGGTGCGCGCGCTGACGGAAGCCCGCGGCACCGATCGCTATGCCACCGTCGCCGATCTGTTGCAGGCGTCGAGCATCCTGCTGATCGGCAACGATCCTACCCACCAGCACCCGCTGGCGGCCTTCCAGATTCGCCAGGCGGTGCGCCAGCACAAGGCGCGCCTCTATGCAATCAACAGTTCCGAAATCAAACTGGCCATGCGCCAGGCGTCGCTTTTCGTGAAAGTGGAGGCAGGAGGCGAAGCGGCCGCAATCCGAGATCTGGGTGGCAGCGCCCGCCGGAGCGGCGCTCCGCCGACCATTGACGCGCTGCGCGAGAAGCTGCAAAAGGAATCGGATACCGTCATTCTCTTTGGCGACGAAGTCCAGGGCGAAGCCATTGACGAACTCGTCCGCTGGGGCCTTACGCTGCCCGGCCGCACCCGTTTCGTCGCGCTCGGCGATTACGCCAATTCACGTGGAGCGGCGGACATGGGCCTGGTGCCCCACACCTTGCCAGGCTATGCCTCGGTGTCGGACACGGCGGCGCGCGAACGGTATCAGCGATTGTGGGGCGCCAAGATCAGCCCCAATCCGGGACGCGACGCAAGGTCGATTTTCAGCGGTATCGAGTCGGGCGAAATCAAGGCATTGCTCGTCTTCGGCTCAAACCCGGCGAAGACATTCAAGCTGGAGAAAGGTCTCTTGGCAAAGCTCGGCTTCCTGATGGTGGCGGAACTCTTCTCCACCGCCACCGCGGAACTGGCGGACGTAGTGCTTCCCGCCACGAGCTTCGCCGAGAAATCCGGGACCGTCACCAATACTTTTGGCGAGGTTCAGGCGGAGAAGCGCACCATGCGCCGGGCGGGCACGCGCAGCGATCTTGAGATCCTGCTCGATCTCGCGCGTCAACTCGGACACCAGTGGCCGTATCATTCAGCCGACGACGTTCTTCGCGAAATCATCGCCCAGGTGCCGGGCTACGGCATTGCGCTACCGAATCTCCTGCTGGGCCGCGCTGTCTCGAGCAAACCGCAGGGAACACCGCCGCCGCTGGAACGTCCTGACTTGGTGTTCTCTTCCCACGATTCGCTGTTTACCTCGGGGTCGGTCAGCAAGTATAGCTGGGCCCTGAATTCGGTGGAGGAATCCGAAAAGCCAGCGGGAACGATCTTCTAAAATCAGAAATCAGAACGTAGAAACGGTTTTCTTCTGATTTCTGATTGCTGATCTCACATGGACACCGCGTCAAGCCTGGGATTTTTCGTGATGGTCACCATCATCAAGGTGGTCGTGGTGATGCTTGTCCTGCTGACGGTGATCGCCTACCTCACCTGGCTCGAGCGGAAAGTGGTAGCGCACATCCAGTCGCGCTGGGGGCCTTACCTCACCGGTCCCCACGGCCTTTTGCAGCCGGTAGCCGACGGCCTGAAGTTCCTGTTCAAAGAGGACATCGTCCCCTTGGAAGTGGACCGCTTGATTTACTGGCTGGCGCCGTTTCTGGCTTTCACGCTGGCCTGTCTCTCCATTGCCGTCATTCCTTTTGGCGCCCACTACCAGTTCCACGGCCACGAACTCTTCCAACTCACGGATCTAAACGTGGGTCTGCTCTTTGTGTTCGCCGTAACTTCCTTGGGCGTCTACAGCATTGCGCTCGCGGGCTGGTCCTCTAACAGCAAGTACCCGCTCCTCGGCGGGCTTCGCTCCTCGGCGCAGATGATCAGTTACGAAATCTCGCTGAGCCTCGCGGTGATCGGCGTCCTGATGATTTCCGGCACGCTCAGCTTGCGCGGGATCGTCGAACAGCAGGCGTGGCTGTGGGAGTCGGGTGGCCTGGGGATCCTTCCACACTGGAATCTGTTCCTGCAACCGGTGGGCTTCATTTGTTACTTCACCGCCGCGGTCGCCGAGACCAATCGAGTACCCTTCGACTTGCCCGAGGGTGAGACCGAGCTGGTGGGCGGTTTTCACACCGAATACAGTTCTTTCAAGTTCGCCCTGTTCTTCTTATCCGAATATGCGAACATGATCACCGTGTCGTGCCTCGCCACGCTGCTATTCTTCGGTGGCTGGCTCGGCCCGGTGTTCGGACCCGGATGGCTTCGCCTCTTGCTTCCGGTGTTGTGGTTTTTCCTGAAGGTTTTCTGTTTTCTGTTTTTCTATATCTGGATGCGGGGCACGCTCCCGCGCTTTCGCTACGATCAATTGATGGCGTTCGGCTGGAAGTTCTTGCTGCCGCTCGCGCTGCTCAACATCCTGGTGACGGGCCTGATTATGACGTGGGTAGGTTGAAGGGAAGCAGGGAGTAGGGAATGGGGAGTCGGGAGTAGGGAATAGGAAAGATCCTTCCCGACTCCCTCTGAAACAATGGCGATTCTGTTCTACATTGCGGCCGCCCTGGCCATCGTCGCCGGGCTGAGTGTGATCCTGCACCGGACGCCGGTTTATAGCGCGCTCTCGCTAATCGTGGTCCTGGGCGCCCTGGCGGTGATCTACTTGCTGCTGGGAGCTCCGTTCATCGCCATGATCCAGGTGATCGTTTACGCCGGCGCCATCATGGTGCTGTTCGTGATGGTGATCATGCTGCTCAACGCGCACCGTGAGCAACCGATCGATCGTAGCCGCTTCGCCCATTACCTTGGTGGGCCGGTGCTGATTGCGCTGCTGGTGGAGATCCTGTTCGCGGTGTGGCGACAGTTCCCGGTAAGTTCCACCCCGCCGGCCGTGGGCTTGGAGGGCGATCCGGCTTCGATTGGGCACTTGCTGTTCCGAACTTATGTACTGCCGTTCGAAGTGACTTCGATTTTGATTCTGGTGGCCATGCTGGGCGCCGTAATTCTGGCGAAAAAGCAGCCCTAGACTAGAAAGGGTAAAAGGTGAAGGGTGAAGGGTAAAGGGTAAAAAGGTGAAACGCAAAGGGTGAGACACATTACTTGAGTTGGTTTTCTTTTACCCTTCACCCTTCACCCTTCACCCTTTACCCTTTCGACTCGACCTCAACCACGGACCATCGAAATATGGTGCCTCTCGCTCACATTCTGGCGGTCAGCGCCATCCTCTTCATCCTGGGGGTGACGGGCTTCCTCATTCGCCGGAACATCGTCACCATCTTCATGTGCATCGAGCTTATGCTCAACGCCGTCAACCTGGCTTTCGTCGCCTTCGCGCGGCAGCGAGGCAATCTCGACGGCCAGCTCTTCGTGTTTTTCGTGATCGTCGTCGCCGCCGCTGAAGCCGCGGTGGGCTTGGCCATTATCGTGGCGCTTTATCGCAATCGCCAAACGCTGGCCATCGACGAAGTGGATTCGATGAAAGATTAAGGGGCTAGTGCTGGCTAGTGGCTAGCAAAGTTCTCAGTTTTCAGCAATCAGTTTTCAGTAACGATCGGCAAGTACGCCGTTCTTGTCTTTACTGAAAACTGAGAACTAAGAACTTTGCTAGCCAGTGGCCACTGACCACTGGCCACTGCTCCCAAAATGGAAACTTTGCTTCTGCTCATCTTGTTGCCGCCCCTGGCGGGCGTAGCGCTGAACGGCATCTTCGGGCGCCGGTTCTCGAACGGACTGGTCTCGTGGATCGCCTGCGGTGCTTCCGGCCTGTCGCTGATCTTCGCACTGCTGGCGGCGTGGACCTACACACACCTGGTGACTAGTCCTGCTCCGTTCTCCTACCGCTACTTCACCTGGATTCAGTCCGGCAACTTCACCGCCGATTTCGCCCTCTACTACGACCGCTTGACGCTGGTGATGACGTTCGTGGTCACGTTTGTCGGCTTTCTGATCCACCTTTATTCGCGCGGCTACATGGAACATGAGGGGGGTTATTACCGGTTTTTTGCGGAGATCAACCTCTTCCTCTTCATGATGCTCCTCCTGGTGACGGCAGCGAACTATCCCCTGATGTTCGTGGGCTGGGAAGGAGTGGGGCTCTGCTCCTACCTCTTGATCGGTTTCTATTTCCCCAAGAAGAGCGCCTCCGACGCGGGCAAGAAGGCGTTCGTGGTCACACGCATTGGTGACGGGGGCTTCACGGTGGGCGTGGCGCTCCTTTTCTGGACCCTGGGCACGTTGGGTTTCGAGGACGTATTCGGGAAGATCGCCCAACTGCCGCCGGGTGATCTGCACGGTGTGCTCACGGCCATTGGGCTTCTCTTCTTCCTGGGCGCGGTGGGTAAGTCCGCGCAGATTCCACTTTACGTGTGGCTGCCGGACGCCATGGAAGGCCCAACGCCGGTCAGCGCGCTAATCCACGCCGCCACCATGGTGACGGCGGGCGTCTACCTGGTGGCGCGATCTAACATTCTGTTCGCTCATGCGCCGCTGGCCCTGGAGGTCGTCGCTGTTATCGGCGTGGTGACGGCGTTTTACGCGGCCACCATTGCTCTGTGCCAGAACGATCTCAAACGAATGCTGGCATACTCCACCATTAGCCAGCTCGGGTATATGTTCCTCGCCTGCGGCGCCGCTGTCTTCGCCAGCGGCATCTTCCACCTGATGACCCACGCCTTTTTCAAAGCCCTGCTCTTTCTCGCCGCCGGCAGCGTGATGCACGCCATGAGCGGCGAACTCGACATGAGAAAGATGGGCGGCCTGTGGCATAAGATGAGGACCACCGCCATCACTTTCCTGATCGCGACCCTCGCCATCAGCGGCGTCCCGATGTTCGCCGGCTTCTTCAGCAAGGACGAAATCCTTGCGGGCGCCTACGGAGGCCCGCTGGGCAAAGCATGGCTCTACTGGCTCGGCACCATTACCGCCGGGCTGACCGCCTTTTACATGTTCCGCGCCGTCTTCATGACCTTCTTCGGTGAGTCACGAGTACCCCCGGAGCTCGAGCCTCACGTTCACGAGAGCGGACGCAAGATGACCGTACCGCTGATAGTCCTGGCCTTCTTCTCGGTAGTGATCGGATACTTGAGCTGGCCTAAGCCGCTCGGCGGCAGCGAAGGCTTTGATCGCTATCTGGAGCCCGTCTTTGGCGACTCAGAGGCGTTCCTGCGCTCGACCGTCGCCCATGCCGAGGCCGGTGGCCTCAGCGACGGCGCCTTGATGGCGATTTCGCTGCTCGCAGCTTCGATCGGGATCGCTCTGGCCTATTGGTTTTACGGCGCCTCGCCCGGCCTGCCGGACCGCATCGCCGATCGGTTTCGCGGCCTCTACCAGACGCTGGTACACAAGTACTATATAGACGAGTTTTACGACTGGCTGGTGGTGACACCGCTCCGCGTCGGGTCGGAAAAGGTGCTTTGGCACGAGATCGACGAAGCCGTGATTGATGGCGGGATGGTGGAGGGCACAGCGGAGGCCACCGGGAGGGTCGGCAACGTTGTGCGCCGCATGCAGTCGGGCTATGTGCGGAATTACGCCGTTTGGGTAGTGGTGGGCGCCGCAGTGTGGCTGGGGTACGTACTGTTCCACGGATAGGCGTGCCTTGCGCGCAAATACAGTTTGCTATGGACTGGCTTAGTGAACATCCTCTGACGGTGCTGACGTTCCTGCCCCTCGCAGGCGCTCTGATCCTTGCCTTCGTGTCACCGGACTCAGGGAAGCGAATCCGCTGGATCGCGCTTATCGTTTCGCTGATCGAGTTCCTGCTGACGATCAAGCTCTTCTCCGCTTTCAGCCTGCACGAACCCGGGATGCAGTTTGTGGAAGACCATCCCTGGATCACTTCCCCGGCCATCGGCTACCACCTGGGCGTAGACGGCTTGAGCGTTTTGCTCATCCTGCTGACAGGTTTCCTCACGCCGCTTTCCATTCTGGCGTCGTGGACCGGTATCACCAGCCGCGTCAAGGAATTTCACCTGTTTCTGCTGGCCCTCGAAACCGGCATGATTGGGGTGTTCGTTTCCCTGGACCTCTTCCTGTTCTTTCTCTTCTGGGAAGCAATGCTGATCCCCATGTATTTCCTCATCGGCGTGTGGGGCCACGAGCGACGGCTCCATGCCGCCGTCAAGTTCATCCTGTACACCATGGCCGGATCGGCCCTGATGCTGGTGGCGATCCTCTATCTCTATAACGCCACCGGCACGTTCAACCTGCAGGCCATTTTGGAGCAACTTGCCTCGGGCCAGCTCACGCTCATGCCAAGAACTGAGAACTTGCTATTCTGGGCTTTCTTTATCGCCTTCGCCATCAAGGTCCCGCTCTTCCCGCTGCACACGTGGCTGCCCGATGCCCACACCGAGGCGCCCACTGCCGGCTCGGTGATACTGGCAGGCGTGCTCCTCAAGATGGGCACCTACGGCATGCTGCGGTTTTGCCTGCCTCTCTTCCCGCACGCAGCGGTCGCCTATGGTCCCATTGTCAGCGTGCTGGCGATCATCGGTATCCTTTACGGCGCGCTGGTGGCGATGGTGCAGCCGGACTTGAAGCGGCTGGTGGCTTACTCCTCCGTCGCGCACCTCGGGTTCGTGGTGCTGGGCATCTTCGCTTTCAACGTCAACGGGCTGGAGGGCGCCATCTACCAGATGTGTAATCACGGCGTCTCCACCGGCGCGCTCTTCATTCTGGTCGGCATGTTGTACGATCGGCGGCACACGCGTTTGATCAAGGACTTTGGAGGGCTCAGCACAACGGTTCCGGTTCTCGGGATGTTCTTCATGATCGTCACGCTGTCTTCTCTTGGTCTTCCCATGATGAATGGATTCGTCGGCGAGTTCCTGATCATCCTTGGCGCCTTCCGCCGCCACGCCGCCTACGGCGCGCTCGCCGCTGTGGGAGTGATCTTCGCCGCCGTCTACCTGCTTTGGATGTACCAGCGCGTGTTTTTGGGCGAAGTTACCGACGACAAGAACCGCGCCATCCCCGACTGCAACTGGCGGGAGAAGGTGATGATGATCGCCATGGTTCTGGTGATCCTCTGGATGGGCATTTACCCGCAACCCTTTCTGCGGCGCATGGACCAGACTGTGAATAAGATGGTCGAACATATAGGACTCGCAACCACATCGGCAACCCCAGCGGCGACTCAAGCGGCAGCACCACAAGCCCCGCTGAACCCGCCGGCCGAAACCTCGGAGGCGCGCCGATGATTACGGTCCAAGCCGTCGATGTGCTTCGCCTCTTGCCGGAGATCATTCTCTCTGCCTTTGCCATTCTGGTGATGGTCCTCGATCCGTTCGTTGAGACCCGCAAGAGCAGTCTGGGCTGGCTCTCCCTGGTGGGCGTGATTGCGGCGGGCGTGGGGATGCTTTGGACGTCCCAGGCGCTGGGAGACTCGTTCGGGCACAGCTTCGTGGTGGATCAATTCAGCCTCTACTTCATCTTCATATTTTTGCTGGTGGCTGCCTTAACAATCCTTGGCTCGGTGCGGTACCTGGAGCGCGAGAATGTGAACTACGGTGAGTTTTATGCCCTCATCTTGATGGCCACCGTGGGCGCCTGCTTCATGGCCGCGTCCACGGAGCTGATCATGATCTTCATCGGCCTCGAGATCTCCTCCATTTCCACTTACATTCTGGCGGGCTTCAAGCGCCACGACGCGCAATCGAACGAGGCCTCGCTGAAGTATTTCCTGCTGGGCTCGTTCGCTACTGCCTTCTTCCTTTACGGGGTGGCTTTCATCTACGGGCTCACCGGCACCACCAATCTGATCGCCATCCACGAGCGGCTCGCTAACGGCGATCCCGCCGGCACTTCGCACTTCCTGTGGATTGCCGTGATCCTGATGTTCGTCGGCATCGCCTTCAAGTCCTCCACCGCACCCTTCCAGATCTGGACTCCCGATGTGTATCAGGGCGCGCCGGCGCCCGTCAGCGCCTTGCTCTCGACGGGACCCAAGGCGGCAGCCTTTGCCATTTTCCTCCGCATCTTCCTGGGCGGCATGGCCACCGCTGGTTCCGTGACTTTTTGGGTGGTTTGGGTCTCCGCCCTCCTCACCATGTGCCTGGGAAACCTGGGAGCGCTTTTCCAATCCAACGTTAAGAGACTTTTGGGCTACTCTTCTATCGCTCATGCCGGCTACGTGCTGGTGGGCATTGCCGCCGCCCTCCGCCTGGGCGGAGACGAGGGCAGCGCGCCGGTCCTGTTCTACCTGGTGGCTTACGCCTTGATGAATGTCGGGGCCTTCGTGCTGGTGGCTCATCTGGCGGGCACCGGTGAACGCGCGACCTCGATCGACGACTTCACTGGCCTTGGCCACGCGCGCCCTGGGGTCGCCGCGGTGTTATCTGTTCTATTACTCTCGCTCGCCGGCCTGCCCATCACCGCCGGCTTCTTCGCCAAGTTCTACGTGTTTCGCGCCGCCATTCACGCCCACTTGATCGGACTGACGATTGTGGCGGTATTGAACAGCGTGGTCTCCTGGTACTACTACCTGAAGATCGTGGTAGCGATGTATATGCGTGAGGGCAAGACAGCAACCGACACCGTGGGCCTTCCCTGGCCGCTAGGCGCCGCGCTTTTCGTCAGTGTGGTGGGAGTCTTCTTCCTGGGTCTCTTCCCCAACCTGTTCCTCGACCTCGCCAACCTGTCCGCGCGGCCTCTGCCGTAACCGCCTTGAACTGCACTACATCTCGAGCACGACGCGGCCCTTGATGCTCCCCGTTCTCATGCGATCGAACACGTCGTTGATCTGATCGAGCCGCGCCGTCTCGGCGATAGTTCGAATCTTACCGGCGGCAGCAAGAGCCAGCACTTCGCGCAAGTCCTGGCGCGTCCCGACCGCGGATGTCAGGATCCTGATACCCTTAGCGACGCTGCCCAGGATAGGCAAAGTGAACGTGCCGGCAGGAAGCCCCACCAGCACCAGCGTGCCGCCGCGGCGCAGAGCGCGAAAACCCTGCGCGATCGCCTCGGACGACGACGCCAGGTTCACCACCGCGTGCGCGCCACCCAACGATTTAAGCTTCTCGTCTGCGTCTTCGCGTTGCGCCTCGACCACAACGTCAGCGCCCAGTTCTCTAGCCAACTCAAGCTTGGCGGAATCGATGTCCACCGCTACGACGCGAGCGCCCATGGCCTTGGCGATCTGCACCGCGTAGTGACCCAGGCCTCCGACTCCCCACACGGCCACTGTCTCGCCGACGCGAGCGCCCGACACCTTCAAAGCCCGATACGACGTCAGCGCCGCACAGTAGAGCGGCGCCGCCTCCACGAAGCCGAACTCCGGGGGCATGGCGACCGCGTACGAGGCCGGCGCCTTTACGTACTCCGCGTAGCCGCCGTCCACCATGAATCCGGTCACCATGACCGCCGGGCAGAGCGGCTCACGGTCGCTGGTGCAATATTCACAAATTCCACAGGCGGAGTAGATCCAGGGAATGCCGGCGCGGTCGCCGGCTTTGAAGTTGGCCACGCCCGGGCCCACCGCCTCCACCACTCCGACGGCCTCGTGCCCCAGCACGAGTGGCAACTTATGTAGCCTCCACTCGCCCGCCGCCAGATGCAGGTCGGTGTGGCACACGCCGCAGGCTTTGACTTGGATCAGGACCTCGCCCGCGCCCGGCACGGGCTTCTCGACTTCTTCGATGGTCAGAGGTGATCCGGCTTGATGAAGGACCGCGGCTCTCATAAGCCTTGCACCGGGCATAGGAGGTGTGAAGCAATTGCCGAGGCCCTCGAACACAGCGCGGCGTGTGGCCGGAACCAAAAGAAGACCTCAACACAGAGCGGGAGCGCCGACTGTCGTCGTCGTTCATAGAGCCAGTAACATGGTGCGACGGTCAGAAAGGGTTTGCTCAGTCTAAAGGACTTACGCACCATGTTAACGGAGAGATCGCAGAGAAGAAAGGCTACGCTGAAGTCCTCTGCACGCTCTTTGTCTTCTCCGTGACCTCTGTGAGCCTTCGGCGAACTCTGTGTTAAGCTCTTGATTCTTAGCCCGCCGGGAGAACCTCAAGCTTATGGATGGCCAAATCCTCCCTCTCTTCTCCGCGTCTCTGCGCCTCTGTGCTTAATCGTTCACACCCTACATGGGCGCAGGGCTATCCCACTTTGGCAAAGATGATGGCAAACGTATAGAGCGCCATCGATTCGATCAGCACCAGGGCCAGGATCAGCGCGAACTGAATCGCCGCCCGTGCTCCCGGATTACGTCCCAGACCCTCGCAGGCGGCCGCTGTCGCCTTCGACTGCGCGTACCCGCATCCTGCGGAGGCGATCGCCATGGAGAAGCCGGAGGTGATCCAGATCCACTTATGATCGGCTCCCGCCGTGCTTTCTGGCGTCTGAGCGAAGGCCGGCGCCGCGACGAGCAACCCGGTGACAATCGTCAAGAACATCCACCAATATCTTTTCACTGTTATCTCCTTTGGCCGCGCACAACCTCGATTCAATCATCCAAATCGAAGGCTGCGAAGCCGCTTAGTAAATTTCCGCCAGGAGGTGGTTGCCCGACACCGCATCGTTCAGACGGGCCTCACACTGGCGGATAATGCCGCAATAAAAGTTTTCAGTTCTCAGTTTTCAGTTCTCAGTAGCTATCAGCTTTCAGCGATCAGCAACAAGAAGGAGTCAGGAGACAGGAGTCAGAATGAAGAGATGAAAGTGCAGCTCGAATTGTGAGCGTCTTCATTCTGTCTCCTGACTCCTGTCTCCTGACTCCTTCTTCTTTCAGTGCTCTTCGCCCACCGCGAGGCCGAGGTAAACGGCCGGCAGCAGCATAAAGATGTAGGCCTGCAGGAGCGATACAAAGAGGTGCAAACCCATGAAGATGACAGGCACCACCAGCGGTATCAATCCCCCGAATACTTTCTCCAGGAGACCGCCGACCAGCATATTGGCATAGAGACGGACGCTGAGCGAAAGCATTCGCCCCACGTTGGAGATAATTTCAATCGGAAACATAATAATCGCCATGGCGAGGATCGGACCGCAAAAATGCTTCAAATACCCCAAGATGCCCTGCTGGCGGAAGCCCTGGTAATTGTAGTAGAGAAACACCACCACGGCGCAGCCCAAGGTCGCCTGGATATATCCCGTCGGGCTCACTTCGATGCCAAAAGCCGGTACCGGCACTCCCTGCCCCGGCAACAGGCTAAGCAGATTGCACGCCATGACGAAGAGAAAAAGCGTGCCCAGCATTGGAACGTAGCGGTCGGCGCCATGACCGATGACTTCTCCCGCCGTGCTCCGCACGAAGTCCACCAGCACTTCCATCACATGTTGTAGCGTGCCCGGATGCTCAATGGAGAGCCGCGACCGGACCACGAGCGCCAACACGATAAGCAACAATGCGACCAGGATCTCCATCGCCAGGTAATTGTGAATCGGGTGCGCCGGATCAGCCGGCCGGACCCATTCCAGGCCGTGGAGAGTTGCAATCTTGGTGAGCAGCGCGGTCACTGCGCCGCCGAAGATCTTGTTAAGAATTGCCGTAAACCAAATTTCGTGTTCCATAGTCAGTTGTCAGTTCGCAGAAGGCGCGAAAAAATGTTCTCTATTCTCAACTTGACTTATCTGACTCACAGCTCTTGCTTCTCCTTCTGACAATGTTGGGAACGGGCGGGGCGGTTCATCGTTAACACTTGACGCGAACCACAGCACCCGACGGCTCCTTGAAAACATGTTCAGACAAACCCAATTTCCTGGCATCCTAACGGCACCCAATTCACCCCAAGGCGCCGCTTCTCCGATCCTCGGGTATCCTCATGGCGCCCATTTTGCCCCGTTTTCCGCAAATGGGTTCGTATTGGGTTCGGTCCCGGGGGTTTCTTCGTTTCTTTTCAACATATTGGTGGCTTCGGTCCTGAAAAAGCAGTCAGCAGTCGGCGGTCAGCAGTCAGCAGTTCCCTAGACCTGCCGACGGTGCGGACTGCCAACTGCGGACTGCGGACTGCCGACTCGAAATGGGTTCGTGTTGGGTTCGGTCCCGGGGTGTCTTCGTTTGGTTTCAACATATTGGTGGCTTCGGTCCTGAAAAAAACATCGCTCGTCGGCGCGAGGTGGCGACGGTGTCCCCTGCCGCCGATCCCAGCAATGCACGCCAGGAGCTTGCTCTGCGCATCCTTGTCGTGAGCCGTGCCCCTCCACGAAGTGGTTGGCCAAGAGTACGAGCCCCACTACTTAATCCTATAAGTTGTACCATGCGAGTAACTAAACTTCGCCAACGCTTCCATTACTCCAACGCCGGAGTTAACGTTCCATGTTATTCATCATGAGTACATCGTTCCTCCTCTACTCTGCCTGCCTAAGAGCAATTTTCCACACCTCCTCGGTTACCCGTTCTCGGTAGGCTTCACCGTCGCTTGATCGACTACCGAGTTGCCCGCGAGTCCCTGCCAGACTTGTAACACTGCCTCAAACAGAATCCCGACAACGGGCACGAACATGCCGGCCAGAATCCCCGCAAACGGCAGCCACCCCGTTGCATAAAACAGGTAGAGGCCCAAGAACGCCAGCGGGTAGCGAAGTGCGAACTTCACCACCACGCGCTTGGGCACGCGTATCGTCCCCGCGTCGAAAAGCGCCGTGATCGCGTCATGGAGCCAATAGTAGTTGAGGATGGCGAGCGCCGCGCCCAAGCCGAAGCCGAGCGCCCAACGCAGGTGTCCCGTGGCAAGAATGCCGATCGTGCCCAGGAGCGCCCCCGCCATCATCCAGCGCGGAAGTCGCGCTTCAGCTCGGGCCAGGTCCGCTTCCCCCCGATTCATTTCGTTCGTCACGCTTTTCGGCTCGCTTTAAGATTATAAGGACTTCGATGAACCCACCCGCCGCACCGAGAAAGGTCATGATCACACCAAAGATCGGCGAGGTTTTCAGCCATCGATCCAACAACCACCCCACCGCATAACCTACGGCAGCGCCGGCGGGCAGAACGACACCCAGACTGGTATAATACGCCACTCGCTCCCAAATGTCAGATGATTTCTGCCCGCCTGGCATATCCACTCCCCACGCTGCTTGGATTGCTCTTGAATCGAAGAATTGCAGATTGCAGATTGACGATTGACGATTGGAAGAGACCCTCGTTGACGATTCTCGATGGCCTATTGAAAGCGCCGCGTGGCTTGCCGACCCTTGTCTTGCAATCGTCAATCGTCAATCTGCAATCGGCAATTCTTCGCGCTCCCCGGGGTTTTTCCGGATGAGCCTTTAGGACCGGCCTTAGGACCAGCCTCAAGAAAAGAACGGCTGGATGGCCAACTTGGCCCAGCCAATGAACGGATCAGGATAAATGCCGATGATCAGCGTCATGGCCAGGGTCACGCCCAAGGCGACGCGCAGCGCCGCGCTCGAAGCCAGCGGTATCGTATCCGGCGCCGGCTTCATGAACATGGCCACCACAATCCGGAAGTAGTAGTAGAGCGCGACCACCGCGTAAGCCACGCCCAGGACCGCCAGGTAGTAGTGGCCCGTCTCGACGAGCGACAGAAAGATGTAGTACTTCCCGATAAAGCCGGCGGTGGGAGGAATCCCGGCCAGGGAAAGGAGGAAGATCAGCATGAAGATCGCGGCCACGGGCGCCCGCGACATCAGGCCGGAGAGGTCGTCAATCTCGTCGCCGATGATCTCCTTGCGGCGCATCAGCAGGATCACGGCAAAGGCCCCGAGATTCATGAACGCATAAACGAGCAGGTAAATGACCACGGCAGTGAGGCCGTCGGCGTTTCCGTCCGCCGCCGCCACCACGCCCAGCAGCAGGTAGCCGACGTGGGAGATGGTGGAATAGCCGAAAAACCGTTTGATGTTGGTCTGGGTGAGAGCGGCCAGGTTCCCCAAGGTCATGGTGGCGATGGCAACTCCGATGGTCAGCGGCTGCCAGTTCTTCTGGAGGGCCGGCATGCCAGCAAATAGCATGCGAAGCAGGAGGGCGAAGGAAGCCACTTTGGGCGCCACGGAGATAAAGGCAGTGATGGAGGTGGGCGCGCCCTCGTAAGTGTCCGGCGTCCACTGATGGAAGGGGACGGCGGCGATTTTGAAGAAGAGCCCCGCCAGCAGCGTGATCATCGCCACCCACGCCAACGGGTCATTGAGCGGACGTTCCGCCAGGCGCTCCGCAATCACCGCCAGCTTGGTGGATCCACCGATGCCGTAGAGCAGCGACATGCCGTAAAGCAGCAGGCCGGAGGAAAAAGCCCCGAGAAGAAAGAACTTCACCGCGGCTTCGTTCGACCTGCGGCTGCGGCGCAGGAATCCCGCCAGTACATATTCGCACAGCGCCATCACCTCCAAGGCGATGAACAACACGATCAGGTCCGTGCCTGAGGCCAGGAACATCATGCCCACGGCCGAAAACAACAGCAGCGCGTAGTACTCGCCGTGATGCGCGTGCTCAATCTCCAGGTACTTGGCGGAGATCAGCACCACCAGCGCGGTCGCCGCCACAATAATGAGTTTGAGAAAGATGGAAAAGGAATCCAAAACGAAACCGTCCGAAAAGCCGTGGTAAGGGCCGCCCACAATAACGTCCGGCCAGAACGTCAGCAGCTTCACGGCGGCAAAGGAAAGCCCGATGAGGGCGGTGACGGCGTTCCAGTACTTCTCATTCTTCTCGAGAAGAAAATCGAGCACCAGAATGGCGAGGCCGAACATCGCCACAAGAATCTCGGGAATGATCGCCTGGAGATCGGGTGGAAAATGTGCGCTCAGCATTACCGTGGCGCTCCTGCATTGCCGATTGCCGATTGCCGACTGACGACTGCAAAGGCAAGAAGAATTAAACACAGAGGCACAGAGACACAAAGAAGAGAACGATCATATGAAGATGTTGTTTGTTTCCCGACGTTTCCCATTTTTTCTCTGTGCCTCTGTGTCTCTGTGTTGGACGCTCGCTCGCGATTATTTCATAGCTTCTGGCTGCGCAGCAGGTTTCTCGGCCGGCGTCGGCGGCGCCAGCGCGGCATTGCCGGGAGGACTGGGAATCGGGTGGTGAGTCGCGTAGGTGGGGCTCACGCGCGCCACGATCGCCATCACCGGCTTGTCGAGTACGTTGAAGAACGGCTTGGGGTAGAGGCCGATCCAAAACGCCCAGACGATGAGCGGCACCAGGGTCATGATCTCGCGCAGGTTGAGGTCCTTGAGGACCTGATTCTTCGGATTGTCGCACGTACCGAACATGGTGCGCTGGTAAAGCCACAACATGTAGGCCGCGCCGAGGACAATCCCCACCACGGCCCACGCCGCCCAGTGCCAATTGGCCTCGAACGCCCCTTGCAGGATGGTGAACTCGCCGATGAAGCCGTTGAGCAGCGGCAACCCGATCGATGACAGCATCACGATCATAAACAGCGTGGCGTAGATCGGCATCACGTTGGAAAGCCCGCCGAATTCCTTGATCTCGCGGGTGTGGCGCCGCTCGTAAATCAGCCCCACGATCAAGAATAGCGCCCCGGTGGAGATGCCGTGGTTGATCTGCTGAAGGACGCTGCCCTTGAGAGCCAGAGGAGTGAGGGCAAAGATCCCCAGCGTGCAGAAGCCCAGATGGCTAACGCTCGAATAGGCGATCAGCTTCTTCATGTCGCGCTGCATCAAGGAAACCAACGCGCCGTAGATGATGGCAATGATCGACAGCACGATCATCACCTTCACGATTCTCGGGTTGGAACTGGCCTGAGGCAGCAAGGGCAGCGAGAAGCGCACGAAACCGTAAGTCCCCATCTTCAGCAGGACGCCGGCCAGGATCACCGAGCCGGCCGTGGGCGCCTCCACGTGGGCGTCGGGCAGCCAGGTGTGGAACGGGAACATCGGCACCTTGATCGCGAACCCGACCATAAAGGCCCAGAAGACCCAGTTCTGGATATTGGGCGGGAACGGGTATTTCATCAGCTCGATCACGTCGAAGGTGTAGGCCCCGGTGGCGGTATGGTAGTGGAAGTAAAGCGTCAGGATGCCCAGCAGCATCAGGACCGAACCGGCCAGCGTATAGAGGAAGAACTTGATGGCAGCGTACAGCTTGCGAGGGCCGCCCCACACTCCGATGATGAAATACATCGGCACCAGCATCACTTCCCAGAACACGTAAAACAGGAAGAAATCGAGCGACATGAAGACGCCCAGCATGCCCACCTGGAGCAGCAGGAACATGGCGTAGTATTCCTTGGCTCTCTCCTGGATTGCCGACCACGATGAGAGCACGGAAAGAAACCCCAGGACGGTGGTCAGCATGATCAGCAGAAAGCTGATGCCGTCGATGCCGAGATGATACTGCGCGCCAATGGAAGCGATCCAGTCGTGTCGCTCGACAAACTTGAACTGCTGGTCCGGCGTCTCGCTTGTAAACCAGAAAACCAGCGGCAGCGAGACGAGGAATCCCACGAACATGGCGACGTTGCCCCAGACGCGAATCGCCTGCTTGTTCTCGCCGGGGATGAACATCAGCAGAATCAGTCCCGCCAGCGGGGTGAAAAGGACGATACTCAGAATGTGACTGTGAACAAAGTTCATAGTTTCCCTCGACGCCAGCGAGGAGCTAGACTACAAATCACGCCGCGTTCCTCGTCAACCTCATGCCTGCTAACCATATTTCTTATCATACATATAGTGGGTTATCGCGTGTTAACTCATTTTGTTTTCAGCGATATAGTGGGACCTTCCCGAAAACGAGTCTTAGTCTCTTTTGTTTTCATCGACATAGTGGGACCCTCCTTCATTTCGACCCCCTTGAGGCCGACAGTTCTCGATGAATCCGGTTTGTGACTAAGTCTTTTGTTATAAATAACATAGCTGGCATATTAGGCTAAGACATTTATTTTCATAAATATCCTGGCTTTCGAGCCGCTCCGCGACCGCCGTCCTAGTATTTTCAACAACATCGTAGCTTAGGTGCCCAAAGGCGTTCTTTCACCATATACTCCCAAATCCGCTGACGGCCTCACTTGCGCTTCAGGGGAAGAGCGGGCGGGACGCCCGCGCTCGCAGGCCTCAATGTAGCAGGTAGTATCCCATAAACACCAGCACCCCCACCACGATCAACCAAGCATAGTTCTGGACCAACCCGGTCTGGATCACCCGCACCGGGTAGCTCAGCACCTTTACGAAGAAAGCGGTCACGTTGACCAAGCCGTCGATTACCCACTTGTCCCAGAAACGCGAGGCCTCCCCGGTGAGTCGCGTGAAGAAGCCGACGCCGTTGACGCCGCCATCCACCACGATCTGGTCGAAAGCCGCCATCCCGTTGCCTAAGTCCTTGGTGCGATTCACAAAGAGGGCGTCGTAGACCTCGTCCACGTAGTACTTGTTCAAGAGCACGGTCTCGACTGGCCCCGGCGGCACGGCAAGGCGTTCCGGAGTGACAGGTCGGCTCACAAAGTATTTGTGCGCGACGGCGATCCCAGCCACGGCCACGGCCACTGACAGCGCCATCAGCCCGTATTCGAGCGCGGCCGACGACTCGGCGGCGTGGCGAGCGGCAGGATTTTCGAACACCGGATCGAGAAACTTCGCCAAGGGACTGTTAGAACCTATGCCAATCCACCCGCCGCCGAACGAAAGCGCCGCCAGCACCACCAGCGGCCCCAGCATCGACCAAGGCGACTCGTGGATGTGGTGCTCCACTTCGTGCGGCACGCGCGACTCACCGGCGAAGGTCATGTACAGCAGGCGGAACATATAATACGCCGTCATGCCGGCCGTCACCAATCCAATCACCCACAGCGCCTTTTGCGGGTACGGCCCGGCAAAAGCGTTCCAGAGGATCTCGTCCTTGCTGAAGAAACCTGCGAGCGGCGGAATACCGGAAATCGCAAAGGTGGCGATCGCCATGGTGTAGAAGGTGATTTGAATCTTACGGCTGAGTCCACCCATCTTGCGCATGTCCTGCTCGCCCGAGAGCGCGTGGATGACGCTGCCCGAGCCCAGGAAGAGCAGCGCTTTAAAAAAGGCGTGGGTCATCACGTGGAAAATACCGGCGGCGAACGCGCCTACGCCGCAGGCAAGGAACATATAGCCGAGCTGGCTGACGGTGGAATAGGCGAGCACGCGCTTGATGTCGTTTTGGACGAGTCCGATGGATGCCGCCCAAATCGCCGTCGCCGCGCCAATGACGGCGACGATGGCCAGCGCCGCCGGCGCCAGCACGAAAAGGGCGTTGGAGCGGGCCACCATGTAAACGCCCGCCGTCACCATGGTGGCGGCGTGGATCAAGGCGCTGACCGGCGTGGGGCCTTCCATGGCGTCGGGCAGCCAGACATAGAGCGGAATCTGCGCCGACTTGCCGGTAGCGCCGATGAAAAGCAGAATGCAGATGGCGGTGATTACACCGCTGCCTACCGCGTACTGCCCGCTCCGCGCTGCCTCGGTAACGCTCTGGAAATTCAACGTGCCGAAGGTCACCGCCATCAGCATGACGCCCAGCAGGAAGCCGGCGTCGCCGATGCGGTTCACAATGAAGGCCTTCTTCCCGGCGTCTCCGGCGGACTTCTTGTGGAAGTAGAACCCGATGAGGAAGTAGGAACACAAGCCCACGCCTTCCCAGCCCGCGAACATCATCACGTAGTTATCCGCCAGGACCAGGATCAGCATCGAGAACATGAACAGGTTCATGTAACCGAAAAACCGGTAGTAACCTCCCTCGTGCCCCATGTAACCGATGGAGTAGATGTGGATCAGGAAGCCGACGCCGGTCACCACCAGCAGCATCACGGCTGAGAGGGGATCAAGCTGGAAGCCGACGTTGGCATTGAAGTTGGCGAGCGTTCCGTTGGAAAGGTGAAAGACGCCACCCGGCAGCCAGGAGTAAAGCGGCAGCAGGAAACGGTGCTCCGGCTGACCCAACAGACCAAAGAAGCAACCGATCGCCCACAGAAAAGAGAGCCCAGGCAGCCCGACGCAAATCGCCGATACAGCATTCTTCGGCAGCTTCCGGCCGACCAAAAGCTGGATGAGCGCGCCGAGCGCGGGAAGCAACGGAATGAGCCAAATGTGGTTCAGCATGGGCGACATAAAAGGCTGAAGCGCAAAGGGTAAAGGGTAAAGTGTAAAGGGTAAAGGTCAAAAGGCTAGAAACCCATTAGTTCAGCCCTTCATCCTTACTCTTATCCCTTAACCCTCCACCCTTACCCTCCCATCCTGGTTCAGCTCTTCATCCTTTCACCCTTCATCCTTTACCCTTTACCCTTTACTTGCTTGCTTTTCACAATAATCGCAGTAATCACTGCGTAGATTTCCTCAGTTTCTTTAATCAACGGCTTTAGGCGGTGGGGGCTGACCGTGCCAGATCCCACCATGAGTCACAACCAGTACACGCTCTCCTTCGCCTCCTTCTGAGCGATTCCATACTTGTGGATGAAGTCCGCTTTGGTTTCCGCAGACTGGGCCTCTTCCATATTCGCTCCGATAGAGGGCGCGGCTCTGAGGTATTGCTTGCCGAGAACCCAGCCAGCTCCATCCTTTCCTTCCTGAAGGAAGCGGTACAACTTGATAGCACGCAACGAATACCGAAAAGCCCGTTTGCGAATGTCGGGCGGGCTCTTGTAGTCCAGGGGTCGAAATGTTTTCCTTTCCTCATTCCCCACTTGTTTGAACCCGAAAGTAACTATTCGGCCGACCTACCGCCTCCGCGTCTTCAGCGAGAGGTCTTTGTCTTCGTTTACCCTTTACCCTTTACCCTTTCGAGCCTACCATTTCAGCAGATCGATTTCGTCCGCGTTCACCGTCTCCTTATTCCGGAACAAGGCAATGATCAAACCGAGCCCGACGGCTGCCTCGGCCGCCGCGTCGGTGATGACGAAAATTGCGAAAACCTGACCGTCCACCGACTGGAGATAATTCGAGAACGCCACCAGGTTGATGTTCACCGCGTTCAGGATCAGCTCGATGGACATCAGGATCACGATCACGTTGCGGCGCGTGAGCACACCGATCACGCCCACCGTGAACAGCGCCGTGCCGAGAAATAGATACCAAGAAGTTGGGATCATTTTTGAAAAGTGTAAAGTGTAAAGGTTAAAGGGTAAAAAAGAAACCCGAACCCGGCCAAGTGATGTTCTTGTTTTACCCTTTACCCCTTTACCCCTTTACCCTTTACCCTCACAACTGCTTCTTAGCCATAAGTACTGCGCCGACCATCGCCACCAGCAGCAGGATCGACGCAATCTCCACCGGCAGGGCATAAGTCTGATAGAGCGATTGCGCCACCAGCTCCGTGTTTCCCGGCGAGGCCGTGGCTGCGGCTGCCGTAACCTCCGGCAGGTTCAATCCCTTGTGGACGGCAACATAGAAGCCGTAGCCAAGCTCCGCCGTCAACACGCCCACGGTCACCAGCGCCAGGGGCCACTGCCGGCTGAACTCTGCCTGCTTCACCGCTACGTCGATGTTCACCAGCATCACGACAAACAAGAACAGCACCATGATGCCGCCCACGTAGAGAATGATCTGCACGGCGAACAGAAACTCCGCGCGCTGCGTCAGGAAAATCCCGCCCACGGAGAACAAGGTCACGATCAGCCACATGACGCTGTGGACCGGATTGCGGCGGGTAATCACCATCACGGCGGAGATCAACGCCGCCGCCGCCAGGGTAAAGAACGCAATGTACTGGAGGTTCATGTCGATCAAGGTAGACAGTAGACGGCAGACGGTATAAGGGAAAAACCGCCTCCACCGCGAGGGTAGACGCCAGGGACGAAGAGAAGCCCTGCCGCCCAATCCATTGTCCGTTTCCTCCCTTCTACGGTCTACTGTCTACCGTCTACCCTCTTCACCGACTTGATTAACCCATGCAACATGCGACTTATCTGGTCAGCTTGCTTTGCCATCACTTCAAACTCGATCTTATGACCCAAGTCGCGACACAGGATGAAGTAATATCGCAACTCCTCTAGTGACCCCTCCCCAATATTGTAGAAGTGCGCCTTATCTTGCTGGCCGCGCCGCTTGAAGCCTTCTGCAATGTTGGCAGGTATCGACACGGCCGCTCGCCTCATCTGAGAAACGAGACCAAACCTCTCGTCCGACGGCAAGCAAAGAGTCGCCTTGTAAACACCCAGCACCAGCGCATGGGCAACCTGCCACACCTCGAGTTGTTCGAACCTTTCGATTGCCATATTCAGTAGACAGCAGACGGTAGACAGTAGACAGGGAAGACCCTCCCACTGCCGCCCTTATGCCATATGCAGTCTGCCATCTACCCCTTCGAGCCCTTATACCGTCTACATTCTACCGTCTACCTCAAGATAAGGGCAGTGGGTGTGCCCGTATGAGTCGCAATCCACCAATAACGCAGTACCGCGGTCACAATCAGATTGGCCAGCGCCAGCGGAATCATCCAACGCCAGCCGAGCTTCATCAGTTGATCGTACCGGTATCGCGGGAAAGTGCCCCGATACCAGATGAAAGCATAGAGGAAGATCGCCACCTTCACCGAAAACCAAAAGACTCCCTGCACCGCGTGGAGCAGGGGCGGATAGGCCACCAGCGCTCCGAGCAGCACACAAGCCGCAGCAAAGCCCATCCAGAAAAGTCTCTCGCTGGGGATCGGAGTCCGGCGCGCCAGCCAGATAATGAAGGCGGCGAAGCCCAACAAGCCCGCCGGCGGCGCGTAGTACAGCAAGCCTCCCATCGCGCCCGCGGCAGAAGGCGCACCGGCCAGCCAATGCACGGACTCAAACGGGCGCAGCCAGCCGCCGAAAAACAGAGTCACGCCGATGCACGAAACCAGGATCATGGCCGCGTACTCGGCCATAAAGTACAGCGCCCAACGGAAGCCGCTGTATTCGGTGTGGAAACCGGCCGTCAACTCCGACTCCGCCTCCGGCAGGTCAAACGGGGCGCGGTTGCTCTCGGCGACGGCAGCCACCAGGTAAACGAAAAAGGCGACCGGCTGAACGATCACGTTCCAGACGCCCATTTCCTGTTGTCTCGTCACGATGGTGATCATGCTCAGCGAATTCGAGAACAGCAGCACGCCCACCACGGCGAGGCCCGCTGCCACTTCGTAGCTCACCAGTTGAGCGGCTGACCGCAGCGCGCCCAGCAGCGGATAGTGGCTGTTGGAGGCCCACCCGCCCAGGATAATGCCGTAGATTCCCAGCGACGAGACGGCCAGGATCAACAGAATGCCGATGTTCACATCTGCGATATAGAAGTTGCCGGCGAACGGGATCACCGCGAAAACCGAAAGCGCAGCCATCACGCCGATGACGGGGGCAATCATAAAGACGGTTCTATCTGCCTGGGAGGGTATGATGTCCTCCTTCAGCATCAGTTTGAGAGGATCGGCGATCGCCTGCAACGCTCCCCAAGGCCCCACCCGCATCGGTCCCAGCCGCGCCTGCATAAACGCCAGCACCTTGCGCTCCACGTAAACGATGTACATGATGATGATGGAGAGCACCAGGAACACGATCAGGATCTTGATCAGAGCCGCGATCAAGGGGTGGGCTGCGACGAATTGGAGTACTTGCGCCATTGAATCATTTCCGGTTGAGGGGTAAAGGGTAAAGGGTGAAGGGTAAAGGGTAAACGAAGACGAAGACCGAACCACCAGCGGTCTTCTCTTCGTTTACCCTTTACCCTTTACCCTTCACCCTTTTCCTACCGGTCCACTTCCCCCAAAACGATATCCAGCGTGCCGATGATGGCTACCACGTCCGCCACCAGATGTCCCCGGATCATCTTATCGAAAGCCTCGAGGTTCACAAACGAGGGCGGGCGCACGCGCACCCGGTAAGGATTGGTGGTGCCATCGCTCACCACCAGATAACCCAGTTCGCCTTTAGGCGCCTCGATCGAGTGGTATACTTCGACCCCAGGCGGGGGCTTGATGATCTTGCCCACCTTTCCCATGATCGGCCCGGGCGCGATCCGCTCCACGCACTGATTCGTGATGCGCACGGATTGGCGCATTTCCAAAATGCGCACGATGTACCTGTCGTAGGTGTCGCCGTACTGGCCGATCGGCACCTCAAACTCCACCTTATCGTAGGCCTCGTAAGGCTGGGCCTTGCGCACGTCCCACTTCACGCCCGAGCCCCGCAGCACCGGTCCGGTGACGCCGTAAGCGACGGCATCCTCCGCCGAGAGCACGCCCACGTTCTTGGTGCGCTCCATCCAGATGCGGTTGGTAGTCAGCAACTCCTCGTATTCATCGATCCTGGAGTTGATAGTGCTGCAAAACTTCCGCACATCGTGTTCGAAGTTGTCGTAAAGGTCGTACTGGAGGCCACCGATGCGAAAAGCGTGCGTGGTGAGACGGGCGCCGCAGTAATTCTCAAAAATCTTCAGTATCTCTTCCCGCTCGCGGAAGGTGTAGAAGACCGGGGTCATGGCGCCGAGATCGAGGGCATGGGTGCCGAGCCAGAGCAGGTGGCTGGCAATCCTCTGCAACTCGGCAAGGATCATGCGCGTATACTGGGCCCGCGGCGGCAACTCCACCCCCAGCAATTTTTCCACCGCCTCGCAGTAACCCATGCCATTCGTCACCGCGGCCACGTAGTCCATGCGGTCGACGTAGGGCGCAAACTGCTGGTAAGTACGGTTTTCGGCGATCTTTTCCACGCCGCGATGGAGGTAGCCGATGACGCACTCGGAGCCTACCACCTTCTCGCCGTCCAGTTTCAGTTTTACGCGCAAAACGCCATGCGTGGCCGGGTGCTGCGGCCCCATATTGATCACGAGTTCGTTGGCGTCAAGAAAAGTTACTTCCGGCATTTTGGGTTAGTCATCGGTTGTCGGTTATCGGTCGTCGGTACCCAGTGTCCCGAAATCATCAACGAAGTGTCTTTGCCTTTTGCCTATCTTTTTACTGCCTACTGCTTTCCGTCGCCTACCGGAAGAGAAGAGAATGGAGGCGGCCACCTATCCCAGGGCTTGCGCCCTGGGCTAAACTCTTTCGCCGCTCCGCGGCTTCCCGGCGATCTCCTGCTGCTTTCTGCCTTCTGCTTTCTGCTTTCTGCTTTCTGCCTACTGCCTTCTGCCGACTGCCTACTGCTTTCTACTGTCCACTCTCAATATGCAAGTTTTCCCGGACCCATGCATCGTCCTGCTTGAGAATATCGTAGTCCTTGCGCAGCGGGTGTCCCACCCATCCGTCCGGCAGCAGAATGCGCTTCAAATCAGGGTGGCCCTCGTACTCGACGCCGAACATATCATACACTTCGCGCTCGAGCCAGTTCGCGGTTACCCACACGCCAACCACCGATGGGACCTTTTCGCCTGCGCCAGCCAAGACTTTCAGGCGCAGTCGGTGGTTGAGTTTGAACGAATACAACTGATAGATGATTTCGAAACGCTTTTCGCGCTTGGGATAATCCACCGCAGTCTCGTCGGTCAGGAAGGTGTAGGCGCCGCCTTCATCGCTCTTTAGAAACTCGCAGACGGCGACCAACGAAGTTTTGTCCACGGTCATGAACGGCTGATTGCGGAATATCAGCGGGCTGCTGATCGCTCCGGGAAACCGTTTCTGCAATTCGTCCACCAGCGGGCTGGACCAGGGATCGGGCTTGGCAGGGGGCTTGGGCGCAGCGGGCGGAGCCTTGGGCGCAGGGGGCTTGGGCGTCGCCGCCGGTGGGGCCGATGGAACCGGCGGAGCCGATGGAGATGGTTCGGCTGAAGGTTGTTTTGGTCCGGGGGCTTCGGGCGGCCCTTTGGGTTCATCTGCCATTCAGTTGATTGTCACGACGCGCGAGCTCAACTCGGAGGTAGCTTGCTCCCGCATTGAATGCCTATGTTTAGCACAGCGCTTCCGGCGCTGTCAACGAACTTCACGTGAATGTGGTGTCCCATTTGGCCTTGGAGCGCGGGCGTCCCGCCCGCTCTTCTCTTCCTTTCCGACCGGACGCGGTCCACTGACGGTCTCATTTAGAGGTTGAGGAAAGAGCGGGCGGGACGCCCGCGCTCCCAGGCAAGGTCGATCGGTGAGAATCACCGAGCCGGCCGCGCACCAACGTAATATAATCCTCCGTTGCTTGCAGCCCATCGCCGACTGCGGCCAGCAACACGAATAAGGAGTCCCATGATTAAAGCCTGCTTCACGGTCGCTGTTACCTTGCTCTTTTTCTCCTTGCTCCCCGCGGCGGAACTGCCGCTCACTCCTTATCCCCGCCAGCTTGAGATCGGCCAAGGCACGTTCCAGACCGGCCCTCACGTGGCGATCGAAGTCAGTGACGCCTCCGGCGAGGACCAGTTTGCCGCGTCACTGCTGGCGAAAGACCTCGAGTCGTTCGACGGAGTCGAGGCCCGCATACAGTCACGGAGCGCGAAAGGATCCCGCATCGTGCTGGCGCGCGCAGAGAGCCAAGTCGGCCAGCGAATTCTCCGCGCCGCCGGCGTGACGCTTCCGCCTGCTGCCGCCGATGAGGGCTACCTTCTGTGGGTAACGCCGCACGAAGCCGACGTGGTGGCCTCGAGCGCCGCGGGCGTGTTCTACGGCGTCGAGACCCTCCGCCAACTTCTGCACCCGAGCGGCGAACACGGAGCGCAAGCACCGGCGGTGCGGACGGTGGATTGGCCCGCTCTGCGCTGGCGCGGCGTCCACATCGACATCAGCCGCGGGCCGGTCCCGACGGTCGCTTCCATCAAACATGATATCGCCCTGCTGAGCGAGTACAAGATCAACGTCTACTCCCTCTACTTTGAGAACACCTTCGATTACCCCAGCCTGCCCCTGGTGGGCGCGCAGGGCGGCGCCATCACTCCCGCTGAGGCAAAGGAGATTGTTGAGTTCGCCCGTCCCTATCACTTGGAAGTGATACCCGATCAGGAGTCGTTCGGCCACATGCACCTGGCCTTGCAGTACGAAAGATTTCAGAACATGGCGGAGGTACCCTACGGCCACGTCCTTACGCCCACCGTGCCTGACTCGCTCAAGTTTATTGGCACCATGTTCGCCGATCTCACCTCGGTCTTCCCTTCCCCGCACATTCACATCGGCGCCGACGAGACGGATGAACTTGGCCAGGGCAGAACGAAGGCGTTGGCAGAGAAGGAGAGCGAAGGTCAGGTCTACATCGATTACCTGAAGCAGATTGACCAGCTCTTGCAGCCCTATCACCGCAAGGTACTGTTCTGGGGCGACATCGCGGTGAGGCATCCGGAGCTGCTGAGCCAACTTCCGCACGACATGGTGGCCGTACCGTGGGTCTACGAGCCGCGGCCGTCGTTTGTGCCCGAGATCAAGCCATTCCGCGACGTCGGCCTGGAAGTCTGGGTCGCGCCCGGAGTCAACAACTGGAACCGCATCTTTCCCGACTATGCCATGGGACTGCCTAACATTAAGGGGTTCATCGCCGACGGCAAGAAGCTGGGCGCGACGGGCGCGATCAACACCACCTGGATGGATGACGGCGAAAGCCTCTTCAACTATACGTGGTATGGGTTCGTCTACGGCGCGGCGCAAAGCTGGCAGGACACGGTGGACGACGCCCAGTTCCAGAACACCTGGGACTGGTCCTTCTACCGCGCTGACGGCAACCACTTCGCGAATGAGATTCAGCAGCTCACCGGGATCCACCAGGCGCTGCGTGACGCGATCAAGCAGGATGGACAAGACCGCCTGACGTGGATGGATCCGTTCGATCCCAACGGCCAGAAGTTCTACCTGCAAATGGAACCGGTGGCGCATCGGGTGCGGCTGTTGGCGGAGGAGGTGATGGCCGATCTCATCACGAACCGCCGGCTGGCGCGGCGCAACGCCGAATTGCTCGATTACGTCGACTTCGCCGCGCGCCGCTTCGACTTCCTCGGGCAGAAGGCGATCTACGCCAAGTACATCGCCGATCTCTACGCGCAGGCGCAGGCGAACGCCTCCGACCGCCAACAGGTACGCGGCATACTGGGCCGGATCAGCAGCGTGAACGGCCTTCTGCAGGACCTGCGCGACCAGAGCTCGGCGCTCGGCATTCGTTACCGGGAACTATGGCTCAGGGAAAACCGGCCCTACTTTCTGGAGAACATCCTCATCCGTTACGACGACGAGCTCGAACGCTGGCAGCGCGCCGCCGACCGATTCAACCGGATCCGGGCCCTTTACAGCCGGACGCAGCAGTTGCCGGACTTGGTCGAAAAGTAGGGGGGAAGAATTGACGATTGCCAATTACAAAAGCAATCAGTCTATCAGCCGTCAGCTATCAGCAAGAGCCGGACTTTCGAGCTGAGAGCTGACCGCTGATAGCTGAAAGCTCTTTTCAATCGTCAATTCTTTGGTGCTGGAGGGGGGAGTTGAACCCCCACGCCGGGTGACCGGCGGCAGATTTTGAGTCTGCTGCGTCTGCCAGTTCCGCCACTCCAGCACCTGGAGATCATTTTACCACACGCCTGCGGGCTGGCTTCGGCTTCTTCCTCGTAATCTGGGGACCCTTTGGCTTCTTTTGGCTCTTTGCGGCCTTTGGGCTTTTTTGACTTTGCAGTATTTTTCGGGCGATGCCCACAAGATCGGTGTTGATGATTTCTGCAAACGAACCGAAGCTGGGATAAACCCGGAGGCCGAGCGATACCAGTTGTCGCACCACCTCTCCACCCCTTCGACCTTCTCGAGCGGAGATTGCATCCACTGCCTCCGCGTCCTTGCCGTCAAGCCGAACGTGGACCTTGTCGACCATCGGTTCATCGTAGATTCTGGCTCTGCTCATGCCGACCTCCGGTCGAGACTAGGGGATGATCTTCTGAATCGTGAAAGGCGCGAAGAAAGAAAGCCACCCAACCCGTGTACTGCTCATTCATGGTATGTCACGATTCGTCATCCTCGCAACCAGAGAATTCATAAGCTGGCGAACGCTTCGCTTGCCGCGCGGATGGTATCCTCCACGTCGCGCTCGCTGTGCGCGGTGGAGACGAACCCGGTCTCGAACTGCGACGGTGGCAGGTAAACCCCGCGATCGAGCATGGCCCGGAAAAATCGCCCGAAGGCGGCGGTATCGGACTGTTTGGCGGACGCGTAGTCGGCGACCGGGCCGGCGCAGAAAAACGGCGTAAAAACGGAGCCGATGCGGTTGATGGTCAGCGCCACGCCCGCCCGTTTTGCCACCTCGCTCAAGCCCGCCGTCAGCGCCTGGGCCAGCGTTTCCAGACGCTCGTAAACGCCGGGCCGGCGCAGCACGTCGAGGGTCGCAATGCCGGCCGCAACCGCCGCCGGGTTGCCGGAAAGCGTCCCGGCCTGGTAAACGGGTCCCGCAGGCGCCACGAGATTCATCAACTCCGCCTTGCCACCATAAGCCCCCACCGGCAATCCGCCGCCCATGATCTTGCCCAACGTGGTCATGTCCGCCCGCACCCCGTAAAGTTGCTGCGCTCCTCCATAGGCTACACGAAAGCCGGTAATGACCTCGTCGAAAATGAGCACCGTGTCGTGCTCCCGGGTCAGGGCGCGCAGCCGCTCCAGGAATCCCGGACGCGGCGGGAGCAGTCCGGCGTTCCCCGCCACCGGCTCGACGATCACCGCCGCCAGCTCGCCGGGGTAAGCGCGAAACACCGCCTCCAGCGCCTCCAGGTCATTGTAGGGTATGGTGAGCGTCAGTTCGGCCACGGCGCGCGACACGCCGGGGCTATCCGGCAAGCCCAGCGTCGCCACTCCCGACCCGGCCTTCACCAGGAACTCGTCGGCGTGCCCGTGGTAGCAGCCCTCAAACTTAAGGACCTTGTCGCGGCCGGTGGCAGCCCGTGCCACGCGCAGCGCCGACATGGTGGCTTCCGTTCCCGAACTCACCAGACGGACCCGCTCGATGGAGGGAAAAGCGTCGATGATGCGCGAAGCGAGCTCTAGCTCGCCGGGAGTCGACGCGCCAAACGTGGTTCCGGTCTCAAGCACGCGCCCCACCGCCGCCATCACTTCCGGATGGCAGTGGCCGAGGATGAGCGGCCCCCACGAGCAGACGTAGTCGATGTAGGTGTTGCCGTCCACGTCCGTCAAACGCGATCCTTTGCCGCTGGCGATGAACACCGGATCGCCGCCCACGGCGCGAAAGGCACGCACCGGAGAATTGACGCCGCCGGGCATCAGTTGCTGGGCTCGCTGGAAGAGTTCCTTTGATTTTGTTCGCATAATTGGTGTAGATGGTAGACGGGGAAGACCGTCTATCAACCTAGCCCTTCACCGCTTTGATCAGGCCGTGTAGCATCCGGCTAATCTGGTCCGCCTGCTTGGCCATTTCCTGAAACTCAATCTTATAGCCCAAGTCCCGACATAAGATGAAGTAATAGCGCAATTCCTCAAGCGACGCCTCCGACATATTGTAGAAGTGCGCCTTATCCTGCTGGCCGCGGCGCTTGAAACGTTCCGCTATGTTGGCAGGAATCGACACCGATGCCCGACGCATCTGCGAGACCAGTCCGTACTTCTCGTCCGCCGGCAGGTGCAGCGTTGACTTGTAGACGCCGAGCACGAATGAATGGGCCACTTGCCAAACATCGAGTTGTTCGAAACGTTCGACTGCCACGGCCCCTCCCTGCAGACGGCAGACGGTATATGGCATACGGGCGAAGACTGCCCTATCGCCCGCATACCGTCGACCGTCTACCTGCTCTAACGGCCCGTATACCGAATGCCCTCTATTGTCTACCGTATCCGGTCCACCGTCTACCTGCCCCAAACGGCCCGTCTACCGTATACCGTCTACCGTCTACCTTCCTCCAAATCTCCAGCAGCAACCTCCCAAAGCTTCGGTACAGTCGCCCCGCCAGCCCAGCATAGGTTTGCGACCCATCGATCAGATCTTCGAGCAGCGCCATAAAGCTTCGGCTGCGCGCTGCGAACTGAACCAGACGCGTGGTGGAAGGCGCGCCGAGAAAATCATCGTGATAGAAAAGGTGCGACAGGCGCGACCCCAGCGCGAGGCGGCGGCCGAAGTCGCGCCAGACGCGCTCCGCGTAGGTCCGCGGGGCGCCTGCGAGCAACGCCTCCGCCAGCAATTCGCCGGAACGCATGGCGAAATAGATGCCCTCGCCCGTGACCGGGTCCACCAAGCCGGCTGCGTCGCCCACTAGCGCCCAACCGTCCCCCGCCAGGCGCAAGTTGCCCCAACTCTCTGTCGTCAGCGCGGGCAGCAAGTGGCTGAACACCGGCGCGCCCTCATAAGCATAACCGAACCGGCTCGCGAAGCCATGCAGGCGCCGGCGCAGCTCCGGCATGGTGGTCTCGCGCGCTTTGCCGCAGATCCCCAGCGACAGGTGGTCCGAACGCGGAAACGACCACGCATAGCCTTCGAAGTCCTCGAAGAACTGTACGCGCAGAAGCGTATCGCACGCCGGCGCGTAATAACCGAACGTCAGCATGAAGTCTCGGGCGGAAAGCTGCTCCGCCACCAGACCGCGCAAACGGGTGCGCGCGCCCGCCGCGAGAATCAGATAATCCGCCGCGTAGGTACCCTCGCGACCTTTCAGGCGCCAGCCATGGCACGAGCCTCCAGCCCGTGGGTCCGCGCGCTCGAAACTCACAATGCGGTCCTGAATGATCTCGGCGCCTGCTCCTTCGGCGCGCCGCAACAACAACCGGTTCAGCACGGCGCGGGAATAGATCGCCAGTGGCTCGCGCAGTCGCAGCCGAACGGATACCCCATCCGGCGCCCCGTTGGCCGCCACCAACTCCGCGTCGCGTATTGTAGTGTGGGCGTCCGTCGCCTCCGCCAAGAATGGATAGCGCCGCAGTGCCTTTGGCGGTAAGCCGCCGCCGCAGGGCTTCTCCCACCCCAATCGCTCCTCGAACACGAGCGCGCGCGCGCCGGGACCGCCCCCGCTACTCGCCAGCCCTTCGGCGACCATCGCGCCGGCGGGACCTCCTCCGATGATGGCAATTGTCTTCACGCTCTCCAGCACTCCAAGGAGCTGAGAATAACACAGTAAGGGCGAGGTTCTTCTTCTGTCTTCTGTCTTCTGTCTTCTTACCGTGGCATGAACTCATCAGTGTGGGTGGCGAATTCCGGATAGGCGCCGGCGCCCAACTCGTAGAGGTCCATCCCCTCCCGCTCTCCGTCCACGGCGACCCGCTGGGGGTAAATCCGATTCAGCAGCCAGTTGAGGGCATAGGTCAACGGCAGGACAAAACCGAGCAGGGTAGCCACACCCACCAGTTGCGCCAGCCATTGGCCGGAATCGCCGCCGGGGCCACCCGACGGTTCCGCGACCACATTGGGCAAGCGGCCGGGGAAGCGAGCGAAAAGCCCCAGCGCCAGTACGCCCCAGAGACCGCCCACGGCATGGACGGAAACCGCGCCTCCGGGATCGTCCACCGCCAGCCAGAATTCGAACGCTTCCACGGCGAAAGGCACCGCCGCGCCGGCGACGATGCCGATCATCAGCGCCGCTGCCGGGGCGACAAAGGCACAGGCCGCCGAGCTTGCCGCCAGCCCGCCCACCCAACCGTTGGCAGTGAGCGAGGCGTCGGGTTTGCCGAACCGGACCCGGGTGATGACGGCAGCCGCCAGGGCGGCGGCGGCCGCTGACAGCGTGGTGTTGACCGCAATCGAAACGGCGCGTCCGGATTCGGCGCCGGCGAACAGGATGGCGCCGGCGGAGTTCAAGCCTAGCCATCCCACCCAGGCCAGAAGGCAACCGAACAGGATGAGCACCGCGTTGTGGCCGGGGATCGCGGCGGGCGCGCCGTCCGGACCGTACTTGCCGCGGCGCGCACCCAGGATCCAGGCAATGGCCAAGGCGGTGAGGCCGCCTACCGCTTGAATCGAGCTGGAGCCTCCGGCGTCCACAAAGCCGTGGCCGAGCCCGTAGTTCGCCCCCAGTTGCGCCAGCCATCCGCCACCCCAGACCCAGTGCGCGAACAGTGGGTATGTCCAGCCGGCCAGGAGCGCAGTCGAAGCGCAGGCCGCACCCAGTCGCCAGCGGTCGGCTCCCGCGCCCAGCGGGATCAGCGCCGCTAAACCGACGCTTAGCATCCCGAAGCAGGCCGCCAGCGATGCGGGAGAGCCGTCCAGGTCCAGCCGGCGCAAGAACAGAGGCTCAGCCGCGGTCCAACTCCATGCCTTGCCGCCGACGAGGATCACGTGCGCCGGCCGTCCGAGGTACCCTTGCCAGGCAAATCCGCACACACAGTACACCACGGCCGCCAGCGCCATGAGACACAGCGCCGCGAGCATCGCGTGCGCCGCGCTTCGCGAGCGTCCTAGCCCGGTGTTAATGAGTGAAATCCCGGCGCCCGCCAAAGGAACCAGGAGAATGCAAACGATGCACAGCACGCTCCCAGCTTCGGAGAGGGCGGGCGGAGCGAGAGGGGTCAATCTCTTGATCCTCGCAGAACCAGATGAGAGCGGAACACCAGCGCCAGTCCGAGTGCTTCCACCCCGATGCCAGCCAGGACAAAGGCCGCCCGCGCCGGCGATGCTCCGAGTAGCACCACGGCAGCCAGAACGAGAATCCACCCTGCCACGAGCAGCAGGAAGCCTATTAGTCTCATGACTCAATCAGAAATCAGAAATCAGAAATTAGAATTGAAGGCAGCGCTTCCTGATTTCTGACTTCTGATTTCTGATTTTCTTCAACCCTCTTTGTAACGTAAGGTTCGCAACCGCGCCCGTCCAATCGATTTTTTTTATGGTCGAGAGAAGGGCGAACCGGGGTCAGAGAAGGCCGATACCCTTCCGTGCTACAACAATTCTTCTGATTTCTGACTTCTGATTTCTGAATTCTTCTTAGTCGGCAAAAGAATCTCTTATGCCGGCGAGAAGTTCTGCTTGGCCAAGCGATTTTTATCCTCATCACAAAATCTATTTCTTTGACCTTTGCGCCCAGGGTTGCGTATGGTCAATCTGCTGGTTCGACGGTGTCTCGGAGTTGACTTTTGCCTTGCACGTCTCTTAGGGATCGAAGCCCAAGGGCGATTCTCAACGCAAGCTGTCTGCTGGTTCTTGGGGGGCTCTGGCGATAGCCGGACCTGGAGGGTTAAATAATTCAACAAAAAGGAGATTGTACATGGCGGAGACCACCGCACCTGAAATGAAGAAGACTTTGGGCTTAACCGGCCTGACGATGAACGCCATGGCGCTCATCGCGCCGGGCGCTTTCCTCTGGCTCACCTTTGTCACACAGGCCACCGAAGGCTCGACCTCACCGGCAATGTGGAGCGGCATCGTGCTCGCGCTGTTGCTCTGCCTGGCCACGGCGGTCTGTTACGCGGAGATGGCAAAGTTGTATCCCGGCACGGGCAGTTCCTACTACTTTGCCGAGCAAGCTTTCCTGAACCACGACACCGCGTGGCGCTACGCGCGGATTTCCAAGTTCATCGTCGGCTGGGCGTCGCATCTCTACTACTGGATCTATCCGGGAGTGATGGTCGGCGTTACCGGAGTCATCGCCGGCTACCTGGTGGGCACCCTCTGGCCAAACTTCATGAACGCTACCAACCCCGGTCCGGCATTCATGATGTTGGTGGCCATCGCGGTCGCCTTCGGGGTCGCCTATATCGCGCACCGCGGCGTCACCGGCTCGACGGCGGTGAACATCGCTATCAACGTGGTGCAAATCTCGGCGTTGATCGTGTTTTCCGTCTTGGCTCTCGGCTATCGTTTGAATCATAAGCCGGGCAGCGTGGCCTTGCAGTTTGACCCGCAAACGAGCGCGGCTTTCAGTTGCGAGTTCGCCACCACCAAGACGATGGTAAACGGGCAGTCCACCGACACCATCGTGCGCGACGCCGGCGGGAATCCGCAGTGCGCGGTGGACGCGTCCGGCCAGCCCGTGCCCTACCACATCAGCTACCCGGAGAAAGACTCCAGCGGCAACTTCGCCTCCCACTCCAGCGCTAGCTCGGTGACCGGAATGCATAATTTTGCCTGGATGTTTATTCAGGCAACGGTCGCCATCTTGATTCTGGTAGGATTCGAATCGGTAACCTCCATGGGCGGGGAAGCCAGGAATGCCAAACGCGACGTGCCGATTGCGGTGATCGTCTCCTTGCTGGTGCAAGGGGCATTCTGCTACCTCTTCGAGTATTTCGCCGCCAACTATTTCCTCAACAGTGGTTACACCATGCAAAATGCGGCCGGGTCGGCGGCGCCCATCGGCGACATGATGATTATGGTGGGTGACGCCTTGCTGGGCCCCGGGCGCGGCCGAATCTTCATGTTGTGCGAGGCGGCAACCGTGTTCCTGGCGCTGATCGGGACCACGCTCTCGTGTATGAACACCGGGGCGCGCGTGACTTACGCCATGGGCAAAGACCAGGAACTCTCGGGGAGACTCGGCGTCCTGCATGAAAAGAACCTGACGCCGCATCGCGCCATCTGGACCCTGGCAATCATCTCCGCCATCTTCGGGTGCCTCACGGTGATCATGTATTTCGGCGACGGCAGCGCGCCGGCGGACTCCGCCATCGCGGCCTTGCCTCACGGCTTCTGGTCCAGCTTCGGCTACACCACCCACGACAAAATGGCGGCCCTGCCGAATTCCTTTCTGACGGTGACCCTGGCATCGAATTTCGGCACCTTTTTGCTCTACGGGCTGAGTTGCATCACTTGCCTGGTCTGCTTCCACAACCACCCGAAGTTCAAAGTGGTTCGTCACCTGATCATCCCGGTGTTCGGCCTGCTGGCTAACCTGGCTTGCATGGCCTTCTATCTCATCGGGCCGTTTATGGGCTATGGCACCAAAATGGAGCCGCTCCTGGCTCTGGGGGTCGCGCTAGTCTGGGCTATCTACGGCGGAATCTACTTCACGCGGGTCGGCAAAAAGACAGGACGGACCACGCTGGTCGAAAGTCGCAACCGCACTCCAGCGGTCGTGTGATCGAGTGGGAGGACGAAGAGAGCGGTACGGGCGGGCCCCGGTGGTGTAGGTGCCCGCCCGTTCTTTTCGCAGGGATGGCAGTGGTAAAATGTTCAGGAGCTATCAAAGCCTGTTTCGGAGGACCGACGGCAGCGCGGTGAGGGGCCTCCGCCCGCCGCAAAGTTCAATGCTGGACGTGGAGTTCGCGCAACTCTCCGATCGCGGACGGGTACGGGAGCACAACGAGGATTACCTAGGCTACTCGCTCCCGCAGACGCCGGCAGAGGTGCGCAGTCATGGTTGGCTGTTTGCGCTGGCCGACGGGGTCGGCGGACAGGCTCAAGGTGAGGTCGCGTCACGAGCCGCGGTGGAAAGCCTTATCGCCGGCTTTCGCGCCTCTGCCGGAGGTGAATTGCACACGGCCCTATTGCCGCGCCTGGTCCAGGACGCCAACGCGCATGTGTGCGAAACCGAATCGGCGGCCGGGCCCGGCGGCGCCGGGATGTCCACCACGCTCGTCGCCTGCGGCGTGCGGTTCAACCGCGCGGTCGTTGCCCACGTCGGGGACTCGCGCTGTTATTTGCTCCGCAGCGGCCGCTCCACGGCTCTTACTCGCGACCACACCATCGCCAGCGAGCAAGCCAGCTTGGGACTGCTCTCCGCGCGCGAGGCGGCCGAGGCAACCACTCGCCACGTTCTCAGCCGGTCGCTGGGAAGCAACCTGTTCGTCAACGTAGAAACCAGCGATCACCAGGTGCTGCGCGGCGACGTATTGCTGCTTTGTTCGGACGGGCTCCACGGCGCCGTGACCGCATCGGATATGGCCCACACCGTCAGCCACAGTACGGACCTCAAATCCGCGGCAGAAAGGCTCATCGCTCTCGCCAACGAGCGCGACGGCGGCGATAACATCAGCGTTCAGCTCATCCGCGTGCGAGAAGTGGAACGCGTGGGAATGTATCGTGGGAGGCCCTATAAACTCCGCTAAGCTAGTGACAAGTGACCTGTGACGAGTGACGAGCAAGAGAAAACCTCCGTGCTTGCCCGCCCTTGATCCTTCTCGATAGCGACTCGTCAATCGCCGCTAGACGCTCGTCACTTGTCACTCGTCACTTGTCACTTCTTGACGATGTCACTTCTTTACGACTTCCTTACGAATTCCTTATATGACGTTGATGCAAGTCTGGCATCCTGTGGTGGAGTTTGATCGGACGACCGCCGACTCGCGGGCAGGCCGCGCCCCGTGACGGCAACAGGGCACGCTGACAACCATGATCAAAGCCATCTTCAATGAGTTCGCCGGCAATCCGAGCGGAGCCCTAGTCCTCCTGTTCTTGGCCGCGGCGCTGGAGGCGCTGGGTGATTCCTGCTTCCAGTCGGGGCTGCACCGGAGCGCCGGCCTGGATCGGGTCTGGTACGCGCTCGGCGGGGCCCTGGCGCTGATTCTCTACGGCGTGCTGGTGAACATCGCGCCCTGGAAGTTCGGCAAGCTGCTCGGCATCTATGTGGTATTCTTCTTCGTCGTCGCTCAGGCGTTGGCGTGGCTGCGCTTTGGCGAAGTGCCGACGCGGCCGATGGTGATTGGCGGTTCGCTCATCATCGCGGGCGGTGCGATAATATGCTGGGGGCGATGAGGGTAAAGGGTGAAGGGTCAAGGGTAAAACGAAGGACCAGAAATTTTGGATTTTGGATTTTGGATTTTGGATTGAAGACCAAGAACCGACAAAATCAGGTCTTGGTCTTCAATCCAAAATCCAAAATCCAAAATTTCGTTGCCTTCGTTTACCCTTTAACCTCCAGAGACATGACCTCCCTCCATGTGGGCGACCAACTCGACCATTACCGCATTGACGGTGTAGCGGCTCGCAGCGGCATGGCCTCGATCTTCCGCGCGATGGACTTGAACACCGGTCGCCAGGTGGCCATCAAGGTTCCGCACCCCGAGATGGAGAGCGACCCCGTCTTCTTCGATCGGTTCCATCGCGAGCGGGAAATCGGCCAGAAGCTCGATCACCCCGGCGTGATGAAGGTGCTGCCCGACCACGACCGCAGCCAGGTCTACATGGTGATGGAGTGGGTTGAGGGCCAGTTGCTGCGGGAAATCCTCAACCAGCAGGGGAAGCTTCCCCCCGATCGCGCTGCGCGCCTGACGCTTCGCATCCTGGATGCGCTGGACTACATTCACAGCCACGGGGTCGTGCACCGCGATTTGAAGCCGGAAAACATCGTGATCGACGCCGAGGATCGCATCAAGCTCATTGACTTCGGCATCGCCGCCAGCGCCGGGGCGCGGCGCCTGACCTTTGCCAAGCTTTCGCAGACCATGGGAACACCCGATTACATCTCTCCCGAGCAGGTGAAGGGAAAGCGCGGCGATGCCCGCAGCGACCTGTACGCGGTGGGGATCATATTGTACGAAATGCTCACCGGGAAGGTGCCGTTTACCGGACCCAACGCCTTTATCATTATGAATGACCGGCTGCTGAACAGTCCTATCCCACCGCGCGAAGTCGATCCCGAAATCTCTCCCCAACTACAGGAGATCATCTATCGAGCTTTGGAACGCGATCCCGCCCGGCGCTACGCCAGAGCCCGTGAGTTCGCTTGGGATCTGGAGCATCAGGACCAGGTGGGCGTGGCCGAGCGCCCCGAGATGCGGGACTGGAAACGGCGGCGTTCACCGTGGCCGAAAAGGATTCTGTTCTATGCGATGCTGGTGATGATTCCCGTCGTCATTTTCGCGCTGCTGCTCTACGTCTCCCGGCACGGATGAGATGAACCCTCCCTTGTGGGGTTCGCGACTTAGCGCGCGCGTACCGCCTCCCGCCGTGAAGTGGATCGCCCAGAGTTTGGGCGAGTTAACTCCTGGAACCTAATCGGCGCTGACCGAACGGGCTCGACCCGGCGAAGGATTTTTCGAGGATGCCCTCAATCACTCGGGACTCCACTTCTCCATCCGAGTTGTAAAGGGCTTTCCCGTCCGCATCCAGGACCACTAGGTGCGGAATGTATCCCTGGTAGTAACGCTTGACGAGTTGCTGCTGCTCGGGCGAGCGCGGAACGTCGAGGTCGACCACTACAAAATGGACTTGGTCCCGGTACTTGTTGTAGAGCTCAACGGTGCGTCGCGCCTGCCTCTTGGAGTTAAAACATCCTTCGCCGTAGATGATGACGTAGTTGGTCTTGCCCGGCTGGAAACCCGATTGCGCGTCGTCTCCGGTAATCAGGGGTCCATCGAGGCTGTCACTCCCATAATCGAGCTTCTGATTGAGTTTCAGGTTGTCGATCCCGAACCCGGCTTGCGCGGCCAAGGCCGATACCAGGAATAGTTGGAACGCTTTTCTTCTCATGGCTATTCTGCAACCTCCAATTGAAATGAGTCTTCCTCCGCCCCCCAAGGGTACCAATCAACGGGCTGGGAGACGGCGCGTTTGAGGTAGGGAGCCCTCTGGCCTGTGAGGTGATTCGGATGAAAGCGCAGGTTCTCCGGCACAGCGAGCATGATGGGGGTGCCGAAAAGGAGCGCAAGAAACGCCAATGCGGTTTTTCTCTTCATGTCATCTTTCTTCACTTCTGGCACGGTTTGGCCTAGCTGAACCGTTCCTCTTTCCAGGGGTCCCCGCGCATGTGGTATCCATCCCGCTCCCAGTAGCCCGGCTGGTCGCGGGCAATCAGCTCAATGCCGCGCACCCATTTGGCACTCTTCCACGCATAAAGACGCGGAACGACAAGGCGCAACGGCCCGCCGTGCTCCGGAGAAATGAGCTCGCCGTCGTGAGTATCCGCAAAGAGAACATCTTCGGCCAGTAAGTCGGCGAGTGGCATGTTCGTGGTCCAGCCATCGTCGTAGCCGTGCACGAGAACGTAACGGGCCTGCGGCAGGACCTTCACGCGCGACAGCACTTCGGCGCTCGAGACTCCTTCCCATAGATTCCCCAAGCGCGACCACCTCGTAACGCAATGCATGTCCGCAAACACCTGGACGCGAGGCAGGTTCCGAAATTCGCCCCAACTGAAGAACGCAGGTGATTCGACCAAGCCACCGATCTCGAATTGCCATTCGTCCAGGTCAATCTCAGGAGGTCCAAAAGCGTCGAGCACCGGCCATTTTCGAGTGCGCGCCTGGCGCGGCGGGAGGCGGTGCTCAGCCAGAGTGTCAGGGCTGATGATCACGTCAGGCCCGAGGCCGGCTGGCGTGGGTATCTGATCGGTTTGCAGCTTATGATTGTCGGACATGTCCGCTCCGCTTGCGTTGCCTCCTTTGACCGAACGTCATTTCTCGACGAGTTCCACCACGTGACCGTCCGGGTCGCGAACCAGAAGGCCCTTTTGAAAGCCGAGCTTTCCGCCAGGCAACGCGGTGACGCCGGAGGATACGAGAGGGACTTTGTCCCCGCGAGCGCGCTCGCCGGCGGCACTGGCGTCTCGGGTAACCATCTCGGTCTGCCAATGGGAGAGATCGTCGGCGCGCTCATCCTTCGGCATAGGCCGCCCGTCGCTTGGTGCGAGGTACTCCAGTAATTCGACGCCCGGAGCTTTCCCGGCACGAAGAGAGGTAATGCGCAGGCGCGACCCGAAAACGTTATTCAGGTGCTCCTGCTCCGTACCATAGTTCTCGCTGGTGCCCACGATGCGGAGTCCCAGCAGATCACGATAGAAGCGCAAGCTCGCCTCCGTGTCGCCAACGACGATGGCAGTGTGATCGATGCCTAGAAAAAGTTTGCCGTTTGCGACCTGCCACTTCGGGTCGCCTTTGTCCGGGGGAAAATGAAGTATTTCCAAGTTGTGGCCGTCGGGATCCTTGAAGTAGAACGCACTGATCCCGCCCGCATTCTTGTTCCACGCGGGCA
>DATFYM010000042.1:0-2909 GCA_035315065.1 Terriglobia bacterium
CCTTCGGCGAATTGACCTACACGCCCCTGCCCAGCCCGGACGCGATCGAGGAGTTCAAGGTCAGCACCAGCCTCTACGACTCCACCCAGGGACGCAACGGCGGCGGCAACATTAACGCCACCATCAAGAGCGGAACCAAGAGCTTTCACGGCGATGTTTTCGAATACTTCCGCAACACGGTGCTGGACGCGAACGACTATTTTCTCGGCAAGGTAGTCGTCAAGCAGAACATTTTCGGCGGCGACTTTGGCGGGCCGATCGGCCGCAAGGCCGAACTGGGCTACTTCTACGTGAACGTTCAGGGCACGCGTCAGCGCAGCGGCGATTCGCCGGGAACCTTCATCAACACCTCAATTCCTATCGTGCCAAGCGACCGCACGGCGGCAAACCTCGAGTCAGTCTTCAGCAGTCAGGCGGCTACCAACTGCCCTGCGATTCCCCTCACCTCCATCGACCCCGTTGCTCTCGCGCTGATGAATGCTCCGGGCAACCAGTTTGGGGGCGGAGGCTTTCTCTTTCCCACGGTTCCGGGAACTGCTGGAGTCACACAGACGTATAACCCTGTCACCAAAACGTGCAGTTCTTCGGTGAATTCCGGGCCATTGATTCTGACTCAGCCCGGTAAGTTCACGGACAACCAGTTCACGGAATCGTGGGATCGGGAATTTCACGGCGGCAAGGACCGTTTGTCCGAGCGCTTCTTCTACTCCAATTCCGATACCTTTCAGCCCTTCGGAGCGGACTCTTACGGGATCCAGACCGGCGGCCAGCCCGGCTCCAACAACCTGAACTTCCCCTTGGATATTCCTCTGCACAGCCGCTTCGGCAGCATCACCGAAACTCACCTGTTCAGTAATACCCTGATCAATGAATTCCGCTTTGGCGTCAATGTCATCAGTGACAAGCTGGACAACAAGGCGCCCATTACCGGAAAAGATATCGGCATCAACCTGCCCACCTCCAACGCCGATCCCAACATGTACCGCTTGCAGTTTGGAAGCTGGGCGTTTGGGCCGTATCCCACCCAACTGCAGTCCGCGCTCTCGAACAACTACACCTGGCTCGACACCGTGAGCTGGACCAAGGGCAAGCACCAACTCCGCTTTGGAGGAGAGATTGACCGCGTCGCCATGCGCCGCAGCCTGCCCATCGCCGATAATGGACTGATATTTTTTATTTCGGGTGCAACCGAACCCTTCACGGACTTCCAGAGTTTTCTGGCGGGTTCCCCGCTCTTGGGTGAGGGCGGTGGCGGCCTCGGCAACCACGACTACCGTATTCCCGGCTTCGCCTGGTTCGCGCAGGACGATTATCGGGTCAGCAAGACACTGACTCTCAACCTCGGTTTCCGAAACGAGTTTCTCGGTGCGCCCTACGATACGCTTTGCCACACCGGCAATACCGATCCTAATCTGGCGAACGCGACCGGGCAGCCCTATATCTATCCCAAGTGCATCAATAAATTTGGACTCTCAGGTATCACCGGAACGCTCAATGCGGCGGGGCTCAACAATGAATACGCCACGGTTTGGGAGCCGCGCATCGGCTTTGCCTATGACGTGGGCGGGCACCACACCACCTCGATTCGCGGCGGCTATGGCATTTACAGCGTCCGCGAGGACCTGGGCGCGGTGGATAATCTCGCCATTGTTCCTCCGACCTTCCCATTTCTCGTGGGCTTCTTTCCCGGACCCAACAGCCTGGCCAACTTGTTTGCGCATAGCGCAGCGTTCCCGAATGGCATTCCGCCTCTGGGTGCGCAGCCCACACAGACTTACGTGCCCACGGCCTCGATCCTGCAGAGCTTCAATCCTTGCTCCTTCCCGACACCTCAGGCGTGTTCCCCAAATTTCAGTGGCAATGTGAACAGCTTGATCGAGCTGGCGGTGCCGCTGCATTGGGTCGCAGGCACAACGCAGCAGTGGAACCTCACGATTCAGCGCGAGCTGGGACGAGACTGGTTCATGGAACTCGGCTACGTCGGCACCAAAGGCACCCGCCTGCGCTCGACTTATGATCCCGCTCAGGCCACGCTGGCCACGCCACAGAATCCGGTCACTATAAAGGGAGCGGGTTGCGTCAATCTGCAGGCCGCGGGTCTGTCGTGTCAGATTGTGGATTCAACCGTGGAGAATGCCTCCGCCCGTTCGCCATATCTGGGCATCGCACCCGGAGATTTCGAGGACTTCGCGCCCAACTCCGATTCCCACTACAGCGCGCTCCAGGCCACCCTGGCCCACCACTTCGGCAAGGGGCTGTATTTCCAAAGCGCCTACACCTGGTCGAAATCCATTGACGATGTCTCCAGCGCTTCGGTGGCATTCCTGACCCGGGTCAACAATCAAACCGACGCGCACGCCTCGCGCGGCCTCTCCGACTTCGACCGGCGGCACCGTTTCGTGACCAGCGCCGTCTATCAACTGCCTTTCTTCTCGAACGCCAGCGGTTTCACAAAGGGAGCGCTGGGCGGCTGGGAGGCCAGCGGCGTAATCATCCTGCAATCGGGGGCGCCATTCACGATCTATGATCCGGCGGGAGGCAGCGCCTATGCGCTGGCTAGCACTCCGTCGTCAACCGCTACTTTCAGCTCGGGGTTCGGTTGCGCCAATGCTCCCAGCTCGGGCAGCATACGGTCGCGGCTGGCTAACTGGGTCAATCCCAGTGCTTACACGCCCGACCCGCCAGCAACGCTTTCTGACGGCACCGCGAGCGATGCGACGGTCTATGGCAACACGCCGCGCAACTGCATCATCGGGCCGCCGCAGAAGAACGTGGATCTTACTCTGGGCAAGACGTTCAAGTTCGGCGAACGGCAGAATCTCCGGTTTCGGACGGACTTCTTCAACCTGTTCAACCATCCGTCGTTCGCCGATCCGGCGGCGACCTCCGTGTCGGCGGCGGGAGGCGGG
>DATFYM010000043.1:0-29869 GCA_035315065.1 Terriglobia bacterium
TGTACTGCGGCCTCGCCGGCCACGTCGCGAGGATGAAACAAGGCCACTAAGTCGCGATGCATGCGGCGGAAATCGCGCGGGTCTTCGCCGCGCGCCAGCAACTGCCGCTCGAACTCGGGGGAAGCGAGGCCGAGGCGGCGCGGGTTCAGGGCGACGCGGCGCTTTCCCGCCTTGGTTTTAGGACCGGTGGATTTCTGGGCATTGCGCCGGTTGGCGGCCAGCCGCGCCGGGCTTAAAGAGGGTTTCGAGATACCTTGGTGGATACCCATAAGCTACAGTATAACATCCTCGATACCCCTGTCAATGTTTTTTTCGAGGCTACAGAGTGGCCGCCGCGATAGCCCTCGACGAGTCTCGGGCTACCTTCTCCACCCAAGGTGTGAAAAATCACACACAGAGGAGCAGAGACCCATAGAACGATAGTCGGTTTCCGGGATGCCTGGGTCGAGGGGTAGCAGCGGGAGCGCCGCACTGGTATAATTCATTTTAGATCGAGGTGCAAAGCATGGTGACGATTACCTTCCCCGACCGCGAAGTCGAAAAGAAAGCGCTAGCTTTTCTGCTCGGGCGATTCTCAGGCCGAGTCCTCCGCTCGGGCGAGCATTTGGTGCCTGAGGCCGCCTTGGAAGCGCTCGCCGACCAGAATATTCCATTTACCGTCCAGGGAAAGACAACTTATGAGCAGCAAGTGGCGGCGATTCGAGGTGCTACTCCCCCTGCAGTTCAATGACGGACGAGACGTGCCCGGCGAGTGGCTTGCGGAAGCGGTCCTGGAAGTCGTCGGCCACTTCGGCGCCGCCAGTTACGAAACACAGAAGCTCGAAGGGCACTGGCGTCATGGAGGTGTCATGTACCGCGACAATCTGGTGCGATTGAGTGTGGACGTACCGGACACGGCTCAGAGTCGCCAGTGGATGAAGGAATTCAAGGGACGTTGGGAGGCTCGCCTGGAACAGCTTGAACTCTGGATGGTGAGCTACCGCATCGAGGTGGAATAGCGCACACAGCATGGCGTTGGCCAGACGAGCACGAACGAAGGTTCTATGAAGAGGGATAATCGGAAGTCTACGAGCGACATGCGCCCGGAGTACGACTTCGCGCCGATGAAGGGTGGTGTTCGGGGCAAGTACGTCACCCAATATCGCGCGGGGACCAACCTCGTGCTCCTCGACCCTAAGTTGGCGGAGGCTTTTCCGACCGCCGCCGCCGTCAACGACGCCTTGCGTGCCGTCTTGAAGATGGCTGAAGTAGTGCGACTGCCTAACAAGACGTTGCAGCCGGGGCGCACAAACGCGTCACGGCTGAACGCCCAAATCGTTAGACAGCGACGACGCGGGAGCAAGCGTAAGCGAAGACGTGTTCTTACGTCAGCGGCACCTTGGTGAGGATTCTTGAACGAGCCGCAGTCCTACAAATCAGGTCCGTGCTACCCTTGCTTCGACCGACTCCGTTCTAACGCTGGTATTCGGAGAGGCTGACTGCAGTTGTAAGGTTGGGGTCATCCACGCTGGCGACCTCAATGACCAAGCTCCTGCCAGTAGGGAACGCTAATTCAATGTTTTGGCTCGTCCCGTTGGCGAGCTCGGTCGTCTTCGCGCTCAAGACCACGGCGTGTTCCCCTTGATCTCCTATGTTCAAGAGTTCGTGGTATACCCCTCGGGCCAGTTTTACGGCGTCAGCGCTTGGGTAGTACTCAAGGTCTCGCTTGAGGCTCGTCACGTTGTCGCCCGAGAACCATATGGCGCCAAGGATTTCAGCAGTCGTGCCTCTCTCCCAGATGAAGTACGCGTTTCCCCTGCCCGTGACCTTGCAGCATTTGGAGAGCCTGTTCATGGCTTCAGTTCGGGTCATCCCGATTAGGATTCGCTGGTCGTCGAACGACATCCCTCTGGCGGCCGAGGCCTGGCCGGGGGGCGATGCGGTCTGCGCCAGCACCAGGAAACGGTTACTTGGCTGCCCGCCAACCAACAAGACCGCCGCGAGCAAACTGGTCCCTACGAATGCCGTCTTCAGTCTGCGGTTCTCCCTCGATAATTTGTCAAGCCTGATTAGCATCGGCTTCAAATCTCGGTTTGATGATCGCATCTGGAACCCCCTCGCGCGAGCAGAATCTCGGCCTTGGTTTGCTGTAGCTGACCCATCGGACGATGCTACCCGCCCCAAATCAACGGATTGGGGTCGGCAACTCCGACGACGGGGGCAAAAGCGTTCTGGCTATGCTGACGTAACGACAGGTGCAAGCGGCGGTGCGGGGAGGTCGGCTCGCATCGTTGCCAGGCTGAATGCTTCGCCTGAGTATTTCCCCTTTGGTCCGTCTGCGTGGTAGATGTAGGCATGCCCGGCAGCACGGCAGTCCGCAAGGGCCGCGTCGCGTGTGAGACGAATAGTGTATGCCGGTGACGGCCAATCCTCCGAGATGAACGTCTGCATGTGGGCAAGGCACTCGCTTGGCTTGATTTCCGCACACAGCAAGTGTGCGCGCCAGCCTGCCGGGCGCGCGCCGGTTAGCATCTCCCCGAGAAGCGGGCGTTGCCGCCTTCCGATAAATTCATTGGCACGATCAACGCGACCTCCGTCCTCCAGAATGAACCGGCGGATATCCGAGAACATTGGCTCGTCACCGCTGTACTGCGGGAATTGGGTAAGAAAGTAGTGAAAGCCGATCTTGGCCATCGACCGAAAGTAACGGTCTGTCAATCTGACATTTAGAACGGCTCCCTTAGAGTTGGTGCTAGCCAGATTGCCCTCTCCGAACGTAGCCGAGGGCCACGTTGCCTTGACAAGAGGTTCCACCCAAACCCTTTCCTCTGGGCCGTACAGAATGCTGACGTCAAAGGGCTGGATCACGCAAAGCCCCTGAAAGGCCGCACGCAATTGTTCTGGAGTAGTGCCCTCCCGGATCGGGAGATGGTGCGTCCTCCCCGATCTCTCGACAAATACGAGCTGCCGGAGCTGCCGGAACGTCCCGTTCTCACATTCAACAAGAACTTCAATGCCCAGCTTCGGGTCTTCGGTCTTCATCTCCAGACGGTCACACCCGCGCTTCCTCGGTAGAATGAATTCACCTCTTCATGGGTTGAGCGGCCTTGCACGCCGTAGAATCTGCGCAAGAAAGCTTCAGGGTCACACCGTGTAAACTGCTCATCGAGGATACCCAGGCTGTTGTTGCACCCCCTACAGATGCGATCTCGGAGATATGGAGCGCCCTCGAACTCACCGAACGCAGCAGGGAGAGGATGCTCCAGCGAATCGGCGGGCTCGGGACAATACACGCAATGCTTCGGGATCTCCACACAGTTACCTCACACCCAGTATATTCAATTGTGCTTTCCCGCTGCAAGGGGCGCAAGAGTGGATAGCCAACCCACCATCGAGAAGAGTGCCAGAGGCTAGCGGATAGCAGCTAGCTGAAGAGGCTATAGCATAACTAATGCGGACGGCAGCGCAAGTTGGGCGGAAACCGGCCGCGATTGGTGGTGCGAGGACCGAAGCTGGCGTTATACAATCGAACGAAGCCATGGACACCGATCGCAAGACTCGGACGGACAGCGACGCGGCGGCACGCGACGGGGCGAGTGCACCCAACATGTCGGCGGTGGAAGCGGTGGGATTGACGCGGCGCTTCGGGACCTTGACCGCCGTCGACAATCTCACGCTGAGCGTGCCGGCCGGCTCGATATTCGGGTTGCTGGGACCCAACGGCGCCGGCAAGACCACCACCATCAAGATGCTCACCACCATGCTGCCGCCCAGCGCGGGCATGGCGCGCGTATCGGGCTTCGACGTTGTCCGCCAGCCGGTGGAAGTGCGGCGCCGCATGGGATACGTTTCCCAGATGCTTTCCGCGGACGGGGCGCTGACCGGCTACGAGAACCTGCTGCTGTTTGCGCGGCTCTACGCCATCCCACGACCTCTGCGCCGGCTGCGCATTCTCGAAGCCCTGGAGTTCATGGCTCTGAGCGAGTCACAAAACGTCATGGTCCGCAACTACTCCGGCGGCATGATCCGGCGGCTGGAGATCGCGCAGTCGATGCTGCACCGTCCCGCCGTCCTTTTTCTGGACGAGCCCACCGTGGGTCTCGACCCCGTGGCGCGCCGCGCGGTGTGGGAGCACCTTCGTGGGTTGCGCGACAACTTTGGCGCCACCATCCTGATGACCACTCACGACATGGAAGAGGCCGACGAACTCTCGGAAACGATCGCCATTATGCACCTCAGCCGCGTGGTGGCGATCGGCTCACCGGAAAGCCTCAAGGCGCAAGTGGGTCCGGACGCCAGCCTGGACGATGTCTTCGTTCATTACGCAGGAGGTCTGATTGAACAGGGAGGCCGTTACTCCGACGTTGCCAGCCTTCGCCGCACGGTCCGCCGTCTTGGCTAATGCAAGCGGGATTCGGGATTCGGGGTTCGGGTTTCGCAGAGGAGATAAGCTTGGGGATTTGTTCTGCGAACCCCGAATCCCTAACCCCGAACCCCGCTTGCATCGCCATCATAGATAAACGCATGACTAAGGACCCTATCTACCGGGCTTTCATCCGCGACACGCTGGCCCTGGCGGAGGTGGAGCTTCGCAAGCTGGCGCGCGATCCCGTCGAAATCCTCACCCGGGCCATCCAGCCGGCTTTGTGGCTGCTGGTGTTCGGACAGGTCATGGCCCGTCTGAAGGCCATTCCCACCGACAACATGACGTACCTGACGTTCATGGCCCCGGGAATCCTGGCCCAGAGCGTGTTGTTCATCGCCATCTTTTACGGCATCAACGTCATCTGGGAGCGCGACCTGGGAATCCTGCAAAAGCTGATGGCCACGCCGGCGCCGCGTAGCGCGCTGGTGCTGGGCAAGGCGCTGTCGGCGGGAGTCCGGGGAACGTCCCAGGCAGTCATCATTTACCTGCTGGCCCTGATGCTGGGGATTCCCATCCGCTTCCAGGTCGGCGCTATCTTGGGAGTGGTGGGATTCGTTCTTCTGGGCTCGGCCCTGTTCTCCACTTTTTCTCTCGCCGTAGCGTGCGTGGTCAAGACGCGGGAACGATTCATGGGCATCGGCCAGGTGCTGACCATGCCGCTCTTCTTCGCCAGCAACGCCATCTATCCGCTCGCCATTATGCCGGCGTGGCTGCGAGCGCTCGCCCGGGTCAACCCGCTCAGCTATCAGGTGGACGCCTTGCGTACCCTGATGGTGCAGGGAGGCCAGTCGATGTTCGGCTTGGGCACGGACGTCGCTGTCCACCTCGTGGTGCTGACGGTGTTGGTCCTGCTCACGGCGCGGCTCTATCCCAACGTGGTGCGATAACCATCAAGACTTCCCAGTCAGCCCCCAATAAAGTATCAGGAGGCCGAGCACTACGTAAAATGGCCCGGCAATCCAACGAGGAATCCGGGCGTTTTCGTCTATGCCCCAAACGAGCCAACTGGTCCAGCCCTTTGGTCTGAACTCTTTACTGAAGAGCCCATAGGCGACGCAAGCGAGACCCCAACAATCTTGAAGATTCGCCCAAGGGTCATGCTGCCTACCAACTCAGCGGTCATTCCTGGCGGGAACGCATAACAGCCCTTGTCACCAGCAATCTGGGCCAACAGCACGCGACGTTCGAGGAAATGGTTTGTCGGAGCCGCTTATCCTGGCGCACCAGGGTCCGCGCAACTTGCATATCGATTGAATTCATGTCTGCTTCAACCTCTGTAGCAATTCCACGTCGTCCAAGACAAGTACGCCCCGCTGCCGACAGAAGGCGACAACTTCCGGCTCATAGAAATCTCGATCAAGGGTGCACAGCACATCCGCCTTGCCGTGGATGGCGGTATAGACCACCGGGTCATCGTTCGGATCTTTAAGAACGACGGGCGCGTCGATAATAGGACGGACGAGCTCTGAGATCCTTTCGAGAAACTGCACATGTTCTTGAATATCCTGCCGAGTCAGGCGCCAGAGTTTCTGTAGTCGAGGGTAAGCCAGCGCGCGTTCAACCTCGCGAAGCAAGAACGGCGAAGTGATGAGCACGTGGTCGCCGTATGCGATCTTCAGGAGGAGATCCCGGGCAGGACCTTGGACTTTGATGTTGGCTCTAACCAGGACGTTGGTATCGAGAACAATCCTCATCTCGGGTTCGCGCGGACATGGTTGAGGGCTTCGTCAATTGCGGCTTCTTGTTCATCATCGGGAACTCCGCTGACGGATTTGGCCGTCCTGGTAATCCGGTCTTCCAGTTGACGGGCAAGCTTCTGGCGGGCCTCTCCGGTGGGGGACTCATGGGGTGAGAATGCCATGATACTGACCTCCTCATCGGGTTCAAGGACTCGGCCCAGAACGCGCTCCACTACGCTCCGTGCGTCTGAAGGCAGTTCATTCGCCTTGTGAATTGCGATGTTTCCCATACCGCAATCTTAACCGCCCTCGGGCTGGGTTGCAACCGGCAAACAACAGACTCACATACATTCTGAAAGGAGACTAGTGGAGGGCCTATTGAACCGCGTTGCGGCTCGCTTTTTCTTCTCTTTCAATCGTCAATCGTCAATCTGCAATCGTCAATTCTTCGCCTTGTCAGGAATCGGATGTTACCGAATCTTCCCCCGCGCCGCGACCCGCCACGACCCCACCACTTGCTCGTTCCGCGCCAGGAAGACCTCGTCGTGCATATTGACGCAGGTGCAGACGTGATTGGGAATCACCGTCACCACCTCGCCCACTCGAAACGCGTGGGCCGACTGCGAGGTGTCGACGTGGCCGTGTTCTTCATTCAGCTTGACGATGGGCGCGTCGCGCGCTTCCACGATCGCGCCGTAGCCGGTCTTTGGCCCCGAGCCCAGCAAGTCTGACGACAAAGTCTTCGATCCGGCGTCGATCATGGCGCGGCCCGGAACCGCGGTGGAGACCACGGTGGAGACGACGCGCGCGGCGCAGTCTTCGAGTCCGCAGGCGCCCTGATAGAAGGTGTTCATGTCGTTGTAAACGTAGGTGCCCGGCCGAATCTCGGTGAGTCCCGGCAGTCGGTGAGAAAGCCGGGCCCCAGGCGTGGAGCCGCCGGAAACAACTTGCACCGGAATCCGGGCGGCGCGAAAGGCGTCGAGAGCACGCTCCAACCGCTCCGTCACGCGCTCAGTTTCGGCGAGGCGCTCCTCCTCGGTGCCCCAGATGTTGCCCGCATAGGTCATGAGGCCGCGAAACTCCAGGCCCGGCAGCTTCTCGACTTTTCGCGCCAGATCGAGGCACGCCGGTCCCGGCTCCAGGCCGCAGCGGCGAAGCCCGGCGTCGAATTCCACCAGGACGCCGATGGTCGCGCCACGCTCGGCAGCCGCTCGCGAGACTTCCACCGCGGTGGCTTCGGCGTCGAGCGAGATAAGAAGAGAGCGCGAGCGCGCCAACTCCGCCAGCCGCAGCAACTTCTCGCGCCCGAAGATGGGAAACGCCACTAGGATCGATGCCGACTCGATACCGGCCATCACCTCAGCTTCACCGACCTTGGCCACCGTCAAGCCGACGGCGCCGCGCTCGAGTTGCATTCTGGCCACTTCCAGTGTCTTGTGGGTTTTGGTGTGGGGGCGCAGGCCGATCCCGTGCTCGCGGCAGTAGAGCGCCATCCGATCGAGATTGCGCTCAAGCACGTCGAGATCGATCACCAGTGCGGGCGTGGACAGTTCGCGGTAATGCATGACTCTCAGCTTGCGCTGCAATTAACAAATACGGTGACGATGCGATCGGGATTCGGGATTCGGAGTTGGGGGTTCGCAGAACAAGTCCCCGAACCCCAATCTCCCTCCGCGAATCCCGATCCCCGAATCCCGAACCCCGGTAAGTTTTAGCGGTGACCCTTACGCCGCTTCACACGCGCGATGCAGTCAATCTCCACCTTGATGTTCTTCGGCAGAGTGCAAGTGACCGTGGTACGCGCCGGCGGGTCCCCGGGGAAGAATTCCGCGAACACCTCGTTCATGGCCGGAAAGTCGTTCAAGTCAGAAAGAAAGACACCCATACGAACCGCATCGGCCAGCGAACTGCCCGCCGCGTGGAGGACGGCGGCGATGTTGCGCAGCACGAGGCGCGTTTCGGAACGAACGTCGCCGAGTTCCAATTGCCCCGTGGCAGGGTTGACAGGAACCTGACCTGCCACAAAAACGAAACCGTCCGCCACGATGGCCTGAGAGTAGACTCCCAGCGGTTTCGGGGCATCGGGGGTTCGAATCACTTTACGCATAGTGGCTCCCTAGAGGGGGAAGTAATCCACAGATTACGCAGATTAAACAGATTCAAAAAGAGACAGACCGTCGCGTACCCAGGCCCAGAACGCCCGCGAGGGTACCTTTCGGATGGCAAAGGAAGCGGCGGACAGTGAGTTCGTCTCGTCTTCTGCGTTTTTATAATCTGCTTAATCTGTGTAGTCTGTGGATTCATAGTCTTGGTGGATTCATGCTCTCGCGCGCAGATTACGCAGACTAAACAGATTCAAAAAGAGACAGACCGTCGCGTACCCAGGCCCAGAACGCCCGCGAGGGTAACTTTCGGATGGCAAAGGAAGGGCGGACAGCGAGTTCGTCTTTTGCGTTTTTATAATCTGTTTAATCTGTGTAATCTGTGGATTCATAGTCTTGGTGGATTCATGCTCGCGCGCGCTTCCGGCTCCCCAGTCCCTGTCACCCTGCCGCGTGCCATCGGCTATCTCGGCTCGACGGCCATCGTGGTGGGCACCATCATTGGCTCCGGTATTTTCCTGGTTCCTCATAACGTGGCCCAGCAGGTGGGGACCGTCCGCGACCTGTTCCTGGTTTGGATTGTAGGCGGCGCGCTGTCGTTGGCGGGCGCGCTCTCGCTGGGCGAGTTGGGGGCGGCGATGCCCGAAGCGGGCGGCGTGTATGTCTACCTGCGTGAAGCTTACGGCAGGCCCTTCGCCTTTCTCTATGGTTGGGGAATGTTGCTGGTGATTCATTCCGGATCGCTCGCTACCCTTGCCGTCGCCTTCGGCATTTACAGTTCCCAATTCGTGCCGCTCGCGCCCCTAGGACAGAAGCTCGTGGCTTCCGCGGCCATCGCTTTCCTGACGCTGGTGAACATCCGGGGCGTGCGGACGGCGTCCTTCGTTCAAACCGTCTTCACCGTCGCCAAACTCGCCGGACTCGCCATCATCATGGGCTACGCGCTCTTCACCACCCACGTGACCCCGCTGGCGGCGGCCCACCCGCTCCCCACGCCGCAAACCACGCTCAGCACTTTCGGCGTGGCGCTGATCGGCGTGCTTTGGGCTTACGAAGGATGGCACATGCTTTCCTTCACGGCCGGCGAGGTAAGAGACCCGACGCGCATCCTGCCGCGCAGTTACCTGATGGGCGGACTGGTAGTGATCGCCGCCTACCTGGGCGCCAACGTCGCCTACCTTCGGGTGCTGCCCTTGGCCGCGCTGGCGGAGCACCAAAAGGTGGCGGCCGAGGCCATGCAAGTACTCACGGGTCCGCGGGGCGCGCTCTTTGTCTCGGCTCTGATCCTGTGTTCGATCTTCGGCGCGCTCAACGGCACCATCCTGACCGGTCCGCGCGCCTACTACGCCATGGCCCGCGACAAAGTCTTCTTCCAAGCCGTGGGACGCGTTCATCCGCGCTTTGCCACGCCGGCCGTCGCCATTATCATCCAGGGATCCTGGGCCATGCTGCTGGCGGCGAGCGGCACTTACGAGCAGCTTTACACCTACGTCATATTCGCCGGCTGGTTTTTCTATGCCGCTGCCATTCTCGGTGTCATCGTGCTGCGGCTCCGCCAACCGTCGCTGGTGCGGCCCTATCGCGTCTGGGGATATCCTGTCCTGCCCATCGCGTTCTGCGTCGCCGCCCTGGCCATTGTGGGCAACACGCTAGCCGCCAAGCCGCGTGAATCGCTGATCGGCGCCGGCTTGATTCTTCTGGGAATCCCCATCTATTTCGTTTGGCTTCGCTTAGGGAATAGGGAGTAGGGAGTGGGGAGTAGGGAAGAACCATCCCGATCGCGATTCCCTACTCCCTACTCCCTTCAAAGGGCCTCGTGGCAGGAGCGGCCGGCAACGCACGTTTCGACTCCCACCTCCTGGCCGTCGCGCCCGAGACAGTTCTGCGTGTGGGCGCACCAGTAGGCGCCGCTGCGCGAGTCTGCCAGGTCGAACGGATGGCCGGTGTCGATGAACATTTCCTTACAGCGCAGAAAGCGGCAGTACACCGGCAGGACCGACACGACCTGCCCGCCCGCTCCGACGAGAGGAATCACCTCCGGTGCCGCTTCGGGATTCAGTTTGACGTCAGCCATGTTCTCCTCCGGTCGATCCAATAGAACAGTGGCGAGTGGCTAGTGACTAGTGAAGAAAAGAGAAGACCAACCCGCAGCCTGTCGTTTTTCTTCACTCGCCGCTCGCCACTAGTCACTAGCCACTGCTTCTCACGCCTCCGCAGCCTGTAAAATGGCCCTTTTCACGGCCACCTTGGCAAGCTGAACTTTGTACTTGTTCCCGCCGAGCGGTGTTGCCTTGCTTACGGCGGCGGCGCCGGCGGACGCAGCCACACTCATGCTGGGCGGCTTTCCCGCCAATTCCTGCTCCGCTTCCGGAGATGGCCACGGCACCGGCGCGACGTGACCCAGCACTACGCGCGCCCCGCTCACGTTCGAGCCTTCCATGTGCAGCACCACCGCCGCCGCCGCCAGCGGCCAATCCAGCGCTTCTTTTTGCCGGACCTCATACGTCGCCATCTTCGCCCGGGCGTGATGCGGCACGTTGATTTCCGTGACGATCTCATTCGGCTTCAGAGCGTGCTCGCGTTCTTGATCGGAAGCCGGCATCACGAAGAACTTCTCCACATCCAGTTCGCGCTCGCCCTCCGGGCCGAAAAGCTTCACCTTGGCGCCGAGCGCGATCAGGATCGGCGCCAGGCTGGACGGGCTCACGAAGTAGGCCGGACCCGCGTTGCCAAGGATTGCGTGATAGCGATTGTCGCCGCTCGGGACCAGCGGCTTGCCGTGATCGGTGGCCAGCAGTCCGTAGCCGCCGCGGTAGTACCAGCAGCGCGGCCGCTGGCACAGTTCGCCGCCCACGGTTCCGATGGCGCGGATCTGCTGGCTGGAGATGCCCTCCGCCGCCTGCACGATGCCGGGATAGTTCTGGCGAACCGCGGGGTGGTCCATCAGGTCCTCGATGGTGGCCATCGCGCCGATGCGCAGTCCCTTGCCGGACGAGAACTCGACTCCGCCCAGGCCCGCCACGCCGGTCAGGCTGACGACGCGCTTGGGCGTAGAAACGAAATCCTTCATCAGGCTGATGAGGTCGGTGCCGCCGGCGAGGACTTCCGTCTCGCCCCACGTGCTCCCTAGAAGCTTGACGGCTTCTTCCCTGGTTTTTGGACTCGCGTATTCGAAGGCCTGCATGAACGCCTCCTCGCATAGCTGGTGAATCGTGAATATTGGAATTTTGGATTTTGGATCTTGGATTTTGGATTGAAAACAAAGAGCCGACAAATTCGAGTCTTGGTCTTCAATCCAAAATCCGAAATCCAAAATCCAAAATTTCGGCTATCCCATTCCTTTTTCCAACGCGGCCAGCACCTTCTGCGGAGTGATTGGCAACGTCGGCACGCGCACTCCGATGGCGTTGGCTACGGCGTTGGAGATCGCGGCTCCGGGCGAGACCACCGGCGGCTCGCCCAGACCGATCACGCCACGCTGCTCGTAGAATTCCCCGCCCATGAAGTAGGCCTTCAAATCCCCGACGTCGCCGATCCCGGCCAACTTGTAAAACTCCATATTGGGATTCAGCATCCGCCCCGTTTGCGCGTCCATGATCTTCTCTTCGTACAGCGAATAGCAAACGCCCATGATCAGGGCGCCCAGAACCTGGCTCTCTGCCGTTTTGGGATCGATGACCAGGCCGCAATCCTGCACGGCTAGCATGCTGTTGATGCGGACGATGCCGGTTTCCGTATCCACCGAAACGTCGGCGATCTGGCATCCGCCCACGCCGCCGGAGTTCAGTGATTTGCACTCCGAGTTGGGACCCTGTTCGCCTTGCGCGACGATCGGCTTCACGCCCAGCTTGGCGCACGCCTGTTTCCAAGAGAGGCTCTTCGAAGGATCACCCTTCACTCGCACCTGCCCCCCGACAGCTTCCAATTGATCGGGCTGAGAGCCCAGGGTCGGCGCCACCGCCTGGAAGAGTTGGTCGCGGGCGTTCACGGAGCCGCGACGGGTTGAACCGCTCACGCCGCCCACCGTCGTACTGCCCCCAGAAGGACCATCGGGTGGAAGGCGGCTATCGCCGATCGAAACCTTCACCCCTTCGATCGGAAGGCCCAACGTCTCTGCCACCACGATATTGATCACTGTGCGCGTGCCGGTGCCCAGGTCCTGGCTGCCGAGCGCCACTTCCACTGAGCCGTCAGGCTGGATCGTGACGTTGCACTTGCCATTGTGCGGAGCCCCGCCCCAAGTGTGAATGGAAACTCCCAGGCCACGTTTGATGTGGCCTTCCGTCTTGTCGCCGCGCGGGTGCCAGCGCTGGTGCCAGTCGGTGAGTTCCGCCGCCTTCTGCAACTCCTCCTTGTAGGTCCGCGCCAGGATCGGATTGGGCGCGAGGTCGGCGTTCTTCGCCAGCAATTCCAGCGGGTCCATCTTCAGCGCCGCCGCGAGATCGTCGAACGCCGCCATGGTGAGCAGGCAGGCCTGCGGATCGTTGGGTGCACGCCAAGCACGCGACGAGCCAATATTGGTCGCGACGGCCGTGTGGGTCCGCTTGTAGTTGGGAAGTTGATCCAGGGGATATGGCACGGGGGGAGTGCCGGCGCCGCTGATACCGCCAGTTCCCCACGTCTCCGAGTCCCAGGCCGTGATGGTGCCGTCGGGCTTGGCGCCCACCTTCACCCGGCCCCAGAACGACGGCCGCGCGCCGGCCACCAGCAGGTCCGCGTCGCGCTCCAGCATCATCTTCACCGGCTTCCCGGTGTCTTTGGCGAGTCGCGCCCCCTCTATGCCCCAGCGGTCCACCTGAAACTTGCTGCCAAACCCGCCGCCGATGTACTGGCAGATGGCATGAATATTGTTGGGAGAGACTCCCAGCACCTCGCCCATCTGGCCGCCCACGGCGGAAACACCTTGCGTGGACGCCCAGACCGTGAAGCTCTGCGGGTCCGTCCACTCCACCACGTTCCCGTGGCTCTCCAGGCAGCAGTGAGTGATGACGGGAAGGCCATAGTAGCCCTCGGAAACCACCAGACCCGCCTCCTGAAAGGCCTGGTCAGGGTCGCCGACCTTTTTCACCTGCGGCGGCTTGGCGTGGGCGCCGGCGGCCTTGATGTCCTCGTCCATCACGAAGAAGGGCATCGGCTCGTACTCAACCTTGATCATGCGCATGGCGTCTTCGGCGGCCTCTTCCGTCTCCGCCGCCAGGACCACGATCTCGTCGCCCTGCCATTGAATCTCGCTGCCCACGTCCTGAATCACGCGCACCGCTTTCACGCCAGGAGCGTTCTTGGCGGGCGTGACGTCCAGCGCCGTGATCTTGGCGTGCGCGTAGGGGCAACGCAGGACCTTGCCGAACAGCATACCGGGCCGGTTGATGTCGAACGTGTACTTGGCTTGGCCGCTGGACTTGACGGGTCCGTCGATGCGCTTGATGCGCTTGCCGATCAGTTGACGCTCACTCGGGGCCGGCCAGTCATATTTGCAGGATGCCATGGGTCCTCCTAGGAAGTAGTGGCGAGTGGCGAGTGACAAGTGCCCACTTGTCGCCCGTCACTCGGCACTTGTCACTCGTCACTGCCTCATTGCCTTTGCCGCTTCCAGAGCCGCCGCCCGCACGCCGATGTACGTACCGCAACGGCAGAGATTGCCTCCCAGTCCCTTCTCCACTTCCGCCTCCGTGGGGTTCGGGTGCTTGTGAAGAAAGGCCGCGCACGCCACCACGAAGCCGGGCGTGCAGAAGCCGCACTGCTGGGCGTCATTATTCACGAAGGCGGTCATCACCGGATGCGGCTGGCCATTGTGCATCAAGCCTTCGATGGTGGTGATTTTGTGTCCCTGCGCTTCGATGGCCAGCACCGAGCAGGCATAGACGGGCTTGCCGTCCATCAACACCGTGCAGGTGCCGCACACCCCGCGATCGCACACGCGCTTGGCGCCGGTGAGGTCGAGGTCGTTGCGCAGCGCGTCGAGAAGCGTCACGCGCGGCTCGAGATTTAACTCGCGCCGCTGGCCGTTGACTTGTAGCGTGACGGACGTGGCGCCCGGTCCCACTACTGCCGTCTCTGGAGCCGCCGCCGCGACCGCGGCGTGGCCGGCCAGGATGGTGCCGGAAACCGCTACCCCCGCGCCCTTCAAAAAATCGCGCCGCGTCAAAGGCGCTACGGGTGATTCCTTCTTGCGCGACTTATCTTTGCGCCGACTCATGATTCCACTCCTTGGTTGGGGAAAACGGACCTGCGTCCGAGGTCGGAGGATGGTGAGGTGTATCGCGTCGCCATTAGTCGAGTTCACCTTCCGTGAAGAGGCGTATTCTATCACCGGAAATCGAAAATGAAAAATGGAAAATAGAAAAATAGAAAAAGAAACCGTTCTAGTTTCCCAGGCTAACGATAGACCTCCTTATGATGGCTGAGCTTCACCACGATCGCTCCAAGTTCTGGCCCGTCAACTCACTCACAGTGCAGGGCGGTCATGGGTTGCACTTTGGTAGCCCGCCGCGCGGGGATATAGCAGGCGACCAGCGCCATCACGCACAGCAGAACCGCGACCGCCGCATAAGTGAGGAGGTCAGTCGTGGTGACGCCAAACAAGACCGAGCGCAGAAGTCGGGTGACCGCTAACGACACGGCGAGTCCTACGCCCAAGCCGGTGAGCGTCAGGCGAAGGCCCTGCGCCATCACGAGCCGCAGGATGTCCGCGCGCTCGGCTCCCAGCGCCATGCGAATGCCGATCTCGTGCGTGCGCTGGCGCGTGGAATAAGCCACCACCCCGTAGACCCCGATGCCGGCGAGCGCCAGGGCGAGCAGTCCAAACGAACTGGCGAAGGTAGCCGCGATCCGCTCAAATATGGTCCCCAACCGCATGCTCGATTGGAGCGTGGCCACATCGTACACCGGCAGGTCGGCATCGAGTTCGCGCACCGTGCCCTCCACCTTGGAGGCAAACTCCATCGGATCGCCCGGCACGCGCAGGTGAATCACCACCCTATGGGAGGGTCGATAGTCCTGTGCGAGGGGCAGGAAAATGCAGGGTTGCGCGCTGTAAATCAGCCGGCGATACTTGGCGTTTTTAGCCACTCCCACCACAGTGAACCATTGCCCGTTCATCCGGATTCGTTTGCCCAAAGCGTCCTGATGCGGCCAATAGCGGTCGACGAACTCCTGGTTGACGATGGCCGCCGGCTGTGACTTTTCGGTGTCTTGAGGAGTAAAGTCACGTCCCGCGACTATGGGGGTGCGGAGCGTACGGAAGTAATTCGCGCCCACGTCGGCCCGGTCGATTTCCATCGATTCGTGGACTCGGGGAACGTAGCCATCGGGCTGCACAATGTCGCTGTGGACCGTAAAGCTGAGCGGCGAGAAATCTGCCTCAGTCACGGACTCCACTCCGGGCAGGGCCTGGAGCCGGACCAGCACCTGCCGGTCGAACTCAGTGCCCGCGCTCCTGGAATAGCGAGCCGTCAGCTCATAGGAAGCCACCAGCACGTGGTTCGGGTCGAAGCCGGGATCCGCCTGCTGCGCCTTCTGGAGGCTACGAGTGAACAGACCAGCGCAAATCAGGAGGAGAAGCGAGAGGGCGATCTGCGTCACCGCCAGAGCGCTCGCCAGACGCGACCGATGCAGTCCGCCCGAGACGCTGCTGGCCTCCTCCTTCAGGACCGCCACGGGAGAGAGGCTCGACGAGCGCAGCGCCGGCAGGGTACCGAAAATCACCGCCGCCAAGATCGAGATGACCAGCGTAGCCAGAGTCAACCTAACGTCGTAGCGGCCATTGAGCGTGAGCGGAAGAGTGGTGGGCGGAACGAAAGCCCCAAACGACTCCGCTGTCCATGCGGTCGCCAAGAGGGCGAGTCCGCCGCCCGCCAGGGCCAGCAGCAGACTCTCGATCAGCAACTGGCGCACCAGTCGCCAGCGGCTGGCGCCCATCGACAACCGAATGGCGAGTTCGCGCCGGCGCGCCACCGAGCGCACCAGCAGGAGATTGGCAACGTTGGCGCAGGCCAGCAACAAGAGTGCCGCCGCCAAGGCCAGCAGCAGCGGCAGCGTCTTGTACAAATACACGTTGACCCCAAAAGGAGAGCGCCAGAGTGGATCCGTCGTGATCTCGCTCGGACCGCGTTCCACGTCGCCGGAGTGCTCGATGATGCGTTGCATCAGCAAATTCAGTTCGGCCTCGGCCTGCCGGGCATTGACTCCTGGTTGCAGCTTCCCCAGCACATTGAGCCAGAAGGTGCCCCGATCCGCGAGCCGGTTCGCGCCCCACACGGCTTGGTCCATCACCAGGGGAATCCACACGTCCGAGCGCACCCCGCTCACGGTCGCTTGAAACCCGGGGGGAGCGACCCCGACAATCGTGTAAGGGTGCCAATTGACCTGGATTGTCCTGCCGATCGCGGAAGCGTCGCCGCCGAAGTGGCTCTGCCACAGGTCGTAGCCAATCACCACCACCGGCGCCCCTCCCGCCGTCTGCTCCTCTTCCGGGAGGAAGCCGCGGCCAAGGATGGGGCGGACGCCCAGCACGTCAAAATAATTGGTGGAATTCAGCGTGCCGTAAATGCGCTCCGGCTTGCCCGTGCCGGTGAGGGACATGTAGTCGTGATGATACGCCAGCAGACCCGCAAAACTTCGGTTGTGGTCGCGCAGGTCGCGGTAATCGAGATAGGAGAATGGCGGCGTGGGGTGCTCGCTGCGCTCTCCCCTCATCACGGTCACCAGATCGCCGGTGTGCGAGACACCGGGAATGGGGTTGAGCAAAGTCGAGTTAATCCAACTGAAGATCGTGCTGTTGGCGGCGATGCCCAACGCCAGCGTTATCACCGCCAACCCCGGAAGCCCCGGATTCTTCGTCAACACCCGAAGGCCAAAACGCGCGTCCTGGATCCAACCCCCCATCACCCGCCTCGCGGGCCGCAGCGACAAATTCTTCGCAGAGGTCCACTACTATGATCAGCGATGTCGCGGCTCCGCGTCGGTGACTGTCATCACAAGTCGAGACCTATAGGCCCCCAATGCGGGGTCGTCGCTACCCCCTGCCCAGGTGCTCCAGTGCTGGATGAATTCCTTGGAGTGAAACTTGGCGGCGACCGCGGCGCTCAACTTCTCGAGTTCACCCATGAGTTCTTCATCCACGGTGGTGAAGTTGAAGCACGCTTCGTGCGAGACCCGAGCGCGCTGAGCCATTCATCATGCTAACGCTGCTCTGAGGCGCCGGGCGGCTCGATCGTCACCGCCGGCAGATTTGCCTGCTTCAGTTGCGTATTCAGCTTGGGCAGGTCCTCATTTTGGAGCGCCGTCCAGCGGGCCAGCAGGCCGGCCAGAGCCTTCTGCCGATCGGCCACGGCGGCGGCGGTCTGGGTGGTGGGGGCGACGTCGGCCCCCTGCAACCTCGCCAGGAGCGAGCCCAGCGTGCCGCGAATGCTGTTTAAGGTTTCGGGCCCGCCGCCGCCACCGAACCTGCCGAAACCGCGCGACTCGGCCCCCACGAGGGCCTCAGCTTTCTTGTCGAGAGCCGCCACGGCGTCCGCTAGCGGACCCGCCAAAGCTTGCCCGGCGTTCTTCTGAAGTTGTTGCAGCAGCTTGCGCAGCCCGCGGGCCTGCCGGGCCGCCGCCGCGGCTCTCATCTCGCCCTCATACATTTGCATGGACAGCATGAACTGCTGCTCGAGGCCGGAAGCCGGCGTCTTCACCCGCGGGTCCATCTTTACGGTCAGGGTTTGGGTGGTAGCGTGGCCGTCGATCGTTAGCCTAACTGTGTAGGCTCCTGGCATCGCCCAGGGGCCGGTGGGGGCCGGCGCCGTATCGTGAGCCACCGCCTCCATCGGGTAATTGGCCGGCGATCCGGGCACGGGCGAATAGTGCAGGTCCCACAGGAAGCGATGCATTCCGGGCGAAGAGGAGAGCGCCTGAAATGGCCTCACCCAGTACGTCGGAATGGCGAGCTTGGGATCGATCTCCGGCACCGGGTCCGCGCTCGAGTAGCGACGCACCAGCTTGCCGGTGTGGTCGAGAATCTCCAGCGTCACCGGCCCTGACGGCGCGGACTTCAGAGCGTAGTTAATAATGGCGCCCTCCGGGGGATTCTGTGCCGACGGCTCGTCGGGCGGCAATGGAGTATCGGTGTTGGTGTCCCAGCGCACGCGCATGGCAACCTGGGGGCGGAAGAGAGTGTCGTCCGCGCCCATAGTCTGACCATCGAATTGGCGCAGCGGAGTGATGTCGTCGAGAATCCAGAACCCGCGGCCGTGCGTGGCGGCAATGAGATCGTCACCCTTGATCTGAAGATCGCGCACCGAAGTGGCCGGCATGTTCAGCCGCAGCGATTGCCAGTGATCGCCGTCGTCGAAGGAAACAAACACCTGGCGCTCCGTCCCCGCGAACAGCAACCCCTTGCGCTTGGGGTCCTCGCGCACCACGTCCACCGGTGCCCCGTCGGGAATCCCGCTTACGATTTCGGTCCACGTCTTGCCTCCGTCGTGGGTGCGAAGGATATGCGGGCGCATGTCGTCGAGGCGAAGGGTGTTGATGGCCGCGTATGCGGTGGAGGCGTCGAAGTGGCCGGCGTCAAGAATGGAAACCTTGGCCCAAGGCTTGAGTTCGGGTGGCGTGACGTCTTTCCAGGTTTTGCCGCCGTCGGTGGTGACGTGAATCAGCCCGTCGTCGGTGCCGGCCCAGATGCGATTGATGTCGAGAGGCGAGGGCGCCACGGCGTAGATGACGCCACGCTGGGTCGGTTTGGCGGAAGGCTCGTCGTGATACTTGCCCACGCTTGCCGGCACCTCCCAGGTCTTGCGCGTGAGGTCGGGACTGATCTTGAGCCAGTTCTGGCCGCCGTCGCGCGTCTTCCACAGCGTGTTGGAGGCGAAGTAAAGCGTGTGCGGATCGGCGGGCGAGAACACCACCGGCTCCGTGCGCACCACGCGATAGTCGGGACCGCGCAGCGGCTGGGGCGAAACGTCCACGGTCTGGTCCGTCCGCCAGTCAAAGCGGGTGATCTTGCCGCCATAGACGAGGTTGGAGTCGAGCGGGTCGGGGGCGACGTAGCCGTATTCCTCGGCGCCCACCGGCAGCCACTCGCGCATGGTGATCTCACCCCAATCGCCGCGGCTTGCGACGCACGCTGAGCCGCTCTCCTGCTGGCCGCCGCACACGTGGTAGGGGAAGGCGTTGTCGGCGCCCACGTGGTACATCTGGGCCGTGGGCTGGTTGTACCACGAACTCCAGCTCTGGCCGCCGTTCACGGTGATGATGGCACCCTGATCGCTGACGATCAGAATGATGTCGGGGTTATTGGGGTTGATCCAGATGTTCTGATAGTCGTCGCCGCCCGGCGCGCCGCGAATGCCGGTCCAGGTCTTGCCGCCGTCGGTGGACTTCCACGTGACGATGCTGGCTGAGTAGACGATATCGGGATTCCTGGGATCGACCTTGGGCACCGGAAGGTCGCCGCCGCCGATTCGCGTCGCGGGACGGGAATCGTCGGTCGCCTTGTTCCAACTCTCACCAGCATCGTCGGACCGGTAAATGCCGAGGCTGCCGCCACCGAATCCAGCCGATGGGCCGCCCGATTGACCGCCAGGTTGAACGACCGGCTGGTAGGCCACCGTCGCATAGATGCGGTTGGGGTCGCTGGGCGCGATAGCCACATTGATCTGTACCAATCCTTCCGGCAAATCCTTGCCGAGCTGATGCCACGTCGTGCCGCCGTCGGTAGATTTGAAGAGGCCGCCGTTCGTACCGGCCCAGGCGGAGTTCTCCCACGGACCTTCCCGCCCCTCCCACAGCGAGGCATAAGCCACGTTGGGATTGGACGGGTCAAGCTCCACGTCGGAACCGCCGGTGTTCTCGTCCTTGTAGAGTACCTTCTCAAAGGTCTGGCCGCCGTCGGTGGAGCGGTAAATCCCGCGCTCCGGGTTGGGGCCGTAGGGATGGCCGAGCACGGCGACGAACAGCCGGTTGGGGTCGTGCGGATCGATCGCGATCTGGGGGATCTGCTGACCGTCCCTGAGACCCAAGTGAGTCCACGTGTGGCCGGCGTCAGTGGACTTGTAAATGCCATCGCCGGTGGAGAGGTCCGGCCGATGCAAGCCCTCGCCGCTGGCCACATAAATAATGTTCGGGTCCGAGGGCGCCACGGCGAGGGCGCCGATGGAGCCAGTCGGCTCGTGATCGAAAATCGGCGTCCACGTCCGGCCGTAGTCGTCGGTTTTCCAAACGCCGCCGTTGCACACGCCGATGTAGAAGACGCTGGGCTGGCTCGGCACCCCGGCCACGCCCCGCGTCCGGCCGCCCCGCAGCGGCCCGATCTCGCGCCAGCGCATCTCCTGGTACAGGCTCTCCGGATACTCCTGCGCCGAAGCCGTCGCGGTGTAGCCACCAGCGACTCCGACCGTCGCCAGCCCGATTAATACCAGCGCCTGCCGCAAAGCGACCCGCCTCAGAGTTCGATCATGAAAGTCCATTGCCCACCTCCCCAAGGCGGCAACTATAACACCGATCTGGGGCCGCTACGACCACGGAGAAGAATTGACGATTGACGATTGGAAGACCACGACTGGCTTGCGTCTTGTCTTACAAGCCGCAATCGGCAATCGTCAATCGGCAATTTCCCCACCACCGGGGCCGAAAAGCACGGCCCGAAGCCGCGCCAAAATGGACCCCAGCCCACCCGACTTCGGCGGGGGTGCCGTTGCTGATTCGGGGGCCCTGCCCTGCGAAATGCCGCCGTGGCTAGGCTGAGCGCCCTCCGGCTCCATGCGATTACTGTTCCCTGTCCCCTGCTCCCTATTCTCTGTTCGGGGGTTCCCCCATAAACGCTGGTACTCCCATAAGCCTGGTCGCCTCATCCGGTAGACCCGGTGCCGCAGCTTATCTTGCAGCGCCTCGCCTATCGTTGGCACGTTCGCCGGGAGGATGCCGGCCAGCGCTTCCAGCTTCCTGGCGAGGGTCCAGTAGCGTTTTCGCTGCACCCAGTAGGCGATCCCGATCCGCCGGTGCTCGTCCACCATTCGAAACAGCAATCGGCGCGTTGGCAACGGTCCCGATCTCTTAGAAAATTTGCCCAATCGCGGCTTCCTTCCATTCACCCCCGCTGCCCGCGCCAGCAGCCAAACCTTGGCCGCAAACTGGTCCAACTGCCTTGTCTGCGCCGGCGCGGTAGCGGCCGGAAACGCCGACCCGATCTCTCCCCGGACCTTTTGGTAGAGTGCCGCCCCGCCTTGATCGCCCGCCGCCGTCAGCTTCTCCGGGAGCCGCTTGGCGTAGCGTCCGTGCTTCAGGGCGTTCATGCAAGAGCGTGCCTTGCCTCGGGCGGTGCGAGGTCCAGTCGATTTGAGGGCGTTGCGGCGGTTGGCCGCCAGAAATGCTTCGGTCCGAGTCGGTGACTTACGCAGCATAAAATCCTCCTTAATTCTTCTTAATTCCTGGTCCGACGACACTCTAGCTTAATATAGTATGAGTTATGTGTCAATAGAGTACCAATTGAAAGGTTAGCCTTACCTGTCCTGTCGGTTTGTTGGAACACTGTCTTGACGAAGAGGCGTGCGGCGCTGTACGGTGGAGATGGCCCTGAAAGGAGAGCCCGTGACGATGACCGTTGACATCACACCCGAGGTTGAGGCCGCGCTCGCGCGTCAAGCCGCCGCCCAAGGCCGCGCGGTCGAGGCTTATGCCGCGAGCCTGCTGGAAGAGGCCGTCCGCATTCCGCTGGCGCATCCGTCGGCCGAGCATCCGTCGCCGCCGGTCAAGGATATGGTTGAACTCTTCGCTCCGCTGCGCGGGCTCAACCTGAATTTTGAGCGCGACAGGGACACCGGCCGGGACATCGATCTGTGAAGGGATACTTGGTCGACACCAACGTTCCGTCGGAGCTGACCCGCGACATCCCAGATGCGCGCGTGACGGCCTTTCTCAGGAACGCCGGGAAAGAGAGCGTCTTCCTCAGCGTTCTGACCCTCGGCGAAATCTGGAAGTGCATCGACATGCTTCCTGCCGGTCAGAAGCGGAAGGCGCTGCAGGACTGGCTCGATTCGCGATGTGCGTTCCTGGTACGCCGGACGGATTCTCCCTGTCACTGAACCCATAGCCGAGCGTTGGGGCCATCTGGCCGCCGCCGCAAAACAACGCGGAATCGCGGTGGCGGTTGTGGACGCCGTCATCGCCGCTACGGCCCTTGAACACGACCTCACGCTCGTGACCCGCAACGTGAAGGACTTTGCCGGTCTCGGCGTAGTTCTTCTCAACCCCTGGGACGCGGTATGAATCTTCACGAACTCTGCGCTGGTGCCGGCCACGAACTCCACGGAACTACACCCCGGGGCTGGGATCGAACCAGATCGAACCATGCGGGGGATCGGTGTCGTTCCTTCCTCTCCGTATCTATAAATATATGTTATAGCTGTCATAAAGGCTATCAATGTGCATTTCGCTTGCAACCACCGCGATAGGTTGACACACTTTCCGCGCCACTGGGCGTACGCACTACTTGACGAACAACGGGCGTATCGAGGTCGCGCATACGCGTGGCCGGGCGCTCGCAGGCCAAAACCGGCCTTTTACGGACCGGGACAACGATGACGTCGGCGTGACTGAAAATGGAACGGATCAAGATTTGGCGATGCCACGCCATGGTGCAGATCTAGTGCAATGCGTCCCATAGACCGGTTACCGACGAATCTCGCTTGGCGCGCGGCGAAAGTTGACTTGGGGAGGACGCTAAATGGCAATCCTGGGTTTTCACATGTCGCGCGGGCTCAGCCCACGACCTTCTCCAGCCGAAAGGGTCGTGCTGCACATCTTTCCCTGGCCACGATCAGCACAGGACCTGCTGCGCCGGAATACGCTCATCGCGCTCGCAATTCTCTTGTGTAGTAGTGTCTCTCTAAGGGCCCAGATAAGCTGCGGCAGCAACTGTGAAATCTACGATAGCGCCCATTACGGCGGCTCCGGGCTCGCGGCCAAAATGGCGTTTGTGAACGCTGTGCAAGCCATGGGAGCCCCCCTCGGCCAGGAGAGTTTTTCTCCCAGTAACTTCCCAGCCGGCCCTTATTTCTCCGGCATTCCGCTTCCGGGCGGGGTAGCCCTCCTGGCGAATGATATCGTAAGTAACGGCCCGATCCCCGCGGGCAATAACGCTGAGGATACATATACAGTCATGGGGGTAACCGGCATCTCTGACCTCTACTACATTGGGTTTGACTTTGATATTAAGCCTAGGCCGAACTCGAATCCTGCGAATGTCGTGGTTCAGGTCGGGATCGACTACGACAGCGTGACATATTCGGAGCCTCTGGGCGGTTTCTTCGGGGTTGTCTCCAGCTCAAGCCAGCCCCTCAACCATAGCGGAATCTCAGTTTTCGGCATCACTGACGATGGAGCCAGCCCCGAAAACGTGGGTGAAGTCTACCTCGACAACATTCTTTATGCGGGAGGACCGGGGATTAGCGCCAGCAACCCACTGTACCCGGACTCGTCGTCGTTTTGCGGCGAAGGCGCACCTGCCTGCATATTTTTGGTCTATATCTTTGAATTGGCTGCATATTTCGACCCGGTGACGGCTAACACATATATTTACCAGACGCTCAACGGGGCTCTTTTCACCTCCGTTGGAGGCTTTCCGTCCGGCTTCTCCTCGCCATTCGACGTTTCAAGCGGCGGCACCGACTACGGCTTGTTTGGGCCGGGAGAGACTTTGACGTTCCCGGGTGGTGGCGTCTCACATTTCACCATCAGCGGCATAAGCCCGTCGGTGAACGGCTCCAGTCCTACGGCTTTTCCAGTCGAGCTGGGCGTGAACACGATCGGGGCTCAAGTGGAGGCGATCGCCCTCACTGCACCTCAGCCGATATCGACCAAGGCCTCCGGACTAGCTTATAGCCGAGTTAGCCAGACCTTTAACGGGACGCTGACGATCACGAACATCAGCATCAATTCCATTACCGGCCCGTTCCAGATCGTCCTCATAGCACTTCCAACCGGCGTGACGGTTGCCAATTCAACCGGCAGTTATTTCGGGAATCCATTTATTACGGTCCCTGCCGTGGCCAGCCTTTCACCGGGCCAGTCGGCCACCGTAAATGTCCAGTTTAAGAATCGTTCGAACGCGAAAATCAACTTCACGCCAGTGGTTTATTCCGGGAGCATCAACTAACATGAGCAAACGTGCGTCGCTCTTGATCGTGTCATTCCTGTGCCTTTCGTCGATGGCGTCGGCCGGCACCATCACCTACGTGGTGACGGTCAACACCTCCTCAATTGCGGGGACCGCCGGATCGCTCGATTTCAACTTCAATCCTGGTCCGTTGGTGACCCAGGCGGCGTCGCTTCAGATCCTTGGTTTTTCGAGTGACGGTACGCTGGCAGGCGGCGCTACGTTGACCGGGGACGTCGGAGGGGCCTTGCCCGGAACGCTCACCTCCGATAACGGGACGGCATTCAACGACTACTTCGAGGGGTTCACGTACGGCACCAGTCTCGTCTTTGATGTTAGCCTGTACGGACCAGCGTTGAGTTCACCTGATGGGACCTCGACCTCGGGCAGTACGTTTGCCTTCAGCATGTTTTCTGACCCGGCGGGCACAATCCCGGTGCTCACGAGCGACACCATAAATGGATTTGCCTTCACAGTCGACGTGAACCTTGACGGAACGACCACCGTAACCAACTCCTCGTCAGAAACCACCATCAGCCCGGCAAGCACAGTACCCGAACCGAACGATTTCCTGCTGCTGGGCACAGCGCTCGCCTGGTGGGGCGCGTTGCGTTTCCGCCAACAACGGCGACGGCGAGCCACCATTTCTTGAACCTGGTGCACCTAAATGGCTCTATTTCTGAAGAACGAACGATACGCCCAGTTCTCGGAGCATTCCGAACGTGTCGATATACTCAACCGAAAACTCCCGGCAAACGTTGGGGATTTTTGCTGTGCCTGAACCAGGGCCCGCAAGTTTTTCCATTGTAACCACAGTTCCGCTGTCACATTTTGCGTGCCCAATTACCCACGGGTCGGCACCATCAAGAAAGTAAGCCGCTGCGGCCTCCGAATAAGTTTCCGTAACAAAATCCGCAATCTCGCTAAAGGCCGCTTGCACATGTTCGTCTGGCTCGACAAAGAGATTCCCCGCGTCCCGGCGTGCTTTTGCCCATTCAGTTAACTCATCCCCGCTATCCGCAAGCTCAAGGAACACTTCGTATGGGCTCTTAATTACATGCGCATCGCATTGTTGCTCGAGAAGGTTCCAAAACCCCGGGGCGAGGTCAAAGGCATAGTACTTTCTGTTGGCCTCAATGAAGACATTGGCGTCGAGCCAAAAGCGCTGCACTTTTACGCCGCCCCGGCGAGCTTTTCACCTATCTTATTAAGAAGGGTCACCTTAACTCCTAGCAGGCGAGCCGCATCGCGCGAAAGGACCCTTCCTTCCAATGTTCCTTCCACAAGAACCCTTGTAAGCGTACTGCTATTTCGAGACAACAACGTAGCAAGAAAGTTGCCGCCCTCTGGCTTCTTGGCCAGGACACGTCTCCACCTTGCCTCTTCTCGCTTTAGCCAGCGCAAGTATTCGGCGTACCCCAAAACATTCAACTCATAGGCGCGGCGAAGAGCAACCGAGGAACTTACGCGGTAGACTCTGGAGATTTGTTGGACGTTTTGTTCGATGGCTCCGCTATTGTTCCAGTTTTCAAAAAACCCGGTCTCCGGAATCAAGATCTCGGCAGCCAGTCGATTGCAGAAGCGTTCGGTCGCGTTCATCGGCGCAGACGTACGCGTTCTGAGATCGGCATTAGAGATTCCACTCTTGCCAACCCAGAGGTGCACCGCTTCGTGAACCAAAGTGAAAATCTGTGCCGTCTTGGAATCTTGGGTGTTGACAAAGATCACGGGCGCGAGTTCATCGGATAGTGCGAAGCCACGGAACTCTCTGACAGAAAGGGGACGGTGAACGTTATTGCCCACAACGCCATTTCGAAAAACGAGAATTCCGCTCGATTCGCAATGACGCACGAGAGCACTCAGAAAATCCTCCCAGCCAGACGTTTCGCGGCGAAGATTGTCGTCTAATCCGAGCGCCGTTTGAATTTCCGCAGCAACTTGCTTTACGTCATCTTCCACCGAAGACTTCCCGATGAATTCCAATCGACTTCGCCCTTCCTCCTGTAAGTATTCCCTGTACCACTGCTGTTTCATTATCACGTCGTTCAAGGTGTCGCGGAACTCCGGACTCAGCGTCTTTACGGTTCTATTACCCACGGTCCGGAGGTCAGCCAATGGCGTTTTTTGGATAGGGGGAGAAGAAAGATACAGATAGCCAAATGGCACACTCAGACACCTGGCCAGCTCATGCGCCTGTCTGAATGTGGGACGGGCTTCGCCATGCTCCCAAGAAGCGACTTGGTGCGGTTCGACCTTCAACCTCTTAGCGATGGTCTCATGCGTAGCACGAGCTCGCTCACGAGCCCACCGCACCAACCTCGGGGTAATTCGAGCGGTTATGGCGCCTGTCATTTCCGGCCTCCTCGCCTTGCGTTACGAGCAGGTTGAGGGGGGTTCTGGAAACACACTCCCACCGGGTAGCATGAGCCGATCGATCTGGGTGCGGAAATCACCGAAGCCAAAATAGGGTTCCCTGCAAAGGACAATTGTAATTGTTTGGGTTGTGCCGAATCACGGCTTTTGTTTCTTCTTCATGCCTTTGCGCCTTCACTTTACCCCGCGTTCCTGGCCTTCCAACTGGCAGCATAATGGAAGCACAACCAAAACACAACTGCGGGACGGTGTTTGCCTCGGAAGACTCCGCCGCTAGCCTTGAGAATCGTTGCCATGGGTCCAGGATGGCGTAAGCCCGGCTTCCGGCGAGCCCGTGCTATTGAGGATGTTTGCCGGCTGGGATGCCGCTGAGAGCATCTTCAAGGATCTGGGCCGCCAGTTGCATGGGGCTCACCTTTCGTCCGGAAGTGCTGGCCTCTTCGGCGAGGCGGGTGAGCAGGAGCTCGGTGGCCTCGCTCATGGGTACTTTGGGATGACGTACCCAGCTCGGGTCGGTTGGTCGGCCGGCCCGCCGGCCCTGTCCGGGCACGAGTCGGCGGCGCGCGGTCTCGACGACGGCGGCAAGACGGGCAGCGCCAAATGCGCCGCCGCCGACATCCGGCAGGCGGGTGACCACTTTGGCGCCGAGGCGGCCGGCAATCCGGCGAATGTTATTAGCCATGGTTGCTTACCTCCTTTTCTTGTGCTTGGGTCCTGACGGCAAAGGCTCCTTGAGCGGAAAGCCGATCTCGAGGTAGTCGCGATCGATGACGAAACCGACCGCTCCACTTCTCCCCAGTTTCAAAGATCGGACTTTTTGCCCAGAAAGTCAACTGGGATTCGGACTTGCGCTTGGGCCCGGAATGCTTCCAAAGGCCAGCACACGGTCGAGGGAAAAAATCGTTATCTGTTCATCACGGCCAGAGTTTATTCCCTGCAAGAGCCTCGGGAAACGCGTGCGGTGGCCACACCTCAATCCCATCCTCGGTCCGAACCGCCACTCTCCCGGAGGGACCAGGACGCGTCGCGCGACTCCACCGACGGCAGAGTCGGAGAACGAGCGCTTGGGCCGCCGCCTCCGGCGTCGCATTTCCGCACATCGATGTTCGAATGCGGACACCTGCCACTCCTGCAATTCTCAGAAAATGACGGATTTTGAATAAGATACAGACAATTCTGCTTGGCACGATGAATGCCCAGCGTTACAGTAAGGTGAGGAGTCCGGAACCATGCTCAACGACCTACGCTACGCCATACGCACGCTGCGGCACAATCCTGGATTCGCTCTGGTTGCCATCATTTCGTTGGGTTTAGGGATTGGGGCCAACGCCGCCATTTTCAGTCTGGTGGAATTCTTACTCCTGCGGCCCCTGCCCGTTCCCCATGCCTCTGAAGTGGTTGTGGTCCAGGCGCAGTTGCGCGGGGAAAGCACTGGCTTCATCCAGCAGGCCGGTTTGTCCTACCCGGATTTCGTTGACTTCGAAAGGAAGAACAAATCGTTCGCCGGCCTCGTTGCGTCCCAGTATTTCCCGTTCGGCTTCGCCCAAGACAATACCACGCTGCCCAAGATGAAATTCGGGGCGCTGGTAAGCGGGAGTTTCTTTGACGTCCTGGGCGTGAGTCCGTCGCTGGGGCGCAGCTTCCGTGCTGACGAGGATCAAGTGCCAGGGCGCGATGCGGTGGCGGTGCTCGGCCATGATTTTTGGGAAACCGAATTTGCGTCGAGCCCTGACGTTGTCGGCAGAACTATCTTCCTCGATGGCCTGCCTTTTACGGTTGTGGGAGTCGCGCCGGAACGTTTCCCCGGGCCAATGGTTTTTATGCGCGCCGACTTGTATGTTCCTCTGGCGATGCAGCCCGCGCTGGCGGGAGGGTCGCAGCAGAACGAACTCGAAATGCGTGGGCTCCGCCCGTTGAGGGTTCAAGGGCGGCTGAAGCCGGGGGTGAGTATAAGGCAGGCCGCGGCGGAGGCTGGGGTCATCAGCCAGCAACTTGCCCAGGCCTACCCGGAGACGAACCGCACCTGCGCATTGGAGGTTGGGACATACTTCCACACTCAGGTCGAGCAGTATTCGACGCCTGCCTTGGCGTTCCTCTTGATGACGGCACTGGCTGGGGTGGTACTGCTGATCGCTTGCGCCAACGTCATGAACCTGATGCTGAGCCGTGCCTCCGCCCGTTCGCGCGAGATCGCCGTGCGGTTGGCGATTGGAGCGGGACGGGTGCGGCTGATCCGGCAACTGTTGACGGAGAGCCTGGTGATCGCGATTGTGGGCGGGGCGCTGGGACTCCTTATCGCCCAAGCGGGGGCCGGTCTTGTCTCGCGGTTCCGCATCCCCAGCGACATTCCTGTCGTGCTAGATATCGGTCTCGACTCGCGGGTGTTGGTGTTCGTATTGTTGGTTTCCGTGGCGACCGCCATCTTGTTCGGACTGGCCCCGGCGCTCCAGAGCACCAGGCCTGACTTGGTCCCGGCTTTGAAGTCCGGAGGGGGGGCTCCGGGCAAGCGGCGGCGATTCCTGGGAAGGAATGCGCTGGTAGTCGCGCAGGTGGCGGGTTCCCTTCTGCTGCTGGTCTTTGCCACCCAGATCTTCCGCGCGGCGTCGTTTCTTCTCTCCTCCCCGATTGGTTTCCGGGCGGACCACCTCCTCAGCGCCGGTTTCAACCCCACGCTGGCTCGCGAAACGATGGAGCAGACGAAGGAATTCTACCGGCAGTTGCTCGACCAGGCGCGAACCCTCACCGGCGTGAAGTCCGCGGCGCTCTCGCAGGGCGTCCCGTTCATGCAGTTTATGGGAATCAGTTCGACGCGGGTCATCCCGGAGGGTGTCCAGTTGCCGGTCGGGACGGAGGCCGTCACCTTGTTTTCGAACACGGTGAGCGAGGGCTACTTCCGCACCCTCGGTGTGCCCATTGTGGCGGGCCGCGACTTCCTCTTGAGCGATCGCGCGGATTCACACCGGGTGGCGATTGTGAATGAGCAGTTCGCGCGCAAGTACTATCCTAGTCGAAGCGCGATCGGAAAGCGCCTGCAATTGAATGGCGCGGACGGTCCCTTCGCCGAGATCGTCGGCGTGGCGAAGCAGAGCAAGTACCTTAACCCCCTCGAGCCACCTATGGAGTACCTCTATCTGCCATGGGACCAGAACCGTACGGCGGCCATGACCCTGATGCT
>DATFYM010000044.1:0-99676 GCA_035315065.1 Terriglobia bacterium
CCCTAAGGGGAATCTCGGGGCTTCGCCTTCCTCTAGCAGGCTCGCCACTTCACGCCGACCGAATCGAGTTCGTTATCCTACGGACTAGCCGTTCACCACCCGCTGCTCCCCACCCCGCCTCACGACGACGCAGTTGCAGGCAGCTACAAGTTACGTTGACTTGAAGAGGACTTTCACCTCTCCGACCAAAAGCGCTTTCAGGCGCACTAGAGGCGGCATTACGCCGCCATGTGGGGAGGTGAACTCGCCGTTGCAAGACGGAACTTCCTGGAAGTCCGTGGTGTCTACCTGCCTAGAGGTCCGAAATGCGCAAGCGAATCATCGACATCACACCGTTTGGAAGCGTGTTCCTGGTTCTCATGATCATCATGGTCGGGTCTGGCGCCAGCCTGCCGCGCGGGCTTATGGTCAGCTTGCCGGCCACTGAAGCGTGCGACCTGAGATCCGCAGACTGTTCCATTGTGGCCTCAGTCTTGATCAACGGCGGCGCAATGGTTAATCAGGATAGCGTTGAGCGCAACCTGCTTAAGACGCGACTTCACAGGATTTTTGCAACGAGGAAAGAACGCGTTTTTGTGAGAGCCGACGCGAACCTGACCTGCCAAGAGGTCGCCAGAGTGCTTGACATCGTGCTTGGTGGAGATAATCCAGCCCACCAATCACAGCGGCAGCCGCGCCATTATCTAGGTGATTCATTACGCCTATCATTAACTTTCTCCTTGACATATCCAGACACATCGTGTAGCGTACATGTGTTGTGCCAACAGATGAAGATCACGAGCGTAGAGGCTGATTTTGAGTTCGGAGCCCGAAATTTCGACGGTTGGGACACCAGAACCCCGGGCGGATGCGCCGTCCCTGGGAGGCCGGCCGAATGATACGGAACAGGGTACAGGGGACACAAACGGCGCAATCGGCCCGACACGCCCAACAGGGCGGGGTGCCCGACGTGGCCAGCCGGAAGATCAGGAGAAATCTTCGATCGAAGCACGAATGTCCATTAGAATCAGAATGTTGATCCATAGTATAGCGATTGCTGAATTGGGACCGGCACCGGGAATCGGCTTGCGGAGGTTCTGTCAATGGTTCAATGGCCCTCAATGACTCGACCCTTGAAGGTTTGCCTTGCGAGCTATAAACAGCTTGAGCGGGGGCCTGATTCCGTAAACTTGGGAGAAATTTTTTTGATTGACCGCCAGGCCGAGGTGGCCGCGCGAGTCGATGTAGAGGAGCGGCTTGCCGAGGGCTACGTCGCTGAAGGTCTTGACGAAAGGCAGCACCATCTCGCGGTTGCCCAACCGGGCGCGGACCTGGTCCCCGCGCGCATAGCCCAGCTTGAGAAACTCGTCGGCCTCGATGTTGGAGATCAGATTTCCGAAGGGCGTGTCGAGCGCGATGATGTCACCCGCGATGCCCTTCTCGTCGAGCCGCGCCGCCTGAATATTCAGCCGGACCAGTTCCTGCACTTCCGGACCCACCCGGGTCCAATCGTCGCCGCGCGCCAGATGCGCGCCGACCGGGGAGAAGATGTCGCGGCCGTGAAACGTGGAAGAAATCGCCTTGCCGATCATCCACGCCGGATTGGTGATCGCGCGCGCTCCTTCGATCCCGTCGCGGTCCTCCACCAGCGTCATCAGGCCGTTATCCGGCAGCACGAAGAATTGCCCGCGCTTCGATTTCACCACCACCGCCTTGCGACTGCTGCCCACCGTCGGATCAATCACCACCACAAACACCGTGCCCTCGGGATAGTACGGCGTCGCTCCGTAAAGGAAGCGCGCACCGTCCAGGATCGAATAAGGCGTCACAGCATGAGTCAGGTCCACGATCCGCACGTCGGGATCGATGCCCCACATCACGCCCTTGCAAATCGGTACCGCATCGTTATCGATGCCGAAGTCGGTCATGAACACGATGGTAGGTGGGCCGGCCTGCGGCGGCGCGGAAGCTTGCGAGGCTTGGAGGATCGCTCGGTTCGGCGTCACCGCGACGCGGGCCAGGAGCAATAAGAATGCTATCAGGGTCCTGACTCTTGCCCGCGCAAAGTTCGACATTCTTTTCGCCGTCCTCAAGTGGAAGGAGTCAGGAGTCAGAATGAAGAAGTCGGCCTTCTGCCAACTGCTTTCTGCCTACTGCCTTCTGCCTACCGCTTTCCGCCTGATGGTAGCACAAGAAAATCTAGCAGCGCGGTGACAAGATCGACGTCGGGCGAAATGGCTATGGGTACGCCTGCGGTGCTGAGATCAAATGTAGGGTAAAATGGGTCGGTCGGGCCGCAGCCGAGATGCTCCGAGAGGCATCCAAGCTACCAGCGGGCCGAAATAAGGGTCAAAATCAAGTTTGAGCGACAAAGGGAAACGCTATGATGAGCGCAGGGGCGAACGCGGGATCAGGGAACCTAGGCTCGGTGCGAATCAACCGCGAGAGCTATAAGCTGCCCGATGCCCTGGCAGCCGCCGTCAGGGAATCGCTGGACGACTGGCAGAAGAACGACAAAGTGGGGAGGCTGTGGCGGGGCGACGCTTCACTTTGGACCGGCAGTGACGAAAGTCAGTGGCTCGGCTGGCTGGGTATCACCCGCGATCAACTGGCGCGCATCGAGCCCCTGCAGAGCATTGGGGAAGAAGTGAAGTCCGCCGGGTTTGCGCACGCCGTCTTGCTGGGGATGGGCGGATCCAGCCTTTGCCCTGAAGTGATGGCCCTGACCTTCGGCAGCAGTGCGGGCTTTCCGCAGTTTCACGTTCTCGACTCCACCGACCCGGCCCAAATTCGGACCATCGAGGGTCGAATCGATCTCGCCAACACGCTCTTCATTGTGTCCAGCAGGTCCGGCAGTACGCTGGAGCCGAACATCTACAAGCAATACTTTTTCGAGAGCGTGAAGCAGGTGGTGGGCGAGAAGGAAGCGGGCCGTCGCTTCATCGCCATCACTGACCCCGGTTCGAAGATGCAGCGAGTGGCCGAGTCCGACGGGTTCCGCCACATTTTCTTTGGCCTGCCCAGCATCGGCGGGCGCTACTCCGCGCTTTCTGATTTTGGCATGGTGCCGGCGGCCATCATGGGCGTCGACGTGCCGCGATTCCTGAGCCTGACGAAGGAAATGGTCCAGGCCTGCGGGCCCGCCGTTTCCGCGGCTGACAATCCGGGCGTGGTGCTGGGTACGATCCTGGGCGTGTTGGCAACTCAAGGGTCCAACCCCTGCGACAAGGTCACCATTGTCACTTCCCCCGGGATCTTCGATCTGGGAGCGTGGCTCGAACAGTTGCTGGCGGAGTCCACGGGCAAGGTCGGCAAGGGGTTGATCCCGGTGGATCGCGAGCAGTTGGGGCCGCCAGCGGTCTACGGCGACGATCGCGTCTTCGTTTACCTGCGCCTCGAATCGGCGCCCGACCGAGGCCAGGACGCGGCCATCGACGCCCTGGAATACGACGGCCAGCCCGTGGTCCGCATCGCGGTGGAGCAGGTCTACAACCTGGGTCAGGAGTTCTTCCGCTGGGAGATTGCCACCGCTGTGGCCGGCTCGATTATCGGTATCAATGCCTTCAACCAGCCGGACGTCGAAGCGAGCAAGATCGCGACCCGAAAATTGACCGCGGAATACGAACAGACCGGAAAGCTGCCACCCGAAACGCCGATTCTGGAAGCCAGCGGCATGAAGTTCTTCGCTGACGAAAGGAATGCGGCGGAGTTGAAACGAAGGGCGGCGGGTGATTCTTCGCTGGTGGGCTATTTGAACGCGCACTTCAGCCAACTGAAGGCTGGCGATTACTTTGCCTTGTTGGGCTACATCGAAATGAACGCGGCGCACGAGGGATTGCTTGCGTCCATTCGGCATGCCGTGCGCGACGCCAAACAAGTGGCGACTTGCCTTGGCTTCGGGCCGCGCTTCCTGCACTCAACCGGCCAGGCTTACAAGGGCGGGCCGAACAGCGGCGTCTTCCTTCAGATTACGTGCGACGAGGCCCTTGACTTGCCGGTCCCGGAACAAAAGTATACCTTCGGTGTGGTGAAGGCTGCGCAGGCGCGCGGCGATTTCGACGTCCTGGCCGAACGCGGCCGGCGAGCGCTCCGGATACACCTGGGGGCGGACGTGGAAGCAGGGTTGAAGCAGCTTGCCGCCGCGGTCGACCAAGCGCTTGGGAATTGACGATTCTTCGCCGGGGTCGCAGCAAGCTCGGGGCGGGGTTCGGTGGGCGCACTGACGTTGTAGAGAATTGTGTGCTACAACGTGTTCTCGATTTGGACCAACTCAAAGGAGTTTTCTATGCAACTCGGAATGATCGGGCTCGGCAGAATGGGCGCCAACATGGTGCGCCGTTTGTCGCGCGGCGGCCACCAGTGCGTCGTGTTCGACATGAACCCGGGTAACGTGAAGGCGTTGGTGGCCGAGGGCGCCACCGGAGCGGATTCGCTGGCCGATCTCGCGAGCAAGCTCACCGCGCCGCGCGCCGCCTGGCTGATGGTTCCGGCCGCGGTGGTCGATAGCACCTTGGAAGCTCTCGTCGCTCACTTGCAGGCCGGAGACATCGTCATCGACGGAGGCAACTCGTACTACATCGACGACATTCGGCGCAGCAAGGAGTTGCGCGGGCGCGGCCTCCACTACGTCGATGTGGGCACCAGCGGCGGCGTCTGGGGACTCGAACGCGGCTACTGCCAGATGATCGGCGGCGAGAAGGAAGTGGTGGAGCATCTCGGCCCGATCTTTAAAACGCTCGCGCCTGGCCGCGGGAATGCGCCGCGAACGCCGGGGAGAGAGCGGGCCGGCGGCACGGCGGAGGAAGGCTACCTCCACTGTGGGCCGTCGGGCGCCGGCCATTTTGTGAAGATGGTCCACAACGGAATCGAATACGGCCTGATGGCGGCTTATGCGGAGGGACTGAACGTCCTCAAGCACGCCGACGCGGGGAAATCGGACCGCCCAGCGGATGCGGAAACGACGCCGTTGCGAAACCCGGAGCACTATCAGTACGATTTCAATCTGGCCGACATCGCCGAAGTTTGGCGTCGCGGCAGCGTGGTTGCCTCCTGGCTGCTGGACCTCACCGCCCTCGCCCTGTTTGAGGAACCCGACCTGAAGAGATTCTCCGGCCACGTTTCCGACTCCGGTGAGGGACGCTGGACCATCCTCGCCGCGATCGAGTCAACCGCGCCGGCTCCAGTTCTTACTTCCGCCCTCTATCAGCGTTTCGCGTCGCGGGGCGAGGGCGAGTTCGCGGCCAAGCTGCTCTCGGCGATGCGATTTCAGTTCGGCGGGCACGTCGAGCGGCCGGCCACTGGTAAACCATAGTGATTGCGAAGCTCGAAGATCGAAACTCGAAATTCGAAACTCGCCCCTGCTTTGGGGATTTTGCCTTCGCGATTTTCGATTTTCGAATTTCGATTTTCGAGTTTCGATTTCCAGGAGGAGAGCTATGAAGCAAATGACGTTGGTTGTCAGAGCGATTCTTTTTGCGGCGGGCCTGCTCTTGGCCCAAGAGGGCCAGAAGGCGAAGGCTGACCTGGTGAACGCTCAGGGTGCGAAGGTGGGCAGCGCCGAGCTTACCCAGACTCCCGATGGCGTGAAAATTGACGTGACGGTTTCCGGGCTGACGCCGGGCCTGCACGGTTTCCACATTCACGCCGTGGGCAAATGTGACGGGCCGGACTTCAAGTCGGCAGGTGGGCATTTCAACCCCTACGGGAAGAAGCATGGGCTGAAGAATCCCGATGGGGCGCACGCGGGCGACATGGAGAACTTGGAAGTGGTCGCCGATGGCACGGGCAAAGCCGAAGTGGTGGATAAACAGGTGACCCTGGGCGAAGGCTCGAACTCGCTCTTTCACGACGGTGGGACAGCCATTGTCATCCACGCCAGTCCCGATGACGAGATGACCGACCCGGCAGGCAATGCCGGAGCCCGCGTTGCTTGTGGGCCGATTGTCAAAGAGTGAGGCGGAGCGGTGGGTAACCGCCGCAACGAGACCTCAACGCAGAGACGCTGCGGCAACAGAGAAGAGGAAAATCAGAAACCAGAACTCAGAAGTCGACGCAATTGGTTTCCATCCCTGGTTTCTGATTTTGCTTTTAGAGCCGCTCCGATTTTTTCTTCAGCGTCTCTGCGCCTGTGCGTTGAAATCTCTCCGGCCCTGACGAGGTGCGAGCCGCATGGCAAAGAAACCACCAAGCGTGTTGGTGCTCGACGTAGGTGGCACCCACGTGAAGATGCTGGCCACCGGGCGCAAAAAGCCGATCGAGATTCCGGCCGGTCCGGAGATGACGGCCAAGGAAATGGTCGCGGCGGTGCGCAAGGCGACGGCGGACTGGAAGTACTCCGCCGTCTCGATTGGCTATCCGGGCCCGGTGGTCGACGGGAAGCCGATGAGCGAGCCTCACCACCTCGGGCCCGGCTGGGTCGGCTTCGATTTTCAGAAAGCGTTTCGCCGCCCGGTGAAGGTGATCAACGACGCAGCCATGCAGGCCCTGGGCAGTTACAAGGGAGGGCGCATGCTCTTTCTCGGCCTGGGCACAGGCCTAGGCTCGGCGATGATGGTGAACGGGACCCTCGAACCCATGGAGTTGGGCCACCTGCCCTACGGAAAAGCCACCTTTGAGGACTACGTGGGCCTGCGCGGGTTGGAGCGGTTAGGCAAGAAGAAGTGGCGGCGCCACGTGGCCGACGTGGTGGAGCAGCTTAAGGCCGGCTTGCAGGCCGACTACGTGGTGATTGGCGGTGGCAACGCCAAGAAGCTCAAGGAACTTCCTCCAGGCGCTCGCCTGGGCGAGAACTCCAACGCTTTCCGGGGCGGGTTTCGTCTCTGGCAGGAGCGGCCCGATTTCTCACGCTAGGCGACGTTTAGTTGTGCCGAAGCTGAAGAACCTCCGTCCTCATTAAGGGTTGATCAAAATGGCAAATAAAGGCAAAATGGGTGCCATGGACAAAACAACGCCGACCAAGCGACGCTCCAAGGCCAAGCCGGAGAATCAGCAGGGGACGGTCGCCGCGCGTGCTTACGAGCGAACAAAGGGAAAGGGCCGCTGGCCGATAAACGGATTCTCGGAGAGAGGAGCCATTGAACGGCTGGCCGCGGAGCAAGCCGTCAAATTGGAGCGCCAGTTCGAAAGGATTTTCGGCACCACCGCTCCTGTTTGGAAGAGCGACGAGGAGTTTCAGCAATGTGTGCAGCAGGAATATGACCGGCGGCTCGCTGAACGGGCTGCTCGTAAAGAAACTTTTGTCGTACGTCCACGTCGTCTCGTCCCTTGATGAAGAGCCACGCCGCTGGCCCACCTCGATCGGCTCCATCCGGCAGATCACGCCTTGGCTGGCCCCTCATTTATCTTGACTCCGGGCGGGGCCGGCCGTACACTCGAATCGGATACTGCATTGCAAGAATGCACTGCCCGTGGGGAGGGTGTAGGAGCGCCAGAAGCTTCTGGAGCGGGCCATCGACCAGTTGGAATGCGCAGGTAAAGGGACCCGGCAAGCGCATCGAAGCCGGACGGAACGAAGCGCGCACATCTCGGTAGCGAGATCCTATGACCAGCACCACTCCTGTTCATGCTTCCGATCTCGTCGGGTTCAGCCGGCTGGCTCTTGACGCCACCGCGGGACTGGCTGACTTGGTAGAGGCCATGCACTCCACCATCGCTCGGGCTCCTGGCATCCTCGACAGGCCCGCGCCAGGACCCGCGAACGGCACTGCGGGTCTGGTTTACGAGACCGTGCGCGCGGTGACCAGGTTGGTGGGTGGCGGCGTTGATGCCATCTTCGGGCCAGTCATCCACGTGCCAGGCGGCAGGCATTTGTCGCCCGAACGGGAAGCCGTGCTGGCGGCGCTGAACGGCGTGATGGGCGACTACCTGGCTGCCACTGACAACCCGCTCGCCATTTCTATGCGCCTGCGCCGAAACGGCCGGCCCTTAACCCTCGAACGAAAGGCTCTGGCTGCCGCGACTCCCAAGTTAACCAGCAAGCTCCTCGTGCTGGTGCATGGCCTGTGCATGAACGATCTACAATGGACGCGGGACGGGCACAACCATGGAAAGGCGCTGGCCCGTGAGCTGGGATTCGCACCCGTCCATCTGCACTACAACACCGGTTTGCACGTCTCTGCCAACGGGCGTGCATTTGCCGATTTGATGGAGGCTCTTGTCAAGCAATGGCCCGTACCATTGCGGGAGTTGGCGATCGTTGCCCATAGCGTGGGAGGGCTGGTGTCCCGAAGTGCCTATTACTACGGCACGGCAGCAGGTCACCTTTGGTCGCGACATCTGCGCAAGCTCGTCTTCCTCGGCACCCCGCACCATGGTTCGGTGGTGGAGCGTGGCGGCAACTGGGTGAACGTCATGTTGGGCCTAAGCCCATACAGTGAGCCTCTCGCGCGGCCGGGCAAGATCCGCAGCGCCGGCATCACCGACCTGCGGTACGGCAATTTGCTCGACGAAGACTGGGAAGGAATCGATCGCTTCGAGCATTCGGGAGACCTACGGCACCCAGTACCCCTACCGAAAGGAGTACGATGTTACACCATTGCCGCGACCACTGGGAAGAAGGTGGGCAACCGTTTTGGCGAGCTTCTCGGGGACGGACTGGTGCCCCTCAACAGCGCCTTGGGTCGCCATAAGGATCCCAGATTCACCTTGTCGTTTGCCAAATCCCGAGAGTGGGTTGGCTATGGCATGAACCACTGGGACCTGCTCAGTCATCCGGCAGTGTACAAACAGATCAGGCACTGGCTCGCGTCTGAAAGTTAGTTACAGTCCTAGATTTTAGTTCCCGATTATGGTTCGCAGTGGCTAGTGGCGAGTGGTTAGTGGTAGACAGAAAGACAGAGAGGGCTCTTGCTAGCCACTGGCCACTGACCGCTAGACACTGCCGACTCTACCGGCTTGGTGATGGCCCCGTAATACTGAAAGTTCTTCCAGAACTCGGGCCGAACTCTGGCGCAAGCCGCGGCAGACGTAGATGTCGGGATGATGAATCTGCACGGTTACAAAAGGGAGTGTGAGGTCCTCCAATCTCTCCGGACCTGCGAAAACTGTGGATTGCCTCCGCTGCGTCCTCGTTGTCCTGCTCCTTTCTTCCGCGCCGGCTTTCAGCGCGGACACCGGGAACATCGCGGCGCGGCAGGATTACGCCGCGGTAGCGGCCGCGCTCACGCAATTCATCCAGCAGGAGCTGACCCAGAAGCAACTCCCGGCGCTTTCGATCGCGATGGTGGATGGCCACGAGATTGTCTGGGCGCAAGGCTTCGGATACGCCGATCCCAAGAAGAAGACTCCCGCCACGGCCGAGACAGTGTACCGGGTTGGCTCGGTGTCCAAGCTCTTCACCGCCATCGGCGTGATGCAGCTTGTGGAGCGCGGCCAGTTGAACCTCGACGCGCCCATCGAGAAGGTCTTGCCGGACTTCCATCCTCCGAACCCTTTCGGCACGCCGATCACGTTGCGCGACTTGATGTCGCACCGCTCCGGATTGGTGCGTGAGCCTCCCGACGGCAGTTCCTTCGACGCGCGTCCGCCATTGCTCGCCGACGTAGTCCGCAGCCTCAACAGCACCGACCTTGTTTATGCGCCAGGCACGCGAACCAAGTACTCGAATGCCGGAGCCACGGTCGCTGATTTTGCGCTCGAGCAGAAAACCGGCGAACCGTTCGCCGAGTACGTCGAGCGCCACGTGCTCCGGCCCATGGGGCTCCAGATGAGCGGCTTCGAGCCCGCGCCGCAACTCGCCGGTGGCCGCGCTAAAGGGTTCATGTGGACGTACGACGGGCGTGTGTTTCCGGCACCCACGTTTTCGCCGGGCCCGGTGCCGGCTGAGGGCCTGGACAGCACCGTGGCCGACCTCGGCCGTTTCATCACCGTGCTCCTCGACGGGGGGCGCGGTCCGGGTGGGCAGGTGCTGAAACCGGAAACACTGCGCGACATGGAGACACCTCGTCTCGATCAGCACAGCGTCCTGACGCCTTTCGGCATCGGCTTCGCCCTCGGTTCCCTCGACGGTCACCGCGTGGTGGGCCACGACGGCGCCATCTATGGTTTTGCCACGTCGCTCGAAGCTCTCCCGGACGACCGGCTTGGCGCCGTCGCCGTCACCACCATGGACAGCGCCAACGCCGTAACTGATCGCATCGTCCATGAGGCACTGGCGTCGAATGCTGGCCGCCCGCGCGCGCCGACCTTTGCCGGAACTCTTCCCCTCGAAGCCCGTGGAGCCGGATCTGGCTCGCCGCATGGAAGGCCGCTACGTCCATTTGGGCGAGAGCATCATGGATCTCGAGGAGCGCCAGGGCAAGCTCACGATGCTTCCGGCCCGTCGCGGCTATCAAACCGAACTGCGCCGACTTGGCAACCATCTGATCGTCGACGACCGGCTCGCTTACGGAGAGGAATTCCTGCCCCAAGAAGACGCGATCCAAACCGGGCTCTACCAGTTGGAGCGCCGCGACATACCCAAACCCGATCCCGCGCCGGACCAGTGGGCGGGGCTTATCGGCGAATATGGCTGGGATTACGATACGCTTTACATTTTGGAGAAGGATGGAAAGCTCACTGCGCTTATCGAGTGGTTCGAGTACGACCTGCTTACTGAGGAATCGCGGGACGTTTTTCGCTTCCCCGACGACGGGCTTTACGATCACGAGCCGGCCGTGTTTAAGCGCGACGCCAAGGGCTACGCCACTGAAGTGCGCATCGGCGGAGTCGCCTTCAAGCGGCGGCCGATCGCCGGGCCGACCTCAGGAGAAGCAGGTCCGGTGTTCCGCATCCAACCGCTCAAGCCGGTCGATGAGCTGCGCCGCCAAGCTCTTGCTTCCCGTCCGCCGCCGGAGTCGGGCGAATTCCTCAAGCCGGACCTCGTCGAGCTGGTGAAGCTCGATCCCAGCATCAAGCTTGACATTCGTTATGCCTCCACGCGCAACTTCCTGAGCGCGCCGATGTACCAGGAGGCCCGCGCCTTCATGCAGCGGCCCGCGGCGGAAGCGGTGGTCCGAGCCAATCGCAAGCTCAAGGCGCTCGGCTACGGCCTGCTCATTCACGATGCCTACCGGCCGTGGTACGTCACCAAAATGTTCTGGGACGCGACCCCCGACGAGGATCACATCTTCGTCGCCAACCCGCAGGAAGGCTCGCGCCACAATCGCGGCTGCGCCGTTGACCTCACCCTCTTCGACCTTAAGACCGGCCAGCCGGTTCCGATGGTGGGCGGCTACGACGAGATGTCCGAGCGGTCGTACCCGTTTTATCCCGGCGGCACCTCGCTCCAGCGCTGGGATCGTCGGCTGCTGCGCCACACCATGGAGGCAGAAGGCTTCACCGTCTACGACTTTGAGTGGTGGCACTTCGACTACAAGGGCTGGCGAAGGTACCCGATCCTGAACTTGAGGTTTGATGAGATCAGGAGTAGAAAGTAGGGAATAGGGAGTAGGGCAGACAGTTTTTTCCTACTTCCCACTCCCTACTCGCCACTCTCATTCCCCCACTCCCGATCCCCTACTCCCTATTCCCGATTCCCTACTCCGTATTCCTTTTGATTAGACTTGCACGGGAACGCGAGCCTGCCTATACTGTAAAGGCCGACGGGACCTCGCGGCAACGACTGCGGGAACAGAACGGTACCGGGCCTGTAGCTCAGGTGGCTAGAGCGCACCCCTGATAAGGGTGAGGTCGGTAGTTCAACTCTACCCAGGCCCACCAACTTCAAGCGATCGATCCAACCTGCGTCGAATCCATCATGGGCGGATGGTGGCGCCCTGAATGGCGGCGCCACTTTCACAGAGTCACTTGCCATCGTGCCTGATCTCTTGTATCTGCTCGGCATGGCGGTGTTCATGAAAGGCAACGACGCTGAGCCAACCGGCTCCGGTCAGCATTCCGACGGCGTCAAAGGGATGAGGCGCCGAGACGCAAAGCAGGTCGGGGTAGGGCACGGAGCGGACCACGTCGAGAAGCGCTTGGCGCGACTGGCCCAGCAGCTCGATTCCTGCCGCCAGCGCGGGGGCCTGAGTTGGCTCCGCAAACGAGGGCGCCTTCATTTTGGGCTCGCGGATTCCGACCAATCGTGCCACCCGCTCCCACTCGGTGCGGAGTTGCTCTTCGACCGCAGGCTGGTGGCGATCAGCGGAGGCGAGTCTCTTTCTCAGCAGCCTGGCGATTGACTTCTCGACTAGATGCAGGTGGTAAACGATCTCCGCCACCGACCATTCGTCCGTCGTGGCGCCGGCCCTAAGGCCGGAGTCTATCCCTGCCGGGCTGGCTACAGGCGCGCACGCCAGGCTAAGGCCCGGCTCTCCAGTGATGGCATCGATCGCGCGCAGCAAGGCCGCACGAGTTTCTGCCATTTGCGTCAGGCGCGTATCGACGTTGGTTGGAAACTCCGGGAACGCCATGTCGCCAGGTCCCTTCAAGCTCGCTTGATCCCGAACTTCTCCAGCCGATACTGCAAGGTCCGGAAAGTCATACCGAGCAACTGCGCGGCGCGGGTGATGTTGCCATTCGTGCGCTCGAGTGCCTCCATGATCTTAGCTTTTTCGTGTTCTTCCCAGGACCCTTCGGAGATGATGGGCTTAGGGCTGCCCTCGGCCAGCGCCGGGGCTGCCGCCCCGTCCGGGGCAATCGAAATGGAAGCTCCGGCGCCACCGGCGGTTACGACTTCCGCGGCCGGCGCCAGAATCTCCGGCGGCAGGTCGCGCAGTTCGACGTAATCGGTTTCCCCCAGGAGCGCAGCCCGTTCGATCGCCCACTCGAGTTGGCGGATATTGCCCGGCCAGGGGTAAGTCTCGAGTGCTTCCAGCGCTTCGTCGGTAAAGCCGCGCAGCTCGCGGCCTGAGGCTAGCGCCGCCTTGCGCATGAAGTGCTCCGCCAGTTCCTTAATGTCGTCGCGCCGGCCCCGCAGCGGCGGGCAAACGATAGGGATCACCTTCAACCGATAGTAGAGATCCTCGCGGAACTTGCTCTCTTTGAGCAGTTGCTCCAAGTTCTTGTTAGTGGCAGCCACGATGCGAACGTCCACCTTGATCGCCTCCGTACCGCCCACGCGCATCACCTCGCGCTCTTGCAGGACGCGCAGGATCTTGGCCTGCATGCCGAGGGTGGTGTCGCCGATCTCGTCGAGGAAGAGCGTGGAATGGTGGGCGCGCTCGAACAATCCCTTCTTCTGCTGGTGAGCATCGGTGAAGGCGCCTTTCTCGTGGCCGAAAAGCTCGCTTTCGAGCAGGGTCTCGGTGAGGGACGCGCAGTTGACAGCCAGAAACGGCCTTTCGCGCCGCGGGCTGAAGTTGTGGATCTGACGCGCCACCAGTTCCTTGCCCGTGCCGCTCTCGCCCAGGATCAGCACGGTGTGCAACGTCGGCGCCACCTTCAGGATCAGCCGGATCATAGTCCGGATGGCTTGTGAATCACCGATGATGGTCCGCTTGAGGGTGGCCAGACGATCGAAGACTTCCGCTACAACTCCGAGCAACCGGTCACGATCGACAGGCTTTTCGAGATACTGGTAGACGCCCTTTTTGGTGGCCTCGATGGCCGACTGAATGGAGGGATAGCCGGTAATGAGGATAACCGCCACGGTCGGGTCCGCCGCCATGATCTCGCTCAGCAGTTGAACGCCTGTCATGCCGGTGAGGTTCAGGTCGGTGATGACAAGGTCGAAGCGCTTCTGGGCGAGCAAGTGCATCGCCACCTCGCCGCTCGGAGCGGTTTCGGCGCGGTAGCCCTCGTCCTCGAGGATGTCGTGGTAGATATCCCGCTGGCGTTCCTCGTCGTCGACTACCAGAATAGATCCCTTAGACATAGTTTTCTAGAAGAGTCGAAAGTCGAAAGTCAAGGAGACAGAAGACAGGAGACAGAATAAAGAACCCCCTGACTGCCAGCTCTTATGGCTCCCGAATTCTCTCGCCTCCCTGGCGAGCCGAGCTTCCTCTTATTCTGGCTTCTGTCTTCTGACTCCTGACTTTCTACTCTTAACTTTTGACTTTCAACTCCTGCCTTCCCACTTCGACTCCTTGTGGCAGCGGGAGCTCAACCACCATCTGCGTACCGGGGCCGTCACCGCCGTCGACATAGATACGCCCGCCGTGGTCTTCCACGATCTTCTTGGTGATGGCCAAGCCCAGGCCGAAGCCGGTGGTCTTGGTGGAAAAGAAAGGGCTAAACACTTTTTCGCGCTCCTGGGCGGGAATGCCGGGACCCGTGTCCGCGACGCGCAACTCGAGAAAGCCAGAGGTGCTCAGGGTGGCGTCACCGCGCGACCCATTACCGGAGACACTGCGCGCGCTGATGTGAATCTCGCCCCCCAACGGCATGGCCTGAATCGCGTTGGTAAGAATGTTGAGGAAGCAGGTCTTGATCTGCCCCGCGTCCACCTGAAGGGTTGGCCATTCGTCCGGAAGTGCGGTGCTAATGCGGATGCCCTGCGCGTGGGCTTGTTTCTCCACCATTGCCGCCGCTTCCTGAAGCGTGATGCGGAGATCGCAGGGCGCGAGTGCCGGAGGCTCCTGCCGGCCCGCCAGAACGTTGTTCACCAGGCGGTTCAGGCGAGAGATCTCATCCTTGATGTTGGCAATGTTGCGTTGGAGTTCACGCGCCGCCCGGTCGTCGCCACCACCATGCTTGGCGCGGATCTGGTCGACGCTAAGGTTGAGAAAGTTCAGCGAATTGCGGACCTCGTGGGCCACGGTGGCGGCAAAACGGCCCAGCAACGACGTCTTCTCCGCCTCGTTCAGACGCTCCTGCAGTTGCCGGTTTTCGCGCAGCCGCCCCACCATGTGGTTGAAAGTCTCCGCTAACCGCGCCATCTCGTCGGCGCCCGTTACCGGCAGCGACACCTCAAGATTGCCCTGCGCCACCCGGTTAGCGGCGCGCACGAGCGCATCAATGGGCTTCGTGAACAAAAAGCCCAGATACACGACGACGAACATCCCCGCCAACATCGCGGCAAGAATCCACAGCGATCTCAATAGGTAAGTTCGGCGCATGAAATCATCAACCTGATCGTAGACGCCGTGCAGCACCATATAGCCGATCACCTTATTGTTGTCGACGACGGGAAACTGAACCTGGAAGGGGGTGGTGGCCGACTTCGGGTCAACATCAATCTCCGGGAAGCTCGCATTGAACTTGGGCGGTGTCTGCGTCTCTTTGACCTTTGCCTGCCTTTTGATGGGGAGCTTCTTGTTCAACTGATGAGGGTCCGTGCTTGCCTGCACGTCGCCGGTGGGCGAGATGGCGTCGACTCTCAGCCCGGCTTTCTTCAGCTCGTCGGTGTACTGTTGCAGGATCTGCTTGGGGTCGGCGTTGGCCTCAGAGGGTGGGCGCGTCACCTGCTCAATCTTAAGCAGATCCGTGGTAATGCCGGAGACGTACTCCTTAATGCGCTCCGCCTGGCGCACATAAGTCGCAAAGAGGATGGCGCTCGTGAAAGCCATGGTGATAAACATCACCAGCGCCAGCCGGGTGCGAAGCCGAAGTTGGCTCAGCGGATTTTTCAACGTTCTTTTCGGCCCGACCACGGCCGCCTCGCTTTATTAGATGCCCCAATCAGGGAGTAGGGAGTAGGGAATAGGGAGTAGGGAAGAACCCCCCGTCACTCCCTGCTCCGTTCGACTCGCCACTTGCCACTTTTTTCCCGACTCCCTACTCCCGACTTCCTACTCCCTGTCTTCCCCGGGCGGTCAACTGATAGACCTTGGCATCCCTGAAAAGCTCGAAGAGGCCGGGATCGAGCAGGTTCGACTTCACCTCCCTCTCGATGATTTCGAGCGCGCGCTGCGCTGTAACCGCCGGCTTGTACGGACGGTCGGCGGCGGTGAGCGCGTCGTAGACGTCGGAGATGGCCATCATCCGGGCCTGGATCGGAATCGCCTGGCCTTGGATGTGGTCGGGGTAGCCGGAGCCGTCCAGCTTCTCGTGGTGGGCGCGCGCGATCTGAGGGATCTTCTTCAGGTCCTTCGTCCACGGAATCTGGCGGAGGAAGTTGTAGCTGTGGAGGACGTGCGACTCGATCTCGGCGCGCTCCGCATCGTCGAGAGTGCCGCGCGGGATGGAGAGCAGGTGGAACTCTTCTGGGGACAGCAGTGGCTCCGAGAGACCGGAGTCGTTGCCGAGGTTGGTGGCGGCGATTTCGGTGAGCAGGCTAGAAGCCTTGCCGTCCAGAAAGCCCGGCTCGTTGGTGGCTACGATCGTCCGCAAGAAATCGTCGAGCACCTCCAGTTGGCGATCGCGCTCCGCTTCGATCCCCGCAAACTCCTCCTGGCAGCCCTGGCGTCCCTGGCGCAGCACGAATTCGAGTTTCTTCTCCAGGCTGGCGGCTTCCGTCGCCTTGCGCAGATAAAGAAATCGCTTGCGGATCAGCTCGAGCTGGCGCGGATAGAGTTTTCTCGCTTTCACCAGGACGTGATCGGCGACTCGGACCTTGCCCACGTCGTGCAGGAGCGCCGCGTATTCCAGTTCCCGAATCTCCTCGCGTGAGAGGTGGACGCGGGCGTATTCGCCGGTCGCGATACGGTCCACCACTTCGGCCAAACGCACGGTCAGTTTGGCGACGCGCTCCGAGTGCCCGAAGGTGGTGGGATCCCGGGCCTCGATCGCCTTCCCCGCTGCCCCGACAAAGCCGTGAAATTGCCTCTGGATGCCGCTGTAGAGCAGGTTGTTTTCCAGCGCCACTGCCGCCTGGCTGGCGAGCGACTTCGCCAGCTCCTCGCTGCGCGGGGAAAACGGAATGACCTCGGCCTCGACGGCTTCTCGGGAAACCAGCTTTGCCCCCGCATGTTTCTTGGCGTTGATCAGTTGCAGGACGCCGATCACTTCGCCTTGCTGGTTCTTCATCGGCACCACCAACGTCGACCGCGTGCGATACTTGAACCTGCGGTCGAAGTCGCGATTGAAACGGGGTCCCCGTCGTGGGTCAAGGTGATAAGCATCTTCGACATTGAGAGGCTTCCCGGTCGTTGCGGCGTAGCCGGCCAAGCTTTGCGGGTCGAGGGGCAGCACAAAGCGGCGGAAAGGAACCGTCCGGCTGTCGTTCTGCGCATTCTCAAAGACCAGGCAACTCGTCCCGCGCTGGCGTTCTTCCACCAGGTAGAGCGAGCCGGCGTCGGCGGCCGTGAGCTCCCGGCTTTTGGCCAGAATAAGGTCCAGCAGTGCCTTAGTGTCGCGCTCGGTGGAGAGCGCGATGCCGATCTGGTTGAGTGTGGCGAGGTCGGAGGTCGCGCGCCGCAGCTCGTTACGTTCCCGGCGACGCGCCTCCAGGGCCTCCAGGCTGTCGAAGGCGCGCTCGATGGCCTTCTCCAACGCTGCCGCCGGCGCGCGTCGCGGCAATAGGGCGAAGACAGCCCGCGACGAGGCCACTCCATCTGGCGGCTCCTTCCCCTTGAGCAGGTAAATTGCGCTCCAGGCGATCTCCTTCGGAGCTAGCTTCTCGAGGCGAGCCAGATCGATTCCTGATTCAAGCATCACGACGGCCGGCGATTCCCACGCCGGCGGTTTGCGCGCCTTGCGGTCGAGCGCTACCAGGGCGTAACCGCCCCGAGAGTCGGCCCAACGACGGAGCTGCCGGGCGAAAGCAGATGGTCGAAAGTAGTAGAGAGTTTTCATCTGAGACTCCCCCAAGAATTGACGATTGACGATTGACGATTGAAGACTGCAAAAGCGATCAGCTATCAGCTATCAGCGAAGACCGGACTTTCGTGCTGAGAGCCGACGGCTGATAGCTGAAGGCTGTTTTCAATCGTCAATCGTCAATTCTTAAGCCCCTCGGTTACGCCCAACAAGTAGGGCGATAGAGCACTCGGCGTAATCGAGAACCCGACAGAAATCCTTCCCGTAAGCGTATCCCCGGCTGTGCAGGGGATCCCCGAAGGATGCAGGCAATGCCCCGCCGTCCGGCTCCCTGGCAGCGAGCTCGGGCGGCTCGGGTTCATCCCGTTTTCGCCGGAAGAGCCCCAACAGCTTTTCCGTCCATCCCACTTTCCGCCCGTTCGCCGCTGTCGGCCTTCGACAAGGCGGCGGCGGTGAGGACACCGCCGCTACAGGGGCCTTCGGCCGGCTCGCCGCGTCGTTCCTCTGACGAAGGCAGCAGGGAAGGGGATTCTGCCCATCACTGCTCTCGCAGTAGCGTGCGGGGCGAAGCCAGATCGTCACCTCCGGCCGCCACGCGGTCACGGGCAGGGCCGCGGCATGCGTTGCTATCGCCTGTTCCAATTCCTTGAACGACTTGGGCACCGGGCGCGCTCCCGTCATTAAGACCGGCATCTGGCTAAGCACCCAGCCGGCCCTCCACAGCGCTTGCTGTTCCTGATAGACGCTCGACCCCTTTCCCGGCGTGAGGGTCAGGGCCACCCGCGCTACACTACGTCCCGTCCGCCGCCTCTGGTAGCCCACGCTCACGCTCACGAGCGTCCGCCCCTTTCTATCGCGAATTCGCAATCGAGCGAGGGGGAGGGCCGCCGCATGATAACTCGCTGAATCCATGGAAGATCTCTGTTTCCTTCCGATTCTCTCTTTCTTCTCCGCCCAGCACCAAATGGCCCGTGCCAACTCATCTGCCTTGCGCTTTTGCTCCTGGGTCACGGGAGGCAGGAATTTCAGCACGTGGGACCGAATGAAGTCGAACCGCTTTACGCCCATCTTCCTGCCCGCTTGGGCGAGGTTCTCGCGGAAGTTGGGCGAGTAGCGGCCGTGCTTGAGAGCATTCAGGCGGCTGCGGGATTTGCCCTCGGCGGTGCGTGGACCGGTCCCCTTACGGGCGTTGGCCCGGCAGGCGGCGAGCAAAGCGGGGGTCTTGGTCTTCGGTTGGCCGAGCGGCATGGTTTTCGTTCCTCGGTCCTTTCTCCAGACGAAAAGTCGGCAGTCAGCAGTCGGCAGTAAGAAGTCGGGCCGGCCGTCTGCACCTACCGCCGACTGCCGACTCTTTCTTAGGGCCGCTGATCCTCTGTCGATTTTTCACACACACCTTTTTCAGATACTTAGTCAACAATAACCCGTCCTCAAGTATCTCATATCTATCTGAACTGTCAAGAAAAATCATAAAGGATTCTGAAAGGGAAGGGGCTAGGAACTGGGGAATTGCCGATTGCAGATTTACCGCGCGACGATTGGAAGAGAAAAAATAAATCCGCATATCACGCAGATGGCGCAGATCAGCAAGATGTCCGTCGTCCGTTGCAAGGAAGCAGTGCTCTTAGTTACCTTGGCCACTGACCGCGGACTACTCACAACGGACTTTATTACTAATCTGTGTCATCTGCGAAATCTGTGGATTGCCTTCTTGTCTTTCAATCGTCAATCGTCAATCTGCAATCGGCAATTCTTCGCCAGACGTTGTAAAGGACCAGGCGGCAATTCACCGGCAGTGGCTGGCGCAGCCTGCTTACTTCGAACGGCGACAGCAGCCACCACCGTCCCGCTTCCATCGTCACCGTATTTGTGAAGCGCAGCGCTAAGGTTGCGAGTTAGTTGGCGATGGCCGGCGCCGGCTGTTTTCCCGGCCGGACCACGGCGGCAACAATCGTGCCAAAGACTGAACCTACGACGGCCGTCCATCCGATCCACATGGTCATCTGCGGTAGGAAGGCCTCGTAGAGATACTGTTTGGCAAAGCCCGAGTTGGCGAACATTGGCGCGATACGGCTGTAATGAGTTTCCCAACCGGCGCGCATGGCAATGAACATCACGATCAGAACCGGGATGCGGGCGGCGAATGCGTAAGCCACCAGAGTGTTGCCCAGCGAGCGCCAACCGATGCCGGGAATGAACGCCGAAACCAGCATCAGGAGAATCGGGATCAAGCTCAGATACGTGGGGTGGGCTTCCGTGGCCCCAAACCAGAGCCCCGCCAGGATGTAGACCACCAGGCTGAGGAAGGCGAACCCGATGGCCTTGCCCGCGCTGGCAGGTCCCTCGCCCGCCTTCGCCAACTTCACGGCGAAATAGGGGCCAAAGATGATGGGCAGCCAGGAAATGCCCACGAGGGCGAAGCCGCCCCCGGCTTTGGTGCTGAATAACAGCGGAGACCAGCCCTGTAGCTCCCCCACCAGGCGCAGGATGGTGATCGCCAGGGTGATCAACGCTGGAACGGTGATAAGTTTGGTGATGGAAACCGAATTTTCCTCTGCCATGGAATCCCTCCTTTTTCCTTGTTTGACCTGGGAGCGATAGAAGAAGTCGAAAGTCGAAAGTTGAGAGTCGAAAGTGGAAGAGTAGCGGCCCGTCTTGACTTTCGACTTTTGACCTTCAACTCTCCTGACGCTCCCAGGTGACAAGATCACGCGCGATGCTAGCACAGATTCTTGCCCTTTGGATGTTTTTTGCGGCGTCCCGATTTCGCCTGGGAGCCCGGGCGTTATTCCACGATTCTCGGCCGCCCAGTGGGACCTTAGTCGAATTACGCGCCGGCGAGAGAGGGACGAGATTTCGCTTGACGCTTTCGGGCGGAATGCGGAATATGGTGTTGAGTAAACTGAAGTACGATTATGAGTTCGCAACTCCTCAGTCCCGACCGCGAAGCCGCCATTTGGGCCCGGCTGATGCAGGCGCAGAGAGATACGTTGTCTCCAGAAGTAGCCGAGCATCTGCTGTCGATCGGATTTGGGGAAAGCGACCGTGACCGGATGCAGCAATTGGCGGAGCGGTCCGAGTCGGGCACTTTGACCGATGAAGAGCGAGAAGAGTTCGACAGCTATTTGCACGTCGGGAATCTTCTTGCTGTCATGCAATCCAAAGCCCGGTTGGCACCGCGACGAAAGCCGCAGCAGGGGCACGGGGAATTGACGATTGCAGATTGACGATTGACGATTGGAAGAGAAGAGCAGGCAAGGCCTAGCGGCCCTTTCAACGGGCCGTCCACAATCGTCAATGAGCCTCCTTCCAATCGTCAATCGGCAATCTGCAATCGGCAATTCTTGTGAAGGGGCAAGGGTGTGGTTACCGCTGGCCATTGTCAAAAATTAGCTGTCACAGCGCACTAGTGAAATGCCTCGCCTCTGGCCAGCATCGCAAGGATCATTTCCATGCGCCTCTGCTTCGTTTCCGGCTTCTTTGCCGTCTGCAGCCGGTAGGCAATCGAGTAGCGGTTCGCTTTGTTGAGCGACTCGAAGAAAGCTCGCGCTTTTTTGTTTCTGCGCAGTGCCGCCAGAAAATCCTCAGGAAAGGTTGCGGTGCTTGGGGAATCGTAGGCGGCTGTCCAACGGCCATCCTTCTTCGCGGCATCTACTTCGGCCTGGCCTGGCGCCTTCATCCGGCCCGCTTGGATCAGCCTTTCGGCGTGTTGCGTGTTGATCCTGGACCAGCCACTTTTGGCGCGTCTGCGGGTGAACCTTTGCAGCCACGATGAGTCATCATAGCGTTGCTTCTGGGCGTCGATCCATCCAAAACAGAGTGCCTCATCCAGCGCTTCGGCGTAGGTGACGGAGGCTTCTCCCGAACCCTTTTTGAAAATACGCAGCCAAATCCCATCGGATTGACGATGGTTCGCGGCCAGCCACTTACGGAAGTCCGACGATGATCGAAAATGAAGAGTTTCATTCATACGAGCCACGAATCTACGTCACCTTTCCCGCTTTTCCGCGAACCGCGCCGCTTTTTTATGCCGGACACCCTGAGCGAGGCTTCGCACCGCCCCAACGGGCATGCCCTCACCGCGGAGCGGTGAACCGTGAGTAGCCGTGGGCGCAAACCCACGGAACCCGGTGACCACGAGGGTACGCAACCCCGAATGGGGTTGACCAAGCCAAGTCGGACCTTTCCGGCCTTGGTCGGCCTTCGGGGCCGGGAATCTCACCTTCGCCTTTTCCGTGGGTTTTCACCCACGGCTACTCACGGTCCTCCCCTTGCGGGGAGCCGAAGCGCCCTTGAAACTTGCCTTGCCTACGACAAATCCTCGGCCTCTAGACGTCTCAGGTAAACTTAATCTGGGCGGAGGCCAACCGCAATCAGGTGGGCGCTGGCTCCCAGCGTCGAAGGTTCTCGCTCGATCAAAGATAGGAACTCCAGCAAACTCTGCCGCTGGACCGGGTCGTCCCAAGTTTCGCAGAATCGCCCCGCGCTCCATGCGGGACCTTCGACCGCGAGGAGTTCGACCTCATCAAAACCGCCGTCGCGAACCTCGCCAGCCAACTCCTCAGGACGATGGAAGTAGGCAGTGGTGAAGTAACGAGGGTCGGGGGTCGGATTGCGGTGCTGGCCGGAGGCGAGATCCGCCGCCACGATTTTCCGAAACTCCGCATCCTGGAAAAAGCCTCTCGCGAGGCCGTCCAACAGCGAGGCGAAACGAGAGATCGCGGCAGCGAAAAGGACTCCCCGGCGTTTGAGGATGCGGCGGGCCTCACGAAGCGCCAGGAGGCGATCCGAGTGCTCCACCAGATGGTACAACGGTCCCAGCAGAAGAAGCGCGTCGGCGCTCCCGGATGGGATGTCCAGTTGACGAGCATCACCCATCGTGATCGATGCCAAGGTGACGCCTGACGCCGCCGCATGAGATCGCGCTTGCTCCAAATGCAGTTCCACCGGATCGATCAAGTGCACCTGATAACCTTGCTGGGCTAGTGGAAAAGCATAGACCCCGGCCCCGCCGCCCAGGTCAAAGATGGTGGCGGGTGGGGGCGGAAGATTCCGCGCGAGAATCGCCTGGGTGCGGAGCCGCTTGAGTTCACCCAACCCAGCCGACAGGCGCTCCCACTCGCGGGTTTGCAGATAATGTCCCTCGATTTCTTTGGGGATCAGGTTCATGCGTGACTTTACCGGTAAACCCCAAACCGAATCGCCGAAATTGTTGAATTCAAAGGTGTCGCCCTGAAGGGCGCCGCTACGAAAACCGCTCGAAACGCAGTCCTTAGGCAGCGCGCCGAACTAAATCAGTTCAATCCTGTAGCGCCGTGCTGCCTCCCGCAGTTGGTCATCCAGCGTCGCCAGAGGCAATCTGCGGCGCACGGCGAGTTCCAGGTAGGCAGCATCGTAAACGGTCAGATTCGCCCGGCGGGCCGTTTCAATCAAGGCCGCGGGCCGCACATTCAACGGGTCAATTTCCAGGATATCGCACAGTTCCTCAAGATCGTCAGCCACAGTCTTGACTTGATCGGCGGTTAGCCTCCCGCGTCTTTCAGCCATGACCACCGCGTTCGAAACCTCGTGATTCCACAGAACCGGGACTACCGGGACTTCGCCAGAGATCACAAGCCGCCGAGCTAAGGAAGCGCGAGCGGGTACGGGCCGATCGATCATCCAACCGATAGTGATGGAAGCGTCGAGGACGAAGGCTGTCAAAAGCGCCTTCCTTCTTCGATCAGATCCTTGATCGTCATCCCCTCGGGTAGCTTCATGCGCACGCCAGCGAGAGAATCGAAGATTTCCTTCACACTCCGCCGAATCTTCGGGGCTGTCCCAACGAGCCGAGCCCGTTGCTTGCCATGACGAGTGATGATGATCTCTTCGCCCTGTGAAGCGCGCTCAACCAGTTCCGATAGCTTTTGCTTAGCTTCAAAAATACCGACGATCATACCCCGACTCTCCTATCATCTAGATTATCTGCCCAGATGGACAGGGAAGTCAAGGCGTCGGAACAACCTCGTTAGTCACGACGGGGGCTCGATGTGCGTGGCCACAAACCACACGTTGTCGAACGGATCCTTGACGCTGGCACTGCGATCGCCATAAGGCTGGTCGGCCGGTTCGCTCAATGAAGTAGCGCCTGCCTGAAGCGCCCGCTGATACAGGGCGTCGCAGTCGTCCACGTAAAGGTAAAACATGGTGGGCATGGGCTGATACGGGCCGGGGGCCTCGCCCATCTCAACCACCGAGTCGCCGATCCGGACTTGCGCGTGCATGACCCTGCCCTCCGGATTTGCGTAGCGCGCCACCTCTTCTCCCCCCAAGCCCCGCTTCATGAAGTCGATCACTTGGTCCGCGCGGCGAGGAAGCAGATAAACGTTAACGGCGCGAAGCCCTTCCGGAATGTACCGCGGCCCGAAGTGGGTGGCGATATACCACTGGTTCCCGGCCCGATCCTTCACGCCCGCCGAACGCTCCCCGTAGGGCTGGTCCATGGGCTCAAGGGTGGATGTGGCGCCGGCCTCGAGCGCGCGCCTGTAGACGGCATCGGCGTCCGGCACATACAGGTGAATCGCCGTGGGCATGGGCGTCCCGCGCCATGCCCCACCGCCGCCAATCATAATAATGGAATCGTCGATCCTCACCTCCGCGTGCATGCCGCCGCCGGACCCGGTGGTGCGGAGCAGTTCTTCGGCGCCGAACGCCTGCTTCACGAAGTCAAGCAACTCGGGGGCTTCGTGGGCCGTGATGTAGGGGGTCACAGTATGGAATCCCTCGCGGATGCCGGACGCTGCTTTCGTGGGCTGGGCCGGCTCCCGCTTTCCTTCCGCGCTCGCGGCCTGCTGTTTCATGAAAGCCTCGGCGCGCCGCTCGATCTCCTCCGGCGACACGTCCTCGATGTGGGTCGAGACGATCCAAACGTGCCCGAATGGATCCGCCAACCGGCCGGACCGGTCGCCGTGGAACTGATCGCTTACCGGAATCAGAATTTTCGCACCGCCGGCGACCGCTTGCCTCGCCACCACGTCCACATCTTCGACCCACAAATGAATGGTCACCGGCGAGCCGCCGAATGCCTCCGGGCTGCGATTGCCATACTCCGGGAACTCGTCCGATAGCATGATCCGCGAATCGCCGATCTGGATCTCGGCGTGTCCAATTTTGCCATCCGGCATGCGGAGGCGCATCACTTCCTTCGCGCCGAACGCCTGCTTATAAAACTCGATGGCGGCGGCGGCACCTCGGACCGCCAGGTACGGTGCCACGCTGTGATAACCCTCGGGAATTGGCTTCACCTTGCTGATCGTGGGTACTGCGTTTGCTGACGTTGCCATAAGTGCTCTCCTTTCGAGATCGGATTTTAGACGTGCCTTAAACTCTGGGCGCGGAAGACCGCGCAGGTCCATTGCGATGCGAGCCAGCGGCGCCAGCCTCGAATCGGCCGCGGGAGGCGTGGGTTCGGCGGTGGAATCGGTCCGGGCGCCCCGGATGAGAATCGCCTCCACCCATTCATCGAGTTGTTGGCTCAAGCTTCGCTTAGCCATCACTTTTACCTGTGCGGCTGAGACGCATTCGGAGGTTCTCCAGGCCGCGGAATTGAAGCTGCTTGACGGCGCCTAGCGAACGTCCCAGTTCCTGCGCGATCTCCCGGATACTCTTCTCCTCGGCAAAGCGCATCACGATAACCCGGCGCTGATCGGCGGGAAGGCCGTCCACCAGGCGAATGATCTGCGCGCGCTGTTCCGCCTCCTCCAGACTTGCCTCCGCCGGAGCTTCGCCCTTGGGGTCGAGGTCGTAGAAATCGCGCTCCTGGGCGGAGTGTTTCCATCGGTCGGCGATGGCGTTGGCGGCAATTCGAAGCAGCCACGCAGCAAACGGCGCGCCGCGCCACTCGAAGCGCGGCAGACCGGCTAGCGCCCGATGAAACACGTCGGCGGTGAGGTCTTCGGCCTCATCGCGGTCCAGCACACGGCGGGCCACGTAGGCATAGACGCGCTCAAAATTGATCTCGTAGAGGTCGCGGAACCGGGTGGGGTCCTGCTGCGCAGCCTCGACGAGGAGGCGCTCCTCCGCCTCGTCCCGGGATACGTTCGATGCAGGCCCTCGCGCGATCATCGCTCCTCTCTGCAACTATAGCTATAAACTGCGGGAGAGCGAAAAGGTTACGGCAGGGCGACGTGGACGGTAGACGGTAGACGGCATAAAGGGAAGGAGGAGCCGATGGTAGACGGTAGACGGCATACGGCATGCAGGGAAGGAGGAACCGACGGCGGGCGAGATTCTTCCCCGTCTACCGTCTACCGTCTATTGTCTACCGTCTATTGACTACCCGCCAGGGCTTCAACTTGCTGGAGCAGACCTGGGATCGAAGCGCGAACCGACGGAGATAGTTCCTCCCCGTAGCCGAAGGACTCTCCAATGACCGAGACGGCGAAGGCTTCCGGCCGCCGGCCATAGAGTTTTTGAGCATAATCCAGCAAGGCGGGCGGACCAAAGTGATGGGAGAAAGCCGACGACGAAACATCCTGGGGCTCCACCGGATGAGCCTCGACCAAGCCAGCCGTCTGTGTGGGTGATTGACTGACCCGGGCGTCGATAAAGATCACCCGGTCGGCGCGGCTGATGGGCTCGGCCAGTTCGGGGGCGAGTTGGTGGCAGGAAATCAGCGCGACGCCACCGAGACCCGGGCGTCGCTCAAGGTACAAGAGGGCGTGGCTGGCGAGACCATCATCTCCCCGCAACGGGTTCCCGCAGCCGATGATGAGCACGTGCATAAGGCAAATTAGAAATCAGAAGGCAGAAATCAGAAAGAAGAGAAGAATCACCTCTTCTTACTTTTTGCTTCTTCAATTCTGATTTCTGATTTCTGACTTCTGACTTCTGATTTTGGCCCTCAGTCTCTCCTCAATTCATCGAGCACGGTGCCCTCGGGGCCCACCAACTGAATCCTCAGCGCCATCTGGCCGAGTGCGTGCGTCGAGCAACTCAAGCAGGGGTCGAAGGCCCGAATCACCGCCTCCACGCGATTCAACATGCCTTCCGAGAGACGCTTGCCGTCCACGAAATGCTTGGCCGCCTGGAGGATGCCCCGATTCATGGCCAAGTTGTTGTGACCGGTGGCGATGACGAGGTTGGCCCAGGTGATCAGGCCCTGTTCGTCGACTTTGTAATGGTGGATCAGGGTGCCGCGAGGCGCCTCGGCCACGCCAATGCCCTCCAGGTTGTTTACTCCGGCGGTGGCCTTGACTTGGCCCTTCAAGATGTCGGGTTCGGCTAGAATCTGCTCGATGCGCTCAATCCCGTAGAGAATCTCCACCAGGCGCGCGTGGTGATAGTGGAACGAGCTCAAGACGGCTCCCCGCTCGAGCTGACGGAATTCCGCCCACTCCTGGTCGGCGCGCGACGTCCCACACCGGCCGACGAGGTTCAGCCGGGCCAGCGGCCCCACTCGATACATTCCCTCCGGGTAGCCGCGCGGCTTGTAATAAGGGAACTTCATGTAGGTCCAGGGCTCAACCGCTTCCTCGATGAACTCGGAGTAATTCACCGGATCGAGCTGGTCGGCTACGATGTTGCCGACGGCGTCGAGGATGCGAATGCGGCCGTGATAGTGCTCCAACTGACCTTCGGGACCGGTGAGTCCCAGGAACAGGGACGGAAAGTTGGCGAACGTGCGCATCTCTTCCCGGTGACGCTCGAGCCCGCGCTTGAACCATTCGAGGGTGCGCTCGACCAAGGTCAGTGCTTCGGGGATCATGGCCAGGATACGGTCGCGAGTTTCCGTCTTGAGCGGGTCGCTGACGCCGCCGGGTACCACCCAATCCGGGTGAACACGCTTTCCCCCCAGCATCTCGATCACCTGCTGGCCAAACTGCCGCAGGCGGATCCCGTCCCGCGCCAGCGTCGGGTGCGAATCGAGCACGCCGAACAGGTTCCTCCGCTCCGGCGACGCGTCAAATCCGAGCAGCAGGTCCGGCGACGAGAGATGGAAAAAGCTCAAGGCATGGGACTGGACGATCTGGGCCAGGTTCATCACCCGGCGCAGCTTAATGGCGGTCTCGGGAATGCGCACTGCCAGGATCGCGTCACACGCTTTGGCGGAGGCGATGAGGTGGCTGACCGGGCAGATGCCGCAGATGCGCGACATCAACGCCGGCATCTCGTAGAAGCGGCGCCCCTGGCAGAACTTTTCAAAGCCACGGAACTGCGTGGTGTGGAAGTGGGCGGCGTCCACCAGTCCTTGATCGTCCAGATGGATGGTGATCTTGGCGTGGCCTTCAATACGCGTGATGGGGTCGATGGTAATTTGCTGTGCCATAGTTCCTTGGGAGAAATGATGAATGATGAATTATGAATGATGAACAAAAGAGGAAGGCAGAAGTCAGAAGACAGAAGTCAGAATGAAGACGCCCTCAAACCCTTGGCCCTCTCTCTCAGTTTCCCCTCCTCCTTCTGTCTTCCTCTTCTGTTCATCATTCATAATTCAGCATTCATCATTGTTCTCAGACTCCGAACCGCGTCTTAGCGGTCAGGTCGGGGTTGCGACCTTCTACCAGTTCGCTCAAGGCGTAAAAGATCGTATCCGCCGAGGGCGGACACCCGGGAATGAACACGTCCACCTTCACTACTTCGTGCACCGGGCGGACGCGCGCCAGTAGCTCGGGGACGACCTTGGTTGGAATCTCCGAGCCGGGCCGAGCGTTCTCAACGTAAGCGCGCCGCAACACGGCGTCGGTCTGGTACGGGTTGCGCATAGAGGGGATGTTGCCGGTGACGGCGCAATCGCCCAGCGACACCAGGATCTTGGTCCGCCGGCGCACCAACCGGATCTTCTCCCTATCTTCCTCGCTGCTGACCGCACCTTCCACCAGCGTCACGTCCACGTTGTCCGGAAACTCTTTGGCATCGACGAGAGGGCTGAATACCAGATCGGCTTTCTCCGCCAGCGCGATCAGCCGCTCATCGATATCGAGGAACGACATATGGCACCCGGAGCACCCGTCCAGCCACACCGTCGCCAGCCGCACCTTTTGGGTTTCTGGGCTCATCTCTGTCCTTCCCGCATGATGGCCAGATAGGGCAGGAAATCGCGCCGCTTCGCCCGATTCAGGCTCGGCTTGCCCTTCTCAAACAACGCCCCGGTGGGACACACCTGCACGCACTTTCCGCAGCTTGTGCAGGTTTGCGAGGAGCCCCACGGCTCATTCAGATCCGTAATCACGCGCGAGTCGATGCCGCGACCCATCACGTCCCAGGTGTGCGCGCCCTCAACCTCGTGGCAGACCCGCACGCAGCGCGTGCAAAGGATGCAGCGGTTGTGGTCCACCACGAAGCGGTCATGCGAGGCGTCCATCTGCAACTGCGGGTAGCGATAGGGAAACGGCACGTGGGTCAAGCCCTGAGATTGCGCCAGGCTCTGGAGATCGCAGTGGCCGTTGGCGACACACACCGAGCAAACGTGATTGCGCTCCGCGAACAGGAGCCCAAGGATCATCTGGCGGTAGCGTTGCAGTCGCTCCGAATTGCTGGTGATCCCCATTCCCTCTTCTACCCGCGTCACGCAGGCGGGCAGCAGTTTGTTGGAGCCTTTGACCTCGACCAGGCACAGGCGACAAGCGCCGACATCGCTGAGGCCGTCCAGGTGGCACAAGGTGGGAATATCGAGGCCGTTTTCGCGCGCCGCCTCCAGGATGGTCTGGTCGCCGCGCGCGCTGACATCGGTGCCGTCGATATTCAGCGTTTTGACGTTGGCCGGAGGACCCATGAGTTGTTGCTCCTTAGCTTGCGGTGACGCATTCCGCGATCTCTTCCGGTTGACCCTCACTCCCAGCAAGCGGGGTTTGGGATTCGGGTTTCGGGATTCGCAGAGGTAAACCCGGGTTGGAGATTTTGTTCCGCAAGCATCACAATCCGAACCGCAAACTCCGGCTTCTCTGCGAATCCCGAACCCCGAATCCCGAACCCCGCTTTCATCGTCAATCAGCAATGGGCAATAGCTTGCACACGCCCGCCGGGCACCGCTTCTCCTCGATATGGGCCAGGTACTCATCTCGGAAGTATCGCAGCGTACTGAGCACCGGGTTGGGCGCCGTCTGTCCCAGCCCGCAGAGGCTGGTAAACTTCACCAGGTCGCACAGGTCCTCGAGCATCTTGAGGTCATCGTGGGTAGCGGTGCCATTGGTGATCTTCGTCAGCAGATCATACATCTGGGCGGTGCCGGCGCGGCAGGGAATACACTTGCCGCACGATTCGCTCATACAGAATTCCATGAAGAACTTAGCGACATCCACCATGCAAGAAGTCTCGTCCATCACGATCATCCCGCCCGAGCCCATGATGGAGCCGGCCTGGGCGAGGGAGTCGTAATCCACCGGCATGTCCAGAATGGGCCCGGGAATGCAGCCGCCCGAGGGGCCACCCGTCTGCACCGCCTTGAATTTCCGCCCTTCCGGGACGCCGCCGCCGACATCGAAGATGATCTCCCGCAAAGTCATGCCCATGGGCACTTCAATCAGTCCGGTGTGGGCGATCCGCCCGGTGAGCGCAAAGACCTTGGTGCCCTTGCTCTTCGCCGTGCCGCGGGCCGCATACCACTCACCGCCGTTGCGGATGATGGGCGGCACGTTGGCGTAGGTCTCGACGTTATTGATCAACGTCGGCTGGCTCCAGAGCCCCGACTGGGCCGGATAGGGCGGGCGCGGACTGGGAGTTCCGCGCCTCCCTTCGATGGATGCGATCAGCGCTGTCTCCTCCCCGCAAACAAAGGCCCCGGCGCCCAGGCGAAGGTCTACGTCGAAACTGAACTCGGTGCCGCAAATCTCCCGCCCCAGCAATTCCAGGTGCCTCGCCTGGCGGATCGCTGTCTGCAAGCGTTTAACAGCCAGAGGGTACTCGGCGCGGACGTAAATGTAACCGTGGCTCGCGCCCACCGCGTAAGCAGCGATGATCATGCCCTCGATCACCCGTTGCGGATCGCTCTCCAGGACGCTGCGGTCCATGAAGGCGCCAGGGTCGCCCTCGTCCGCATTGCAGATGACGTACTTGGGGTTGCCCTGCGCCTTTGCCACCGTGCCCCACTTGAGTCCGGTGGGGTAGCCGGCGCCGCCGCGGCCGCGTAAACCGCTCTTCGATACCTGCTCGATAACCTCGTTGGGCCTCATCTCGGTGATGGCCTTGATCAGCGCTTCGTAGCCGCCCGCCGCGATGTAGTCTTCGATGCGCTCCGGGTCGATGCGTCCCGAATTCTCCAGCACCACAGCGACTTGGCGCTCAAAGAACGGCAAGTGGCGGGAGCACTCGAGACGGCTCACGGGCTCCTCCGACAGGCTGCGTACGATGTCGGAGGCATCCTCGGGTCCGACACCCTGATAGAGAGTGCCGGTGGGCTCCACGGACACCAGTGGTCCCGCCGAGCAAAGTCCCATGCACCCGACTCCCTGGAGCCGGCAACTTCCTCGAAGCCCGACCGTGGCAATTTCCTCGGCCAGGGACTCTTTAACCGCGTCGCTGTGCGCGGAGAGGCATCCCGCCGCCATGCAAACATTCAGGCAGTGGCTGAACTGCTGGCGCGATTGGTTTTCTTTAGAGGCGATCTGTCGCAGTTCTTCAAGCGTCATGATTTGTCCACTTCCGAAGCTCGGCCAGCATTCCCGCCGGCGCCACCTTACCGGCCACCTCGCCGTCAAAGACTACTGCCGGGGCTAGGCTGCACGAACCGAGGCACCGGGCGGTCAGAATGGACACCTTGCCGTCCGGAGTAGTTTCGCCCGCTTTCACGCCCGTTGCCTTCTCCACCTCCGCCAGAAGCTCCGCTGCTCCTTTGATGTAGCAGGCCGTGCCCATGCAGACCACGCAGGTGTGCTCGCCCGGGGGCTTGAGGCTGAAGAAATGGTAGAAAGTGGCTACGCCGTAAGCTTGGCTCAGGGGCACGCGCAACGCCGACGCCACGTAGCGCAGCGACGGCCCGTCGAGATAGCCAAAAGACTGTTGAACGGTGTGCAGAGTCTCGATCAGCGCGTCGCGGCGGTTGCCGTTCCGCCGCATCGTCGCGCCCACCAGCTTCCATCGCTTGTCGTCGGAGGGCTGCGCGACCTTATCCAAATAGGTGTTCATTGAAGCCTCGTCTAGCGTGCGACCCTGTCACCTTCAACGCCAACACCGCTTGATTCCCACCGCTTACTGGATCACCCTGGCCATCGACAGCATTTTGGGCTTTCGAGACGCATTCCCCTTACTTTGATGTCAGGTGTATTCAATGCTCGCCATAAACATCGGGACAATAGGCCGTCAAGAACGGCCCATCTCTCCTTCATGTTTGAGTATGGGCGGTGGCAGTTGGTTGCGATGTTTTGCGTGATCGTTGGCAGCACTTGGCAGCATGTTGGTGTGGCGCAGGTCCTAGTGGAAGTTGGAGTCTTCCCACCCAAGCATCCGCTCCCCGGCGTGCCGCAGCCTCTACTTGCTGACCGAACCGTTCTCTTGGATCGACTTTAGCTTGGCGATGCCCTCGTCGATATCGTCCCGCAGACAGGTCGCCAAATGCGGGAAGGGCGCAATCTCAATCGCTCTTAGGACTACTCGCTCGATCTCGTCGCGGTACTCGCCCCACCAGACACAGGGAATGCCCGTGAGACGCCAGGCGGTGATGTTACCCTCGTTCGAGACGATGGTGATTCTTCCGGAACCGAGAGCCTCGCGCAGAAAGTCTTCGTCCTCTTCCGTGAGCGGCGGGTGAGTGAGATACAGTATCTGCTCCTGTCCGGTGGCTTTCAGCGTTTCCAGCGCCGTGCCGATCTCATTCAGAAGTCCCAGGGTGTTGATTAGAGGCATAAGTCCTTCTCTCCCGGCTTGAACTCGTCGTCCCGCACGCCTCGTGGCGTGCCGAGGCCGCCACTTCCCACTGTTCGTGTTCCGCGCCCTCGCTATTCATCGAAAGGCCCTAGCCCGATTTTCGAGCTGCTGGGAGATGCTGCCAGACAAATCGTCGCTCCGCCGTGACGCTCGTCACCACGCCGTGTGATGAATGAAGGGGCCCAGGGCCGGTCAGGGGTGATCGTAGGGAGGGCGCTGGCGCCGCAGTCCACGCGCCGCGCTAGCCTAGTGCAGCTTGAACTGGGGGCGCTGGGAGAAGGGCAAACCGGGGGGCAGCGTGGTATCTCTCACGCCTACACTTTTATAGATTGGGAGCGAACGAAAAATACCCCGGTCGCAGACTGCCGAGTGAGCAGACCACAAGCTCAGGTGAGTTGGGCCTCGCGCGGGGCCAATCCATGAGTGGCCCGTACGTGAAGAGTGGTCGTACGCGACGCTTACAGACAAGAAGCGGGAAAACACCCTCAACCAGCAACGGTTGACGGTGGACATGGTCAACTTTGCGGCGCGCACGCCAGGACGGAGGTGGTATGTTGTTTGGAGACAGCCTCGGATATAATGATCGCTTTTTGATCAGTCACCGGCTGTCCGGCCGAGACACCGGAGGCGCGCTGAACGGGAGACGATCACTCTCAACGGTAACGGTTGAAGGTAATATGGGCGCCTGAAGCTGGTGCTAACGACTGAACAGGGGTAACAACTTTGCGAGTCAGAAAGGCGGTCATTACCGCTGCGGGAGAGAATCAGCGCGCGCTGCCACTGCAGACTCTGATTCACGACGGAGCGGAGAAATCCGTTCTTGGCATCCTGATCGAACAGGCCCTCACCGCGAATGTTGGGGAAATCTGTGTTGTTGTCTGGCCAGGTGATGAGACACGCTATGCACAGGCCGCCGGCAGGCACGCGGGCGCGGTGCGGTTCGTCCCGCAGCAGCAGCCGCGAGGATACGGCCACGCCATCTACTGCGCGCGCGAGTTCGTCGGCAGTGAGCCCTTCCTGCACATGGTCGGGGACCACCTGTATATCTGCGCAACCAAGCCCTGCGTGCGACGCCTGGTGGAGCTTGCTGAGACCGAGGCGTGCTCTGCCTCCGGGGTCCAGCCCACGCGGGAAAGCCTGCTGCCCCGGTTTGGCGCCGTAGCGGGACGCCGCATGCCAGGACAACCCGGCGTGTATCGGGTGGAAACCGTGATCGAAAAACCCACCCCGACGGAAGCTGAACAGCGCCTGATGATTCCGGGAATCCGGGCCGGCTACTACCTTTGTTTCTTTGGCATTCACGTTCTCACACCTACGGTGATGGACCTGCTCGGGCGCATGCTGGCAGATGAGTCGACCGGCTCCATCACGCTTTCGGCCGCTCTCGCGGAGCTTGCCCGGCAGGAGCAGTATCTCGCGCTGGAAGATACCGGCCGGCGGTACGATCTCGGCGTGCGCTACGGCTTGCTGATCGCGCAATTGGCCCTGGCGCTGAACGGCCGCGACCGCGACGAGGTGCTCTCCGACCTGCTCGCACTGCTGGCGGAGCGCGAGATGGCCACTCCGTCTGCCGGGGGCGAACGGTGAGCCGCTTCGAGAGCCGGTTCACCGGCATCATCACCGCCAGCGATCCGGAAACCCGTAATCGCTCGCTGGATGCACTTTGCCGCACTGCGACCCTCGAAGAACTACTGGCTGAATGCGAGGCGCTCGACCGCTTCCGGCGCACCAGCGACAACCTCTACGAGCGTGTACGAGCCCTGTTTTTCCTGTATGCGATACACCGTTTTCACATCCCTGCCCAGGAGCGCGCCGGTGCGCACTCACTGATCCCTTTCGGAGGCTACGACAAGCTCCTGAAGCGCCGCTTCGAGGAAGCCATTGACATATTCCTCGCGGCCCAAGCCACCGACGGCCCGAGCGCCGCCATTTCCAGCGCCCTTGCCGCAGGCTACCGCGACCTGGGCTTTCAGACCCTCACCGACCAAGTGCGTCGCAGCGTGCGCTCGGTCCGCGGCAATCGGTGGATGTTCCGCACTGCCCACCCCGCAGACGCACCGCTTCGCATTCGCCCCGAACTTCTGACGCGTGCGACCGCCGATCAGCTCTTCCCCATCCTGCACGAGGCCACACCAGTGCGCATGGACCTCACCCATAGCGGGTGGAGCGACATCTTCTTCCTCGGGATGGACTTCCCGGAAGGCGCCCGCGTGCTCAACATCTCGATCGACCTGAGCGTGCGAGGGCCCGGAGCTCCCCAGCCGCCGGTAGAAACCTGGTTCCGCGTTATCGATCAGCCGGTGCTCCGCCTGGTTAGCGTCGATCTCAAGAGCAGCGCCGAAATCGGCTCGATCGATGAAGTTTTCGATTTCGCGCGCGACTACCTGGGCCTGCTCAAGGCGGCGGTGATTGCCTCCGGCATCGTTCCGCCGGGGATGGAGGGCGCCACTCAGCCCTTCACCGATGTGCTGACTCATCTGACGGGCAGGCCTGGCCACGGCGTCGAAATCGTCAGCAAGGTGAACGGGATCCCTCGAGGGTCACGACTGGCGGTGTCCACCACCCTGCTGGCTTCTCTCATTTCCTTGTGCATGCGCGCCACGAACCAGATTCACGCGATCACCGGCGATCTCGAAGAGGACGACCGCCGCCTGGTGGCCGCTCGTGCCATCCTTGGTGAATGGCTTGGCGGCTCGGGGGGCGGCTGGCAGGATTCCGGCGGCGTATGGCCTGGAATCAAGCTTATCCACGGTGTCTCGGCCCAGGAAGGCGATCCGGAGTTCGGCGTCAGCCGTGGGCGCCTGCTGCCGAACCATCAGGTCTTTGGCCGCGACGCCGTGTCGCCGGAAACACGCGACAAACTCCAGCAAAGCCTCGTGCTCGTCCATGGCGGTATGGCCCAGGATGTTGGTCCCATTCTGGAGATGGTGACGGAGAAATACCTGCTCCGTTCGGAGAAGGAGTGGCTCGGCCGTCGCGAAGCTGGCGATATCCTCGATGAGCTCATGGGGCAATTGAAGAAAGGCGAGATCCGCGCCATAGGAGCCTGCACTCAGCGCAATTTCGACGGCCCCATTCAAACCATCATTCCGTGGGCCGGCAATCTTTACACGGACACGCTCATTCAACGCGTGCGCACGGAAATGAGCGACGACTTCTGGGGCTTCTGGATGCTCGGCGGAATGTCGGGCGGCGGCATGGGCTTCCTGTTCGACCCGCATCGCAAGGCGGCGGCGCAAGACCGGTTGCAGGCGATCATGAGCGGCACCAAGCGGCAGATGGAGCACGCCGTGCCTTTCGCCATGGAGCCGGTGGTCTACGATTTCGCCGTCAACGAACACGGAACCGAGGCCGCGCTCCTCGGTGGAGACTCAGCCCTGATGCCCGCAGGCTACTATGAGCTTGCAGTGCCCACCCTGATTCGCATGGAGTCCCGCCTGCTTTCGCCATTGCGCCGCACGGAACTTGAGCGTTTCACATCGGCTTGCCACAGCGTCCCGGAATTCTTGGGCATGGTGGAGCACGTCTTCGAGCACCTCATCCCGCGTAGTTCGCAAAAAGCCGACCGCTCGCAGAGTCTCGAAGCTCTCCTGGAGGCCCACGGCTTCGACCGGGTGGAGCATGAACAGATTCAGGCCGACTTGCGCGGCGGCCGGGTGGGACTTGCGCAAAATCGCCTTCCCATCAGCAGCCGGATCAGGGATGTTGGTCCCGATGATCTCTTTGATGCTACCCAAGGCGTCGCGCCGCACTACCAAGAAACCGGAATGGAGGCGCTGGCAGCAGGAATGGTGGCCGTGGTTTCGTTCGCCGGCGGCGCGGGCAGTCGTTGGACGAAGGGCGCGGGCGTCGTAAAGGCCCTCAATCCTTTTTGCAGATTGGGCGGGAAGCACCGCAGCTTCATCGAGGTGCACCTGGCCAGGGGCCGCCGGACAGGCCGCGTCTGTGGTACCGCTTTGCCGCATGTCATCACCACCAGTTACTTGACACACGATGCGATCAAGGCACATCTGCACGCGGAGGCGAACTACGGTTACCCCGGTCCCCTAATACTCTCGCCCGGCCGATCCATCGGCCTGCGTCTGGTACCGATGGAGCGGGACTTGCGATTTACTTGGGAAGAGATGCCCCAGCAGTTGCTCGACGAGCAGGCCCAGAAGGTTCGCGAAAGCCTGCGCGCCACGCTGATAGCATGGGCTCGCCAGATGGGGGAAGGCAGCAGTTACACCGACAACGTGCCCATGCAGTGCCTGCATCCGGTGGGCCACTGGTACGAAGTGCCGAACATGATCCGCAATGGCTCTCTGGTTAGACTGTTCGAGGAAAGGCCCCGCTTGAAGTACCTGATGGTTCACAACATCGATACCACGGGAGTGGATGTGGACGCTGGGTTGCTCGGCTACCACATCGAACAGGGCGCGGCGCTCACCACAGAGGTCATCGCCCGGCACCTCGAGGACCGCGGCGGCGGGCTGGCCCAAATCGACGGCCGCCCGCGACTGATTGAAGGCCTTGCACTACCGAGTGAGGATATCGAATCGCGCCTTTCCTGGTACAACAGCGCGACCTACTGGATCGATATCGACCAACTCCTCGCCGGTTTCGGACTGACTCGCAGCGACCTCAGCAACGCGGAACTCTTAAACGCCGGGGTCCGCAACCTGGCCGCCCGTATGCCCACCTACATCACCCTGAAGGAGGTGAAAAAGCGCTGGGGAAAAGGCCAGGAAGACGTTTTCCCGGTGGCGCAGTTTGAAAAGCTCTGGGGCGACATGACCAGCCTGCCGGAGTTGCCGTGCAGGTTTGTCGCCGTGCCGCGGAAGCGTGGACAGCAACTCAAGGAACCGGCACAGCTCGACGGTTGGCTCCGCGATGGCTCGGCGGCGTACGTTGAATCGTTGTGTGATTGGACAAACTGATCCCGGCCTCGATGCTGTGGCGTGACAGGCATCGCCCAACTTGCTTGCCATTAGTCGTCGGAGAATCGAGCCGCCGGCACGCCCCTGGGCGACGCGGATGCGTCGCGATGCCTTACTTCTTTGGGTAGCCCACCGTCTGTCCCAGAATGATTCGCTGATCGGGACGCAGCCGCATGAGCTTGGCCAGCGCCGGCCGGTCGATGCTGCCGCGCACCACCGCCGCCAATCCCTCCGAAGCGCAGAAGAGATAAACATTCTGGGCAATGAAGCCCACGTCGGCGGCCACATACATATCTCGGTCCGGCGAGGCGCTGCCGGTCTTGGCGAGATCGGCGACATAAACCAGATCCAGCGGCGCGTCTTTTACATAAGACTGGGTTCCTGTCTGGGCGCGCACATCATCGCCGAGAACCGGATTCAGTTGATGCTCCTTGGCATCGTAGACGTAGAGACCATCGGCGGTGGCGACGTAAACATCGGTCTCCTGCCAGTTCATAGCGGAGGGCGCAGTCCGCTTCCCGGAGTCCGGACGGTTCACTCCGAACGCTGCCCACAGCAGATTCGACATCACTTGCGCGGGCAGCTTTTCCGGGCTGAAGGTGCGCGCCGAGCTTCGGTCCTTCAGAACCTGCATCAGCGGCCGGCCGATGTCAGTTTGTGGTTTGGGGAGACGAATGGTCTTGAGTTCCTGCGCCAGGCCGCCAACCGGAGTCAGGATCAGAATTACCCACACCCAATAGTTCTTGGAAGAATGCCATGCTTTCATCATAGAACCTCCTGGTGGCGTACTCCATGTCGTTTCGCAAGCTGCGTTGGTACTGCCTCGCTTCAACAAAGACCGTGCCATGAGCAGGACGCCGGCTACCCATTGCCAGTGATCGCCTCGCGCAGAGTTTCGCCGCAATTCCGGCAGCGATCCCGCCGCCTCGCGTTTAGCGTGCCGCACCGCGCGCAGGTGATGTACATGGCGCGGGCAAACAGTTGGGTGATGACGGCAGCGCCGCCCAAGATGGCAACGGCGAGCGCAATTTGAACGACCGTCGAGCTCATAAAATCAGAAAAAATCAGCAATCAGAAATTAGAAATCAGCAAAAGAGAAGCCTCCTGTCGTCTTTCTCGCTTCCTGCTTCTCGCTTCTGACTTCTGACTTCTGATTTCTACCTTCCTCGGGCGGCACGCACCGCCTCCACGTACTTCCGCGCATTGCTGCTGATCACGTCCAGCCTGCCTTCTTTGAGTGCCTTGGCGTCCACGAGTTCACCGCCGACCGCCACCGCGGCGGCGCCAGCCTTGATGAATTCCGGAGTCGTCTCGAGATTCACACCCCCGGTAGGCACGAAATCGATGTGCGGGAAGGGGCCTCTCAGCGCCTTGATGTATTGGGGACCCCCAACGGGCCCGCAAGGGAAGATCTTCACCAAGTCGGCGCCGGCCTGCCAAGCTGTGACCACCTCGGTGGGTGTGAGGGCCCCCGGCATGACGGGCTTGGAGTAGCGTTTGGCCACTTCGATCACGCGCACGTCCAGCGACGGCGTTACGATGAACTGCGCGCCCGCCAGCAGAGCCGCCCGGCAAGTCTCAGGATCGAGGATCGTGCCTGCGCCCAGCAGCACCTTGTCACCATAGCGCTCTGCCACCCGCTCCATCACCCGGATGGCGTTGGGGACGGTCATGGTGATCTCGGCGATGCCGATGCCGCCCTCGATGATCGCCTCCGCCGCCCGGAACGCGTCTTCCTCCGATGCCGCCCTGACGATTGGCACCAGCCCAACCTCGCGAATTAAGGCGAGAGACGTTTCTTTTGACCAAGCCATCGTGCGCCTCCTTACGAGCAAGCGGGGTTCGGGACTCGGGTTTCGGGGTTCGCCAAGAAGACGGGAGCCGGCGTCTCCATAGGTCCCGGGCCCCGAGTCCTGTGTTCTTTGCGAATCCCGAACCCCGAATCCCGTCTTCTCTCACCGCGCCACCCGCAAGCTCGTGCCCTTCAGCAAACTGTCCACTTCCGCCAGCGTCGCCCAGTTGAAGTCCCCGGGGTTGGTGTGCTTGAGGGCGCTGAAGGCGTTGCCATAGCGCACGGCGGCTTCGTACGATCCTTTGGCCAGACGGCCGTAGATGAAGCCGGCGCTGAAGGAATCGCCGCCGCCCACCCGGTCGACTATCTCCAAATCGTACTTGACGTCGTCGTAGAACTTGCCGTCCGCGTAGCAGATCGCGGTCCAGGTATTGCGCCACACCAGCGGATTCTCGCGCAGTGTGATCGCCACCGCCCGGAAGCGGAACTTCTCCTGAAGTTGTTTAGCCACGTCCCTGTACGTTTCGGGGTCCACCTCTGTGAAGCCTTGCGAATCCGTTTGCTCAGCCTTGGCCGCGGAGGTGATCTTGAACACGACGTGAGTATCCTCCTCGGTGGTGATGAGCACGTCCACGTAGGGCATCATCGGCTCCTGCACGGCCTGAGCTTTCGCGGGCGACCACAGCTTGCTGCGATAGTTGAGGTCGTAGCTGACGGTCACGCCTGCGGCGCGCGCGGCCTTCAGGGCTTCGAGCGTGACGGCGGCAGCCGAGTCCGACAGAGCCGGCGTGATGCCGCTGGTGTGAAACCACTTCGCGCCGGCGAAGACCCGTTTCCAGTCGACTTCGCCGGGTTGAATGGCGCTGATGGCGGATTGCTCGCGGTCGTAAAGCACCGAACTGGGGCGGGGCGCCGCGCCGAACTCGACGAAGTATAGCCCTACCCTGCCCTCGCTCGCCCAGATGATCTGGGAGGTGTCCACACCCATTTGCTTGACGCGGTTTTCCATCAGCCGCGCCAGCGCGTTCTTGGGCAATCGCGACACCCAAGTACTCGCGAGGCCCAGCCGGCTTGCGCCCACGGCCACATTCAACTCGCCGCCGCCAATTTGCACGTCCAGCGACGTTGTCTGTTCCAGCCGCTGGAAATGGGGCGGCGCCAAACGAATCATCGCCTCGCCGAAGGTCACCACGTCGGCCATCGAAAAGCCCTCCCTTACGAGGTACTTTAACCGGGTTCAATCTCAATATAGAGGACGGGAAGGAAAAAGCCAGCGTAAATTCAGAGTACGAGACTCCACCTTAGCGCCGGCAACGATACCACGCTCAAGCAACGCGGGCACACTTTAGGACCATCGAACCTCGCGGGGTGAACGGTGATGACGGCTCCACGCCTACGTCTCTTGGTTGCTGCTTTCTTTCTTTCCGTACCTGTCATTTTCGCACAACAACCAAGCGCCCTTGACTTGGAACAACTCAGTTCTGCCGACGCCCTGGCGCTCACTCCGGACTGGGTCAGGCACGGTGATCCGCAGCAACAGGCTTGGGCGGCGTACTGGATCCAGCGTGACCGGCAGGAGCAGGAAGTGCCGCTGCTTCTCGAAGTCCTGGCTAGTTACCAAGCGAGCGCGCAGGCCGGCTCCTCGGGTTGGACCGACCAGGACACGGCTATGCTGTATGTGCTCGATACGTTGATCCAGATGCATTCCAAGGTAACCTCGGAGCAGGCTGAGGCTCTCTACGGGAAGTTTCCGGTCCAGGCGCTCATCCTGCTGGCACACGATCCTGAGGACGCTCGGGACCCGCTGCTGCGCATTCTCGACAAGACTCAATCGCGGATTGACTGGCTGGCAGCCGCCGATCTGCTGGCGACTGATCCACCCGCCGGTTTCGCCGCCAGACTGCTGAAGGGAATCTCGATCCACGCGACCATTCGAGTGTTGAGCCCTGGCCAAGGTGGTTTGGGGGGATTGGGCAGCGGGTGCGGTGGTAGCGCCGCGTGGGGGCGAGGAGACTGGCCGCCGCTTGGCGTCTATCGACTTTCAACCCGGCCTTCGACAGGCTCCGAACTGTTCGCGAAGGGAGAGAATCCGGTCTACGTGAAACGGTCCGTTGAAGGCAGTTGTGACGCGAGCGAGGGTTGCGGGGACCTCCTTCTGAGTCTGGAGGCGCTTCGCCGAGATCTGATTGGGCAACTTCTCGGCATCAGGAAAGAGAAGTTCGCTCTGCAACTCAACCCCAGCCTCAATATCACGTGGAGCTCGGACGAAGCCTACTTCGACGCCGCAAGCGCGTTCGTCGCGCAACAGGAAGAGATCCTCGAAAACGCCCAGGCTGGTCTCGAAGCGCGGGGCCTGCTGACCGAGACCGAGGCCGCATCGGCGCAGCCGCCGTTTGAGGTCGAAATCCTTGACCTGCGCAATGACAAGACGCCACTTCCCGATCTGGTGTTTGCCGACCCTTCGATCAATGTCACTTACCGGGCCGTTGAGCTTGATCCAGCCGACTGATTCACCGTCGCAGTGTACTGGGCAGGCGCCGGGGGACTCCCACGCTTAGGTCGTCACTGACGCTCGCGCCTATCATCCTTGACTTGCCCTTTCGCAGCAGCTTAGAGTTAATCTTTACCGCTTCCACAACGGATTTGTTGGAGTGACGACTCTCCAAGGTGAGACGTGGCGGAAACATATCTGGATGCGATCGTTGCCGCGCGACGGCAGCAGGTGGAAGAGGCGCGCGGCCGCGTGCCTCTCGGACACTTGCAGAATGCGGCCGAGCGGCGTCACGAGTGGCGCGACTTCGCGGCGGCACTCTCCGGCGAAACCATCCGCGTGATTGCGGAAATGAAGAAAGCGTCGCCATCGCGCGGGCTCATGCGTGCCGATTACCGCCCGCGCGAGTTGGCCCAGAGCTACGAGGCGGCGGGTGCGGCGGCTCTTTCGGTGCTCACGGAGGAGCGCCATTTTCAGGGAGCGCTCACGGATCTTATCGACGCGCGCGACGCGGCCGGCTTGCCGGTGTTGCGCAAGGACTTCATCCTGGATGGCTACCAGATCTACGAATCGGCGGCGGCAGGCGCCGACGCGATCCTGCTGATCGTAGCCGCGCTTTCGGACAAGGACCTTCGTAACCTGATCGACCTTGCCGGTTTCCTCAACCTCGCGGCGCTGGTTGAGGTTCACACAGCGGAGGAGCTAGATCGCGCCCTGGCCGCCGGCGGTCGCATCATCGGGGTGAACAATCGTAATCTCAAGACGCTGGAAGTGGATTTGGCCGTTTCCTTCGCGCTGAGACCCAAGATCCCCGCACCCTGCCTGGCGGTGAGCGAGAGCGGCATCAGGACCGCGCAAGACTTGAAGACGCTGGGCGAAGCGGGCTACCATGCGGCCCTGATCGGCGAGCGCTTCATGGCTGCCGAGGATCCCGGCCGGGAACTCGCCGCATTGCTCGGTGCGACGACCGGCAGGGAAGGGTGAGGCGAGCACCGAAGAAAATCAAAAGGCAAAAGGCAAGAGAAGAGAAACGATCGCTGACGGCTGGACACTGAGAACTGAAAACTGAGAACTGCCTACTGCTCACTGCCTACTGCCGACTGGTTCACATGACCCGCGTGAAGATTTGCGGAATTAGCGGACTGGACGACGCGCGGCTCGCGGTCGAACTGGGGGCGGCAGCGCTGGGTTTTAACTTCTATCCGCCCTCGCCTCGTTACATTGTGCCGGCGGCGGCGGCGGCACTCATCCGGCAACTGCCGCCTCTAGTCATGGCGGTGGGGGTCTTCGCGGACGAAACGGAGGCTGGGCACGTTGCAACGCTGGCGCACGACGCGCGAGTAGATGCCGTGCAGTTGCACGGTCCCCGCTTCCCGATCATTTCAGATGCGCTCCAGGATTACCCGGTGATTCGCGCCGTCACCGTTCGCGAGCGAAGAGACCTTGAGGAGTTGGCCGGGCAGGCGGCCAGCGGGCTCCTGCTCGACAACTTCGACCCGAAGTTGATCGGCGGCACCGGCAGGACCATCGACTGGACCCTGGCGCGCGAGGCCAAGCGGTACGGAAACGTGATCCTGGCCGGCGGTCTCACGCCAGCCAACGTCGCCCAGGCAATTCGCGAGGTCCGGCCGTATGCGGTGGATGTAGCGAGCGGCGTCGAGTCAGCGCCGGGAAAGAAAGATCCAGAGAAGCTGCGGGCATTCTTTGCTGCCGTCGAAGAGGCAGACCGACAACACTGATCCATCGGCCTTGCCTGATGGTTCATTCAAGACGCCGACAAGACATGTAAATGGTCTGGCGGCGCGACCGCGCAGAGGCACTGGAAACAGTCGAGCGATGAAATGAAAACCCTGGCTACTCAGCCAAAGCGATGGCTCGGTATCGATTTCAGCGGGGACCATAACCGGTGGCGTCCCGGATGCCGTAAGAGCAACGTCTGGATCGCGGACGTTGGGGGGAATGACCCGTTCGTGCTATGCGATCTGAGATCAGTGCAACAGCTTCCAGGCAACGGAACCGCGTTCCATAGACTTACAGCGCTGTTGAGAAATCGGCAGTTCGATGCCGCAGCGATAGACGCCCCATTTTCAGTACCCGCCGAGTTCGTTCCGGCCGGCGATCATACGAAACTGCTTGAGTTCGTGTCCGAGATTCGGCGGCCCGTCGGGCGAAGCTTTCCGATGGCAGGCGACTTCGCCGATGGGATCGTCGCGGGACGTACGTTAAGCACAAAGAAGCCGCTGCGCGAAACTGAAAAGTACTGGCGGAAGCGGGGCGTACACGTTCGGTCGACGTTGTGGGTTAAAGAGCGAGGGGGGGCCGCCATGACGTCGGCCTGCCTCACCTTGCTTCATAACTCGCAATGCCCGATCTGGCCATGGGATCGCGCGGGTCCCGGCCTCCTAGTGGAGGCATTCCCAGCCGCTCAGCTTCACTACTGGAGCTTGCCCTACTGCAGATACAATGGCAACGACGCCGACGCTCGGCAGAATCGTCAGGAAATCGTGGGTTTTCTGTCGAGGCATGTCGTCCTCGACGCAAGAAAGCGGCAGGTGATGGAAGAGTCGGCAGATGCACTCGACGCGGTGATTTGCGCCTTTGCCGGCATCGCCGTGACGACCGGATGTGAGTTTAAGCCCCCGGGGTCTGCACCAAGCGAGGAGGGCCTAATCGGTGTTCACGACATGATGGAGACTGTCACAAATAGAATAAATACAGTGCTTCAATGACTCAATCGCTCAATCGCTCAATCACACAATGGCCGGATGTCCGGGGTCGCTTCGGTGAATTCGGGGGCCGATTCGTACCCGAGACGCTGATGCATCCCGTGCAGGAACTGGAGCGGGCGTACGAGGCGGCGCGGAGCGATCCCCAATTCCGCTCTGAGCTGGACCGGCTGCTGAAGGACTTCGCCGGCCGGCCCACGCCGCTGTTTCACGCTCGCCGCCTGACGGAGCACCTGGGCGGTGCGCAGATTTATCTCAAGCGTGAGGACCTGTTGCACACGGGCGCGCATAAGATCAATAACTGCCTGGGCCAGGGTTTGCTCGCCGTGCGGATGGGCAAGACGCGATTGGTGGCCGAGACCGGCGCGGGCCAGCACGGTGTCGCCACGGCCACGGTGGCGGCGTTGCTGGGACTCGAGTGCGTGGTCTACATGGGCGAAGAGGATATGGCACGCCAGGCGCCCAACGTTTTCCGCATGCGCCTCATGGGGGCGCGGGTGGTGGGTGTGGCGTCGGGTTCCAAGACGCTGAAGGATGCGATCAACGAGGCGATGCGCGACTGGGTGACCAACGTCGAGAACACGCACTACCTGCTCGGCTCTGTGCTCGGGCCCCATCCCTACCCGGTGATGGTCCGCGAGTTCCACCGCGTGATTGGTCAGGAGGCACGCCGGCAGATCCTGCACGAAACGGGCCGCCTCCCCGATACTCTTTTTGCCTGCGTAGGTGGAGGCAGCAACTCGATGGGCTTGTTCTACGATTTTCTCGGCGACCCGTCAGTGAAGATGGTGGGGGTGGAGGCGGGCGGGCGTGGTACGAGCCTCGGCGAGCACGCGGCGCGCTTCGCCGGCGGCAGTCCCGGCGTGTTGCACGGAACCTACACCTATGTGCTCCAAACGGCGGACGGCTTAATCTCCACCACCCACTCGGTCTCGGCCGGACTCGATTATCCCGCCATCGGGCCCGAGCACGCGGCGCTCTATCGCTCCGGGCGGGTCGAGTACACGCACGTGAGCGACGCCGAGGCGCTGGAAGCGGCGCGATTGCTTTCGCAGAAGGAGGGCATCATTCCGGCGCTCGAGTCGGCCCACGCGATCGCGCAAGTGATCAAGCGCGCGCCGTCCATGCGGCCGGACGCCATCGTGCTCGTTAATCTTTCAGGGCGCGGGGACAAGGACCTGGGGATTTTTCAGTCGGCGGGACTGCTGTAATCGCCGGTGCGGACAGCGTGCTAGACTGAAAAAGGGAGGCTCTGCAAAGTTATGAAGATCAAGGTGGTGCTCGAACCGAGCGACGAAGGCGGCTACACCGCATACGTTCCGTCTCTTCCCGGCTGCATCAGCGAAGGCGAAAACGTCCAAGAGGCCCTGGGAAACATCCAGGAGGCGATTGGGCTTTACCTCGAACCTACCGACGACGATCTCGTGACGTCTGCGCACGCTCTTGTGCAAGAGATTGAGTTGTGAGCAAGACACCATCGCTCCCATACGACAGGGTTGTGCGAGCCTTGCAGCGAGGTGGATGGAGCTTCCTGCGCCAAAGAGGAAGCCATTTGCGATTGCAAAAGAGAGTGGGGGACGAGTTGCTGAAAATCACGGTTCCTGCCCACCGCCCGATCAAGCGCTCAACCCTTGCTCATATCCTCAAAGAGGCACGGCTCGACCTTGAGGCATTCCTCGAGCTCTTATGAGTCGCGCGATGCCGTAAGGCTTCCATCGTGCGGACGACCGCTAACAGTCATGACTGTCCGCTCCACATCTCGCATTGAAGCTCGATTTCGCGACCTGCGCGCGCGCGGCGCGAAGGGTCTCGTGACTTACCTGACGGCGGGTGACCCATCGCTCGATGCCACGGGATTGCTGCTGGCGGCGGTCGAGCGTGGCGGCGCCGACGTGATCGAACTCGGCGTGCCTTTTTCGGACCCGCTGGCAGACGGGCCAGTAATCCAGCGGGCGTCGGAGCGGGCGCTGAAATCGGGCGCGACGCTGCGACGGATTATCGAACGGTTGCCGCGCTGGCGGGAGCAGGTGAGCGCGCCCATCATCCTGTTCACCTATTACAACCCGCTGCTGCAATACGGCCTGGAGACCTTCGCCCGCGATGCGGCTCAAGCGGGCGCGGACGGCGCGCTGGTGGTGGATGTGACACCCGAGGAAGCTGATCCTTACGTCGGCGCCATGCGGGCCCGCAGCCTAGACACGATCTTTCTGGCTTCGCCCACTTCGCCCGACGAGCGCCTGGCGCTGGTGGCGCGACTCTCCACCGGTTTCGTCTATCTGATCTCGCGCACCGGCGTCACGGGTGAGCGCGCGGAAATCTCTGGTGCCGTGGGACCGCTGGTGGAGCGCATGCGCCGGTTCACCGACTTGCCGCTGGCGGTGGGCTTCGGCATCTCGAACCCCGTCCAGGTGCGCGAGGTGCAGGCAGTAGCAGACGCGGCGGTGGTGGGTAGCGCGATCGTGCATGCTATCGATGATCGTTACGCGACCGGCGGCGCCGAAGCCATCGAGCGCTACGTCCGGTGGCTCAAAGAAGGCGCGGGGAGCGAGCCCCTATGAGCGACGTCGGCGAGTGGCGCAAGCGCATCGATGAGATCGACCAGCGGCTGGTGAAGTTGCTGAACGAGCGCGCGCAGGCAGCGGTGGAGATCGGGCACATCAAGAAGAAGCTCAGCCTGCCGGCTTGGCAGCCGGACCGCGAGGCGGAGATTCTCCGCAACGTGGTGAAAACAAATGACGGGCCGCTCGACGATGCTGCCATCCGCCGTCTTTTCGAGCGCATTATCGATGAGGCGCGGTCGCTCGAACGCCACGCTATGGATAGCGGCCACTCGGCGACGAAGGAGTAGTCTTCTGTGCTGGCGCGGACGAAAGTGCCGAGGCCCTGCTTGATTTTCGATCTTCGAGTTTCGAACCTGGCCGTCGCGTTAGAGAAGGAGCTGTTCGATGGTTGTCGTGATGCAAGAAGGCGCCCCGGAGGCTCAAATCCAGGGCGTTATCAACAAGCTGATGGAGATGGGGTTCGATATTCACCGCTCAACGGGCGAGGTTCAGACCGTGTTGGGTGCGGTGGGTGCAAAACCCGATTTTGACACTCGCGAGATCGAGTTATTGGACGGCGTGCAGGGGGTGCACCGGATTTCCACGCCGTACAAGCTCGCCAGCCGCCACTTTCGGCCCGAGGGTTCAGTGATTCAACTGGGCAAAGGCGTGGCCGTGGGGGGCGAGCAGGTGGTGGTGATGGCGGGCCCGTGCAGCGTGGAAAGCGCGGAGCAGATCGAGGCCGTTGCGGCTTGCGTCGCCCAACTCGGAGCGCGCGTCCTGCGCGGTGGCGCCTTCAAGCCGCGCTCGTCGCCCTACACCTTCCAGGGCCTCGGGCCAAGAGGGCTCGAACTGATGCGGCGCGCGGCCGATCAATACGGGTTGCTGGTGGTGTCGGAAGTAATGGACCAGACCCAGATTCCGCTGATGCTCGATTACGTCGACCTGCTGCAGGTCGGCGCGCGCAACATGCAGAACTTTTTCCTGCTCAAGGAACTGGGCAAGACTGCGAAGCCCATTCTGTTGAAGCGCGGGATTTCCGCCACCCTCGAGGAGTTGTTGCTCTCGGCCGAGTACATCATGTCCGGCGGCAATTACAATGTGATCTTGTGCGAGCGCGGCATCCGAACCTTCGAGAGTTCCACCCGCAACACGCTCGATGTTTCGGCCATCCCGGTAATCCACAAGCTGTCGCATCTTCCTATCATTGCCGACCCTTCGCACGCCACCGGCCGGCGCGACAAGGTGGTGCCTATGGCGCGTGCCGCCGTCGCCGCGGGCGCCGACGGGCTTCTGGTGGAGGTGCACAACAATCCGGAAAAGGCGCTCAGCGACGGGCCGCAGGCGCTCTACCCCGAGCAGTTTGGACAATTGATGAGGGAATTAAAGCTGATCGCGCCCGCCGTCGGACGAACGATCTGATAGCAGAGAAAGTGAATCCGCAGATTACGCAGATTACACAGATTCTCAAAGAGAGGAACCAGAACCTGGCCTTTTAGTCTGTGTCAATCTGCGTAATCTGTGGATTGATTTGCTTTCCCATGCCGTACTCCTTCCATCGCGTGACGATTGTCGGGCTCGGGCTCATCGGCGGCTCTTGGGCGCTGGCCCTGAAGAAATGTGGTTTCGCCGGGGAGGTTGTCGGCTGCGACCGGCCGGAGGTGCTCCATCACGTCCGGGCGCTGGGAATGATCGACGCCGGCGACGAGCATGCAGCGTCAGCCGCGTCTGAGGCTGACCTGGTGATCCTGGCGACTCCCGTGGGCGCAATCCTCGACCTGCTTCCGGTGCTGCGGCGCGCCCTTTTGCCGCGCGCTCTGGCCACCGACGTGGGCAGTACCAAACGTCTCATCTGCCAGCGGGCGCGCGAAATCCTCGACGGCGAGCCTCTGTTTCTCGGCGGCCACCCGCTCGCCGGCAAGGAGCGCTCGGGTTTCGCAGGCGCCTCCGCCGAACTGTTCCAGAACGCGCGTTACGCACTCACTCCTTTGAGCCCGGACCACCTGCGCGACCCGCGCGTGCAGGCCTTTTCCGATCTCGTCACCAGCGTCGGCGCGCGGCCCTTTGTCACCGACGCTTCCGCTCACGATCGGGCCATCGCCTTCCTCAGCCATTTGCCGCAACTGGTTTCCACCGCGCTCTCCAGCCTGATCGCCGAGCAGGGCGGGGAAGAATTCCTGCCGCTGGAGTTGGCAGCGACGGGCTTCCGGGATATGACGCGCCTCGCCGACAGCCCCTACGCGCTGTGGCGCGACATCTGCCTCACCAACATTGAAAACATCCAGTCCGCGCTCGAGTCGCTGGTAGAGAAACTCGAGGCCATGAAGCTGCACCTGAGCGACCGTGAGTTGGAGCGCGAATTCAAACAAGCGCAACGGTTACGCGACAAACTACGCGAATTGCAGTGACAGCGAAACTCGGCAAGCGGGATTGCTGGGCAGTAGCGTCGCGAACCGAGGTCGTCGGCAGCGTGAGGGGTTACAATGGGAACGGGGCGCGAGCGAACGCCTTGAGACCAGTAGCCATCCATACCAGGACCATGATCGTTGCCGCTCGTCACTCGTCACTGATCACTCGTCACTGCTTCAAGGAGGCGCCATGATAAGCGACGTTATCGAGATTCTCGGCTCGACTCCGGAGAAAATCCGGCGCGAGATTGCTGGGCTTTCGCCGCGTCAGTTGAAGGCGCGGCCGGCGCCGGATAAATGGTCGATCCAGGAAATCCTGGCCCACCTCGACGACGTAGAGGAGTTAGGCATGCGGGCGCGGGTGGCGGCCATGATCGAGCAGAACGAGCCCTCGCTCGCGCCCTTCGATCAGGAGCAGCGCGCGATCGAACAGCGGTACCACAAGAAAGCGCCGCTCCGCGCGCTCCACCACTTCGCGCTCCAGCGAAAGGCCAACGTGAAATGGCTGCGCACCCTGAAGCCGGCGCAACTGAAGCGCAAAGGTCATCATCAGGCGGTCGGGGAGATCACCGCCGGAGAGATGATCCACGAGTGGGCGTTTCATGATCTCGGCCATCTGAAACAGATCCTGGAGGTCAAGCGGTACGCGTTGTGGCCTGAGATGGGGAACATGAGGCAGTTTTACAAGCTGCAGTGAGTGCGCAATAGCTTGCCGAAACCATGCGCGGGAAGTACGCAACGAACCTCCTTGGACAGAGGTGAGGGAGAGTGCGAAATGGCTGGACCACTTTCACGCCGGGCAGAGATTCTGCGCCGACTGGTGCCGTTCATTGATCTGGATGATTGGGCGGACGCGGGTGACTTCACGATCTTTGGCGTCCGAGCTTTGAACTGGCAGTATCCTCTGTGGGCTCTTGAGCCCCGCCAGGGCGCTCCCCACTCCCGACTAGAAAAGGAGACGGACGTTCAGACGCTTCAGAGCATAGCCAGTGAAGCGAAAGCTCGGGCGGGTCGGCGGTTCGCAAGCGAGCGCACCGAGCTGGGGCATGTAGAACCCGCCGACTTCTGGGACTACATATATGAGCAGGCTCAGAAGCGGCTGTCACCCGAAGGCTATGCTGCCTTCACGCAAGATATCTTGCGCGCGTCCAGAGCGACACCCCAAGAAGATACGGGGCGCACGGATGCTATCGAGGGGGCAAGGGTTGACGCGCTCGATTGCAAGTACTCAAACGAAGTACTCGAAAAGCTCGAGGGCATCGTGGCTCGATCTAGCGCCCTCGAAAGGGTCAGCCTTCAGGCCATCCCCAACCGGCGTGTACAAGTTTGCTTTGAAGAAGCCCATCGCTGCTACCTCTATGGTTTCATGCTAGCCACCGCCGCGCTGTGTCGGTCAATCCTGGAATCCGCCCTAATAGAGAAGGTCGATCCTGAGCGAAAGCTGTCGTATTCCAAGGCCAACGAAGATCACATCCTCGACGCGGTCTACAGGCTCCCGGATAAGTCGCTCCCCCGCCATGCCCGCGACAAAGTGAAATCCCACATACTCAATATGATCTACAAGGCCAGAAAGGACGGAATTTTGCCCGAGCCTTGGGCGGGCTGGGCCGAGGAAGTCCGGGAGGCGGGTGGGGCAGCAGTTCATAAATCCGGACGGTTCGCGTCGGACTGGCCTGACGAAAGGGTTGAAGAAGTGTTTCTCCATACCCGGGAGATACTTTGCAAGCTTTACGGCCGCAGCGAAGATGCCCCGTGAACCAGCGCGTATTTCCGTCCATTCGCGCTCCGGAAGCCAGGACAAGCTATGAACAAGATCTTCCCCAATGCGGACGCCGCCATTGCCGACCTCACCGACGGCGCGTCGATCATGGTCGGCGGTTTCGGGCTCTGTGGCATTCCCGAAAACCTCATCGACGCCGTGCGACGCAAAGGCACGAAGAACCTCACGGTCATAAGCAATAATGCGGGCGTGAATCAGTTCGGCTTGGGACGCTTGCTGGAGACGCGGCAGATCGCCAAAGTGGTGGGAAGCTACGTGGGCGAGAACAAAGTGCTCGAAGGCCTGGCACTCAGCGGTGAAATCGAGCTGCAACTCATGCCGCAGGGTACACTGGCGGAGCGCATCCGGGCCGGCGGCGCCGGCATCGCCGGCTTCTATACGCCGACGGGTGTGGGTACGGTGGTCGCCGAAGGCAAGGAGGTGCGCGAGTTCGACGGGCGCCGTTACCTGCTGGAGCGCGCGCTCACTGCCGACTTCGCCTTTATCAAGGCGTGGAAGGGCGACCGGTGGGGAAACCTGATTTATCGCAAGACGGCGCGCAATTTTAATCCCATGATGGCCACGGCCGCCCGAGTGACCATTGCCGAAGTGGAAGAATTGGTGGAACTGGGCGTACTGGATCCGAACTGCGTCGTCACGCCCGGCATCTACGTGAAGCGGATATTCCAGGGAACGAACTACGAGAAGCGCATCGAAAAACGGACCGTGAGGAGCAGGTAGAGCGTAGACCACATATGGCAGGCGGGCGACAGACTTGTTCTCCCTCATGCCGTCTACAGTCTACAGTCTACAGTCTACCCGTCGAATTAGGTGGAAGGTAGGCATAAGATGGAGAAGCGAGAATTCATCGCTCGTCGCGTCGCCCAGGAACTGCGCGACGGTTACTACGTCAACCTCGGGATCGGTATCCCGACCCTGGTGGCGAACTTCATCCCGCCGGGCATGGAAGTGGTGCTGCAATCGGAGAACGGGATGCTGGGCATCGGGCCGTACCCGTTCGAGGGCGAGGAAGATCCTGACCTCATCAACGCCGGCAAGGAAACGGTGACTGAGCTTGCCGGCACCTCCTATTTCTCCAGCGCCGATTCCTTCGCCATGATCCGCGGCGGCCACGTCGACCTCACCGCGCTGGGCGCCATGGAAGTAGACGCTCAGGGCAACCTCGCAAGCTGGATGATTCCGGGCAAGGTGGTGAAGGGCATGGGCGGCAGCATGGATCTGGTGGCAGGCGCGAATCGCGTGATTGTGGCGATGGAACACATTAGCAAGGAGCGCCGCCCGAAGATTCTGAAGCAGTGCACCCTGCCGCTGACCGGCGCGGGCGTGGTGGACATGATTGTCACCGAGCTGGCGGTGATCGATGTGACGGCGGATGGGCTCGTGCTTCGGGAAATCGCGCCCGACACCAGCGTCCACGCCGTCCTCGCCGCCACCGAACCGGAGTTGATCGTCAGCCCGGAGTTGAAAGTAATGTCTGTCTAGGGATGCTTTTCAATCGGCAATCGGCAATCGGCAATCGTCAATTCTTCGAGTCCCGAACCCCGGTCTCCTCTCATCTCACAACTGGAGCACAACCATGGCTCGCATCCAGGGGGTTTCCAAAAAGAAGGCCGGCCTCATGGCGCGGTTCGCTTACTGGTACGCCAAGCGCAGCTTCGGCAAAGTGCCGGAACCGATCGACGATTCGAACAGGCGTTCCGTCAGGCCCAGTCTTCCCCATGCGGCGTGTGCTCACGCATGAACCCGGGGTCGATCTCGAGACCGAGGCCGGGGCCATCGGGAAGCTGAAAGGTCGAGTTCCTGACTACCGGCGGCTTTCCTGCCGCCATCTTCTCGTATATGCGTCCGGGACGGCCCAGACGGTTTTCGGAGCGGTAGAAATTTGTCGTCGCGGCGGCGAGTTGAACCGAGGCATAAGTCCGCACCAGTGTCCCCACGTTGTGCAGGGCCATGGGCGTGCGGTACAAAGCCGCGTAATCGGCGATCCTCCGGCAGCCGCTGATACCACCCGCGTAGGAAACATCAGGATGGATGAAGTCCACCGCCTGAGCGTCGATAAAGGGTTTGAACTGTTTCACCATCTCGAGTTTTTCCCCGGTCAGAATCGGAGTTCGTGTCTCCCGCTTGACCGCGACTCGCAGTATTGGACGCTGTTCAGCGGGTCCTCAATGAAAAGCGGGCGCATCGATTCGGTGGCCCGCGATATCGCAATGGCGCTGGGGGTGTCCCACTGGTTGTGGCGATGGACGGCGATGTCGATATCGTCGCCCACGGCGGCGCGCACGTTCTCGAATCCCTGGGCGATCTTCTTCAGTTGCGCGCTGGTAACGGTGGGGCCCACCTCTTCGTGGGGAGCGAGGGCCTGCATGGGCTCGATCTTAAACGTCGTGAAGCCTTCGGGCTGCTCGCGGATCATCTGCGCCCACTCGCGGCACGAGGCCGGGCTGCTCATGTCCTTCAGAAAATCCCCGTGTGAATACAATCGCACGCCATCGCGCACCGGCCCTCCCAGCAGCTTGTGGACAGGGAGATCGAGGATCTTCCCGGCCACATCCCACAAAGCAATGTCAATTCCGCTGATTAAGGGGATGATTTGGATTTACACGGGACGACAGGAGTGGTGACGCATCCGAATTCATTGTGGATTTTGGAATCTTCAATCCAAGAGCAAAAATGCGCCGTCCAAATTAGTAACATGCGCGAAGCGCCTTGGAGTGCGGCGGCTTGACGCCGCCTTCCTCGCTGATCGGACGCCAAGGTGGCGTAGCCGCCGTTTTCCTCGCTGATCGAATGCCAAGGCGGCGTCAAGCCGCCGCACTCCAAGGCGCTTCGCGCAGCCATCTGATTGAAAATCCACAATCCAGAATAGACCCCCGCGCCGTAACTTCCGTCGTCCCGCATAGCTCCCGATATTGCGCGGCTTGCGTTGCGGAAGCCGTCGAGGAGTATACTTCGCTGCTTCCCGGATGGGTAGATGATGGACGGGGGTGAGCCGGTGGGTTTGGCTGTCGTTGCGGCAGTCTTCCCTCGCTTCTTGTTTTATTCGGAGGGGGTAAAATAGAATAAGAACGGTTCGGCGAGGCTCTTGTTTTAGTTAGCTGCAATAAGCTGCCCACGAACCGACTCTTATGATGCGGACAGGCCAATACGTAAAACAAGCGACTGGCTACCGGGCGTTTATCCCGGCACCACTCCCTCCCAACCCTCCGGTCGAGATGGACCCGGAGCTGACCCGTCTTCTCTCCGAGGCCGACCGTTCCCTGGGACGGCTGGACGGGCTTGCCACGATCTTGCCAGACCCGAATTTGTTTGTAGCCATGTATGTACGGCAGGAGGCGGTGCTGAGTTCTCAAATCGAAGGCACTCAGAGCACGCTCGAAGATGTGCTGCAGTTTGAGATCGATGCCAAAGGAAGAGCATTTCCGAAGGACGTTCAAGAAGTTGTGAACTACGTGCGGGCGATGAACTATGGCCTCGCCCGCCGCCAGGACCTTCCCCTAAGCCTTCGCCTCATCCGCGAGATCCATGCGGAGTTGCTCAAAGGGGTTCGCGGCGTGCATCGCACGCCGGGCACTCCGGGCGAGTTTCGAAGGAGCCAGAACTGGATTGGTCCGGCGAACTGCACCTTGGAGACGGCGATCTTCGTTCCGCCTCCCGTCCACGAGATGCATCAAGCGCTCGATAATCTGGAAAAGTTCCTTCACGACACCGCCTCGCTGCCGGTGCTGATCCACTGCGGGCTGGCACACGCGCAGTTTGAGACGATTCATCCGTTTCTCGACGGCAACGGCCGCGTGGGCCGGCTGCTGATTGCGTTTTTGCTCTGCCAGCGGGGCGTTCTCCAGCGGCCGCTCCTCTATCTGAGCCATTATCTCAAGGCTCGCCGGGCTGAATACTACGATCGGCTGATGGCCGTCCGCAACGCTGGGGACTGGGAAGGCTGGCTGAAGTTTTTCGTGCGCGGCGTCGACGAGGTCAGCCAGGAGGCAACGGAGACAGCGCGAACCATTCTCAATCTTCGGGAGGGGCACCGTCAGACAATTGCCGCCAAGCTGGCGGGGAGCGCCAATGGGCTGCAACTGCTCGACGCTCTCTTCGAACAGCCGGTGGTCACGATTCGGAGAGTGGAACAACGCCTCGGGTGTGTTTACGCCGCGGCCAGCAAGTTGGTCGACCAGTTTGTTGGGTTAGGACTGCTAGAGGAAGTCACCGGGTTTCAGCGCAATCGCCGGTTCCGCTACGAGCCTTACCTCGCGCTTTTCGAGCCCCAGGGCCAGAGTTGACGGCGCACTGGATCGCGCGTTCGGAGACTTCAGCCGGTCAAGATCATAGCCAAGACCATATTCCTAGCCTTGGGCGGGCATAAGCGGCATGGCATCAATGCGGTCGTCTGTCTATCGCTATTTCGATTGGCCACCCGCTACCCGCTTGACGGAGGGGCGTGCGGCGCGGTACGGTGGGGATGGACTGAAAGGAGCGTCCGTGACGATCACCGTTGACATCACACCCGAGGTTGAGGCCGCGCTTGCACGTCAGGCCGCCGCGCATGGCCGGGCGGTCGAGTCCTATGCCGCCAGCCTGCTGGAAGAGGCTGTTCACCTCCCGGTCGCGCATCGGGCGGCCGCGCCGGCGTCGCCACCTGCCAAGGATATGGTTGAGCTCTTCGCTCCGCTGCGCGGCCTCAATCTGGATTTTGAGCGCGACAGGGATACCGGGCGGGACATCAACCTGTGAAGGGATACCTGGTTGACACCAACGTCCCGTCTGAGCTGACACGCGAAACCCCCGATGCGCGCGTGGCGGCTTTTCTCAGGAACGCCGGGAAAGAGAGCCTCTTCCTGAGCGTCATGACCCTCGGCGAAATCTGTAAGGGCATCGACCTCCTTCCGGTCAGCCAGAAGCGGAGTGCGCTGCAAGTCTGGCTTGAGGTCGATGTGCGTTCCTGGTACGCCGGACGGATTCTCCCTGTCACCGAATCCATAGCCGAGCGATGGGGTCATCTGGCCGCGACCGCAAAACAGCGGGGCGTCGCGGTGAAGGTTGTGGACGCCGTCATCGCCGCCACGGCTCTTGAACACGGCCTTACACTCGTGACGCGGAACGTGAAGGACTTTGCCGGCCTCGGCGTCGTTCTTCTCAACCCCTGGGACTCGTTGTGAATCTTCACGCGCAAGGCCGCAGGCGTCCAGAAAGCGCGCTGATCCAAGTGTCGAAGTGCGGCGATGGCGGCCATCCATGAAACCATGGAGGCCTTGCACCATGTTGGGATCATCGACAAACAGGCGAAGCGGCGTTTTCGATGCTGCCTGCCTTACGCCGATCCGGCCCTTGAAGCCGGAAGAGATCAAGGCGATCCGGGAGAGAGAACACGTCAGCCAAACCGTCTTCGCCAACTACCTCAACGTGCCACCAGCCTAGTCAGCAAGTGGGAGCGCGGCGAAAAGCGGCCTTCGGCAGCCTCGCTCAGGCTGCTATCAGTGGTCGAGAAGAATGGGCTTGCCGCCGTTGCCTAGCCGCATGGCACGCCGCCTGAGGGAATCCACTTGTAGTGAGGATTTGGCACGGGTATACTCTGGGCGGGGCGATGCTGGGCGGGGATGTCTGGCCCATGGCCCGCCCGGTCGTGCTTCCGATGCGGGAATTGAAACCAATGGGCTGCCACACTTCCGCGCCACGGGATTGAGGACAACTTTGCCAACAGCAGGCGTATCGAGGCCGCGCGGCGCATGGCCTGGCAGTCGGGCGCGAAAACAACGGCCTTTATGATTGGTCCAACCACGACAGGCGCGTGGGGGAAGTAGAGCGGATCGGGATTTGAGTCGGCTGCCACACGGTAGTTCACGAGACTCTGTATGACAATTGGCCGGAAGAGACGTGGAGTCAGCGCTTATTGGACTGTGCTCCTTGATGGGAACACGCCATAGTCTGTCGATATTCTTAGGGGACGATACATGAGGTTCTATGCGAAAGCGATCTCGGTGCTGGTGGCACTAATCCTAACAGCCGTACCGACTTTGGCCAAGGTCAATATAGATCATACAAGACATCTTGCAGACCTTTGTGATGCGGGCAAGCAGAATGCTTGCCGAGTGCGGCAGCTTGCTGCCGCTTTCTACCCCAGCAGGTCTGCGACGAGCGGTAACGACAAAGCGGCAGCAAGCTGCCGCACTCCAAAAGCCAAATTAGGACACTACCACAAGATGATTAGCTTGACAGATACGTTACCCTATATTATCCTAAGCTAGATGACTTCGATGCGCGGCGGAACGGGTAGCCTTCGGCGACCGTGTGCTTAGTGGCCGGTGAAAGGACCTGAAGCGGCGGAGCGCTTGGCCTCCGAGGGGCGGGAAGAGAGCGGCATGGCGGGAGAATGGCTGATGGCTACGCAAGAGGTCACCGCTCTGCCGGCTTCCTGGTGCAAGTTCGAAAGGACCACCATGTTCCTCCGAGGTCCCGGGGGATACGGCGGAGCTGGAAGGTTTCACCGGGTGGGGGAAGGGATGCCTGTACGTATTTTCCGCGAGAACCGGGGCTTTCCGCCAGCGAACTAGTGACGGCATGTAAGGCGGGAATTAAGACGGAGGTGGAAGGGGATGAAGAGGTGGAGCAGGCCGCGCGCCGGCGGTTTGTGGCAGGGTCCGTGGCGCGACGCCCAGGGACGAGCGCCATCGCTGGCCGGACTCAAGTCGTGAGGGGCTTCATGGTTACACTTATGGTCAAACTGAGAAAATTAATAGGGAAATTAATTACCTTTTATGGCCGACCGTCGCGGAGAGTCAGTATTGTAAACGAAGGAGTTATTTCAAGAAGTGTCCGTTTCCGGTCGTTTTTGGGCTACAAAATCGTGCCAGATTTTACCAGATTTTACCATTTTTTGCCAAGAACGTGCATCGAAGGGGCTCGAAGATGGCATTAAGCGACGGTTTTTCAAGGCCGATCTATCAAAAACGTGTCAAGTCTAGGGGCTCGTGTCAAGCTGTAAGCTCTCAGCCATCAGTCATCAGTAATCGGCCTTCGGTTCTCATCGACAGGCCGACCTGCAACGCGGGAACTGAGATGGGGGTGACAGGTGCCGGGCGGCCGTTTCGGGGTTCGTCGGGCACCACCGAAAGTCTGCGAGGCCAACTTGTTGATTCGAAGAAGGTTGCTAGCCGAGTTCCGCAGCCGCAGGAGGTACGGCATGTTGAATTCAAAGGACTTACTGGCGATGTCTCCGGCCAACGTCGCAGCGACCTTTTCGGGTTTTGTCGGCGACTTAAAAGTGGCGAGGCCAAATTGATGATTCAGCAAGGGTTGCTGAACAAGCTGCTGAGGAGAACGGGCGAAGACTTACTCAACCTAAAGGACTTGCTAACCGTTTTTCCGAGAAGCTGCCGGGCGACGTTTTCGGGCTTTGTCGGGCCGCTCCCCGGTGGCGAGGCTAATATGTTGATTCAACAATGGTTATTGGAAACATTGCTGAAGAGAACTGGCGAACGCTCGCTCAATCTAAAGGACTTGCTGACCGTTCTTCCGCGGAGTGGCCGGGCGACTTTTTCGGGCTTTGTCGGGCCACTTCCACGAGGCGAGGCCTATCTATTGATTCCGAAGGGGTTGTTGGCCAGATTGCGGCGAAGAACGGGAGGATGCATGCTCAATCTAAAGGACTTACTAATTGGGTTTGCGTCGAGTCTTAGGCGCTCGCTCGAAAACCTGCCTGTTTTGAGGCCTCGTTTTTGTGCAAAATCGCCCCAAATTCTGCCATTTTCCGGCGAAAACGTGCAGATGAGGGCAGAAAACGCACGCTTGTTGCCGCCGATTTTGGGAAAGCATAGAAGGTGTGAAATAATTGCAAAGGGGCTTCCAACACAGAGACACAGAGGCACAGAGAAAAATGACAAACCTATGGAAATAAATGACATCTCATGTATCTTCCCACTCCTTCTCTGTGTCTCTGCGCCTCTGTGTTTAATTCTCTCGCAGCTTCATATCGGATCCCGCGGTTTTGCGTCAGGCTTTGCGTCAGGCCGTGAACGGCGGACCTTGTGCCCTGTAACTGCCTTGAATGGACCAATGCAGTGCGGTCGAACTGGCTCTTTTCCTTTGGAGGACGACCTGTCAGGATAGCTAACGGTGAACAGGGAGCGGGAACCGGGAAGAGGAACAGATTCCCGTATGCTGTCTACCGACTACTATCTACGGGGAGTATCGTATGAAGAACGGATGGCAGTTCGCAACTCAAGCGGTGCATGCGGGCGAAGCGCCCGACCCGGCCACGGGAGCGCTCGACACGCCCATCTACCAATCCACCACTTTTGTCTCCGCCGACGCGGACGAGATGGCGGCGGTCTACGGGGAAGAGAAATTCGGGTACATGTACACGCGTTACGGCAACCCCACCATCCGCGCCCTGGAGCAGAAGCTGGCCGCGCTGGAGGCCGGCGAGGACGCGCTGGCGTTTTCCACCGGCATGGCCGCCATCTCCTCCGCCATCCTGGGATTCGTCAAGGCCGGCGACCACGTGGTCGCCGCCCGGTCGCTCTATGGCGCCGCCTACAACTTCCTCAACCGCAAGCTGCCGGCAATGGGCGCGTCCACCACCTTCGTGCCGTCGACGCGAGTGGAGGACTTCGAGAAGGCGATCCAGCCCAACACGCGGCTGATCTACTTTGAGACGCCCTCCAACCCCATCCTCGAGATTCTGGACATCTCCGCGCTGGCGGCGTTGGGCAGGGCGCGCAACCTTCCCACCATGATCGACAACACCTTTGCCTCGCCCGCGCTCCAGCAGCCGCTCACGATGGGAGTGACGGTGGTGGTCCACTCGGCCACCAAGTACCTCTGCGGCCACGGCGACGCGATGGGCGGCGCCGCCATCGGCTCCAAGGAGTACATCTCGCATCTGGTGCACGACGTCATTCGCGACTTTGGCGGCGTCATCAGTCCCTTCAACGCCTGGCTGATCCTGCGTGGCATCCACACGCTGCACCTGCGCATGCCCGCCCATTGCGCGAACGCCGAGAAGGTCGCCGCCTTTCTCCACCAGCATCCCAAGGTGGAGCGTGTGAACTACCCGGGCCTGCCGCACCATCCCGGCCACGACGTGGCGAGAAAACAGATGAAGGCCTTCGGGGCCATGATGAGCTTCGAGGTGAAGGGGGGCTACGAGGCGGGCAAGAAGGTAACGGACGGCGTCAAGATCTTCGCGCGCGCCGCGAGCCTCGGCGACACGCGTTCCCTGATCGTGCACTCGGCCTCCACCAGCCACCGCGCCGTGCCGCGCGATCAACGGCTCGCCATCGGCATCAGCGACGGCCTGGTGCGGCTGTCGGTAGGCGTGGAAGCGGCGGAAGACCTGATCCACGATCTCGCTCAGGCGCTGGCCAACTGAATTGTGAATAGTGAATGGTGAAGGGGCAAAAGAGTGAAGGGTAAAGGGTGAAAGGAAGAATTGACGATTGACGATTGCAGATTGACGATTGGAAGACGGGAGCCTTCAATCGTCAATCGGCGATCGTGAATTCCTGATCCAAGAACAGTGATATGTGAAGAGCGAAGGGTGAACACTTTGACGATCCACGATCTTCGATTGACGAGTAAAAAGACCGGACTGGAGGCCGTCTTCTCTTTCAATCGTCAATCGTCAATCTGCAATCGTCAATTCTTCGTTTACCCTTCAGCCTTTACCCTTTACCCTTTTGCCTTTTTGCCCTTTGCTATCCACTATTCGGCCTGCAGGCGCGCCGTGCTGCCGTACCTTTGGGTCGCGTAACCCACGATCAAGCCTACCGTGCCGCCCGGCAGCATGATCTTAAAGTAATATCCGTGGCCATCAATATAGGCTACAGAAAAGGCTAGAATCAATCCCACCGCGAGGCCGAAAATAATGCCCAAGGCAAGCGAGTTCACCTTGCGCGCGAACCAGCCGATCAGCACGCCAGCGATGAGCCCCTTGACGGTGGATCCGATCACGATGCCCACAATACCGGCTCGCGCTTCGGGATAAAGCCACGCGGTCAGGCCGTCGAAGGCACCCAGTATGCCTCCCAATAAGAGTCCCAGCGCAATCTTGTTCATGAGCCAACCTCCCAAGGGGAATGCCCCTCAATCTACAGATGACGACATAAGTGGTGACGCACTCGCATTCATTTTGGATTTTGGATTTTGGATTTGGGATTGAAGACCCGTTGTGGTCGCCCTTCTCTTCAATCCAAAATCGAAAATCCAAAATCCAAAATTATCCAAAATAAAGGCCTCACGCAGCGATTTTGGTCGTCCTATATAGTATTACCCGCTGCCTTCGATTCCTTTAACGACGCGAGAATAAAATCAAGAGCAACCGCATCAGGAGGTACGCGGTCACCAGCACTATGGCTACACGATGACGCGCGAACACTCGGCCGGCTCGCTCGACGAGGTTCTCACGGTAAGCTGTGACCGGCAGTCCTTCGAGGTAACGCGCAAGGTCGGCGGAGAGGTCCGCGATGGAAGCGTATCTTGACGCGGGATCGGGGGCCATGGCTTTGGCGCAAATGGCCTGAAGTGGCCGAGGAATGGGCCGCGATCGCCCTGCTCGCGGCAACGAATCGGCCTCCTTGGCGGCGGTAGCGGACAGCATGAAATTCAGGATGGCCCCCAGACTGAACACGTCGGTACGCTCGTCGACTGAGTCGCCGCGTGTCTGCTCAGGCGACATGTAGCCGGGCGTGCCGAGAACGCGGCCGTGCTCGGTCTCCGGTAGATGGATGGATGAAGTGGTAGAGGTCGAAGACGGATCGAGCGTTGGGTCGCCCTCAGCTTTTGACTCGACCCCCTCACGTGTGATCTCAGGACGCCCGATGACGCGGGCAGTTTGCCTGCTACCCTTTATTTTGGCCACGCCCCAGTCCATCACCAGGACCTCTCCGAACGAGCCGATCATGATGTTTTCCGGTTTGAGGTCGCGGTGCAGGATTCCCTTGGAGTGGGCAAAGGCGAGTGGCTCGGCGATGCGCTCGAGCAGGCGCAGACGTTCCAGAAGCGAGCTGATATTCCGCACCGCGTGGTCCAGCCTCTGACCCTCGACGTATTTCATGCAATAGAAGACGCGGCCGTCGGCGAGCGTGCCCGCGTCGTGTACCGGGACGATCCCGGGATGCTCCAGGCGGGCCAAAATGCGGGCTTCACGAAGCAGGCGAGAGGCCAGTTCGCCGGAGTCGTCCTCGGCGTCGAGAACCTTCAGCGCGACGCGACGATCGAGCACCGTGTCCTCGGCCAGCCAAATTGTACCCATTCCTCCACGGCCAAGGTAGCGGAGGGCCCGATAGCGAGTTCCGCTGAGGTCAGGCAACTGGAGAGTTGCCTGCAAGCGATCCACGACTTGGTCCGACAGCCACTTCATCGGGAATCGGCTCCGAGCAGCGTTTGCACTTCGCGGCGGAATTCTTCCTCGTTGGCGGTCATCTCTCGAAGTTGATCGAGAACCGAGCGGCGGAATTCGCGACGGGCGAAAGCAAGGTAGTTGGTGACGTCGGTAATCGGGAGGCCGAATTCGCCGGCCAGTTGCGCGTAGGAAGGCTTGGAGGCGTCTTCTTCGGCGAGATCGTAGCGCTCAAACAGGGCGAAGTGGATAGCCTTGCCGCCGGACTCGCACTGGCGGCGCAGGCGTTGCAGCGCGAGGCTGAACAGGCTCCGCACCCATTCCTTTTCGAAATAGTCTTCGATCGATTCGGGGGTCGCCACTTTCGTTAATTCCCTCTCCGCCTCTTCAAAGTCGAGCGGCAAGGGAGCCGATCCGCCACTCCGTTTCTGGCGCTGCGCATCGCGCGACTGATTCCAATAGAGGCGGTCCACGCAGGTACGAAGGAAGGTCCGCAAGCGTCCTTTATCGGGGTCGTAAGCGTCCAGGAAATCCTTTTCCAGCAAGCGCGCAAAGAACTCCTGGGTGAGATCCTGGGCGTCTTCCGTGGTTACGCCCCATCGTCTGCGGATGTATTTGTAGACCGGCTTCCAGTAAGCGGCCATGATGGCTTCCAGTGCTCGCGACCGCTCTATCGGGTCGTTGCTCTGCGCCGCCGCCACAATGGAGTGCCGGGTGGCCGGAAAGCTCCCGCCTTGTGCTTGGTCAGCCAAGTTGAAGTCCGCGTCTCAGTTTATAGGATTCGACGAAGGATGGGCAATCGGGCCAGGCGGTCAAATCGTGAATAGTCTTAAATGGGCTACTTCTGGGCGCGTTCAAGGTACTTGCCTTCTGCCGTATCGACGCGGATGGTCTCGCCCTCGTTGATAAAGGGTGGGACCTGGACGATGAGCCCAGTCTCCATCTTGGCCGCCTTCGTGACGTTGGTGGCGGAAGCGCTCTTGAGGCCCGGCTCCGTCTCCATCACTTTCAAGTCAACGGTGGCAGGGAGTTGGATATCGATCGGGCGCCCCTCGTAATACTCCACCTTCAACATCACGTCAGGGATGAGATATTGGGCGCGGTCGCCGATCACATCCTTGTGCAGAGCCGTCTGCTCGTAGGTTTCCGTGTTCATGAAATGGTAGGAGTCGCCGTCCGAGTAGAGGTATTGCATCTCCGTCTCGTCAATCATCGCCTTCTCCACTTCATCGGTGGAGCGGAAGCGGTGGTCGGCCAGGGCGTTGGTGCGCAAGTTGCGCATGCGCGCCTGCACAAAAGCGCGCAGGTTGCCCGGCGTGCGGTGCTCCGCCTTGTGGATGGCGAAAAGCTCGCCGTTGTGCTTGATTACCATTCCGGGTCGCAGATCGTTGGCCAGCATGAGACACGCCTCAATTCTGTTCAGTTTGTGGGCAGCGGACCAAAGGGAGGACTGTGGAAATCCGTTCCTGGGTGAGCCCCCGAAGTCCTATTTTACGGCCCGGACGGTACTTCCGTCAAACGCTTCTCGGTTTTCGGCATTGCCTACCTGGGAGCCGGCGTGCGGTTCTCAGTTTTCAGTAGTCAGTGAAGAACAAGAACTGAAACTGAGCTGGGGACTGAGTACTGAGTACTGAAAACTGAGAACTGAAGACAGGAAGCCAAAAGAGACGATAAGGTTATGGAAGAAAACCTGAGGAGTCCCGTCTAACTATAATTAGGGAGGGATCGGTACACTTTCGGGAGGAGCAATGGATGCACGTCCGAACCAGAGCTGCGCGTCTCGCTGAAACCACTATTCTCCTGGCGTCGATCACTTTCCTTCCCCGAGTGATGCAAGCACAGGCCCCCGAGGGAGACTTGGCAGGTGTGGTCGAGGACACGAGCGGCGCTCGCGTTCCGTCGGCCCGGATTGTGGTCCAATTCGTGGATACGGCGGAACAACGCGAAGCGACGAGCGATGACCAGGGGGAGTTTCGGCTCGACTACCTGCGGCCGGGCGTCTACCACATGAGCGTGAATGCTCCGGGGTTGGCGGAGGCTCGCTCGGATGTGGAGGTGGTGGTGAGCTCGGTGCGCGCCGTCACCGTGACCCTGGGTCCGGCGGGCCTCCAGCAGACGGTCAACGTGCAGGGGCAGGCGTCTTCCATCACTACGCAGCCGATTGATATCACCAGTTCCGTCCATGAGGGCGCCGTGTCGCGGCAGGACCTCGACGCCATCCCGTTGGCGGCTCGAAGTTTTGCCAACATCGCTTATCTGGTGCCCGGGACGGAGCCGGTGGAGCCTTCGGATCCGACCAAGGCACGCATTACGGCGGTTTCATTCGGCGGGAGCTCCGGGCTCAACGTCCAGCTTTCGGTGGATGGTGCCGACAACTCGGACGACTACATTGGAGGCTTCCTCCAGAGCTTCTCGCCCGACGTGATCGAGGAGTTCGCGGTGAGCACGGCGCAGGAGAACGCGGATACCGGCCGCGCCACCGCCGGTGCGGTGGTGATCACCACCAAGCGGGGAACCGACCAGTGGCACGGCAACGCGGCTCTCTACGATCGGCAGGCGGCGCTCAATGCGCGTTTCCCCATCGATAACCCGGCGCCGAATCCCAAGCAGCCTTTCTCCCGGCAGAATTATATCGGAACCCTCGGCGGGCCCCTCCAGAAAAGCAAGCTCTGGTTTTTCTCCTCCCTCGAGTACGTTCACGAAGACGCCAGCATTGCTTACAGCCCGGCGAGCCAGGCGCAGTTCAACGCGCTGGCTTCGCTGGCGGCGCAAGGGCTGATTCCAGGAGTAAACTCGATCGCGGTGCCCAGCAGCATCCCCGTCCCCTTCCGCGACGTGCTGGCCTCCACTCGTTTTGACTGGTCGCAATCCTCGCGCTCACAGTGGTTCCTGCGTACTTCGGCCGATAGCTACCTTACGCACAACGACCTGGTGCAGCAGGGCGCACTGCCTTCCACTGGCGCGACCTCGCACTCCAACTACTTCAATTCCGTGCTCAGCAATCAGTTCACGTTCAGCCCCACCTGGTTGGGATCGCTCGTGCTGGGCTCCAGCTACCTGCATCACACCGAGGCGCGCAGCGACAACCTGGGATTCGCGCTGGCGTTCCCCTTCAGCGCCACCTCCAGCACCATCTCGGGCTTCGAGACTTTCGGGGACAACCAGTTTGTGACCCCCATTACCGCCTTCCCCGTTCTGCGCAACCAGGAGAAATACCAGGTGCGTTACGACGCCAGCCACGCCACCGGTCGACAGGCCGTGCGCTTCGGAGTGGACTTTATCCACGAGCCGGTGCTGAGCGGGGCGCTCGCCGCCACGGCTGAGAATCTTACCGTATTCGCCCTGGACCCGGCGGACTACGTGGGTAGTCCTGCGCAGTTTTCCGTCGACCTGACTTGCACCCCCACGCCCGCGCTCTCGGTCACGCCCGGCACCACTTGCACTTCGACACCCGCCGGCAACGGCAGCTTTTCGCAGAACGTGCAGCGCCTGGGGCTTTACGCCCAGAATTCCTGGCGGGCGACGCCGCGCCTTACCCTGAACTACGGTGTGCGCTACGACACCTCGTTCGGACTCTTCACCGCCTCGGGCCGCACGCAGGCACAAAACCCGGCGTTCCTCACGCTCCAGGCTTTGCAAATCCATGTGAACAATGTTGCGCCTACCGATTACCGAGGGGCCATCGCGCCGCGGCTGGGCGTGGTTTATTCACCGGGAAAAACTGGAAGCACGGTGCTGCGGGCCGGCTTCGGTCTCTTCTACAACGACCTCGCTCAAAACGGCTGGGTGACCGCTCTCCAGGCCGTGAACGAGGCGCCGGCGCACTGCGCCACTCCGGGGGATCCCGGATGCTTGCCCGGCGGCAGTCCGGCCGCGTTGATGGATGGGCGCTACCGGACTCCTTATGCCTTACACGCGACGGGCGGCGTCGAGCACGCGTTCAGCTCCAATTGGATGCTGAGCGCAGAGTACACCCACGAGCAGGGAGTCCACTCCTTCGCCCGGTACCAATACCAGGCGGGCTATACCCTGTTTTCACCCTTGTTCCCCTCCGACCTCGCCGACCAGGAGGCCAACGTCCCTAACCTGACCCTTTTCCGCAGCGACAACCGGTCGCGCTATGACGGCATGTCGGTTCATTTGCAGGGCAACGTCACGAGTCGAGCCAACCTGATCGTCAACTACACGCTCTCCAAGGCCAAGACGTGGGGGTGCGTGTTGGGCGAACTCTTCGATTACGTGGACGGCGTGTGCGACCCGCTACACGCCTTCGGTCCGGGAGATTTCGGACCCTCAGGGGAGGATGTGACGCACCGGTTGGTGGTGGCGGGAATCTTTCACACTCCGGGTGGGTTTGAACTATCCCTGCTCTCGCAGGCGGAGAGCGCCCGGCCCATTACCCTGACCACCCCGGTGGACGTGAATGGTTTCGGGGATACCCTCGACGATCGCGCCGTGATCAATGGAGTTCAGACTACACTCGACCAGTTCCGCTGCACTCCCTACATCCAGGTCGATCTGCGCGTCGCGCGTCCCTTCAAGTTCCAGGAGCGGTGGTCGGTGATGCCTTTCATCGAATTCTTCAACCTGTTCAACCGCAATAATCCCGGCGCCAACTACGTCACCTCCATTTCCGCCCTTCCCACGCCGGTGAACAGTCTCTACAACGCCACCGCGTTGTGCCTGAACGCGGACTGCTCGAATACGACACCCATCACCAACTTGAAGCAGATACTCGTGCCGTCGGGCGCGCTGGGCGACTTCTTCGGCCCCGGCACCACGGTGGGCATCCCGTTCGCGGCGCAACTGGGGGTCCGAGTTACTTTCTAGCGGGCGTTCGCTCGACAAGAATTGACGATTGACGATTGTCGATTGACGATTGGAAGAGAAGACTTGAATCCACAGATTACGCAGATTTCACAGAATCAAAAAAAGCCAAGAGAAGGGAATTGCTCGGCTCTTATCCTCTATCTGTGTAATCTGCGAAATCTGTGGATTGTCTTCTTGTCTTGCAATCGTCAATCGTCAATCTGCAATCGTCAATTCTTCGCGGGCTCCGTGAACTTCGCGTCGTCGATCGGGACGTTTTGCTGGACCTGGTCAATCTGAATCGTGAAGCGTGTTCCGGGACGAGCCAGCGTCCAGCGGCAGATCACTTTCACGCCGTCGGCGTCGCGGTAATCGGCGTAGTCGATCTGCGTGGGCATGCGGCCGAGGGGCGTCTGGGCGTAGCGTACCTCGCGCACCAGCAGCCCGGACTGCTCGTCGAAATAAAACCTCACCGGCGGCTGTCCCTGCCTGAGGCCCACAACCTGGTACGCGTCACCGTCTCCGATCTTTTCCGGCGGCCTCACGCGCAATTGATTAAAGATCTGCTTCATGTGAACCGGGAGATAGAAATCTGCGTCCAGCTTGAAGGCCTCTGTTTCCGCCGGGGTCATCTCGCGCGGCCGGCCCATGCCTGAGAGCCAACCCACGTGTCCGTCGTAGGCGGTGACACTTTCGCCGTTGCCCATGTGTGTCACGGTGGCGCGCTTGTCCGGCGCCTTGGAGTAAACTTCTACGGGCGCCTTGTTTTCGCCGAAAGCAATCGAGCCCTTCTCAATGCGGCTGGAAATCTTCTGCAAGGCGTCGGCGCCTCCCATCGCTTGCACGTACTTCTCGAGGATCTGGTCGGCAGTCGGCAATGCAGGCTGAGGAGCACCCGGCTTGGGCCCCTCGGGTTCTGGCTTCGGCTCCTCCTCAGAGATAATAGGCGTTCCCACCGGCTCGTGAGCGCCGCGGTGGCAGCTATAACAGGTAACATCGGTGTGGCCGTCGAAGTTGTCCTTATTGATCGCCAGTTCCATCTGGATCATCTTGCGCGCCGTCTTTTTCTCCTTCTTATCGTCTTTCTCAAAATCCAGGTGCGGCGGCCCTCCGTGGGCGCCTGGGCCGCCTGGGGTTGGGGCGGCTTCGACGTGGCAGTAGTTGCACTCCACGCCGAGCGAGGCGGAAATGAACTGCATCGCCGGGAACAACTGGTCGGCGGGAATATCTTTGAGAACCTGGACGTTCTTGTACTGCTCAGCCGCCGTTTTGGGGCCAGCCCCCGGCGCCATTGCCGTGGTCGCTGGCGCGGACTGAGCACGGGCCGGCCCGCCGGTCAAACTAAGGAGCATCGCCAGCGCGGCGGCGGCCGCAAAAGCAACCAGCGTCCTCCAGAACGCTCTGTTCATCTCGACTCCCTTCCCTTCCGTGTAGGCCGCAATTATATGTGGACAGAGTCGAAAGTCAAAAGGGTGGGTAGACAGCAGACGGTAGACGGCATAAGGGGAAAAGGTCGACGGCAGGCGGCTTCTTTTCCGCTTTTCCCCTTATGCCGTCTACCATCTACCGTCTACCTCGTTACCCTTTCGACTCTTAACTTTCGACGCTCTTCACTGCTTTTGAAGAATTCGCCACAGCGTCCCGGCAAAGATGTTGTTCTGCGCTTCAGGAGGCACGCCGCACGCGTCCAGCATCTTGTGGTAGCGATCGAGTTCACGGTCGAACTCCTCCAGTTCGCCGTTGAAAACATCCGATCCGAAAACAAGCTTCTCGAAGGCGCTGGTGCCGGACTTGGGCGTGTGCGGGCTGACAACTCCGGACCACCAGAAGATCGACTTGAAAAAGGTATAGTCGTTCTGCTTTTTGATGAGAGAGGAACCGGAGAGATCGAAAAAGAGGTTGGGGTTCCAGCGGCCGATCTCGGCCGCCCACGCGTAGTCGGGGTTGCCCATGTGCGCGCCGATTACGGTGAGCTTGGGAAAGCGGCGGGCGATGCCGTCGAGGGTGGTGATTCTCATGCGGTCGACACTGATATCGGCCGGGATGCTCGGATCGGGGCGCAGGACAATACCGGTGTGAAACAGCGCGATCATGCCGTAATGCTCGGCGCGTTCGTAGATCGGCCAGTAGGAGCGGTCATCGTAGTTCTTGAGCGGTGAGGTGAATTCGCCAAGGCCTCGGAAGCCGGCGGCGTGGAAGCGGTCGATTTGGTCGAGCGCCTGGGGATCGTCGAGCTTAATGTCGCCAAAGCCGATGATCCGGTGGGCGAGGGCAGAATGCTGTGACAGGAAGGTCTGGACGCTTGGCAGATCGTTCGGAGTCGTCAGGAGGAACGCCACGCCATCGACGGCCTCGAGCTTGGCAACCAGTTTTTCCAGAAACGCGGGATCCCCGTTGTAGTGGACGTGTCCATCGACCAGGTGGGGGGCATGAGTCTGGCTGGCAAGAAAGGTAGGAGAGAGCCCAAGCAGAAGCAAACCGGCTGTCAGGCGCCGAAGCGCGCACTCAGGCATCCAATCCACCTGTTACAAGTTATAATAGTACGATAAGTGCTTTAGTTTCAGTATCATCGTGAGAAATCTAAAGCAAGGCATTTGTTTTCAACAACATCGTGGGACTTACCTTCATTTTGAGTATGTGCCCCGACCTTCTCGACAGGTTGGGATCGCTGGTCCCACCCGACAAGGATGCTCCATTTGAATCCCGGCGCGATGGTCCAATTCTCACCTGGTCCTCACAGCCCCTCACAAATTCTTTCCTTTGTCCAAGCCTCTTCGTAACGCTTTGCCGTGTTAGCGTAAGGTTCATTCGACAACCGACGACTCCAACGCCCGAAGGCGGGAACATTCCCACCTCCAGCTTTACTATAGCATAGCTACTCGCTATTTCAACATGATTGTCTCCATCTCCATTTCCTCCATTTCCAGCTTTATAGTGCGGCAGCTTGCGGCCGTTTTCTAGCTAGCTAGCTAGCTCCCGCATCTTCTCGGTGTGGTCCATGTAGGCTGCGGCGGGGAGCACGCGATAACCGTTATCGTCCCAGGGCAGGGTCATGAAGTAGTGTTCCTGGCGGGCGTCGCTCACGATCTTGTGGACCTCGGCGAGCGCCGCTTTGGGAAGAAGGACCTTGTGATAGCGGCCGGCATCGGCCTGCGCCCCATGGCGCTGGGCGGTTTCCTCCGAGGCGCTTCGGCATCGTGTTTCCGTGCCGACCACATACTGAGCGTTGCGATGGGAAAATCACCCGCTCGTGTTTTTTCCCATCGCGACTCACGGGCGCCGTTCCTGAGCGCCAATTCAGCAATCGGATTGTTGGAAAAAAGCCCCATATCAATGAAAATAAATGATATCGCGGCTTCCGTGTGACTGCCTGAATTTCGACCTCTGGCGGACATCTGCGAGGCTTTGCCGACCTTGGCGGCGGTCGGCGTCCCTGAAACCGCGATCGGAATTCCGCACCCATTCGCGAAATTCCTGTTAGAGAGAAATGTGCCATCGATCCAAACTTCCCAAAATATGAGGCCAAAATCGCCGTAACCTCCTGATTTAATGGCGATTATGCTGCGTGGGTTTGCTTTGCTCGATTTTAGCATAAGCTATTGATATAACTTTCTATATGTCTTGGCTTTGTTCGGGTTTGCTAGCCCTTCCCAAACCACGCTTCGACGAATCGGCAATAGAGAATCCAACGATCGGTAGCAACTTTGTGAAAAACGGGCCTAAAATCCCCGTAACCGGCTGATTGTAAAGCAGTTCGTCGCCGTGGCTTCGTCTTTCCCGTTTCTGGTATAAGTTGCTGAAAGCAGGCAGCTTAAGGCCCGTGGCTTCGCGTGGCTTCGTCAGCCTCATATCATCCCCCTCTCGTGTGCCCGGTCCCGGTTCCAGTGGCAATTTCCCAATCTCTAATCTCCCAACCTCCGTTTCCCAGTTTTCAGCGTTCTTGAATCTCGAATCTCCAATCTCATCTCCCAATTTCCATTTCCAGTCTTTCAGTGCCTCCTGAATCTTTAAAATCTCGAATCTCGAATCTCCGTCGGGCGCGAAGTCCCAAACAGCGCTCTTTCACTCCTTACCCTCCGTCGCTGTCCCTGTTCCCTATGCCCTGCTCCCTAGCCTGAATACCTTCGTCGTTAGCCATAAGATATAGTATAAGATTCTCGATACTCCTATCAACTTTTTTTTCGAAGTTACGGCCTGGCCGTTTCGATAGCCTGGACAGGACCCGGGACAAGTTGGAAGGCCGCGAATCGCAAATCTTTGCCGCCCACGATCGCAAGCTGGAAGAAGCTCGGCGGCTGGGGCAACTCCGCCGCCAGCAAGCCTTCATCAAGCCGCCAGATCGGACTGGCGACTCTTCCACGGTGGCGCTAAACTAATTCGGCCGGGTGAAACAGAAGCCGGCTCTGCGGGGACGCAACCGTGCCGAGGGATAGCCCGGTCTCTCTCTCCTGAAATGTCATTTTTACTTTCAATAAGATACCTGGATTTTGACTCAGAAGTACGTAGAAGCGAAGCAGACCTTCGGGCAGCAAGCGTACGCAGACCCTGCTTTCCAAGAGCTCAAATCTTCCGCCGCGTGAGACCTTTACGGGGCGACGGCCGGCAGGCATCTCATTCCAGGTTCGGCCTTCGAGTTCCCGCCGGATTTCTTCTTTCGGGTGCCGCCCCTCTGTTTGAAAAAGAAAGGCACGTTCGCCCGCTGGCATTCATCGCGGATTTCGAAAACCCACGCCGGGTCCATGGGCCGGGCGCTGGGGCCGGACTCTCCGCCCACGAACACCCCCACTCAGGTCCTTGGCCCCGCTGCAACGGGAACTCTCCTGTTGGAGCGGTGCTGCCGCAGTAGCGCCTCGGGCCACCGACCCCACCGAGGACGCGCGCGGGATTAAGAACGCCAGTCGTGGTAGAATACACAGTCATATGGAACATGTGGTCAAGTCCGGTCAGCAAAAACTGGGAGACCAAGAGCGACCACTCGTGTTCCTAGACACCAACGTGATCATGGACTACCTACGAGGCGAGCCGGCAGTTTTACAGTTGTTTTCGGCTGAGGCCAATGGTCGCGCTCGCTTTGCCGTCAATCCGATAGTGCTTCAGGAGCTGCTGCTCGCAGCGGCTGCTGCTGCTCCAGAATTCGAACGGATCAGGGATCACCTGCGAGTCCTGCCGGTGGATCTGGCAAAAGCTGAAGCTTTGCTCCAACGATTACGTGCGGTAAGAAATCGGGTGACGCACTCTAATGACCTTCTCATTTTGAGCAGCGCCGATGAGTGTGACTTCCTGGTCACCAGAGACAAACTCTTAAAGAACTTGGTGACAACCGAGAAACCACAAGTCGTAACTCCGGAAGAACTCGTCACCCGCCTCAAGGCTGCGTAGTGCGCGTCTACTACGATACCGGAGTATTCATCGATTTCCTCAGCGCGCGCGGGAACGCGATTCTGAGGACGGCCGACCGGCGGGGGCGCTCACCAGCAGATATTGCGGCTGATGCCGAGCGGCTATTCGAAACAGTGGGGCGGACTCACCTCGGTGCCACCTCGTGTCTGACGTACTACGAGGTGGAAGAGGCGCTCTATCGGCTGCTTACGCAATCTGCAAAGGGCGTGTCTCGTGCCGACACCCTGCTGATTCCTGCCGCACGATCTATAACTACGCAAGTACAGATCGTGATTGACCTATTCAACATTTCAGTGCTCGATCTAACCTCGGGAACGATCCGCCTTCAGCTCCAGAACCTTGAGTTGCAGACTCGTGGAGTGCGGGCCGCCGACGCGCTCCACGCAGCAACCGCAATTGCCTTCGACGCTGACCTCATCGTTTCGACGGATGCGGAAGTGCTGAAGCTTGACGGCCTTCTTGTCACTCTGCGCGGCGGCAAGATGCTCTGTCGCGACACGGATGCAGCACTCCGGCTCGTCTAGCAACGTCTGGGCTCGAATCTTCGCGTCGCGTGAGTATCTTTACAGGGTAACAGCCGGAGCCAGGGCAGGCATCTCATTCCAGGTTCGGCCTTCGAGTTCCCGCCCGGATTTCTTCTTTCTGGTGCTGCCCACTGCTTAAAGAAGAAACGTACGTTCGCCCGTTGGCACTGATCACGGATATCGAAAACCGATGCTAGGTTCGTGGTGCGGGCGCCGGGGCCGGGCGGCGGGGCGAGCAAAGCTCGAGCGAGAGAAACTAGACCACCAATCCCGTCTCACCCGTCTCAACACTCGGGCGAAACACGGCCTCCAGGTCGAGAGCCGCATTAGTGACGCTCGATGATGCCGAGCCGGCGGAGCAGATCTTCGGTGCTGTACCACTCCACCCCTGTCCCTTCAAAGTCTTTGTCATTTGACCACAGCGGCACTCTGAGTGCGATAGCGAGAGCTAGGATCTCGACGTCCTTCGGGTCGCGTTTCCCAACTCGGCGCGAGGCCTCGGAAATGCTGGCGACGTAGGCCTCCCGCTCGACAACAGTGACAGGCAAGGCGGCGACCGCGAGAAGCACCAGATCTTCGGCCAACCGTTTCTTTCTTGCGAGGGAGCCGGCGTACTCCTGGACCTCCCCCAGCGTCTCTCCGGCGGTCAGGACTTCGGTGATGTCGGGATGACCAAGGACCAGCTTCGCGCGCCCGCCGAGGACGGCCGAGAGGAGAACATTAGCGTCGGCGACGAGTCGCACGGCGCTCCTTCCGCCACTCCTCGAAGTCGGCGAGGATTTCCCTCTTGCTCAGCCTGCGCCGCTTGATCTGGCGGGCGATCACGGCACTCAACATCTCAAAAAGTTCCCGCTTCAGTTCCAGCGGAAGCGTGGCCTCTGGAAAAGGAAAAAAGACCCCGGCCAATCGACCGCGTCGAGTTACCAGGAACGGGTCCTTCGACCGGAGCAAGCCTGTGGCTTGGTCACGGAACTCACGAACGGTGCTTATCTTCATGTGGTCACCCTGGTGACCATTATGCCACATGGAAGCCGCATCCGGAGCCCGCGGTCGCGCGACGCTCACCCCATCCAGATGTGGGGCCTCCAGGGCAGCATCCGCGAGAGCTTCAGCAAGCGGTCTGACCTCCTTGAGAGGAACTGATACCGAGGCCCTCCTGGCGCCATTGTCGCTGTTGCGGGTGGACGGCTTCAGGGGTCAGTGCTATGATCCCATGCATGGGAACTGCTCCAAAGTTTGTGGTCGGAACGAGTGGCCGGAGGGAAGCAGTCTTGCTGGATATGAACCAGTACCGCCGTATGCTGCAGAAGATTGAGAACCTCGAGGATGCGCTGGCTCTCGACCGCGCTGAAAGAACTTCCAAGAAGCTGGTTCCGTATGAAGACGTGCGCAGAAGGCTGAAGCGGGCCGGCAAATTGTGACTTACAGGGTCCTCATCGACACTCGCGCGGCGAAGCAACTGGAAAAGCTCCCGAAACCGATCGCGGAAAGGATCGACGCCGCGATTGCAGCGTTATCAGAGACGCCCCGGCCAACTGGGGTCAAGATGCTGCAGGGGAGACTGAAACCAGGCTGGCGTATTCGCGTAGGTGATTATCGCGTTCTATATCGAATCGACGACGCGGCAGGCGAGGTGAAGATTTTCGAGGTCGGCCATCGACGCGAAATCTATCGTTAGCAAGCGAAGCGCGGGCGTACTTTCCGGGAGCCCGCCCTGAGCAGAGCGCAGGGTCCGCGGTTCGAATCTTCCCGTCGCGAGAGCATCTTTCCAGGGCGACAGACGAGCTCAAGGCAGGCATGTCATCGGACAGGGACGATAACGAAAGGCGTATCGTCTCAGCATGGCGAGCGGAGCCGCATGAAAGGATTAAGCAGATTCAGACGCCGCGGGAGCCGCAATAACCTACGGGGATTTGGAAACCTCGGAGGAGACAACTGGGTATCGGCCTGGGTATCGGCCTTGACATCTCCGCCTTTTTCCTCGGATACTACCACCCTTTGAGAGGCGGGGCTTCAGAGGCTGCGGAAGTACGCTTCACCGCTGTTATCCTGAGCAGAGCGAAGGATCTTGCTTTGCGCGTTTTCGTGAACAATGCGAGATTCTTCATCGCCTGCGGCTTCTCAGAATGACAGTCCGAACGAGTTGTTCCGCGGGCTCTTCAGCCCCACCCTTCTGGTGGCTTAGTCCATCACGGGAACGCGAATGAGCAAGGAGCAAGAGGCGGGAAATCTGAGTTACAGTCACGGCCTTGGTGCATCGCCCCTGGCAGGCCTTACCGTCGGTGAGCTGTTGGATCGCACCGCCGCCCGCTTTCCTGAGAACCCCGCCCTGATCGTTCGCCACCAGAATAGACGCTACACGTATCACGAGTTCCTGGGCGAGGTTGAACGCGCTGCCAAGGGACTTCTGCGTTTGGGCATCCAGAAAGGCGAGCGGGTGGGACTATGGTCCACCAACTACGCCGAGTGGGTGATCACTCAGTTCGCGGTGGCCAAAATCGGCGCGATCCTGGTGAACCTCAACCCCACTTACGGCACAGTAGAGTTTGAACACGCGCTTCAGCACTCGGGATGCTCGACGCTCTGCCTGACGCAGGGCTTCCGTGGCCGTGACTATCCTTCTGTCCTTTTCGAGATTTGCCCCGAGGCTGCCCACAGCGTCCCGGGAGCGCTCGAATCAGCCAAGCTGCCCCAATTGCGCAATCTCATTTTCATCGGAGACTCACCAGCGCCTTCCAGCATGATGCCCTGGAACGACCTGCTGCAAATGGGCGAGGGTGTTGCCGCCGACGCCTTGCGGGAGCGCGCCGCGATGCTGGAATTTGACGACCACGCCAATATTCAGTACACCTCGGGCACCACCGGTTCGCCCAAGGGCGTGCTGTTGAGCCATCACAATCTTGTGAACAACGGCCTGCTGATTGGGCAGGGCATGCGGTTCACCTGCCAGGACAAGCTTTGCATTCCGGTGCCCTTCTATCATTGTTTCGGCATGGTGTTGGGCAATATGGTGTGCGTGGCGCACGGCGCGGCCATGGTGATTCCGGCGGAATACTTCGACGCGCTGGCGACGCTCCAGGCCATCGCCGAGGAGCGCTGCACGGCCGTACACGGCGTGCCCACCATGTTCATCGCCGAACTGGAGCACGAGCACTTCCACGAGTTCGACCTCAGCTCGCTGCGCACCGGCATCATGGCAGGCTCGCCCTGCCCTATCGACGTCATGCGCCGCGTGGTCCGCGAAATGCATTGCTCGGAACTGACCATCGTCTACGGCCTCACCGAAACCTCGCCGGGCATAACCCAGACCACTCCCGACGACCCTCTGGACCTGCGGGTGACCACCGTGGGAAAGCCCATGGCGCACACGGAAATCAAGATCGTCGACCCACGCACCGGCCGCATTGTTCCGCGCGGAACTCCGGGCGAGCTGTGCGCACGCGGGTACGCCGTCATGAAAGGCTATTACCAGAATGCTGAGGCTACCCGCCAGACCCTCGACGTCGACGGTTGGCTGCATTCCGGCGATCTCGCGACCATGAACGAGAATGATTATTGCAAGATCACCGGGCGCTCCAAGGACCTGATTATCCGCGGCGGTCAGAACATCTATCCGCGCGACATCGAAGAGTTTCTCTATACTCACCCTGCCATCAGCGAGGTGCAGGTGATCGGCATCCCCGACCGCAGATATGGCGAGCAGGTGATGGCCTGGGTCAAGCTCAAGCCCGGCGCCACCTCGAGCGCAGAGGCAATTCGGGAGTTCTGCCAAGGCAGCATCGCCCACTACGAGGTTCCCCGTTACGTCAAGTTCGTGGATTCCTTCCCCATCACCATCAACGGCAAAACCCAGAAATATAAGATGCGGGAGATTTCCATCCGAGAAATGGGCCTGGAAGAAGCCGCCCTCATCGCCACCGCGTAGCCTGAATTTGTCGCCCATGAGGGGAGCGGCGGACGCCAGGAGACTATTGAGGTCCTTTCGGGCAATCGGTAATCACCGGCGGCTTGCCGGAGTTGCTCGGATCAACTCTGGCTCCGTAGCAGTCCACTTGCTTATACTCCGTGCCATTCCAGCGGTAAACGGCCAATGCCTCTTCTTCAGCGCTCATGTGCCATCCTGTCACCAAGTCATGAAACCCGTGATTGGATTCTTTTCGCACGATGAGAACACTGGCACCCGCTGCCAGGACGAGTTGCAACTTTCCGCGACGGCGAGTGAAGATCCATAGCGAACAGTTTCCGCTGGCGCCGCAGAACAGTGCCGGCCCTTGTACCAGCACTTGCCGACTCCCGTCTTCAGCCAGCACGATCGACCCCACACGAGCGCCCATCACGGTTCTTCGCTCTTCCTCCCGCTGCTCGTCGGTGAAGGAGTCGTGGATGGTCTTATCGTCAATCAACCGGTAGATCTGCGCTCGCTCTCCGCTCGTGAGAGTCGCGTCGGCAAGTGAATGGGTAAGACAAGCTTCGAGATCAACGGAACTTCGCAGTAGCTTCCAGTCGTCGCGCGAACCCTGTGCGGACGCGACTCCGCCGTACAGGACGGCTAGAACGAACATGAATGCCATGGCGCGCATAGGCGATTGCGGACTGCTGGTTGACGATTGGAGAATCGGGCCCTTTCGTCCAATGGGCGATCCGCCATCGTCGATCTTCACCGCGCCCCCGCGGCGCTCTGCCCGGTTCCGTAGCTCTTCAGGAACTCGGTGACGCTCGGTTGCTGGGCCTTCTTGAAGGCCACGCAGAGATCGATCCCTTCCAGCATCTGGGCCAGGTTGCGAGGTCCGCCGGAGTACTTGGTGGAGCGCCCTTCGAAAAAGCTCGCGGCGTCCCGGCGATGCGCCTCGTCGCAGTAACCGCCCACCACGTCGGGTAGGTAAGCTCCGTAATCAGTTGGCAGCTTGGCGACGAGCGCGTCCCAGTTCTGCTTCAGGAAGTCGTAGGCAAGGTCGCGGGTGCCGGGAAAGCGGCCGGCACCGAATAGAATATCGAGCGACTGCCGGCTGTCAAATTCGTCCGTCAGGATAACCGACAGGGCCTCCTTGATGATCTCGGGGTCCGGGAATAATCCCATGGCGAAGAGCATGGTGCGCCTGACATCTTCGTTCTTCTCCCGCTTGGCTGCCGCGCGCAGGCGGTCAAAGAAAGCGCGGTCGCCATTTTTCGCGGCGGTCACCAGCACGCTGCCGGAGACTTCCGGGTCGACCGCATGGTGATCATCCAACCATGCCAGCGCTAGGGTCTTCGCCTGCGCGACCAAATCCGGGTCCTGCGCCTCAATGGCCACCACAGTCACTACGTCGGGCCGCAAGAGGCGGTCATTATCGCCCTCGCCCGGTTTGGGTTTCCATCCGAGCTGACGAGCCCGCCCACCGTAAACCTGCTCAAGATACTCGTGGTACTTGGGCGCAAGATCCGCTGGAATCACCCTGTTCTCGAGTCCGGTGGTAATCCTCGTGGTCTTAACCACCACCTGCCGCTCGGGATCGCGCGCGAACTCCGGGACGAGCGCCAGAGCCCGGCCCAGCGGAATGCTTCCATTGCCGGTGAGGGCCGCGATGTCGCCGATCAGCGCCACCTTCTCGGGAAGAGTCAGGGCACGGGCTTCGTTCTTGAAGAGATCGCCGAGCAGGTCTCCCCGGTAGAGAACCCGATAGTAGCCGTCAGCGCTTCCGTTCGCCTGGACCCAAGCCGGACACCCGGTCGCTTTCGGGAGCGCCATCTGGCGTGACGGTTGATCCAGCAGCAGGCACTCACGCGCTTCGTCTGAACCCGCCGGGTAACGAACACAGACCGGCGCCTTCCAAAGTTCGGCCACCCCTCCCTGGGAGCCGAGCGGGAGAAAACGCTGTTGTGCCAGGTGGAGCTTGGCTTCGCCGTCCTGGCAATCCAGATCCGCCGTCACCAGCGGCACCCCCGGCTGGTCAAGGAAACTGGAAAACGCCCCCGCGATGCTCGCGTCGTCGCCGGCCAGCGACGCCAGAAATTCGGCCGAGGTGGCGTTCTTCCACGCATACTTGGCGAGATAGCGGCGCACGCCCTCGCGAAAGCGATCCGGGCCCATGTAGCTCTCAAACATATTGAGCAGCGCCGACCCTTTGTTGTAGGTGATGCCGTCGAAGGCGTTGGCGATGTCGTCTTTGGACTCAATCGGCTGCCGCACGCGTCGGGCGCTCACCAAACTATCGTTTTCCATCGCCCCTTGGTAGGAGTTGAGCTCCGAGATGTCCATGTGCCACTCGGGGTGGAATTTATTGACAATCTTATTCGCCATCCACGAGGCGAAGCCTTCGTTGAGCCAGATGTCGTCCCACCAGGCGGTGGTAACGAGATCGCCGAACCACTGGTGGGCAAGTTCGTGGGCGGCGACGCTCGCCCACCCGCGCTGCCGCCCCAGAGTCTCCTCGTCGGGCTTCACAAGAATGATGCCGGCCCCGTAAGTGACGAGGCCCGGATGCTCCATGGCGTAACCAGCAAGGGGAATCGCCACTTCATCCAGCTTGTCGTAGGGATAAGGAATACCGAAGTAGTCCTCCAGCAGGTTCACGATCGCGGGTGTTGTCTCGGCGGCGTACTTCGCTTCCCCGCCCCGCCCGTGAGGCACCACGATGCGAACGTGCGTGCTTTTCTTGCCGGCCGTTCCCGCGTCGACGAACTCGAGGTGGCCGACGGTGAGGGCCACCAGGTAGCTGGGCAGGGGCGGCGTTTCCGCGAACTTCACCGTCTTCATTCCATCGCTCGACTCGGTCTCCGAAACCATGGGAGTGTTGGAAAGCGCTACCTGGTCCTTCTTCACGTGGAGGGTCAACTGCCACGGCACCTTGTAGCCAGGCTCATCGAAGCAAGGGAACGCCTGCCGGGCGCCGATGTTTTCGAACTGCGAGAAGACGTACCACTCGCCGCCGTCCTGTACCTGGAAGATGCCCTGCATATCCTTGCGGCTGATCTCCCCCTGGTAGGAGACGTGCAGCTCCGCCGGGCTAGGTCCCACCGGACTCGCGAATGCGAACCCGACGTAGTCCTTATCCTCCGGCACGATCTTGAGTGGAACGGTCGCGCCGCCGGCGGTGAGCGTTGCTTCCTGCACCTTCAGTTTCTCGGCGTTCAGCCAGAGGACGGAAGTGGACTGCTTGAAGTTCAGTTCAATGTCCACGACTCCGGTGAAAGTGTCCTGATCGGTGACCACCGTCAGGTCCACGGCGTAGCGAAGCGGGACTACCACGTCGCCGGGAAGCCTGAACTTCGGGGGAGCGGGAGCTTCACTCGTCTGAGCGCGTGCCGCAGGAACCGCCACCAAGACCTCGACCAAGGCCGCGACGAAGGCGGAAGTCAAGGCAAGAGATACCGCCAGATTGCGAAGCGTCCAAGAAATCCGCTGCATTGTATTATGTCCTCCGGAGTGGGAAACGAAATCGCTGGGCCTGGAACAACCGCGTCAGCCCGATACAAGAGCATACCCCAAAACTGTCAGTCGTCGGAAGCTGTGAGATCGCGAGCCGATTGGGGATGCGCCCCTCAACTGGAGATTAGCAACTCGAAACCGTATCCGGCGGGCGAGTTTCGAGTTTTCGTCGCCTGGTCGATCGTCAATTCTGCAAACTATGGACAACATCTCACCAACGGAATATGCTAGGCGCGACGGGAGGCTGACCATGCCAACTACTTTGCCGAAACTCCGACTGGCGGAAGCTATGTCGCGCCTAGGCACCGAGACGGCGTTTGAGGTTCTGGTGCGGGCCCAGCAACTCGAGCGCGCGGGACGCGAGATTGTCCACCTGGAAATTGGGGAGCCCGACTTTGCCACCGCCGATCACATTGTCGAGGCGGGAGTGCGAGCCTTGCGCGAGGGTTGGACGCACTACGGCCCCTCCGCCGGCCTGCCGCAGCTCCGCGAGGCGGTGGCGGAAGAGGTGGCGCGCCGCCGCGGCATTCCCGTGGACCCCTCGCAGGTGGTGATCACGCCCGGCGGCAAGCCCATCATGTTTTTCACCATTCTGGCGCTGGTGGACCGCGGCGACGAGGTGGTTTATCCCAACCCGGGCTATCCCATTTACGAGTCCATGATCAATTTCGTGGGCGGCCGCGCCGTGCCTTATAGTTTCCGCGAGGACCATGACTTCGACATCGACGTGGGCCAGATTATCGACAAGATCACCGACCGCACGCGCCTGCTGATCCTGAATTCGCCGCAAAACCCCACCGGCGGATTGACCCCCCGCGAGGCCTTGGCGGAACTGGCCCGGGCGGTGGCGGATCGGGACCTTTTCATCCTCTCCGACGAGATTTACTCCCGCCTGATCTACGAGGGCGAGCACGCCAGCATCGCGCAGTTCGGCGGTCTCCGGGAGCGCACCATTATTCTCGACGGCTTCTCCAAGACCTACGCCATGACCGGATGGCGACTAGGCTATGGCGTGATGCCTTCCGGCCTTGCCCAGCAGGTGACCAAGCTGCAGACCAACGCCACTTCCTGCACTGCCAGCTTCACCCAGGTGGCGGGGGTGGCGGCGCTGCGCGGTGACCAGTCGGGCGTGGACGCCATGCGCGAGGAGTTCCGGCGGCGGCGCAGCGTCATCGTCGAGGGCCTGAACCGGATCCCCGGCTTCCGCTGCCGCCAGCCGCACGGCGCTTTCTATGTGTTCCCCAACATCACCGCTACCGGGCGCGACTCCAAGACGCTGGCCAACGCGATCCTCAACGAGGCGGGCGTAGCGTGCCTTTCCGGCACCGCCTTCGGCGCCTGGGGCGAGGGGTACCTGCGGTTCTCGTTTGCCAATTCAGTGGAGAACATCCAGAAGGCGCTGGATTGGATGGGAGAGTGGGTGAAGAAGAATCTATGACGGATGATTTGAGAGAGTTTTCAAGCGAGGGGTGGCTCGAAGATGAAGAAGACCGCCGGATTGCGGTGGCTCGTTTGAATGACGATCTACCTCCGATTCCATTGGCGGAGGTGGTGAAGCAACTCAATCTTGAGGATGTCGATCGACGGTCAACGCCTCACAGAGCATAAATCGTATGGTCCATGCCAAAACTGGCTTCCGTGTTTTTGCCACCTGCAACATCGGCCCCGACGCGCTCGACCTTCTGCGCCAGCGCGGCTACCAACTTGAAGTCTACGACCAACTCGAGGCGCCTCCCAAAAGCCTGATTCTGGAAAAAGTGAGGTCCGGCATCGACGGGCTCATCACCACCCTGCGCGACGAGATCGATGCTGAGGTCTTCGAGGCGGGGCGCGGCACTCTCAAGGTGGTGGCGCAGGACGCGGTGGGCTTCGACAACATCAACCGCGCCGACGCCAATCGTTACCAGATTCCTTTTACTCACACCGCCGACGTACTCAACGAGGCTACGGCTGAATTTGCCTTTCTCATCCTGGGCAACGTGGCTAGAAGAATGTGCCCGGCCGAGCACCTGGTGCGTGACCACCATTGGGGAACGTGGCACCCGTTTCTCCCGTTCCTGGGCGACGAAATTACGGGCAAGACCATCTCGGTGATCGGGACGGGGCGCATCGGCCAGGCCTTGATCAAGAAGGCGGTAGGCTTCGATTCGCACTTCCTCTGCTACGACGCGGGTCCTCCGCCCACCGACTTCTTCAACAAAATTCAGGAGATCATGGACGTTCGCTTCCGCATCGGGTTCACGCGCGAGAGGCACATGATTCGCTTCGTCAGCTTCGAGGAGGCGCTGGCGGGCGGCGATTTTGTGACACTGCACGTGCCACTGTTGCGCGAGGGCGAAGCCGCGCGCCCCACCTACCACCTCATCAACGAGAAGACGCTGAGGATGATGAAGCCCACCGCTTACCTCGTCAATACGTCGCGGGGGCCGGTGGTGGACGAGCAGGCGCTGGCGGCGGCCGTCAAGGCCGGCGTGATTGGGGGCGCGGCGCTCGACGTTTTCGAAACCGAGCCGCTGCCGGCGGACTCGCCGTTACGCGATCCCGCGATCGAGGACCGCGTTCGCCTCTTCCCGCATTTCGCCAGTGCCGGACGCGTCACACGCCTTTCCACAGATCCGAACAAAGGCATGGCGGGCCGATGCGTTCAGGGGTTGATCGATGTGCTGGAGGGCAACTACGGCGGCAATCCCGCCAATATGCCTTACGTGGTGAACAAAGAAGCGTTCCTGTAGCGGCGCAGTGGGTAGATGGTAGATGGCATACGGGCCATGAGGGGAAAGCTCTTGACGGTAGACCATGGACGGCGCACGGGGCGCAGTATGCCTTCTGCCGTCTATCATCTACTTGTGCAGTTGTCACGCAACAGTGGCGACTCCTGCTTGCACGTCGCGCAGCTTCAGCACGCGTTCGGCGATGTGCTCGGCGCTGAGCCCGAAAGCGCGCATCAGGTCCCAGGGCTTCCCGGAAAGTCCGAAACGGTCGTCCACACCCAGCATATCGAAGAGGAGCGGATGTTCATAGTCTTGGCGATGTCGCAGAATGGCTCCGGCGATGATGTTGCCAAATCCGCCCACCTGGTGCTCTTCCGCCGTGAGGACGATTTGGGTTTGGTCTGCGGCTTGGACGAGCGCCGCCACGTCCAACGGTTTCACCGTATGGACGTTCACCACCCGCGCCTCAACGTCGTGTTCTTCCTTCAGCAGCCAGGCAGCCCGCATGGCTTCCGCGACCATGGGCCCGCAGGCCACGATGGAGACCTCCTCGCCTTCGCCGGCATAATCCGTGGAGAGAAAGGTCTCAAAGGCGTCGATGAAGCGCGGCTTATCGCCGCGATAGCGAATGATGTTGGCCACGCCAAACTGATACGGCGTCGATTTGGTGGTCACCACGGGAGTCGCTTCGCGCGCAAAACGAAGGTAAACGGGACCCTTCACCTCGAGCAGGCTGTGGACCGTGGCGCGCTCCGTCTCCACCGAGTCGCACGGCACCACCAGGTGCATGTTGGGAAGAATGCTGATGAGCGAGATCTCTTCCAGCGACTGGTGGGTGGCGCCGTCGGGCCCCACGGAGATTCCACCGTGCGCCCCGGCGATCTTCACGTTCATGTTGGAGTAGCAAAGTGTGGTGCGAATCTGGTCCCAGCAGCGGCCGGAGGCGAACACGCCGTAGGTGCCGGTAACCGGTATCAAGCCTTCCTTGGCCAGACCCGCCGCCACCACCATCATGTTCTGCTCGGCGATGCCCACGCTGAACACGCGATTCCTGCGCTCCGGGTGCCTGGCCTCGAAATCGGTGATGCGGATGGATCCCGAAATGTCGGCGTGGATCGTGACCACGCGCTCGTCGGCGCCGGCGGCTTCGAGGCCGCGGCCAAAGCCCGTGCGCGTGGGGTCCATTTCCACCCGCATGGTATCGCCTGCGTTCCACCAGGCGTCGCGACGGAACGCAGGCAGATCAGCCTTCGTCTTGCGCTCCACGGCTTCGGCGTTCCGCGCCGCCCGCGCCAGCATGGCGTCGATGCGCTCGCGCGGCACGGCAGGCGTCGCCAAATCAACCATGGCGCGCTCGAACTGCTCGCGGTTGGGAGCAATGCCGTGCCACCCGGCCTCGTTTTCCATGAACGAGACACCCTTGCCCTTGATGGTGTGGGCCAGAATCACGGTGGGATGGCCCGAGGTCGCCGCCGCGCCCGCGAAGGCCTCCAGAATCTGGTCCATATCGTGCCCGTTGATTTCCACCGTGTTCCAACCGAAGGCTTGGTACTTCTCCGCCAGAGGCTCCACGCCCATCACGTCGCGCACCCAGCCGTCAATCTGAAGCTCGTTGCAGTCGACAATGCCGCAGAGGTTGTCCAGGCGGTATTGGGCGGCGGACATCGCCGACTCCCAGATGTTGCCTTCCTGCTGCTCGCCGTCGCCCATCAGGCAATAGACGCGATACGGGCGGCCCAGCAACTTGCCTGCCAGCGCGTTGCCCACGGCGATGCCCAGTCCCTGGCCGAGCGAACCGCTGGAGATCTCCACCCCCGGCACCTTGAGCCAGTTCGGGTGACCTTCGAACCCGGAACCGAGTTGCCGCAACAGCACGGTGTCGTCGAGTGGGAAATATCCCGCCTTGCCGAGGGCCACGTAGAGCGCAGGCGCCTTGTGCCCGGTCGACCAGAATACCCGATCGCGCTCGGGCCAAACCGGGTCTTGCGGGTCGTGGTTCAGCACGCGCAGGTAAAGCGCGGCCACCACGTCCATGATCGACAAGGTGCCACCCGGATGTCCGGATCCGGCGGCAAAAATATCAATCAAGTTGATCGCGCGCATTTCCGCTGCGGCCTCGCGCAATTGCTCCCCGCTAAGCCTGGGGCCGCGTTGCTCACGAGTGGTGTCCATGGCTCGGTCCTTTCGATGACGAGGTTTGGCCAAAATCCGCGATGGCAGATCGGCACCAATCCCCTGGGCGGTAGCGTAAAATGGCGATTGGTATCGGCAATATGAGATGGGTCACAGGCCTTTGTGACGAACGTCACGGTGGGCGCCGAGCGAATCGGCCGAGAATTACTGCTTCGAGAGAATGCCCTCCTGATTGGAAGGCGCCGTCGAGATGGAGGTGCCCATGTTCATTGTCCTGCTTGTGGTTACCTTCCTGGTTTCGCTGGTGGTTTCGTCGATTGTCGTCGCCTTGTTCAGCAAGCCTGTGGGGAGTATCTTGAGTCGAGTCGTTTCTGATGAAATCAGTCAGGCTTGGTTGAAGTACCTCAAGTTCGCCATTTACGTGGTAGGTATATCGAGTGGTGTGAGAGTTTGGGATCTGGAGAAGTACATCACCCCCGCAGCAGGCAACGCAGGCCTGACCCTCACGCGCGACCGATGGGTACTCGAGGTCTACCGGAGCATCATCACATCCCTTCAGGGCCTCGCCTGGCTGCTGTTGGTTTTCTTCATGTTCGCGCTGATAGCTTTCGTCATCGTACGCGTTTTTGAGTTGCGCAGCTCCAGAGCTGGCAAAGCCGCCCAGGCCTGATCTTATCGGGAGACTGGCGCGTCCATCGAGGCTCGCATGACCGATCCAATATTTGCCCATCGCGTTCAATTCGCCATGACGGTGATGTTTCACTACCTCTTTCCCATTCTCACCATGGGGCTGGGGTTCTTTATCGCGCTGTATTCGACAATGTACCTGCGCACCGGCGATCGTCGCTATGGGGACGCGGCGCGCTTCTGGGCCAAGATCTTCGCCGTCAATTTCGCGCTGGGCGTGGTGACAGGTATTCCCCTGGAGTTCGAGTTTGGCACCAACTGGAGCCGTTTCTCGAGTTACGGCGGCGGCGTTTTTGGACAGACGCTGCCGATGGAGGGCGTCTACGCCTTCTTTCTGGAGTCGAGCTTCCTGGGGCTGTTCCTTTTTGGCGAACGACGGGTAAGCCGCGTGGTGCACTCGCTGGCAGGCATCGGCGTGTCGCTGGGGTCACTGCTTTCCGGCTACTTCATCGTCGCCACTGACGCCTGGATGCAACACCCCGTTGGCTACACCATGGACCCCGACGGCTCGCTCCGTCTCACTTCCTTCTGGCAGGTGCTGCTGAATCCCTACGCGGGCTGGCAATACCTGCACACCGTTAACGGCGCCCTGGTAACAGCCGCCTTCGTCATCGGCGGTGTCGGCGCCTTCTATCTGCTCGAAGGCCGCCATCCGGAATTCGCGCGGCTCTCGGTGAAGACGGCAGTGATCGCCGGCGTGATCCTCACCATCACCCAGGCTTTTCCCACCGGCGACCTGAACAGCAGGAACATCGTGCGCTATCAACCGGTGAAACTGGCCAGCATGGAGGGATTATTCGAGACCAAAGCGGGCGCGCCGATCGCGATCATCGGCATGCCCGACGCCGAGGCGGGCGAACTGGTCGATCCCATTTACGTGCCGGATGTCCTCAGCTTTCTTGCTTACGGCAACCTTCGGGCCAGCGTGGATGGCTTGAACAGCTACCCGGAGGAGTTGTGGCCGCCCGTCGAATTGACGTACTACACTTACCACATCATGGTAGGGCTGGGGACCCTCTTCATCCTCCAGATGCTCGCGGGCCTGTTCCTGCTATGGCGGCAGCGGCTTTTCACCAGCCGCTGGTTTCTGTGGACGTTGATGTTCGCGGTTCCTTTCACCTATATCGCCAACGAGGCGGGCTGGATCGTGGCGGAAGTAGGCCGCCAGCCGTGGGTGGTGTACGGCCTGCTCAAGACGGCTCAAGGCACATCACCCAACGTGTTCGCCGCCGAGACCATTTTCACCACCTTGGGATTCGCCGGAATTTACGCGCTGCTTGCCATGCTCTTCCTGCTGCTGGTGGGACGGATTGTTTTGAAAGGTCCTGAAGGAACGCTGGCCAGAGTGATGTAAGATTCCGCAGGGATAAGTGATCGCAGGTGAGGCGCGAGCCGCGCCATCTGTGGATTGAGATAGATTGGTGATGCTATGAACATCATTTGGTTCTGGGCCCTGGGCGCAATGTTGATTGCATACGCCGTCCTCGACGGCTACGACCTCGGCGTGGGCACGATTTCGCTGTGGCTCACGCGCACCGATCAGGAGCGGCGCATCGCGCTCAATGCCGTTGGCCCGGTGTGGAATGGCAACGAGGTGTGGCTGCTCGCCGCCGGCGGTATGCTGGTGGTGTCATTTCCGCGCGTCTATGCCGTCGGCTTCAGCGGCTTCTATCTGGCGCTGATGGTGGTGCTGTGGCTGCTGATCCTGCGCGGTGTCTCGATCGAGTTCCGCCACCAGATCGACCACCCGATGTGGCACGCCTTATGGGATGCCGGCTTTTGGTTCGGCAGTGCCCTTCTCTCCCTGCTGCTCGGCGTTGCCCTGGGCAACGTGCTGCACGGCCTGCCTCTCGGCGCGGAAGGTTTCTTCCAGGGCACCTTCACCCTGATGCTCAATCCCTATTCGCTGCTGACCGGAATCCTGAGCCTGGCCGTCCTGGCCTGGCACGGCACCACCTTCCTGCGCACCAAGACCGAGGGCGACTTGCTGGAGCGCGTGCGCCGGTGGTCCAGCGCCCTGTGGTGGCTGTCTGCGCTGCTGGTGATTCTGACCACTGCGGCCACATTCGTCGTGCGGCCGGCGCTCCTCACCAACTACTGGGCCTATCCCATCGCCTGGCTGCTGCCGCTCGCTGCCGCCGCCGGACTCGTCGCGGGTTTTCTGTGCCGCAACGAAGAGCGTGACAGCGAGGCGTTCCTTTCCTCCACCCTCACCATCGTGGCGTTGCTGGGATCAGCGGCGGCGAGCGTCTATCCCAATCTGCTGATGTCGACCGTCAGCCCCGACTACAGCCTGACGATCTACAACGCCGCCTCTTCTCCTCACGCACTGATGACGGCGTTCATCGCCAACATCTTCGGCATGATCGGCGTGATCGTCTACAGCACTTACGTTCACCGCACTTTCAGCGGCAAGGTGCACCTCGGTGAACACGGATACTGATTGGGGTCTCCCTGGCGCTTTGACGGCCACGGGTAGGCCGCTCAAGGAGGTACGAATGGCCGAGCCGAGCCTCGAAATCATCGATGTCAACGAAACCAATGTGGCCAAGACAGGCTTCTTCTGCTACATGAGCAAGCCGGAATCAGAGGGGTACCAGCAGAAGCTCGAATGGCTGAAGGGCCGGTTCGCCGAAGGGCTAAAGATCAAGATGATTGCGCGCGGGGGAAGGGGGTTCATCGAGTACATTCCCGGAGAATTTGCGTGGCGCGCCATTCACGCCCCGGGCTACATGGTGATTCATTGCATCTGGGTAGTGGGCAAGGCCAGGGGTCACGGTTGCGGCACCGCGTTGCTCGACTCGTGCATAGCGGAGGCGAAGGAGAAAGGAAAGTGCGGGGTGGCCGTGGTAACGGCACACCACCGGGTTGGACTCCCCGAAACCAGTTTCTTCCTGAGGCAGGGATTCAATGTGGCTGACGCGGCGCCGCCCGGCTTGGAGCTTGCGGCATTGAAGTTCTGGCAGGTGCCGGACCCGAAGTTTCTGGGACACTGGAACCAGAAGCTGGAGCGCTTGGGTCGGGGCCTAAGCGTAGTCACAACGGCGCAGTGTCCCTATACTTGCAGCTTGGTCCAGCATTTCGCAGAATTGGCAAAGAGCAGGCGGATGCCCCTCAAGGCCGTGCGTCTGGACACCGTCGAGCAGGTGAGAAATCAAGCGCCCTCCGGCTATGGCACGGCTGACATTGCCGCCAACGGGCGAGTCCTGGCGCATCTTGACTACTGCATGACGGGCGACAGGCTCGCGCGACTGCTGAGCACCACTCGACAAAGTCAGGCTTGAAGCGAGTCACCACGGCGCTCGGCACGTCGGCTCGAGAATGGAGGCAGATCCAGGCCGCAGGCGACGCGCTACCTCCGCTTTCACTTTTATGGGATCGCAGCGTTTTCTTCACGGCTCCCGACCCCCGAACCCAGCGCGGGCGTCTGGCCGCGGCATGGCCTTTCTTCTTTCTGTCGGCACAAGGGACTTGTAATCAGATGGCGAGGAAGATTAGAGTGTTTGCCTTGAGTGGTTGCTTTCAATTTGAGTGTGTCCCCCTCCCTCGTGAGGAAAAGCAGTCTAATCCGCCAGGCAGGAATGTGCGCTGCTCTACCGCTGTTCGTAGTTCTCGCGACTTCGGCGGCCCCGACGGAGCGTATCGTCGCTATCGGCGACATCCACGGTGATTTCCCGGACTTCGTTGCCATTCTGCGGCAAACCGGCCTGATCGACGATAACCGCCAGTGGATCGGCGGGCGCACCGTGCTGGTGCAAACGGGCGACGTCGTGGACCGTGGTCCACAGACTCGCGAGTGTCTCGACCTGCTGATGGAGCTGGAACGCCAGACAAAGAAGAAGAACGGTGAGGTCATCACGAACCCGAGTAAAGAACACTACGGACCACAGGCATGACCGCTTACTTCGAGAGGGCGCTGAATATAAGGCGCGGGGAGTTCACGCCCGCGTCGATGCTATTCCTTTACCTATTCTTCGCGATCGGCTGCTACATCATGGGGCAGTCCGTGGGGGATGCTCTATTCTTAAGCGCCTTTCCTAGTTACCTGCCTCATGTGATCGTCGCCACGGCGCTGGCAGTGGGCATCTTCACTTCCATCTACATCCGCTTGTCGCACCGGCTGCGGCTGGAAGTACTGATGATCGGCTCGCTGATGTTTTTCGCCATCAGTTTCTTGGTCTTCTGGTGGTTGACACCCTTAATGGGAAAATGGCTTTACCCGTTCATCTACGTCTGGGTCTATATGGCGGGCGCCGTCGCGCCGGCCATGGGGTGGACGCTGGCCAATTACTCCCTCACCACACGCGAGGCCAGGCGTGTATTCGGCTTTATCGGCGCCGGCGCCGTCTCGGGCGCGCCATGCGCGGGCTTTCTGACCGCCAATTTGACGCACCGCGGCCATCTAAGGCCAGAGACGCTTCTCGTCGTGGTGGCGATAGGGCTGGCCCTGTGCGGGCTGTGGGTCAGACTATCGTTCCGGCAAATGCGCCAGCGGCTTGCGGGCATCAGCCAACCCCCGGTCGCCGAGCTTGGCCTGCCGAGGAACTTGCGCGAGGTCTGGGCCTATATTCGCGCTTCCCGGTACCTGCTGTTGATAACCGCCCTCATCATGGTGGGGTGCGCCACCACTACCATTATCGGCTACCAATTCAAGCTCATTGCCAACAAAAGCTTTAGCGGTGACAAGGTGGCGCTAGCCTCGTTCTTCGGCCTCTTCAATGGTTACATAGGGCTGGCTTCGTTCGTACTGCAAATGCTCCTTACGGGGCGACTCCTGCGCTCTTTCGGCATCCGGGTGACGTTGTTTGTGATGCCGATGGTGTTCCTGGGAGGCAGCATGGCGGTATTGCTGGCTCCCACGCTGCTCAGCGCCTGCGTCCTGAAAGGCAGCCAGGGCCTGCTGCGCTATTCCTTGGACAAATCAACCACCGAACTGCTTTACCTGCCCGTGGCGCCGCAAAGAGTGAAAAACCAGATCAAGTCGTTTATTGATGGATTTGCCTGGCGCGTGGCGGACGGATTGGCCGGCATTGCCCTGTTCGTGTTTGGAAACTGGATGAAATTCGACCCCGGAAGGATCAGCCTGGTGAACTTCGGCTTCCTGTCCGGCTGGATTGCGATCGCCTACGGCGTCCGACGGGAGTACCTCCGGGTGCTGCGGGGGGCCATCGAGCGGCGCACCCTGGACCCTGAGCAAACGGCGGCGGGAGTGCTGGATTCCACTACCACGGAAGTGCTGGCGCGATCCCTGGAGCGGGGCGGGGAGCAACAGGTGCTCTACGGTCTCAGCCTGTTCGAGGTAGGGCGCGAACCAGTGTGGCACCCCGTTCTGAGCACCTTGCTGGAGCATCCCTCCGCCGTCGTTCGCCAACGGGCGCTGCATCTTCTCGCCGACACGGGGCACCAAGAAGTCATCCCCCGCGTGGAAAAGATGCTGGGCGATGAAGCGCTGGAGGTTCGCGCCGAGGCGCTGCAGTACCTTGTCGTCCACGCCGGCAAGGACCCCCTCGATCTGCTGCGGAGCGTGACCGACGTCCCCGCCTATTGCCTGCAGAGCGCGGTGGTCATTTACCTGGGGCGCCAGCGCGATGGCGATTACGCCGATGCGACCCGGCTCATCCTGCGGACGATGCTCTCTGACGTCGGTCCAGAAGGGGTATCCTCACGGCGCGAAGCAGCAAGGGCGCTCGGAATGATCCCCGCGCCCTCTCCAGTGCATTCGGAGTTGTTCGGATTGCTGCGTGATTCGAACCCCGAGGTGGTGGAGGAAGCGCTTCTCTCTGCCGGCAGGATCGGGGACGAGGCCTTCCTGCCCATCGTCATTGAGAAGCTCGCCGAGCCACGTCACTTGGGAGCGGCGCGAGCCGCGTTGGTTCAGTATGGCGACCGAGCGGTCACCACGCTTCGAGACTGCCTGAACGACAATTCGGTTTCCCTTTCCGTTCGCAAGCGGATCCCTCAGGTGCTGGCCCGCATCGGAACTAGGTCCTCCGGTGCCGCCCTCGGTGATAGCCTCATCCAAAGCGAGCCTGGGGTTCGTTACGAAGTCATCAAAGGGCTTAACCGGCTGCGCACTCAGGACCCAGCCTTGATGCCGGCGCCAAGGAGCATTGCGGACCTGCTCGACTCTGAACTGGTGGGCTACTACCGTTCTTTCCAGATCCTGGCCGTTCTCGACCCGCAAGACGGCAAGTTACGGCCTTTGCCCGAAGGCCAAACGTTGCTCGCTGTTGCCGTGCGCGAGCGGATGTTGCAGGAGTTTGAGCGCATCTTCCGCCTGCTGGGCTTGCTCTATCCCGCTCGCGATGTTCACAACGCCTACCTTGGGCTGACTTCGGAACGGCCGCATAACCAGGCCAACGCTCTGGAAGTGCTGGAACAGCTTCTCGCCCCCGATCTCTACCGCCGCTTGGTGGCTGGAGTCGATCCCGATAGCACTTCGGCGGAGAGGCTGGCTTTTGCGCGACGCCTGTGCCGGACCCAGGTTGACTCGCAGAATGAAGCCCTGCGCATTCTCCTCCACTCCGAGGACGGCTGGTTGCGTACTTGCGCTTCGCACGCGGTCGGCGAGGCTCGCCTGGTGGAACTGGGCGATGATCTGCGCCAGATGCAGCATGGCGGCGACCGCCTCATTGACGAAGAGTGGCAATGGGCGACGGCTCGCCTGGGCGCTGCCGGGGCCGCGAAAGGAGGGGAAGTGCTGAGCATTCTCGAGAAGGTCGATCTCTTGCGAAAAGACCCGATCTTCGAGCGAGCACCCACACCGAGCCTGGTCCGCGTGGCGGCCATCGGCAGTGAAGTAAGCTACTCAACTGGTCAGATCCTGTATCAGGAAGACAGCCCCGCCGACCTGATGTTTTTCCTGTTGGAGGGCGAAGTGGATCTCCTCCAGGCAGGGAACAAAATCCAGCGTCAAGGACCGGACCAGGTGATTGGAGCTCTCGCGCTCCTGACGGAAGGAACCCACACCGAGTCAGCGGTGGCCACGCGGCCGGTCCGCGCCTTGCAGATTGGCAGGGAGGACTTATTCGACGCCATGGCCGAGGACTTCGGCCTCACTCGCGGCATCCTCAAGGCATTGGCCGCCATTGCGACCGGGGCGGCTTAATCGTCACCCCGGCCGCTGGCGTCTCTTAAGGTGGAAAGAGATGGAACATAATTTGCCTTTACTTTTCTGAAGGTCGGTCTTATGATCTTTCCGCAAGCAGAGATCCCCAACTTAGAAAGACACCGAGGACCCGGATGCGCCTTCGCGGCGCGACATCAAAGGAGGATGCCGTGAGAAAAACGATGGTCTGTCTGCTGCTCGCTGTGCTCGCTGTCGCAGGTTATAGTGTTCGAGCTACGATCGCCCAGGAAAGTCAGCAAAAAACCATGAAGGCCCCCAAGCAGGGACGCTGGCACGGGGTCATCATCCGATGGGACAAGGACACTTCCACGTTGACTGTCCGTAAGGGGAATAACGACAGGCAGATCCACTACGACAGTTCGACGAAGTGGACCCAGGGAACAGCGGCTGCCGAGATGAGCGCGTTCAAGGAGGGATCGGACGTGATCTGCATCGGGACTTTCGATGAAAAGGGCCGATTCATGGCGAATCGGATCGATTTGCAACCGCGGTAAGAGCTGGTCGTGGTTCTTCGCAAGAAGAGATCTCGACCTTGAAACACACTGAGAATCTTAATGCGCCTTTGCGGCGCGACATCAAAGGAGGCTTCTGTGAGAAAATCGATGGTCTGTCTGTTACTCGCCGTGCTCGCTGTCGCAGGTTATAGTGTTCGAGCCACGATGGCCCAGGAAACCCAGGAAAAACCCGCCAAGACTACTGCCGGCAAGCCGGCACGCTGGCACGGGGTCATCATCCGATGGGACAAGGACAATTCCATTTTGACCGTCCGTAAGGGAAACGTCGACCGGCAGATCCACTACGGCAGTTCCACGAAGTGGACCCTGGGAACGAAGAACATCGACATGAGTCAGTTCAAGGAGGGAGAATCGGACGTGATCTGCACGGGCACCTTCGGTGAAAAAGGCCAGTTCAATGCGGATCGAATCGATTTACGACCACGGTAAGGCGCGGTCCCTATGATTCGCATTTCCAGGCAGCAGCCGGGGTGACATTCGCGCCCCGGCGTGCCCATCTTTGAGCCCAGCCGAAAGAATCCCCGGGGGCAGTGTTGGTCCACCGAAATGTGCCGGACCAGGAGACACGTCCCGGCCTCGGATTTTCAACTAGTGTCACCGGACGGGGGAGTAGGCTGCCACGACAGAAGATTTCTCCGAGCCCTCAAAGGAGTGTCCTATGTGGTACCGACGCACTTCGCTTCTGCTCGCTGCATCATTGTGCCTGGCTGCCGCCTGTTTGGCTCAAGGGCCCAATCAAAGCCTGAGCAACGAACCTAACCTGACGGAAGAGCAAAAGAAAGAATTCCTCCTGCATGCCAAGGTGGTGAGCAGTAAACAGCTCGGGAAAGGTATAACCCACCCTTGGCGACTGACGCTGACGGATGGCGGCCTGACCCACGACGCTGCCTTTCAACCCGTAGACGAACATAAGCCGATCATGCAGTTCGCAGACGGAAAGACCGAATTCAACTTCATCGACTCCTACCGCTACGACATCGCCGGATATGAGTTGGCTAGGCTGGTAGGCATGAGTGATATGATTCCGGTGACGGTAGAACGTAGTTGGAACGGCCAAAAGGGTGCGTTGGCGTGGTGGATTCCCTGGAAGTGGGATGCGGCAATGCTCCAGCAGCAGAAATTGCATGCGCCGGACGCCGACGCCTGGAACAAGCAGATGTACAAAGTGCGGGTTTTTGACCAGCTCATCTACGATACCGATCCGAACCTCACCAATGTTCTGATCACGGAGGATTGGAAGATCTGGAGAATTGACTTCACCCGCGCCTTCAGGCTTCAGCACGACTTGAGGGACCCTAACGACGTAGTGATGTGTGATCGACAGTTGCTGGAGAAGTTACGGCAATTGAATGGCGACGATGTCTTGGAGAAGACCAAACCCCAGCTCACAAAGTCCGAAGTCAAGGCCGTCATGGCCCGGCGGGACAAGATCGTGGCCCTTGTCCAGCAGCTCATCGCCCAAAAGGGCGAGGGGGCAGTGCTGTACTGAACTGACCGGAAGCGGGGTTTGTCGTAGCGAACCGCATCCTGCGGCCCGAAAGGGTGCGCGATTGAGCGCGTTGGGGACCAACTTTGTCAGGGCACTATTGTGTCCCCGGCGCTGCCCCTGTTTCTTAGTGCCTTCTGCTGCTTTTCTGCTCATTGCCCACGGAATGCGCCCGGAGCTCGGCCGATATCCCGTGCTTCGCCCTCACTAACCCCGTATCAACCCGACCTCCTCCCCAAGGCGTAAGAAGCGGGCAGACCTAATTGCCTATTCCGATTGACGATTGCAAGACGCCCCGCTGACGGAGCCTCTTTTAATTATTGGCAACCGCCAATGAACAGCGGGCGGGAAGCCGGCGCCACGGCGCCCACCAGGGGGATTGACAATAGGCGAATAAAAAGCGAAACTATGTTCTCCTATCGGGAGGGCCTGAATCATGAATTTGCCTGTCAGCGTTCCAGTTTTGCCGCCGACCCAGCCGCCGCCAGCACCACCGGGCCTGGTAGGCATTGCCCGCCTCGCAGCGCAGAGCCCCCAGGTGAAGGAGCGGGCCGAGGTCCAGTATTTCTCGCTCGACTGCCGGTCGGCGCTCAACCGCGAGGCGAGCGGCCACATGCCCTTTGCCTGGACCCTCAACCCTTATCGCGGTTGCGAGTTCGGGTGCCATTACTGCTATGCGCGCTACACGCACGAGTTCATGGAACTGCGCGACGGCCGCGACTTCGAGCGCAAGATCTTCGCCAAACAGGAAGCTCCCGGGTTGCTGCGCGCCGAGTTGCGGCACGCGAGGGACAAGGGGCTGCCCATCGCCCTCGGCACCGCCACCGATCCCTACCAGCCGGCCGAGAAGCAGTTCGAGATCACGCGGCACATGCTGGAAGTGATGGCGGAATTCGAGGGCCTGGATTTTTCCATCACTACCAAGTCGGTGCTGATTCTTCGCGACCTCGACCTGCTGCGGGCAATCTCGGCGCGACATCGCTTCGGCGTCCACATGACCGTCACCACCACGGACGACCGCCTGGCCCGCCTCCTGGAACCCAAGGCACCGCCGCCGGCCAAACGTCTGGAAGCCGTGGCGGCCCTCTCCGCCGCCGGCATCTATGTAGGAATTAATGCGATGCCAATTCTGCCCGGCCTTACCGATTCGCGGCCGTCGCTCGATCGCGTGGCGCGCGCCGCTGCCGAGGCTGGCGCCCGCTCCCTCTACGGCAACCTTCTTTTCCTGATGCCCTCGGCCATGGCCCAGTTCATGCCGTTCCTGGAGCGGGAGTTCCCCCGCCTGGTGCGGCGCTATCGACGGCTCTACGCGCGCTCGGCATATTTGGACGGAGAGTATAAGGAGAAGATGGCGGCGCTGGTGGCGGAGTTGCGGGCCAAGTACGGTCTGGACGCCAGGCGCGAAGGGCCCATGACGCCTGCCAGAACGCCTCAGCTTCAACTTGCCTTTGGGATCTGAGCGTGCCGCCGGGTCGTCGTTGGCAACTCTTGGGATGGTCATCGGTTATCGGTTATCGGTTATCGGTTAACTGATCGGGCCATACACGGTCAACACCGCGAATGACAGCTTGACACGAACCGCGGGACGTGACACGTTTTAATAGAATTTGCCGCTGTTCATGCAAAAGAAGATCTTCTGGCTCAGCTTCGCTACGCTGAGCATCATTGCCGACCTTGCCTTGCCGCTGCTGTGGGCGATCCTCGCTACCCTGCCCATCGTAGTCCTGAGTTGGTGGATTGCGTATCGGAGCGACTGGTTCTAAAAAGTCGAAGGTCGAAAGCCGAAAATCGAAATTCGAGGACCGAGTTTTCGCAAGAGCGTAGAGGCAAGTTCGGGACTTTTAGCTTCAAATTTCGAGTTTCGAATTTCGAATTTCGAGTTTTGATTTTCAAACTAATCGGGCGGGGGCGCGTACGCCAACCCCTTCGTCTTGCGATCCACCCACAGGTCGATCGGCGGGTCAATGTTGTTGATGCGCACCGTCACCGCCGCCGTGCTCGATCCTACGGATCGGGCGTGGAGAATCTCGAACTCGCGGATCTTGCCGTAGTCCCCTTGTTCTCCCCAGCCGCGCAGGAAATCGTCATACGAGTAAGACGGTGATGGCTGCCACAGCTTATACGCCTGCTGGAAGTTGCCCTGCTCGAGGGTGGTGAGAAACCGTGAGACCGCGCGCTCCTCCGGGTAGTTCCAGAAGCCCCAGATGAGCAAACTGCCCAGCACCACGACGATGATGATCAGCAGAGGGAGGATCTTGAGGAATTTGTTCGGCGGTTTGGGAGCCTGGGCATCGAGTAGCGTCATGTTGCCTCGCGACAAAATGCTGATGAACTTTTTCTTCTCCATCCTATTCTACTTGTTGCCAGGGAGGAATGGCTAGGTTGGAATCCTGCTTGCCCCGCGTCGAGGGCGAGCCGCCCGAATCCTTTCCTGCTGCGTGAATGAATTTGCAGAGTCGCCTCTTAATCTGGTAAATCTGTTTAATCTGTGGATTCCATTCTCTTCGAAATGACACTACTACCGCTCCGTGGCGTCGCTTTGGGTTCGGCTCTGGTGATGCTATATTTCTGTGGGGTAATGCGTCACCTTGACTTGCCAAAGGCTCTCAAGCAGATGAAGAGGGTTTACACCGTCGGACATTCCAACCTGGAGTTCCAGCAACTCGCCACCCTGCTCGAGGATGCGCAGGTGGAGTTGCTGGCCGACGTCCGCAGCCGGCCGCACAGCAGCCGCTTTCCGCAATTCAGCCAGCCCGGTTTGGAGAAGCTGCTGGAAGCGGAGGGAATCGCCTACCTGTTTCTGGGCGAGGAGTTGGGCGGACGGCCGGACGATCCGGACATGTACCGCGCGAACGGCGTAGTGGACTACCGCGCTCGCCGCCGCTCCTACGCGTTTCGGGCCGGGCTGGAGCGAGTGGTGCAGGAACTCGAAGCTCGCACCGTCGCTCTGATGTGCGCGGAGGAGGACCCCTTGGAGTGCCATCGTTTCCTGATGATTTGCCCTGAACTGATGCGGCTGGGCATCACCCCCGCTCATCTGCGCAAGGGCTCCAGGCTGGAATCGCAGGAAGGCGCCGAGAACCGCTTGCTGGAGAGCCGCGGCTTCGCTGGTGTCACCGGCAATACTCTGTTTCCGGAGGCGCGAGCCGAAGCACTGGAAGATGCCTACGCGCTCCAGGCCGAGAAGTTTGCCTTTCGGGTTGATCCCCCCGCGGTAGACGCTCGTAGACTCCAATTCCGCACCGTTCGTCACCGCTTCACCGGGAATAGGTAAGGATGGATCGACCCCGTCCGCGTGCGTCTCCGTGGCAGCAAAGCGAGCCCTCTGCCATGTGTCACTGTTTTGGCTGAGACTTTTCCCACTCGGAGAACGTCTGTTTCACGCCGCCCGTGGGAGCCGCCTGTCCGGTTCCAAAGTTCGACCTGGCGCTGCACAATGGGAGGTTTGCACTGTCGGGTTCAACTTTTATTCCCTTGACCCTCTCGATCAACCTATCGATGGTGTCGGCTCGGGAATCGCCAGCTTTCCGCAGCTCATCGCGGACGCGCATGATTTCCCGTAGATCTTCTTCGGCAGATCCGCCTTTGACGGCCTTGATCCACGTCTGACCGCCCTTGCAGGAAGCGGGGACAAAGCCGAGTTTCTTGTCCTCTTCTGATACCGCACACCCCGGCTCACGGCCAGCCGCTGGGACAGTGCGGCACAGTGTCCCGTCTTGCGAGTCTAATGCAATTTCCGGATTGTTCCCCACCGGAAGGAATCGCTGCGCGTGGGCTTGGCGAGCACGCGAGCTCTCGGCGTTGCTGGGAGCCGACGATAAGGGTTGCTGTTGGCGGCAACCGGCTAAGAGCGCAAACGACAGCAAAAGCACCAGGTTCTTCATAAGTCATCAGCCCTTGGGAAGCTCGATGCGATGGCGGCGCGTTTTGTCGAAGATGACAAATCCGTCGATTTTGTCGAGGCTCTTTGCTGGCGTACTTTTGCCAGTCCTCAGGCCTGGACTACCAGCCCTTAGGGAAGTTGATCTGGTAACGGTTTGCCTCGTCGAACAACACGAAGCCATTCAAGTTGCCGAACTTCTCATTCACATAGGCAGATATCGCCTTACCGTACGCCTGGCGCTCTTCTTTGCTTGCGTCATCCTTCAGCTTTCCGCCGGGATACCTGTAGGATGGAAGAGAAATGCTGTACCGCCCGCGTTGCTTGGCTGGAATGAAAATCGGATAGTTGATCTCAAGCTCCTTGACGATTGGAGGGGTTAGATGCGGATTCCGGGGCAGGCCGGGCACGATTCCGAAATCATTCCGGGCGCCATTCCGAAATGAAGCCGGGCACGATTCCGGGATGAAGCCGGTCACGGATTCCGATCTTAAGCCGGTCACTTTTCGCCGGTGGCCGGAACCCTGACCGGGATCATTTCGGAACGATTTCCACAGCCCTTGCACCGTACGAGACGGGGCAGGGCGAAGGACGCTGGACAACAATGCGGGCATTAGGGTCCCACTGGTAAGT
>DATFYM010000045.1:0-3856 GCA_035315065.1 Terriglobia bacterium
CCGGCAACAGAGACTGTTGATCCGGACGGCACGGTGCGGTTTGTGCTGAAGGACGGGACCGAGATTCATCGGTCGCCACCTCCTGATCCGGTTTACGACTACAATTCCGGCGAGGTCATTGGCTTCCTTGAGGGTTACCCACCCAGGTAAAGCGACTTCCATAATTGACAGTGGGCGCCGCGATTGGGAGCAGCCGTCATGAGCACCCTGAGAAAGCGATTGGACAGTGTCGAGGAGCGGGCAGAGATTCAGCGGCACAGGGACTTTGTACGCCAGACCCAGGGCCGGTCTCAAGATGAGCAGTTGTTCTTCATCGTTCACGGGTTTTGGCCGGAGAGGGCGGGCGATAAGCTTCCGCCCGCAATGGAGTTCACGGTGCGGGAGATCAAGACAATCGTTACCACCCAGTGGGAAGACGAGCACAAGAAGACCACCGAATAACGGTGACGGCGGGCGATCCGCATAGCTGATGCATTAGATGTTCCATCACCCCCGTAACTGATCGAATACTCGCCTCTTGCAGCTTCCCGCCGAATCGACTAAACAAGTGAATACGTATGCCAAAAGACCGAATAATGTCAGGCAGGATAACGTTTTCAACGGATGCGGTTTTTATACAATTGACTGACAACGGTCAATTCATTGATCTCAGTGGGGATGCGGTGCTGCAGCCCAACTTCGAGGAGACCACGTTTAACCACCAACGTGTTTCAGTGATTGGCCACATGGGTGACCGTTCACTCGGTGAAGATCCCAATAGCTTTCCGAAGGTTCGCTCCCTCATCGCAGCGAAAGTGGTGCTACAGACTCACATTGAGCTTCGCGCGTTTAATATTTCCCAGTCGGCCCATAGCGGATCGGCTCTCGACAATTGGCTTCGTGCCGAGAAAGAGTTGCTGGTGGGTGCGAAAGGGGCAGGGATTAGGTACGGGCTTGTATTGTGGCCGCGGCGTGGTATGATCGCTTCAAATGGCATCGGCCATGGCTCCGGCAAGATCGGCGGTGATCCCGCTGGATTTGGCTCACACGCAGTGCCCCAGGTACCGCGTCTGGTCGCGGCGGCCGGAGCAGTGCCCGAACTGCGGCGCACCGAAGAATGATCCGCCAGTGGTTTTGCAACCCGCTTTAGCTAGGTTAAGACCCTGTTCGTTTACTCCCTGCCCGACTCCGGCTACTTCGTAGTCGGCCACCCTCGCTCCGGTCCCAGCAGCCTACCTGCACTGGTGCTTGGCGTGGCCTCTGGAGCGGGCTTTGGCCCATGTCCGCGAAGCCCGTGATTGCTTGCCCAACGCGGAAGCTATCCGTTCCGTCCTATTGGCCGATTTGAGACTCTGCGATTTCGTTGAGTGCCCGCGCTCAGAGGACCGGTGGCGTACTCCGTGAGCGAGGACCTCTCAGGCAGTTTTGTGCCGCTGCCGCATACGGACCGCCCGTTCTCTTGCGATGAGTTCCTTCACCTCATAGCCGTAGGGTCCGTAGCCGCGGAATTTCTTCTCGTCAAACAGGCGCTTGATCCCGCATCCAAGGCACACCTGATAAGAGTGGTCTCCCTCGCGGGCTGGCCAACCCATTTTTGTGTGCCAGCAGCCGCGCAAGAGCAACGTCGCCGCTCCGCCCGCTCCGGCGGCGAGCAAGCCAAGAGGCCATGCCCACCGCGGCCAGCGCTTCTTTTTTTGGCTCACCTTGGTCATGTAGCCGCCTTCTGGTTCACCGACAACTCTACTGAGCCGTGCAATTAGGGCTAGACACAACTGAGAGACACGCGGGGGACCCGACGAACCTATTCTACAGCCCATCTACATCAGGCATTGATATGTGCCATATTTCAGTTTTCAGCAGGTAAATCGAGCGAAAATGCCGCTCCAGACCCGGTTGGAAGCCGAAAAGGAGGATGTAGAACGAAGGGTTATCAGCTACAAATGCAGAGCCTACCGACGTCAACGCGAATTGATGTATCGCGGGACATATAGCATAGCTAATTACTGAGCTAAGAGCATGGCTCTCCATAGGCCAAGGTAGCCATGCTGGTTTTCGGCAATCTCTCAGCCAACCCCATTCCGTAAGCGATAATCAAATCAGCATCATCGGGGTTGGACACCGCACGCCATGCTGCGGCAAAAGCCCGCTTGCAGCGCGATTCCTTTTCTTGCTCGGTTTCAACTGCCTGCTCTCTGGGCATCACATCCTCCTCGTTGCTTCCTCCGTTTCAGCCCTGGCCGGGAAGGGTGCTTGGGCCGACCGGAACCCCGTGTTCATCAATCGCAGATTAAGCTATTTAGGGAACGTAGTCGTGATCTTGAGGTGTTGTTCTCGTGGAAAGTCGGTTCCCGACGGGTACTGAGGTAGAGAGAGGAACACCCTGGCGGTATACACTCCGCACAGAAACAAGCAAACAGCGCTCAATCTCCGTAAGGCATGTGACCTGACCGATCTTTTGCACCAAGTGGAATGTTAGTGTAACGCTTTGTTAGAAAATAGTTCGCAGTCGTAGCCGGGGTGTGGGGATGTGGGAAACATCGCCATCCCGTAAGTAATCCTGAATGATGACAAGTTCCCCCACCCATTCGCAAAAGCCGCGGCTGAGGTGAGGACCCGCAAGATGAAACGACTATTCGCCGTTATGCGTACCCGCGGAGATGGATGGCAGGCCTCATGCCCACTGGAGGGCCAGGTGGCCTGGGGCTCACATGCCGCCTTCATGACCTCCCTCGAAAAAGAAGGTTTTGTCGTCTTCGGAGGACCGCTGGAGGGCACGTGCGACGTTCTACTTGTTGTACGCGCTGAGACGCCCGAGGAAATCATAGAGCGGCTCTCGGCCGATCCCTGGACCGGCTTGGACCTGCTTCGCGTGAGCCGGGTGGCGCCGTGGATCCTCCGACTAGGCTCACTCCCATGAGCCTGACCGCGGATGGCCCGGCCAAGCAATTCTAATCGAAACCCTTCACGCGGGGTGCCCCGTTCTAGCCCTCTTTTGGCTAGGGCGGGGGCGGTTAATACCCGTCTGGATCGAGCGGTTGCTTTGATGCGCACGACGCGAGCGCCGTAGGCGCGAAAGACCTTAGCCCAGCGCTTCAGCGCTGGGTAGGCGTGGATTGGGAATCTGAGTCCCGTAGGGACGGCAGAGTCGCTGTTTGTGGTGTTCCTGCTCTGTCGTGGCTACGGCGCTCGAATTTCTTTTTGCATCTACCCAGCGCTGAAGCGCTGGGCTAAGCTCTTTCGTCCCGCAGAGCGGGACTCGTCCGTGGGCAAGTCCGGTCGAGTGCTCTACCCAACCCTCTTTTGCTCGGGTGAATGATTCTGGGACTCCACGCTCAACCAAGAACAATTCAACGACCGAGATTTTCCACTCATTCGCCAGAACGGCGAATGAGAGGTACCCCCGGCCGCCACAGCCATGTGCGCTACGTCACAGACAGGCCTGCCGGGCATACGCTAGGCTGTGCCGGAGGGTCGTTGTTTACCCGCTCGCGCCGCCGGGAGAGCAGCGCTTGTCCCGTGCCGTCTCGCGAGCGGAGACCCGCAAGTAAATAGACCGAGCAGGTCATCGTAACTGAAACGAGCCCTGCGACCAGGTCCAAGGGTGCCCCACCCTTTTCGCCCGCTGTTGGCGAAAGGTGGGAGACCACAGGACCTGTCGCGGGGCTCTTTGCATTAGGACGTAACTTGAAACCGGAAACTCGAAACGATCTCATAAATCGCTTTGTATCAGGGCACAACTTCCAGTCGTGCCGTCAGGGGCAACTCAAGATCACGGCTTTAGCCGCTGAACATCAGGGGCTGAAGCCCACGGCAAAGTGGGGTCCGTGGTGGCACGGCTGAAGCCGTGCCCTGATACAAACCCCAGCACGCGCATTTA
>DATFYM010000046.1:0-24271 GCA_035315065.1 Terriglobia bacterium
TCTGTCAACTAAATAATGCAAAGACCGACCTGCGGAAAATCGACGCTGGGGAGGAGTGGATTGAGACATCTCCAGGTGAAAATGTAGAAACTCCAGGGGCGGCTATTGCCGCCTAACTCCAACTTCTATGTCGTGCACCCCTGGCAATTGACCCTGCCCCTCGGGAACATGGACGCACGGAAGGACCGAAGAATGTTATTCAACTCGGCGATCCGCAATCCGAGGTGATCCCGGCATGTGATTTGCATTAGTATTGATCTAGGGCGAACGAAGCGTTCAAGGGAGAGGCTGAATGGCAAATGGAGCCCAGGCTGACGAGCGGGAAGAAACACGAACGCTGCTGGTCAAGATCAGCGCGGCGTGGCGCCAGGGACGACTGGAGGAAGTGGCCGAGTATTTCCACGACGACATGGTGATCAGAGGTCCTGAACTACAGGAAATGGGAAGGGGCAGGGAAGTCTGCGTGGGGAGCTACAAGGACTTCATTTCTCAGGCCACGGCGCAGGAACTGAAGGAATCGGACGCCGAGATCGACGTGTGGGGAAACGCGGCCGTGGCCTCGTACGCCTGGGAAATGCACTACGAGATGGGAGGCGCGAGCTACCACGAGTCGGGCCGCGATCTGTTTGTGTTCAAGCGCGATGGGGGAAAGTGGTTGGCGGTCTGGCGCGCAGTCTTAGTCTCTCCAGCGGCGTAGCGCCAGCCTCATGGCGCCATGTGGCCGGCTTAGCTCGCCGCTACGACGGGGCCTGTTGTGATGCTACTCGGTGAATCTTCAAGAGTCTTTCGCGAAGCGGGTGGCGCCGACGGTGACATTACGGCTCCAGCCGCCGGAGCCTCGCTTTGGTCCCTGGCTGCGCTGATCGCAGCGCTCGCGCTCCTGGCCGCCCTTCCGTACCTGAACACGCTGCGCAACGGGTTCGTGTGGGACGACTCGACTCAGGTACTGAACAACCCTTACATTCGAAGCCTTCACCACTTCCGCGAGATCTTCACCACCACCGTGTGGTCCTATCGCGGAGGCGCCGAGGCGGCCCCCGCCTATTACCGGCCCCTGATGACGCTGCTTTACCTGGCGTGCTTTCAGTTGTTTGGACCGGTGGCTAGCGTCTTTCATCTGGCCAATGTTTTGCTGAATGTGCTGGTGGTGATCGCACTCTTCAAGGTGACCGAGCGGATGTTCCACCGCCGCGCGCTGGCTTTTGCGGCGGCGGCGATCTTTGCCCTGCATCCCATTCACAGCGAGGCCGTGAACTGGATCGCGGCGGTCACCGACCTGGAGTTGGCGTTCTTTTACCTGATTACGTTCTGGGTTTTTCTTGGCCTGCCTGTGCATCACCCTGGGCGTGCCCGGATGGAGCTGCCAGCACAGCTTGGAATGGCCGCCGGTTTCGTCCTGGCGTTCCTCTCCAAGGAAAGCGCGGTGACACTTCCCGTGCTGGCCACGATCTACGAGCATCTCTATCGCGACGACCGATCGGAGACCCGATGGACCCAAAAGCTCTCCCGTTACGGAGTACTGTGGGCCGTCGCCGTCGGTTACTTGGTGTTCCGCGTTCATTTCCTGACGTTGGTCAGGATCGCTCGCTTCATGCCGTCAGAGGACGTTCCACTGTCGGCCGTCGGCCTGGTAGGGCAGTACGTCTGGAAATTCCTTTGGCCGGTCCGACTCTCCGCTTTCTACGTTTTTCCGGATAACTCGTTATGGGACCTGCTCGCGCGGGTACCTGGCGGGTTGGTGGCGATTGTAGTCCTGGCGACCCTCTTCTGGGTTCTGTGGAGCAGGGCGCGCCGCGTCAGCTTCGGCCTGCTTTGGTTCGTGGCCACGCTCGCGCCGGTGCTCAACCCGCGCTGGATGCCGGCCAACGCTTTCTCCGAGCGCTATCTCTATTTACCCTCGGTGGGCCTCTGCTGGGTGGTGGCTTGGGCGATCATCTCCTTATTCGATCGGCTCGCTGTCCGCAGAGCCGCATGGCGGTGGGGATTGGCGACCGCGCTCGCCGTTCTCGCTCTGCTTTGCGCGATTCGCATCTTCACGCGCAATCGCGACTGGCATGATGAGCTGACGTTTTACACGCGCACGGTAGCGGCTTCGCCGGATTCCGTCCAGATGCTCATTGACCTGGGCCAGGTTTACTTCGATCGAGGCGATCTGGGGTCGGCTGAAAAGGAATGGCTCCAGGCGCGAAAGATCGCGCCCGATTACCCCATCCTGCTCGACAATCTCGGCGCTTTGTATACCCGGCAGCGCCGCTACGACGATGCGGTGGATGCTCTCCAACGTTGCCTCCAACAGTCGCCTGACGACGTCGACGCGCACGTGAATCTGGGTCAGGCTTACGCGCAGATGGGCGAAGTGCAGCCCGCCGAGCGGGAGCTTCGGGCGGCGGTGGACCTGGCGCCTCTCAACGTCCAGGCTCGAACGATGCTAGGGGCGTACTATTTCGCCCGCGCCCGCTACCGGGACGCCGCCGAACAATTCCGGCGCTCCATCGACAGCGTCCCTACCTCCAAGGCTTATCTTGGCGAGGGACTAGCCTATCTTCAGATGGGCGAACCGGAGCAGGCGGAAAGCGATTTCAAGAAGGCGGCGGCGGTCGATCCGTACGACAGCCGCCCCCACTTCGTACTGGGCTACTTCTACGGCAAAATGAGCAGGACGAATGAGGCCATCAAGGAGTACACTATAGGATTCAAGATGGATCCGGACAATCAAGACGCCCGCATGGCTTTTCAGAAACTGAAGGAGCACGACCCTGAGGGCCGGGTACGCTGAGTAGTCAGTGGCGATTGCCGGTTGACGACTGCCCGAGCCATGAGCCGTCGGCGGTAGAAGTAGGATCAAAGGGCCACTCTTGGTTGAAGCTGAGCGTCGACGAATAGAAGGTTTCTTCGCTCAATCGGCAATCAACAAGCGGCAGTTCGAATGGCTGCTTGACAGGGCACCCGCCCTCTCATAGCATGGCAGTTCACGGCCAGCCTGGCACCAAGGACGGCATTGTGAGAATCTCCATACGTTTTGAAGATGACGTCGCGATCATGAGTCTGGACGGCAAGTTCCTGGCAGGCGCCGACGGACCGTTTCTGCGCCAGAAGGTCAAGGACCTGATTGACGCCGGCACCGCGCACTTGGTGATCGATTTCGGCGATGTGCCCTACATTGATTCGACGGGTCTCGGCTTTCTCGCCGGGACGCGCGAGGCGGCGGAGGGCTCCCATGTTTCCCTCGTGCTGGCGGCGCTCAACGACCACGTGCTGAAGGTGCTCGATAGCGTAAAGCTCACCCCGTTTTTTGTGATTGCCAAAGACATTCCCACGGCGCTGGTCAAGGTGAAACGAACGGCGAGCGCTGGCGGACCGGCGAAAGCGGCGAAGGCCAAGAAGGCGAAACCCCAGGGCGAGGACGATGCCGGCGATAGCGAAACCCTCGTCAGCCGCTAGCCAGAAAAACCAATTGACGAATTGTCGATTGACGATTGACCATTGAAAGAGAGCCGTCTGGTCGGCTTTCGAGAAGAGGGCGTTCTCGCGTTCGACTTTTGAGTCTCGACTTTGGACTGCTTCTCGGAACCGACAAGATGGCCGTCTTGCAATCGTCAGTCGTCAATCGTCAGCCGTCAATTCGTCAAGCCCTACCCCTGCATCTCGCTTGTTTCCTCGTCGCCTTTCCGCTGCTTTCAGGTCGAGGAGTGGCCCAGACCGGGGCGCCTTCCGACAATGTTTCCGATGAGGTCGCGCAGGAGGGTGCCAGGTTCGCGCGCGTTTTCGGCTCTGTGGAAGCGAACTACGTCGACTCCATTGACGCCGAATCGACCATCTTCAACGGTGCCATTCGCGGCATGCTGACGCAGCTTGACCCGTTCTCCGGGTTCTTCGACCGTGACCAGTTCCAGATGCTGAAGCAACAGGCGCGCGGCCAGGCGTTGGGCTTCGGCTCCATCCTTTACGTCCAGACGGGCAAGGTTGTGGTACTGCAGACGGCGCAGGGGTCGCCCTCATGGCGGGCAGGACTCGGTCCGGGAGACGAGATCGTCGCGATCAACGGTGAGCGCATCGACCGTCTCGATTTCCAGGCACTGGTGGACTTGCTACAGCGCTCGCGGTCGCAAGCCGTGCGACTTGGCGTGATCCATCCCGGCAAGCTGGTTTCGCAGGACTACGACTTGAAGCCGGCGGAAGTGGCGATGCCGACGGTCGACAAGTCGTTTGTCCTCGGCTCCGGCGTCGGGTATGTCCACATCTCCGGTTTCGAGCTGAAGACGCCGCAGGAAGTGATCAGCGCCATTCAAGGTCTCGGCGTAAGCACTCCCCAGGGCACGGCGGGCATCAAAAGCCTGCTGGTCGATCTGCGCGACAATCACGGCGGTATCGTGGGCTCGGCCGTCGCCACCGCTAGCTTGTTTCTCCCTCCGAACGTCGTCGTGATGACCTTGCGCGATCGAACAGGAACCAAGCAGACTTCCCGCACCCTCGAAATGCCGGCCCACTTCGACTTGCCGGTGGTCGTGCTGGTAAACGGAGAAACGGCGAGTTCGGCCGAACTGTTCACCGCCGCGCTCCAGGATCACGACCGCGCGCTGGTGGCGGGCCAGTCGACCTACGGCAAAGGCGTAGTGCAAAGCGTGCTCAGCCTTAGCGAGAACACCGGGCTGGCGCTGACTACAGGGCAGTACTTCACTCCCAGCGGCCGGTCAATCCAGCGGTCGTTACCCGGAACCATGCTCGGGCCGACGGGCAACGACGATCCGGCAAAGGTCGCTTTCCATACTGACGACGGGCGATCCGTCTCGGCTGGCGGCGGCATCACGCCCGATGTTTCCATTCCGCCTCGCGCGCTCGACCCTTGGGCGGCCTTTATCAATCAGCACGGCGCTTTCAATACGTTTGCCTCCGATTACCTTTCCCTTCATGGCAAACCTGATCGATCCTTCGAACCGGATGATAAGACGCTCACCGAGTTCAAGGACTTCCTGGCACGCGAGGGCCTCCAGACGCCCGATGAGTATTGGGGACCGGATCAGGACTACCTGAAACTAAGAATCAAGACGGAGGTTCTCACCCTCGTCTACGGTCTCGCGCTCGGCGACGAGATGGAGACCAAAAACGATCCGCAGGTGCAGGAAGCCGTCAAACTCTTCTCGAAAATACCGTCCCTCCTGAAGCCTGACTCCAAGCTCGCCTTGGGCGGAACGAGAGGACGCTGAGGGTCACCGGAAGTCACTCGCTCTCGTCCTCCCTGTCGCTCCCAGGGACGATAGTCTTAGTCAATGCGTTTCGCGGACATGTTGGCGCCGTTCTGGTGCAGGGCGAGACTGGTGGCGCGGCCATTGCTATCGGTTTCGAAAGTAATCTGAGCGTCGACCACTTTGTAGAAGTACTCGCGATCGCTCTGGGGGAATATTTGGACCTTCGGCTGGCCCGTAGCTTGCGCGAACAAGCCATCGCCCTCGCGCGTGATAGTCATGATGAAATTCGGAGCCAGTTGATACTGCCCCACGTATCCGTCAAACAGCTTGGGATCCACGGCAACTTCTTTGTGCTGGTCTGAAGGGGCGGCTGGGGCGGGCTCTCCTTCGATCCGCTTGGCCGGCACGTCGGCGCCGTTCTGGTGCAGGGTGAGGCTGGTGGCGCGCCCGGTGGCATCGGTCTCGAAGGTAATTTGCGCATCGACGATCTTGTAGAAGAAGTCCCGCTCACCCTCGGGGAATATCGGGAGTTTCGGCTGGTTAGTAGCTTGAGCGTTGAGTTGGTTGCCCTCGCGGGTAATCGTCAGGATGAAGTTCGACGCCAGTTGGTATCGGCCGACGTATCCGTCGAGAATCTTCGGATCGACGGTAATTTCCTTGTGCTCTTTCGGCGCCAGCAGCGGTACGTGCGAGTCCAGCAGGTGCATTCCGACATCGTCGACGCCTGCGCCGGTGAACGTGTTCGATAGCACCACGACCCCCACTCGAGTTTTCAGATCGAAGCCAACAAAGGATCGATAGCCGTAGGTGCCGCCGTTATGCCAAACGATCTCGTCCGTCGACGGCTTGGTGATGATCCAGGCGAGACCGATCTCTCCCATGAGCGGAGGCCCGGTGGGCCGGCGCACCGTCAGCATCGAGGCCATCGCTGGAGCCAATGGCGTCTTGGCGTAGCCGAGATTGGCAGCCAGGAAGGCGAGGAGATCGTTGACGCTCGATCGGAGGGCGCCGCAACCCGCCAGGACCTGAAAATCCCAGTTGGGAACTGCCTTTAGCTGATCGTTGTGGCCCACCGCGAGCCGCGTCTTCATCTCCGGCGAAAGCGTGATGGCGGTGCTGGTCATGTTCAGTGGCCCCGTGATGCGGGAGCGCACTAAAGCCTCGTAGTCCATTCCCGCGCGCCGCGCCAGCACATTGCCGAGCAGTCCCCCGCCAAGATTCGAGTACTCAAACTGCGAGCCGATGTCACGCGTGAGTTGGTAGGCCGAGAGAAATTGGTAGAGTTGCTCCACGGTGTAGTCGGCGTACGGGTTGGCCGGGTCTTTCGGGTGGAAGTTGGAGGGCATCCGCGGCAGACCGGAGGTATGGGTGGAAAGATCCACCAGCGTGATCGAGCGATCGCCGCGCTGCGGCACCTTGACGTCGGCCGGCAGGTACTTCGCGATCGGGTCGGTAAGGGCAACCTCACCGCGCTGGACCATATCGGCCAGGAGCAGCGACGTAAACACCTTCGTGGCCGAGCCGATTTCGAAAATGGTATCGCCGTTCAGCGGACGGGCGTCCCCCTTGTCGAGGCTGCCGTAAGCGATCACCCTTCGCCCCTGCGGCTCGATGACTCCGACCACAATTCCGACTCCCTGGTGAAACGTGTCAATACGTTCCACCAGAATCTTCCGGATCTCCGCATCCGGCGGCACCGACGACATGGGAGCCGACTGCGGCAGACCCGTACCACTCCGCAAAGTCATACCCAACATGATGACAAGGATCTTGTTCATGGTCTCTATGCTCCTCGCGTGAAATCACTCTTGTTTCTGAAGCGCGTCCAATTCATCGATGCGGCGTTGAAGCCTGCGCGCGGCCCGCTGGTTGAGCTTCCAGATCCCGACGAAGACCAGCGCCGCAACCAGGTTCAACACCGCCAACGACACGCCGACGTGCTGCAGGTGGCCCGGGTTCGTTCGGGCCAAACCCACCGTCAGAACCACCCAGCCAGGAATCATCGGCCCCAGGTACCACGACCAGACACTCCCCACGAGGTCGCGCTGACGCTCGAGTTCCCGGCGATGGAACTCAAGCCAGCTTGCCGATCCCATTTCCGCCGCCGGGCTTCTGGCGGAACCTCGGTGATGAAGCTGATAAACGATGTACAACATCCCGGCAATGATCATCGCAAAGCCGACCCGCGTTACTGTGTCGGGATCGTGCCACAGGGTATAGCTGAAGAAAACCACCACCACGAGCGCCGCGATGTACTCGCGAAGATTGCGGCGCCCGATCTTTTGCTGGAACTTCCGCGCCTTGCGGCGGATCTCGTCGATAGACATTGGCGTACCCTCCACGCACTGGCTCTGCCAGGCTTTTCTGATATCGTTCGGGGGAGACGAATTCGTCATGTTATGCTCCCTCCTGAAACCGCCGAGACAAAATGGCTTTGATGCGATGAATCTTGGTGGCTACGTTGCCGGGCGAGAGCCCAGTTATCTCTCCAATGGATGCGGCATCCATCCCTTCCAGGTAAGAGAGGATCACTTGCCGGTCGAGCGGCTTCAATTGCCGGATCATCGCCGCCAGACGTTCCAGGGCCTCGTGCCGATCCGCGTCCGGCGCGCTCTGCTGGTCCGGCATGTTTTCCAATTCTTCCAGGCCTACGAGGGTTCGTGAGTTATCCCGCCGCTGCCGCATGACGTGCGATGTGGCGATGTTGTGAGCCACGCGGTAAACCCACGTGCGCAGCGAACAACGACCATCGAAAGCTTCAATCGTCCGCCACAAACCGATGTGGATCTCTTGCAGAAGGTCGCGCCGGATTTCCGGGTCGGCTTCGTAGGAGCGCGCCAACCGCTCCAGCGCGGCGCCATAGATGGCTGCGGCTTGCTGGTAGAGTTCGTCCTGAGTGGACTCGGCGGCCGCCATGGCTACGGTTCCTGTCACATCTAGGTAGTCGTTGCCCGCGCAACTTTCTTACAAGATTTGTTGAGGCCGCGAAAGGGTGGTCTTGGACTGTCTTGGACCGACTGACAATTGCGTTCAGCCGCGGTCAAGGTGTATGCTGCCGGTCGGACCGGAGGTCCATAAATGGAAACAAATGTTAAGCATAATTCAGGCATGCCCAAGTGCCCGTACTGCAGACAGGTAGTCACCTTGGACAAGACGCGGAGGGAGTCCGCCGACATCTCCGTCCCCGAAGGTGTTCAACGGGAAGTATCCGGCATGGTCAAGAAGGAGATCATGTACTCCTGCCCGCACTGCGATTCGATTCTCGGGTTCGGGTTCTTCCTCGGCGGGTTGTTGACCAACCGGCCGTAGCGCGCACGGCTGGCTGCGCGGGCGCAAGGCGTCAGTATCTCTGCATTCCAGTTCTATTCCACTTTGCTCTGTTCGATCAGGCTCTCGTAGACTTGGCGGGCGTGGTCGTAAGCGCTCCGAGCCTCGGGCAACTCGGCGGCCGAGATTTTCGAAGCCTTCTGGGTCCAGCACTGATTGACCCCCGCCAGACACCACCGCGCGCTACGGCGCGACGCTCGTATGGGTTGGCCTTGGAGCAGAACGAAGATCGGATTCGTGTGCGATGAAGGGAGAATGCGGACCGCGATCCAGCTACTCTGCTCGATCGGCACGTCAAATTCGAGGTTTCTCACCGTGCCGTCGGCCACCATCTCCTGCCGCGCCACGGCCGTCCCGTTCACGACGATCTCCACCGGAACCTGGCGCGTCTTGCCGATGCGGGCGCGTCCCAAGCTCCAATAGGGCTTCTGGTCGTAGGGAAGCTCATCAATCTCTGGGTCGGGCTGGGCATCGAGGTAAGCTGCCGCGGTGAGTTTCACGTGGACCTTGCCCGGCGCGTCGAGTTGGACCTCGCTGCTGTGCTCGCCCAGAGCGGTGCCGTTGACGCTGAAAGCCAGCAGATGGCTCCGACCGTCGGAAACGTACGTGGCGCCGCTACGAATCGCAGCGTTCCAGTTCGCGTAGGTCAGCGGAGGGTCAATTCGGGCGTAGGTACGACCCTCGCCCACGCGGCTGTCGTAAATGCACGGGAAGTCTGTCTCGCCTGAAATGCGCGTGCGAAAGCCCACGTTGAGGGTTTGATACCAGATATTCAACTCCCAGGCGTAGGGAGTGTCGCCCGCCGAGATAAAATCGACGGTATCGGGATAAGTGACATCCACAATGTACTTGTTCGCCCCGATCCCGTCGAAACCGGGAATATCGTAGTTGGGCAGGGAATCGCCCTGGAGTTGCAGCCCCCAGCCCGAGTGGGCGAAGCCGGCGGTGGCGCCCTGCGCCTTGCCCCAGCGGAGAATCGGCAAGTCCCACGTGGGCCAGTCCTCGATGCGCTGGGCTCCGGTGTAATCCTGGTCTTTCAGATTGAGCAGAACCAGGTGTCCGGCGTGGCTGGACGGAAAGCCGGAGACTTCCAGATCGTAGTGCAGCAACTGGTTTTTCTGGGAAGCAGGATCATCCTGCCGGCCGTGGAAGAACCGCTTCTGATAGTAGTAACACGGCCCCCAGGTGAGGACGCAGCCCACGTTCAAATGTTCGCCGCGCACCTGGCGGTCCATATCTTGCGGCGCCACCCCTTGGCTCGGGTTTTCGTAGTGGGAACAACCGGCGGCATGGATGTGGTGGTCTCCCGAATACCATCCGTACTTGGCTGGGTCGATCCACCGCTTCAGTTGAAATGAAAGTTCCTCAGGGCCGAGCGGCCCGACTTCGAATTGGCGAGACTCAGCGAGGTACTCCGGCCCTCCGGTGACCTCGACGTGGTACGAACCGTCCGGCAGCCACATCGATTCACCGTCAGCCCGGTAGACCTGCGGTTGGAAGAAGAAGTCGGGTGCGAGGCGCTTGGCAGGGTTCGGATAGATGCGGTCCAGGCGATCACGAAAGATGAAGGAGGCCATGGTGGGCTGGCCGTCCCCATCCAGCACCCGTAGCGTTATGGGGTGAGCGGCGGCGACATTGAAGAGGATGGTGACTTCGTTCAAGAAGCCGACATCTTGGGTGCCCTGTCCGACGTTGAAGCTGAGCTTGGCCGAGCGCTGGCCGGCATCGCGGCTGAAGAATGTGAGCAGCCGATACTCGAGAGGGAAGCCGGAGAGGCGCTCTTCCAAGGGCGGTTTGTTGTAGAAGGATATCTCCGCCCACCGTTCGGCAACGTCCGCTTCGGTCAGCTTCTGGACTGGTTCCGGGCTGTTCCTGGAAGGGATATAAACGGCCCCGCTGTTTTGGCTCCGGACCGCCAGAGGCGCCGTCACTCCGGCCAGGTTGATGACTTTCACCAGAAAGAGTCGCGTGCCGTCCTGGACGAGGTCCGCCGGAGCGTTTCCTCGCTGCACGCTGACGCGGCTTTCGGCATTGATCGTGATCACTGCCAGGGCATACTTATCCAGCACCAACTCGGCGGCGGAGATCGCTTTTTCCGAGGCGGGATTGGCGAAGGCCCCGTTGATGCTTTCCCGGTCCGACGAGCTTAACGGCTGCCCGAGAAAGCTGAAAACCGATTCCAATTGACGGACTTCATCGGCGAACGGCTGCAACGGGACCGAGAATGGCAAGCCACCAGGTACGCGTGCCCAGGCGACCTTGGCAACGGCCAGAAAGAAAACAACTGCAGCAAGCGCCCTGGCCCGACGACCCATCATGAAGCCGATCATATCAGAATAAGCTCGCGGACGTCAGGCGCCTTTGTCAACTTCGGGGCCGCGTCCCGAAAGGCTTTCGACCCGAAAGCAGGCAGGAGCGTTGCGTCCTCTGCCGACGAGGTGTACATTGTCGGTGGACCGAGAAGTTCAAGCGGGATTTTCGGGTTAGCTTTCAACCGAAGTCGCGTGCTTTGTGTGTGAACATAGGCCCGGCCAATCAAGGGCCCAAGGCTTCTTGCTTATACGGAGGTTCCATGACTCGATCCCGACTGCGGCTTGCCGTACTCGCCTTTGCCACCCTGCTTCTTGCCCAGACCCAACCGCAATCCACCACGGGAGGTGAAACTCTCCAGCTTTCGCCAACGGCGGGCCTGACGGCGAAGGTCGAGAAGCATCCGCTTCAGTCCCTACCCTACACGCCGAGCTTGGATCTCAACTCGATGGATAGGACTGCCGACGCTTGCGTTGATTTCTATCAGTACGTCTGCGGCGGTTGGATGAAGAACAACCCCATCCCGCCCGACCAGGCGAGCTGGAGCGTGTACGCCAAACTCGCCAACGAGAACGAGCAGTTCCTTTGGGGCATTCTGGAGGAGGCGTCCGACCCGGGCCGCGCCCGCAGTGCCTCCGAGCAGAAGATCGGCGATTATTTTCAGGCGTGCATGGATGAACCCGCCATCGAGAAGTTGGGCGGTGCTCCCCTCGAAGCGGGTCTGGGAGAAATTGGCGCACTGAAGTCGAAGGCAGAGCTTGCGAAGTACCTCGGCCAGGAGCATCTGGCGGTGCGAGGCAGTGGGACGCTATTCGGCTTCGGATCCAATCAAGACTTCGCGGACGCAACGCAGGTGATTGCCTTTGCCCGCGCGGGCGGACTCGGCCTGCCGGACCGCGACTACTACACCAAGACCGATACCAAGTCGCAGCAACTTCGCGAGCAGTACGTAGGCCACGTGCAGAGGATGTTCGTGTTGATGGGGGCCCCGGCCGGCGCCGCTGCCGGGGAAGCCAAGACCGTCATGGCGATGGAAGCGGCGCTGGCCCAGAAGTCGCTGACGCGGGTTCAGAAGCGCGACCCTTACAACCAATTCCACAAAATGGACCGCGCGAAGTTGAAAGCTCTAACGCCGGACTTCGACTGGGACACCTATTTGACCGCACATGGCCTTGCGAGCGTCGGGACCTTCAACGTCACGGAACCGGAGTTCTATCGGGAAGTGGACCGGCTGATCCAGAGCGAAAGCCTTGACGACTGGAAGACTTATCTGCGCTGGCATCTGGCGCACGCCTGGGCTCCTTTTCTTTCGATGAACTTTCAGCAGGAGAACTTCGATTTCTACAGCCACACGCTGCGTGGCGTGGCGGTGATGGAACCGCGATGGAAGCGGTGCGTACGGTTGGTCGATCGCGACTTGGGTGAAGCGCTGGGGCAGGTGTTCGTGGCCAAGACCTTCGGCCCCGACGTCAAAGCCCGCACCGTGAAGATGACCCGCGAGATCGAGGCGGCCATGGAGGATGACCTGAAAGACCTGCCGTGGATGGGTCCGGAAACCAAACAGCAGGCGCTCGCAAAGCTGCACACCATCGTCAACAAAATCGGCTATCCCGACAAGTGGCGCGATTACAGCTCGCTCGAGATCGTGCGCGGCGATTTCGCCGGCAACGTGCGCCGCAGCGCCATCTTCGAATCGAGGCGGGAACTGGCGAAGATCGGGAAGCCCGTCGATCGTGGCGAGTGGGGCATGACTCCGCCCACCGTCAATGCTTATTACGATTCGCAAATGAACGACATCAATTTCCCGGCCGGCGTCCTGCAGCCGCCCTTGTTCGACCCCAAAATGGACGACGCGCCCAACTATGGCAACACCGGAGGGACGATCGGGCACGAGTTGACCCATGGTTTCGATGACGAGGGGCGCAAGTTCGATGCTAAGGGCAATCTGCGCGACTGGTGGACGAAGGATGATGCCTCCCAGTTCGACGAGCGCATCGCCTGCGTGCGGGAACAGTATGCGCAATACATCGTGGTGGACGATATCCACATCAACAGTAAGCTGACAAGCGGCGAAGACGTGGCTGACCTGGGCGGAACCCTGCTGGCCTACATCGCGTGGAAGAACGCGACCAAGGGACAGGACTTGAAACCTATCGACGGCTTCACTCCCGATCAGCGCTTCTTCATCGGGTACGCGCAGTGGGCCTGCGAGAACGACCGGCCGGAAGACCTGCGGGTGCACGCCATGACCGATCCGCACTCGCCGGGCAAGTACCGCGTTAACGGTATCGTTTCCGACCTGCCCCAGTTCCAGCAGGCGTTCGGCTGCAAGCCCGGCCAGCCGATGGTGCGCCCCAAGATGTGCCGCGTCTGGTAGCGGTCCGATTGGCGCGGCGGTTGTAACAGTTCCCGCCGCTGTTTCGTATCCTCCTAGCGAAGCGCAAATGAGGAGTTGACGATCACCTGTCGGCTTCCGAAGGAGGACCGTCGATGAAGGCCTTGATGCTTGTGGCAGTCGCTTGCCTGGGTTCGGCTCCCGTCGTCGCGGCGGGCGCCACCCAACCAACCGTCGACGAACTCGCCGAAGCGCGCAAGGCGCGGGACCAAGCCGACGTCCAGGCTTTGCGCGGCCTGATCGAAAGAGCTCAGCACCAAGCCTCACAGGAGCACAGCTTCGATGGCTATCTGCGCCTGTCCCAACTGGAAACATGGATGTGCGAGGCCGCCGAGGACGGCAATGACAGCAAACTGGCCAAGCAGTCGGCCGAGGCCGGTATCGCCGCCGCCGAAAACGCCGTGAAGCTGAAACCCAACTCTTCGGAGGCCCATCGACTACTGGCTGACTCGCTGGGCGAACTGATCCCCTACGTCTTCGCGGGTGGCCCGCGCTACGGGCCGCGCTCGACACGGGAGGCAGAAAAGGCGATTCAACTCGATCCCAACAACGCCGCTGCATATGTCAATCGCGCGCGCAGCTACTTCTTCGCGCCCTCGGCATTCGGCGGCAACAAGGAAAAAGCCATCGAGAGACTGCAAAAGGCGATCGCTCTCGAACCTGCCTCAGACACGGCGCACATTTGGCTCGCCGTCGCTTACCAGGGTACGGCGCACCATGATGACGCCATGCGCGAGATCGATGTCGCTCTGCGCCTCGACCCCGACCGAAACTTTGCCCGGCACGTTCGCGCTCAGATCGCACAAGGTCAGGTGAGCGTGCACTGAGGAATGGCCCGGAAACCGGCTTCTAACCTAGCGATTCATCGCCGTCTTCGGCTGCATGTCCTCCGGCAAATCGCGGTACCGGCCCAGCATCCGATAAGTCTGGATGACGGCGTGGTCCACCATGCGCTCGCCAGCGCCCACTTCGATCCAAGTGCTCGAACTGGCGGCGCCGTAGCCGCCTTCGGTGGAGGCGCGGATAGTGGGAAAGTATCCGTAGTAGCCGTTGGCGTAGCCGAGGAAGAAGGCGTCGCGCACCGGACAACGGTCGCGCCAGTTGACTTGGAGGTCGACAAACGGCTCGCCCGGCATGGTCATGAACGCGATTCGCCGGTTGATGAGAACGGTCCCCACCGGCAGTTGAAACTGGGGCGCCAAACTGGTCGCGTACACCAGGAAGCCCTGCGGCCCCAGGGCCTGCATCAGCGCTTGGCGGAACTTGTCCAGGTCCCAGCGCAGGCTGAAGGTGAGCTGGTTCTCGGCGTAGTCAAGGCACGCCGACGGCGCGGCCTCGGTGTGAATCTGCTTGGCCACGCGCGCTGCCTCTTCGCCCAGTCGTTGGCCGCTCCAGTCACGCCACTTTTCTGCACCCTGCTCGACTGGCGTGACAGCGTAAAAAGGATTAATGTCGCCGGGCGCTCCTTGCAGGAAGATGCACAGCGGCTGGCCGGCGAAGGTGTCTTCCACCGTTTTGGTCATCACGCCGGGAAAATCGGCCGAGTACTCCAGATTGTCTGACCCGAACACCACCGGATGGCAGGCGTAATTGACCAGAATGGCGAGCGGCTTGCCATCGGCCGTGTCCACCCGCAGCACGCTGACGGTGGGATCAATGGGCGCGGTGGGAATCCTGGTAGTGTTGCGTTCAAACCAGCTCACCGTGCCGTCCGGGTTGTGCGCCAGGCGATTGTGACCGATGTAGGCGACGCCATAGCCCGTGCCCAGGCGGGCTTCCACGGCGTGTTGCCGGGCTTCGTCGATCGCCGCGGCGATCTTCTCCAGCGTCGATGTCTCCCATGCCGGGACGCACTGCGGGCCCTGTGGGTAAGAGTCGGAAATCACGGGCGCCGAGTGGGTGTGCGAGGCCACCGCCAGCAGGTACGAAATGCCGCTGCGTTTGCCGGCCAGCTCGCGAAGATGCTGGAGCGAAGCCGGCCCGAAGCATCGGCCCAGATCAAGCGCCACCAGCGCCAGCCTGGTCTCACCCGCTTCCAGCACCAGGACGCGCGCGTAGAGCGGATCGCGCGTCCCCGTCGCCGGCGTCTTGCGGTTCTCGAAGCCCCACAGCGGCAATCCCGGAGCGGGCGTAATGTCGACCTTCGCCACTCCAGCCTTCAGAGTGTCGGCCCTCGCGCCGCCCGCGAAGACGGAGGCCAGCAGACACCAGCCTAACCACAGCTTCAACACCGTTTTCATGGTCGATCGCATAAACTCTCCACCGAAGCCTTGCCGCTCAACCCCGAGCGAAAGCTTGCGAACTTTGACGCTCGACTCAGCCAGCCCAACTGAGCGCTCGCGAGGATCAGCGGGCTCCTTCCGAAGTTGGGTTGGATCCATGCAGTGGGTGACGCCACCGTAGACCCGGGAACCGACTGTAGTCGCGATCCGTTGTAATCCACTCGCTGCCTGACTCAATCGCAAGCGCGGCAAAGTAAGCGTCGGGTACCAGCTTCCCTTTCGCGTTCGCGGCCCGGCAGAGTCGCAGGAAGATGTCCCAATGCCGAGGGCCCGGCGCCACAGGAACGCAGTTCGGCTGGCTTCTGAGTTGGTCCACGAACATCAGGGCCTGTTCCAAGGGAGTAGGCAAGTGGAAAACTCCGGGATGAGTCACCACCCTGAGAAATCCCGACAGAACCAAGTCTGCCATGCCATAGCCTTCGTCGGAACCCACACATTGGTCGAGCCAGCGCCGATATGAAAGGTGATCGTGCGCGTCCTGCCGATAGGCGTAGATCAGGACGTTAACGTCGATGAGTAGCATCCCACTCTTCCATGCGATCCAGCAGAGCGGCCGAATCGTCCAGGTCGATGCCCGGCCGCAGCCCCGTTCCTTTAAAGGTCGGAAGCCTCACCCTTCTTCGCCGGCCTGGCTGTCGACGACGCGCGAGTGTTTCCCGCAAGCTATCCTCGATAACTGCGGTCAAAGTTCTTCCTGTATTCGCGGCCGCCCTCTTCGCTTCGAGCAGAAGTTCATCGTCAAGTCGAATCGTAGTTCTCATGCATCAAGGCATATCATGCGGACATCAATATGTCAAGTTAGACTCTGAACTGAACTGGATTTCACCGAACCTTGATGCCTTCATGGCCTCAACCGATACAACATGCGTGGAAACGGAATCGTCTCCCGTACGTGCTCCAGCCCGCAGATCCAGGCCACTACGCGCTCGATGCCCATGCCGAAGCCGCCGTGGGGGACGTTGCCGTAGCGTCGCAGGTCGAGGTACCACTCGAAGTCCTGGCGCGGGAGGTTCTCCTCCTCGATATGCTTCAGGAGCAGGGCGTAATCGGCCAGGCGTTCGCCGCCGCCGATAATCTCGCCGTACCCTTCCGGCGCCAGCACGTCCACGCACAAGGCCAGCTCGGGATGCTGCGGATCGGGCGCCATGTAGAAGGCCTTTACCTGGCTGGGATAATGCGTCACCAGCACCGGCCGGTCGAACTCTTCCGATATCAGAGTTTCGTCGGTGCCGCCGAAGTCGCCGCCCCACTGGATTTCGCTTCCTTTCTTGTGCAAGATCTTCACCGCCTCGTCGTAGGTGAGGCGCGGGAAGGGAAGCACGCACCTCTCGAGTTTGGCGGCGTCGCGCTCGAGGGTCTGCAGTTCGCCGCGGCGCTTGGCAAGCACGCGCTCCACCACCGAGGCCACCAGTTGTTCGGCGAGGGCGCACACGTCGTCGAGGCGGGCGAAGGCGACCTCGGGCTCGATCATCCAGAACTCGGTCAGGTGCCGGCGCGTCTTCGACTTTTCGGCGCGAAAGGTGGGGCCGAAGCAATAGGTTTTGCCCACGGCCATTGCCGTAGCCTCGTTGTAGAGCTGACCGGACTGGGTGAGATAAGCCTTTTCGTCGAAGTAATTCACCTCGAAGAGGGTGGTGGTGCCCTCGCAGGCGGCGGGGGTGAAGATCGGCGTATCCACCAGGGTGAAACCGCGGTCGTCGAAGAAGTCCCGGCAGGCTTTGATGATTTCGTGGCGCACGCCCAGGATGGCCCGCTGGCGCACCGAGCGCAGCCACAGATGGCGGTGGTCCATCAGGAACTCGACGCCGTGCTCCTTGGGTGTGATCGGATACGGGTCCTCGGGCGGGACGCGCTGCACTACTTCCAGGCCGGTGACATCCAGCTCGAAGCCCCCGGGAGCGCGCTGGTCGGCGCGTACCTGGCCGGTGACGCGGAGTGACGATTCGTGGGTCAGGTGGCGCATCGCTTCGAACAACTCCGGCGGCACGGCCTTCTTCACCACCACGCCCTGGATGATCCCGGTGCCGTCGCGGAAGAGCGGGAACAGCAGCTTGCCGCTCTCGCGCAGGTTGTAAAGCCAGCCCTGGATCAACACTTCCTGGCCGGCGTGCTGCGATACGTTGCGAATTTCAACGACGGGGGGCACGGGATCCTTTCGTAAAAATCAGAAATCAGAAGAAGGGAGTCAGGAGACAGGAGTCAGGAGACAGAATGAAGACGGCCTTTATGCAGACTCATGTCTCCTTTCTTTCATTCCTCCTTCTCCCATCTTCCGCATCACTTCTTGCAAGCGCGCGAGGTCCTTGGCTTCCGGGCCGGAGTGCCTCAACTCGAAAAGGACCGGAAACTGGCCGCCGTTCGCCCAGGCGGCCCGGAAGGCGCGAAGCGTCTGCTCCCAGTCGATCCCGCCGTCGTAAGGCAGCAGGTGCTCGTCTTTTTCGCGCTTGTTGTCGTGAACGTGGGTGGAAACAGTACGACTCTGAAGCAGCCCGAAGGCAGCCTCCACTCCGGTCCCCATGTGGGCGTGGCCGGTATCGAAGCAGACCTTCAGGTCGAGCCGGGTGTACTCCAGGAAGGTGAGAAGGCGCGCGGGCGTGCTCAACTCGTTGGGAATGTTTTCCAGCAGCAGGCTGACGCCGCGCTCCTTGGCAAAGATCTGCAAGTGCTCGATCGAAGTAAAAGCCGCGTCAAACTTGCGCAGGTCGTATTCCTCACCGGGCAGTCCCAGGTGCAGTACCAGGAACCGGAAGGGAAGCCGTTCGGCGATCTCCAGCGTCCGCTTGATCTCATCCATCGAGTCGATGCGTTGCGGCCTTTCCAGGTAGGCAATCGAGACCGCCAGTCCTCCCAGGCGGCCCCAGGCGGCATCGGCAAACAAAGGCGCGTGGACCGAATGCAGCGCCACGTTGTGATCGGCGAACCACTGCGCCACGTCGCGAACCTGGCCGCCATCCGAGTAGTCCAAGTGCTGGCGGGCGGCGAAGATCTCGATCTTGCGAATTCCCGCCGCCAACACCTTGTCGAGGATGTGGGCGTTCAGGCGCTCGGAAGCGAAAAGATGGGTGGAAAGAGCGAATTCCATCAGTAGCCCACCGCCCTTCCGTCGCCGCGCGGGTCGGCGGCGCCGAATCGCCAGCCGGTCCGGGGGTCGATCTCGATGGCCTGGCACTCGCCGAGGTGGCCGCGCACCAAGACCTGATACCCCGCTTCCTTCAACTTGTCGACGGTGTCGGAGGAGAATCCCCAGTTTTCCAGGATCAGCTTGTCCGGCATCCACTGGTCGTGGAAGCGCGGCAGGGTGACGGCTTCGCGGACGTCCATTTTGAAGGCCAGCACGTCGAGCAGAACCTCCAGCACGGTGTTGATAATGGTGCCGCCGCCGGGCGAGCCCAGCACCAGCCGGACCGTTTCCTTGGAGCCGGGACCCGGGGGGGAAGAATTGCCGATTGCCGATTGGGACTCGAAACTCGAAACTCGAAACTGGAAACTCGAAGCAGGCGAAGACTGAGCCTCCAACGCCGGGCGAGTTTCGAATTTCGAATTTCGAGTTTCGCTCTGCAGCACGATAGTGGGGGTCATCGACGAAAGCGGGCGCTTGTGGGGCGCGATGGCGTTGGCTTCGCCCTGCACCAGGCCGAACATGTTGGGCGACCCCGGTTTGGAGGCGAAATCGTCCATTTCATTATTCAGCAGGAATCCCGCTCCCTCCGCGGTGACGCCGGACCCATAGCCGCCGTTCAGGGTGTAGGTATTGGAAACAGCGTCGCCATCGGCGTCAACCACGCTGTAGTGGGTGGTGGACGCCTCCTCCTCCCAGCCCGCCGGCTTTCCGGCCGCCACGGGAGCGTCCGGCTTCGTCTCCAGGATCTCCTGGCGCAGTTTCGCGGCGTATTCAGGATTGGTGAGGCCGGCGACGGGGACCTTCACGAAGTCTGAGTCGCCCAGGTAAGCGGCGCGATCGGCGTAGGCGCGGCGCATGGATTCCACCATCAGGTGCATCGAGGGGTAGGAGTCCGCCGATCCCAGGTCCAGCGGCTCCAGAATGTTCAGCATCTCCAGGAGGGCGATGCCGCCCGAGCTTGGCGGCGGCGCGGAGACAATGGTATAGCCGCGGAAGTGTCCCACGATCGGTGGGCGCAACCTGGCCTCGTAACCGGCCAAGTCGTCGGCGGTGATCAGGCCGTGGTACCTCTCCATTGTGGCAACCATAGCCCGTGCCACCGGACCCTTATAAAAGCCGTCGGGCCCTTGAGCGGCGATCCGCTTCAGCGTCTCCGCCAGTTCCGGCTGTTTGAGAATCTCGCCGGGCTCGTAGGGCTTGCCGTCGCGCAGGAAGATGCGGCGCGAGTCGGTGAACTTTTCCAGCAGGCCCTTGGACTCCTTCAGGGATTCCGCCAGGTTGAAGCTCACTGGGAAGCCCTGCTCGGCCAGACGAATGGCCGGCTCCAGCACGTGCGCCAAGCCCAGCTTGCCGTACTTCTGTTCGGCCAGCGCCAAGCCGGCCACCGTGCCCGGCACGCCCACCGCCAGCGCGCCCACGATGCTCGCCTCCGGCACCAGATTGCCCTGCGCGTTCAGGTACATGTTGCGCACGGCCTTGCCCGGCGCCTCTTCCCGGTAATCCACAAAGGCCGCTTCGCCCGAGGCCATGCGGATCAACATGAAGCCGCCGCCGCCAATATTGCCCGCCCAGGGGTGGGTCACGGCCAGCGCAAACCCCACTGCCACGGCGGCGTCAACCGCGTTTCCCCCTGCCTTCATCGTCTCCACGCCGGCCTCGGAGGCGTTTTCTTCGCTCGATACCACCAAGCCGTGCCGGGCGGCCACCGGGGTGAGCGCGGTTGCCGGCAGCGTGCCCCAAGCGTATAGAGAGAAGACGGCCAATGCCAAAGATGCGGTTTTCATAGGGCTGGAATCTCCCGCGTTACGCCGCCCCCCTTTTCGATTCCCCTCGATTTCCTTCGATTCGGGGCTTTCGGACACTTGCATCCCCCAACCCAACAACTGACCACCCTCGGTTGCCTGATTCAATCTATGGGAAAACCATGCACGCGTCAAGGCCATGTCCCAGCCCGATTCTGACCCGAGACCAACCTCGGCGATGTAAGCGTTCCTTGCCTCGCGACCGGCCATTACTACCCAGTTTGGGACGCTCTCTGGCACGAGTTCAACCCCCCAAGCGCAGAGTGACGAGTGGCAAGTGACGAGTGACGAGCAAGAAACCCTCGCGCAGAGCTACAGAAGCGCCAAGATCGTGTAGGCCACTCACGTAGGGCTGTCAAGCTCTATTTTATCGACGATGCTGACTGACGATTCCCGATTGAGGATTGAACACGACGGCGGACCCTGAATTGAACGGCGCAGTACCAGTACTCTGGGGCTATTGGGCGGGGTTTGGGTATGTGCGACAGTTGCAGTCGCACCGGGTTTCTGACGAATGTGACCTAAAACTTCAGAAGGCTTAGAACCAAAGGAGGGTTAGTGAAAGCTCTATCCATGAAACGAGTTCCGCTTCTTATCGTGCTGGTGCTGTTGATTTCGTCCGTAGGCTGGGCGGGCAATTGCGCCACCGCAAACTTGAGCACGTACGATGCATCGGGGTATAGTTGCAGCATCGGCCCGCTGCTATTCAGCAACTTCAGCTACGCCACCAGTTCCAGCGGCGGCGGCTTCGCGCCCCCAGATTCGGGTGTAACCGTCAACCCGATCTCGGGGAGTGAATCCGGATTTCAGTTCAGCGGTGCGTATCTCGCGAGTTCCGACCAAACCGCTGACGGAGTTATCCAATACACGGTGACCTGCCAGGGATGCGCCCTTACCGACTGGGTCCTGTCCATGGTCGCCGGCGCAGTAGGCACCGGCTCAGCCAGCGTGGCTGAGGTCGCGAATAACGGGCAAGGGCTCTTTACCTTCACTGGAGGCGGGCTCCACATTTTCTCCGACAGCTCGCCCTTCACGCCGAGCGGCTCCGCTACCGTGGTGACTAAGGATATCGGCGCGAGCGGCGGTACAGCCGGCGCGGGGCATATTTCAGTGGTTGATAACTTGTGGTCAACTTCGGCAGTTCCTGAACCAGCATCGTTGGCGTTGCTGGGGACGGCAATGTTCGGCGCTGGTCTGCTTCTGCGTCGAAGGCTAAACGAAGCCGAGGGCAGGGGCTAGAGAGTCGGCGGTCTCCTCTTGTAGGCTTGTGCTCTCCGGTGCGGAAGTGGGGTGTTTGCAGAACAAGCAAACACCCCGCCAGTGTCTGGTCTGGCTGTTACCTGTGGATTGTCATTCCCTGCGCGTTGAACGGTGCAAGGCGGCGCTGCCAGCGGCCGCCGGGATGCTAGGCGGGCGGAGAAATCGCAGATTTCAGATTCCAGATTCCAATGATGGAGGTGGGAAGATCTAATTGTGAACGATGAATTGTGAATGAGAAGCAATGCAGCGGCCACATCGACAATTCGAGGTGCCCGGCTAAAGCCGGCCACTACGAAGGCAAATTCCCCCAGGCTAGCGAACCCCGCCCAATGCCGGCATAATGTCCAGCATGAAGGGATACGGGGAAGACTTGGCGTATGTCCATGACGCCGGCTTCCGGGGGTATTGCCTGAACGCGGCGCCGGGATTGTTGCGCGCGCTCAAGCGCAACGGGATCACCAGCGGCCTCGTCGTCGATCTGGGTTGTGGAAGCGGCCGGTGGGCGTGCGAGCTCAATCGAGCTGGATACGAGGTCCTGGGAGTCGATCAGTCGCCGGCCTTCATTCGGCTGGCCCGTAAGATCGCACCGCAATCCCGATTTGTGAATGCGCCTCTCCTTCGCGTGGCGCTGCCCGCCTGCGACGCCGTCACCTCGATCGGTGAATGCCTCAACTACGCTTTCGATCGCAAGGCAGGGAAGGCGGAGCTGGCCCGCTTGTTCGCCCGCGTGAATGGCGCGCTCGGCCCCGGCGGCGTTTTCATCTTCGATGTGGCCGAGCCCGCGCGAATCCCCGAGAACGGACCCCGGCGACAGTGGTTCCAGGGCGCCGATTGGGCGATCCTGGTGGAAACTGACGGCGATCGAAAGCAGAACACTCTGACACGCAAGATCATCTGCTTTCGCCAACGCGGCCGGCAGTATCGAAAAAGCGAGGAGACTCACCGGCTGCACCTATACCCAGGCGCTGAGATCGTCGAGATGCTCGGCCAGGCGGGCTTCGAAGCAGAGCGCTGGACTGCTTATGGACGGTTCCGACTCCCGGCGGGGATAGCGGCGTTTCTGGCGAGGAAGTAGCGGGGTTTGGGCGGCAAGGGCGCGAAGGTGCGAAAGACCATCTGGAGGCCATAACACCAGGCGGAGGTCGAAGCCAGGGACGCGGCACCTCAAGTCGATTTAGAAAACTGAACCCAGACGGCTGAGGAGTCCGGCTCGCAAGCATCATCCGCATCGGTTGCAACTGCCGGGTGAAAGGGTTCAGGATCAAGCGAAACTCTTCTAGCGTGACCATACCCAGGAGCGCCTCGTCACCCTTTTCCCCAAGCATCACGGGGGTGTGTCGTTCACCTTGCGGAAGCGAGATAAGACAGTCAGACACCTTACGCACCACCTCCGTGCCATCTGCCAAGACGCAGTTGACTGAGTCCATCGGCTTCAAACCGATGGCGCGCCAAACCTTATTGGGCAGCAACGTGTAAGTGGCGCCACTGTCCACCAGGAATTTCAAGGTGGCGTGTTTTCCCGTCGGGCCGGTCACCGTACCTTCAACGAACATGATGCCCATTTCAATTACGTCGCTTCGCTGGTTGGGTTGACCTGATGGTCTCACACTCAGTATGCAAGGGCTCTATGGATTTGTCAAAAGCTTGAGCCCGAACCGCTGAGGCCAATGATCGGCTTGAATAGTAGTTCACGCTGACTAGCCCGCCCGCTATAATCCGTCCTGACATGGCTTCCCGCCCCGACCCCGACTCGCTCGCAGACCTCCGGGGCGAAATTGAGACCTTTCTCCGGTCTCTCGCGCACCCTATCGCGCGTGAAGACGAAGGCGAGCTGCTCGACCTGACCGTGCACCATTGGCGGCTGGCCGTCGAGTTCGGCAAGCTGGTGTTCGAAGCCTGGAGCCCGGGGCGCTCGTTGGCGCGCCGCGTGGAAGGCATCGCCTACCGCGACCGCGGCCGCCTGGGAGTCTTCGTCCGCAAGCCGGGCGCGCAAGGGACCGCCGCCCTGGAGTTCCGCGAAAACGCCGACCGTGGCCGGCCCATCCGGAGTGGGCCAGCGGGGGCCGCCGACGTCCCACAACTGGACCGCGCCGGTTTTCGCCAGGCGCTGGCGACGATGATCGAGCGCGAATTCCCCGGACGGCGCCTGGAGCGGGTCGGCAACCGTTCCGACCGCGAGTTCTCGTTCTCGGCTTGGTACACGCGCGGCTGGGCACGTCAGGGTCGAACGGCCTGGGCCTTCCTGGGTCTGGCCGAAGGAGAGGCAGTGGCTGCCGCTGACTCGGTGCTAGCCTTCGGCCTCATCTGGCTGGACTGGCTGCGCGAGCACGCGCCGGACACGATCGTTTCCGGCCTCAAGCTCTTCCTGCCGTCGGCAGCGATCGAGACCATCGCCCACCGTGCCGCATATCTCGATCCGCGAGCGGCGGGCGTCGAGATCTTCGAATGGAGGTGGGGCGGCACGCCCTCAGGCGCGGGAGCCGGGAAGCCGCGGCGGATCGACCCGAAGGACTACGGCAACGTCCAGACGCGGTTGACGCCGCGTCACCAGCGCGACCTTCTCCTGGAGCGGCACGCCGGCTTGGCGC
>DATFYM010000047.1:0-18524 GCA_035315065.1 Terriglobia bacterium
CCCCGATAAGGGCCCAGCCTGGGGATCGGCCGGAGCGCCGCGCCCCAGCCACTGGGCCATGCGGGCGAACGTTTGGCGTCGAAAGGAAGCCGCCGGTTGGGAGTGGTCCAGGCCGCTCGACCAGCGGCGAAGGGTGGAGGGATCGGGCACCCGATCGGGGTCCTGGAGCGTGGGTGTCGCTTCCTCCCAAGAGCAGTGCTCCATAAAGCGTCGCCGGAGCGCCTGACCGCGGGCCAGCAAGCTGTAGTGGGTGTAGGGGAGAGAAAGCGGCGGAAGGAAGGTGAAGGTCTTCCCGCAACCGTGGCAAAGGCCGCGCCGGATTCCAATCCAATCGTGATGTTCATCGTGCGCCTGCTTGCGACGGCGACCGTGACCGATGATGGAATCGCGTTCGCAAACCGGACATCGGCGTAACATAATCCCTTCGGCCTCGCGAGCCCAATCGGTTTCGAGCTTGTGCTGCGGGGCAGAAAGTGGGATAAAAAGAATCGTGGTTCATAGGGGCTCTGCCCCGGCTGCCCCGGCGTTGACCTGCCAAGATCTGAGCCGAAAGCGGGCCCCTCCTCCTGAAGAGAAAAATTCAACTGAAGAAGAATAACGCTTTCTCAGCTACGATTTTGGAGGCTGATTCAAAGGATTGGCCGGTTAATTTGGCCATAACCGTGAAGTGGCCGTAGTTGGCATTTCGATTTGACTCACTAATTGGATAAGTCTTAGGTTCCGCCGACTCGGAAGTTTACGCTCCGATTATTCGCGGAGGAAATGGGTTCGCTCGCCTGAGGTGCACGCTGCGGCCGCGCAGATGGTTCCGGCGTTACGGATTCGCTCTCAGAGATGTCGGAGCTAGGTTTCCGTGTTGCTCCCTCTTTCGAAAAGCCGGCCTCTCGGCCGGGGGGTCTCATTCGGACCAGCGGCAAGGATATGCCTTAGAATGGACTCGCGGCAACAATATGCTTTAGGGCCCCACTCTCCTCCGATTCTCCTCCCTTGGAAACAAAGAACTTCTGCGCTCCGCCGCGGCAAGGATATGGTTTATTCCGGCAAAGTTATACTCAAAGTGACACGCGCGCGTGTTGTGACTTAAAGCATAAAATTGCCGTTTGTTTTAGCCGGTTTCACGAAAATTGGTGTCACTTAAAGCATGAGTTGGCCGGATTTAAAGCATAAGTTGGCCGCAGCGGCTGTCACTTCAAGCATCAGTTGGCCGGAAATAAAGCATGAGTTGGCCGCGGAGTGGCGACTTTGCCTCACCAGAGGGGCTTAGGCCGTACGCTCGCGGGTTTTGCCACTCCCGGCTCTCTCAGAGCGGGTTAGCGGGGTCACCGAAAGGGCAAACGGCGGTCAGTTGCTAATGCGCTATTCAAAGGAAACTGCACTCGCGGCCAACTTATGCTTTATTTCTAGGTCCTGGCCACAATCACGCGTGCAGGACATGAACCGCTGTCACTAAGAATAAACGACTTGCTGCCGGCAGCGCCGGCCAACTCATGCTTTAGAAACGGCCAACTCATGCTTTAAGTGACAATTGGGTGAAGGGTCTCTGTTTCAAGGGGTTACTTTAAGGTGTGGTGGATCATATCGCCATGTCCAGATGAGCGCGTCGATCATGGGATTCAGGGGGATGTGCGAACTGATTTTCTGCCGAAAACCAGTTCAGCTATGCGGTTGGTGAGAGAGCCCTCCTCCATTCCCCGTTCTACACTTCCGCCTGTGCCGTTGACAGCACGGCCAAATGAGCACCGCTCTCTTGGACGAAATAACCGCAAAGAGGACAGGTTCCGAACCAACTGGTTTCAAAAAGAAAGATATGCGCTGGTAGCGCATAGACTTCCTTTTTGCTATCAGAGACTTACAGAGAAATCGCGCAAAGGCACTTACTTATAGGCAAGCTTATGCTTTATTTCGTTCGGCCCGCTGCAACCGCCTCTAGGGCCAGAACTTAACCGATTTCCCATCGGATGGAAACCTCTGAAGCATTAAGAAGACTCGGAAGTTAGGTGTTCTGATGTAGCGAGGAAGGCTAATGGAAACAATGGGTTGGCAGGAGCCGGACAACGAATTCGAGGCTCGTTGCTTCCGGATTGGCTAAAGTCTCGAAAGGTTCAGTCCCGATTCATGTCGCAGGTACAGCCAGAGTCCGGCGCCGCCGCTGCTGCTGCTCTCTTCTTGCTTCCCACCGGCTTTGCGTGCGGAGAGTTATACACCCGGCCCGGCTGAAAGCGGCGATGTGGGTTCCAGAAAAGTGAAAGAGATTGCTGGAAGCAGGTGGGAGAGAGGTGGAAAACCACTACTTTTAGCCCGCTTAGACGTACGCCGGAAGGGCCTTACTTTTCAGTGTGCTGGTACCGCGTACGGGCGGGGGTCTTTTAGCTCGCCGGGGAAAGGCACCACACCGTTCGGTTGCGGCGGGAGGGGGAGGCGGGTTTCTGGGTGGCGACGGGAGTACCCATTGAAAAGTCTGCGCGTGGGACTCTTCCCGACCGCTACCCACCCGCAACCCCGCCCGGTACCAGCCTGACCCTTCTTGCACCACCTGTCTTATCCGCACCTCCTGCCCATGGCCCCGTGGGGCTTGCCCGTCATCGGGCGCGCAATCGCCACACCGCCCACAGCAGGACTGGGGAGGCCACCGTTGTGAGGCGCAGTAAGGGCAGAACTACCTTCCCCTTCGGGCACGGTCTCAGCTACACTACGTTCGCATTCGGAAAGCCTACGCTAGATCGAGCGCAGATTGCTGCGAGCCAGCCGGCAGAGGTTTCCGTGACGGTCACAAACTCCGGATCGAGAGCGGGAGACCAGGTAGTCCAAATGTACGTTCACCATCCGGTAAGCGCGTCGTTCAGCCGGTGATCGCGTTGCGCGGATTCAAGCGCGTTCATCTGGAGCCGGGCGCGACAACAACCGTCACGTTCGAGATCGGTGCCGAGCAGCTATCGATTCTCGACGCCCAGATGCGGAAGACGGTCGAGCCCGGTCCAGTCGACATTCTTGTCGAGGCGAGTTCGGTTGAGGCCTCGTCCGTTCGCCTGACCGTCGCTGAGTAAGAAGGAGCAACTGGCCACTGTGACCTTGATTGTCAATGGCAGGAGTCATCGTGGCAGCTTTGAGCGAAGTGAATGAGAGTTTTAGAGATCGTCTAGCCATTCGTCAGCCTGAACGAGCGCGATTACTCGGAGCTGTGATTCTTGTGCCGGGCAAATCCCGGTGGTAAGGGCGAGAGCAGGCGATGGCGTGGATAGAGTCCCGGGAGGAATGACGTGACGAAGAACAAGGTGATGCGCACAATTTACGGTTGGATGATCACTGTGGCTTTGCTGACCGTAGGCGTCGTCGTAGCTCCTGCCCAGCAGGAGAAGACCTCGGGGGCGAAGCCCAGGATTATTATCACCGCGGACCCCGAACTAGACGACAACAACACGCTCATCCGGGCGATACTTTACAGTTCGGACTTCAAGATCGAGGGTCTGATCTATGCCAGCAGCCAGTTCCATTGGACGGGAGGTGGCAAAGGCACTACGCAGTACATTCCGGGTCGCGAGTATACCCGCCTCGGTCTGTGCCCCTGCACTTCCTGGCGCTTTCAATCTGACGAGCACTTTATCGACGACATCGTCGACGCTTACGCAAAAGCTTATTCGAATCTGAAGGTCCACGATCCCGATTACCCAACTCCGGCGGAACTAAAATCGAAGATCAAGTGGGGAAACGTCGAGTTCGACGGCGATTTCTCAAAAGACACAGACGGCTCGAATCTCATCAAGTCTCTTTTGCTCGACGGCCAGCCCGGCCCGCTGTACGTGACCGCACAGGGCGGAGAGAGCACGATCGCGCGCGCGCTGAAATCCATTTACGACCAATACGGCAACACGCCGCAATGGAATGTGATCAGCGAAAAGGTGTCACGTAGGCTCATTATCATTCCTTCTGGAGATCAAGATGGCACAGGCGCCGGCTACATCAGACCGAACTGGCCCAATGTCAAGGAATGGCAGTTCGGCACGGGGGGGCCAAACTTCGGATACGGAGCACAATTTGGGATTGCACCAGAGAATAAGGTGTATGTCAGTGCAGCATGGACGCAGGAGAATATCTTGAGCCGAGGGCCGTTGGGCGCGCTGTACCGGGTTTGGGGCGACGGCAAGCAGATGGTGAAGGGAGATCGGACAGACTATTTCGGGCTGTCGGCCTATACGGCTGAGCAGCTTAAAGAGATGGGGTACATGGTTTGGATGCCGCCGCAAGAGAAAGGAGCGTTCCTTGGCGAGGGCGATACGCCAACATTCATCAATCTCATCAACATAGGACTACGTACGTATGAGGATCCGTCCTGGGGCGGTTGGGGCGGACGCACGCATCACGCGAATGAACCACAAATCGATTTTTTCGCGGGAGGGGTTCCTGTGCCCAAGTTGACTCCCGCTACCTCTGGCATTGCGAGGGGTTTGGCGCCTGCTGGAAGCAATGCGAACGTTCCAAGCAGCGAGAAGAAGAATGGCTTTCCTGCGGGAGGAGCTTCCATCAATTTGCTTAGTATGATACCGAAGGTTACGCCGCAGACTAAGGCTATTTCCGCCGCCTTCTTTGCCGCAGCACAGAATGATTTCGCGGCTCGCCTGAAATGGGCCGTAACACCACAGTTCAGCGATGCGAATCACCCGCCGAAGGTCAGGATTAGGGGCTCCTTGGATATCTCCGCTCGCCCGGGCAGCACAGTCAATCTGGAGGGAGAGGTTTCGGATCCTGATCGAAACGCGGTGACGGTGAAGTGGTGGCAGCATAACGATGCGGGTACCTATCCGGGCGACATCACGTTCTCTGCACCGGTAGCGCTCAAGACGGCGTTCCGTGTACCTGATGGTGCGAAGCCAGGGCAGACGATCAACGTCGTCCTGGAAGCGACCGACGACGGGACCCCGCGCCTTACTCGTTATCAGCGGATCGTAGTGATCATCGAATAGCGGTTCACCAACATTCGGCACGGACGAACCCTTGCTTAGTCGGCGTTCCCGAAAGTTTGATGACATGGCACCGTTGGGACAAGTCATGGCGATCGCCCGTCGCAAAAGAACTTGGGAACAGAATGCTACCAATAGCGCGCCAAGACTAAACTCTGCTCTTAAGTTAGGTCAGACTAGCAGTACAATCCGGTTGTGAACCGCCGCAACTTTTTGCTGACTGCAGCTGCCCTGGCTGGCGCGCCCGCCTTGCCGCAACCCACTGCGGAGCAGCCCGCCAACGCCATCCGCAGCATCCAGCACCTCTTCACCAGCGAGGTCGAAGATAAGACGTGGTTCTACGACCGCGAGATGTGGCCGCATTACCTCGCCATGCTGACGGAAAACCGTTTTAACCGCTTCAACCTCAGCTTCGGCATCGGCTACGATTTCCTGCGCGCGGTCACCGACGCCTACTTCCTCTTCGCCTACCCTTTCTTCCTCTCCGTTCCTGGCTACAACGTCCGCGCAGCCAACCTGCCCGACGCTGAGCGCGCCCGGAATCTCGAAACGCTGCACTTCATCAGCGAGCAGACCGCCCGCCACGGCCTCCAATTCCAGTTGGGCGTCTGGATGCATGGCTACCAGTGGGAGAACAGCCCACAGGCGAACTACACCATCGAGGGACTCAACGCCGAGAACCACGGCCCGTATTGCCGCGACGCGCTTGCCGCTCTCCTCCGCGCCTGCCCCGCCATCACCGGCGTCACGCTCCGCATCCACGGTGAGAGCGGCGTCGCCGAAGGCAGCTACCCGTTCTGGGCTGGCGTCTTCGACGGCGTGAAGCGTTCCGGCCGCCAGGTCGAGATCGACTTGCACGCCAAGGGCATCGACCAGGGCATAATTGACCTCGCGCTGGCCACGGGCATGCCCGTCAAGGTGTCGCCGAAGTTCTGGGCCGAGCACATGGGAATGCCGTATCACCAGGCTGACATTCGCGACCAGGAGGTGCCTCCGGCCAGCCACCATGACAGTGGCCTGATGGCTTTGAGCACCGGCTCCCGCAGTTTTACCCGCTACGGCTACGCCGACCTGATGCGCGAAGATCGGCGCTTCGACATCCTCTGGCGCATCTGGCCCGGCACCCAGCGCCTGCTGCTGTGGGCCGACCCGGTCTTCGCCGCCGGTTACGCGCGGGCCTTCCAATTCTGCGGGTCGACCGGCGTCGAGATCATGGAGCCGCTCTCCTTCAAGGGCCGGCGCGGATCGGGTGTGGCGCCCTCCGGGCAGAGCGGGCGCTGCGCCTACGCCGATGCTTCGCTGCGCCCGCGCTGGGATTGGGAGAAGTATCTCGCCACCTACCGCGTCTGGGGCCAAAAGCTCTACAATCCGGACGCCAAGGTCGAAGTCGAGCCCGCGCTCGCCGCCGCCAGCCGCATTCTGCCCATCGTCACTACGGCTCATCTACCTTCAGCCGCGAACAACAACTACTGGCCGGAGATCTACTCCAACCAGTCGCTGGTGGAGTCGTCGAAGACCGAGTACGTCGACACTCCGTCACCGAAAAACTTCGGCAACACCAGCCCGCTCGACCCGCAGCTCTTTTCCCGCATCAACGACTTCGCGGATGAGTTGCTCCATGGCGAGCGGAGCGGCAAGTATTCGCCCATCGAGGTCGCGCAATGGCTGGAAGATCTGGCCGGCGCCACGCGACCGGCAAGCGCCCGCCGCGTTGATATCGATGTTGCGATTCAGCGCGGCTTGGGTGAGTTCTTTGCCGCCAAATTCCGCGCTGGCGTCCTGTATGCGATTCACCAGCGCTCGGGCGACCACGACGCGCTCCAGGAGGCGCTCAAGTTCTACCGGGCCGCGCGCGCCGCCTGGGCCGGATTAGCCGACAAGGCCAAGGGCGTCTACGTTATGGACATCACCTTTGGCGAACTCTCCTGGCTGCGGGGACATTGGCTCGACCGACTCCCCGCCATTGATGCTGACATTGCCTTTCTGGAGAACCTCCTCCCTTCCGCCAAAACCACCGGCGATCCGAAGGTGAAGGCCGCCATCACCGAAGCCACTGGCCGCCCCGAGCGCCCTTCGGCCGCGATGCGCCATCATGTGCCTGACCACTTCCAGCGCCGGCAGCCGCTGACGTTCGAACTCACGGGGCCCCCGGTGGTCGCCTCGGCGCGCCTCTATTACCGGCACGTCAACCAAGCCGAGCGTTGGCAGTTCGCCGTCATGGACCGCCAAGGATCAGCCTACGTCGCCGCCATCCCGAGCGCCTACACTGACTCACCGTACCCGCTGCAATACTACTTCGAGTTGAAAGCGGCCCCGGATCGCGCCTGGCTGTACCCCGGCTTCCCGCCGGATCTCGCCGGCCCGCCCTACTTCGTCATTTGTGGAACACGCTAGGCGAGCGCCTCACCTTCCTTCTTGAGAAGTTTGCCCACAACGGCCCAAAGGCGCCGGAGTGAGGGGTCGACCTAGTAGCTGGGTGCATCTCTCTCTCGCTGTGCCAACGGTCCCGCGCCTGGCGCACTTGCCCGTCAACAGACTGTAATGTCCGCGTCATCGTGACAGATCATTGGTAAACGCTGGGCGTTCCTAGTCGTTTGTCATTTTCTGACGGTCGTATACGGCAGACCAAATTGGCCGGCTGGCTTCGATCAAACGGACAATATCCCCATCCACAGGCCGTGCTAAGCTCAAGAACCGCTTCGTTGTTGATGATTCTGGTGGGTGTAGAACATACGGTTCCAGGTAGAGAGTCCAAAACATCGATTTCAGATGACCGGCAGAATTGAAGTTGCCTGCAACGAAAGGAGGGCAGAATTGCGATGAACCGCAGAGACTTTCTTAAGAGCGGCAGTGCTCTGGCAGTGTCCGCGGGGATTGGTGCGGAGGCGACTCAGGGTATCGTTCCTGCTCACAACTGGGACAAATACGACTTTGGCTCAGGTCCTCAGGTGAGCGACCGCCTGAATCAAGGCCCCTTTCCACAGTATCCTCCTGATGCCACGATCCCCAGCGATGAAGTGGTGATGACCACCACGCCGTCCGATGAGGTGGTGCCTGGCTACGGCAAGGGGCTGGTCACATACATCACGGCGGACATGGGGACGGCGGAGATCAAGGCTGACAATATTCCGCAGGCGATCGAAGACCTGATTCGTTTTCCGCTGGGACAAAAGCTTTATATCCGGCCCACGTGGAGGGAAATCCAGCCGCGGCCAGGACGTCTTGATTTTCCCGATTACCTGAAGCTTGTCTTCGACCTGGCCAAGAAAAACAACAAGCGCATTGGATTTCGGATTCAGATGAGCGCTCCAGACTATTTCGACCAGCCAGCGCTGCCGGACTTTGTTCTCAACCAAGTGCCGTTGGTGAAGTTGGTGGGCGCCGGGACGGAAGGGAACACGTCCAACGCAAAATGGATGCACAATCCGTACGCCCAATATCAGCCCCGGTTCGACGATCCCTTCTTCCAGCAGGCATTCCGGGAGTTGATTGGCCTGTTGGCAGCCGAATTCAATGGAAGTCCACTGATTGAGTCTATGGATACCTTCATGTATGGCTTCTGGGGCGAAGGTCACACCTGGCCGTACAGTAACAATCCCTTCCCGGATTACCAGATGGCGGAGCGCACCTGGGTGAACATGCTGGAAGTTCAGTTGGAGCACTTTACAAAGACGCCCTTGTTCACCAATACGCAGCCTGATTTCAGCCGGGTCGGAAACTCCGAAGTTCTTGACCGTACGGTGCGCAGTAACAATTGGATTCGGAGTGACACAATCTTTATCGAGAATGAACAGATCGAAGCCTTAAGCAATCGCCCGCGCTGGATTGCCGCGTTCCTTGAACAGGGTCTCCCGGGCAGAATTCCGCAATCTGTTCATCTGGAAGACCGAATCTCGCCCTCGGATGACATCATTGCGCACGTTATGGACGTAGGAGCCAATTACTGGTCGCTCTGGACCTTTCACGACATCAGCGCCAGGAACTTGCTGAGCTGGTACCAGGCTTTCCCGACGTGGTTCGACCGAATCAACCGACAGATTGGTTACCGCGTCAGGCCATCGCTGATCTGGAGCTATGAAGATAAGGGATACCTCGGCCTGATTGTTGGCTTTGCGAATGACGGCATCGCCGGCGTTCCGGGGGTGCTGCGAGTGACGGTAGAGAGCCCGGAAGGGACAGTGTTGCAGAGTGGTTGTCTGGACCCAGGGTACCCGCTGCCGCGAAAAATCCGCCAGGCGCAGTTTGTACTGCCCAAGGACACGAAGTGGACGGGACTGAGGCTCAAGGCCGAGATCGAAGTGAAAGGAATGAGATATCCGCTGCAGTGGGCCTGTCACCAGAAGTTGAACGGCGATGGCACTCTCAGCTTACGCTCAAATGGCCAGCACGCATCGTGAAAGAGCGTGTGATCTTCTGACACGGAAACAACACCCCTATGTCGGTCGCAGTTGGCCGTTGTGCGCGAGCCTTATTCCCGAAGCAGCAACATGATATCGTCGCCATGGGCAGCGGGCCATCGACTGGAAGGGCAGATTTGCTTACCATCACCAATTTCACCGGGCATCCCTCGCTCACGTTGCGCGCGGGCTTCGTTGAGGTGTCGGAGGCGCGCAGCGACTGGGCGCCCGATCCCAACCATCCGCTCCCCAAGTTCTCGCCGCCGCGCCGCGTGCCCCACGGCGTCACCCTCATTGGGCGGCTCTTTGACGAGGGCACGCTGGGCCGTGCCGGACTCGCCCTAGAGCGTAGCTTCAATGTCATGGCCGAGCGCCCACCAGGATTTTGAAAGCGAACGCCGGAGCCGCGAAGCAGGGATACGTTACAGGGCATGACTTTTGTCGTGGAGCTTGCTCAGGAGCAGCCTTCCAGCCGATCTCCGTCACAGTTCGCTCCCAACGGGACCGTGCCTGGACAGGCCGGGTACACGGCGGACCGCGAGATCAGCAGCAAAGAACGCGGCGAAATCGTCGAAACCGACACCCAGGAGCACTGCGAAGAGTCGCGAGGTTATGATGGGCAGCTAATGACAGTTATCTTGCTTCGCCCGAGATCATGTGCTCCCCGAGACGAAGTAGGCGACTTTCTTGTGGTCTATGAAGTTCGCTTCGTCTTCACTCGAGGCTTTTCATTCGGATGATTGACGAGCGGCCAATAGAACCTCCCTGTCGTCAAACCAGAGTTCCACGATTCCGTCATAATCGGGTGGGTGTTTATCTCCTGGGGCTGTGAGGCGGTGGCTCTGTACCAATCTGCGGAGATGAGGACTACGGGAACCCGATGGGTCCGTGGATATTCTCCCAGTAGTGAAAGAACTCCTCGTCGGTCAGCCCGCTTCTTGGTGATGCAGTAAACAAGTTTGAACGCGCTTCCGTGCACCCGTGTCCGCTGCAGACCCACACGGGAGGCCTATTTTGCGAGTATCGCCGAAGTTGGGCCGAGGGCGCTCGCGCCGAGTACGCCGGTTACCCGCGGGTAACGATAGGACTCTATCGGGAGTGCCCCGGCCCGAGAATGTTGGGTAACCAGAAGAAACTGATTTGCCGGGTCACTCCCGATAGAGCCGTTTGAATGAAGCCGCTGGCGTTTGCGGCGGACGCGGCCAGCCTATGGCGTTTGTATGGGTTTGAGGTGTGCTGGGAGGGCGTTGAGTGGGGTCGTAGTCATCCCTATGCGCCTTGAAGGCGGCAAAAGGGGACGGTTGGGGCCGTCTGCAGCGAGGGCCAACGTGGGCAAGGAGGGCTTGGTAATGGGAATTTTGGTGCGCAGGCACACTTCGGTTGTGCATGCCAGAGCATGCCTGGTGTCCGAGGTGTGATAGCGCTCAGGAAGTGTCAACGAAACTCCGCAAGTCAACTGCCCGAAGCCCAAGTTGCTCCGCGGTGAGCCTCTCGATGATGATCATGGGTCCGCCACAAAGAGGACAAGACCATGAGGATGGCGGCTGGGGTGAAGCCGGGCAGGGAGAGGACGGTGCCGGGTTGGCCGGGAGCAGTTGTCGGCAAAGAGGTAAGAGGGTGGCTCGTCGCCGGTTGGCGAGGAAGCCGAAAAAACGGATGCGAACGAAGCCCTTGGGCAGCACGTGAAGCAGGAACCGGCGCAAGAATTCGTCGGCGGTGAGGGTCATCTTGCGCTTCTTGTTGCCGTGGGCGTAGTCCCTCCAGAGGAAAGTAACCTGGCCGTTCTGGAAGGAGACCAACCGATGGTTGGAGATGGCCACGCGATGGGTATAACGGGCCAGATAGTGCAGGACATATTCCGGACCGCCGAAGGGCGGCTTGGCATAGACCACCCAATCCTGACGGTACAGGGAACGGACCAGGGCGCGAAACAACTTGGGGCTTCGAAGTGCCTTTTGGTCTCCATAAAACCCCAGTTCCCCTTGCTGGAAAGCCCGGCGCAGGCCGGCCACAAATTTGCCCCGAAAGACGCGGCTGAGGACTTTCACCGGCAGGAAGAAGGGATAGGGGGGATGAATCCAGCGGGTGTGATCGGGGGACAGACCGCCCGCCGGAATCACGCAGTGGACATGGGGGTGGTGCCACTCGCACCCAGAATACCCTGAGCCCAGAAACCACGCAGGTGCGGGTGTTCTATCCTTTCCACCCACTTCATAGCTCTAGCCTACAGATTGTCCGCAGGCCAAGGCGCGGAGATGGGGCGGTCTCCGTCATCGATTCGACGGGCAGGCGTTTGAAGATTCCGTCGTGGATGCTGTCGCCTGACTCCGCCCGGATCAAGATTGCCGAGCGAGGGCTTCTGAGTGGGGAAGCGCTTCGCGGCCTCGCTTCCTTACTCGCTCCCTTTCTGGACGCCGAAAGTACGATCCACGATAACCTTCTGCAGACAGCTCTTGACGGATGCCAAGGAGGTCATCGTGCTGCAAGGACGACTGCTGGACCTGACTCGACCAGAGGAGCCACCCATGCCCGTGACGGCCACAGTGCGAAGCGAACTCGTGGCTCTCATGGCGCGCCTTCTGGTGGTGGCATTTCGAACCAAAGGAGGAGGAGTTGATGACAGAGCTTCTGTACAGTCCTAAGATCAAGCCGGAGCACCTGGCTCGCAAAGCCATCGTCTACCTGCGGCAGTCGAGTGACAAACAGGTGCGGCAGAATCAGGAAAGCCAACGTCTTCAGTATGACTTGGCCGAGCGGATGCGTGCCCTGGGTTGGAAGCAAGTGGAGATCATCAATAGTGATCTGGGATCCAGCGCGGCTATGGCCTCCGCTCGGCGCGAAGGATTCGAGCGCGTCCTCAGTTCGGTGGCTTTAGGAGAGGTGGGAATCGTGGGCAGCCGGGAGGTCTCGCGGCTGTCCCGCACCGACAAAGACTGGTGCCGACTGCTGGAGGTATGCCAGATTTTTGGAACCCTCATCGCCGACGAGCAACAGGTTTACGACTTGAATTATCTCGATGACCAGTTGGTGCTGGGAATCAAGGGGACGCTCAGCGTGGTGGAACTGAAGGTTCTTCGGCAGCGACTGCAGGCGGGTCAGGAGTCCAAAGCGCGCCGCGGTGAGCTGTTCAAGAGGCTTCCGGTAGGCTACGTACGGGATCCCTTGGGTAAGGTGGCCATGGATCCCAATCGACGCGTCTGCGAAGCCATTCAACTCGTCTTTGTCAAGTTTCGTGAACGGTGGAACGTGCGTCAAACTTTCCAATGGTTTCGAGATCACGACGTGGAGCTACCCGCCAACCCGATCCAAGGGACCCGGCTCGTCTGGAAGATTCCTACCCAGAGCTTGGTCCGCGATATTCTCTGCAATCCCTTCTATGCCGGCGCCTATGTTTGGGGCCGTCGCCCGGTAGCCACCTTGCTGGTGGAGGGGAGGCTGGAGAAACGTCAGGGCGCCACGCGTCGCGCCGAAGATTGCCGGGTCTTTATCCCCAATCATCACGTGGGTTATATTGACTGGGCGACTTACGAAGAGAACCGACGAATGATCCAGCGTAATTCAGTGAACTGGGAGGGCGACGAATCGATGACCGCGATTCGCGCCGGTCAAGGCCTTTTGGTGGGGCTTCTGCGGTGTGGGCATTGTGGTCGCAAACTTCATGTGCGCTATTGGGGAGGCCAGGGCACCAACGCGCGGTATCTCTGCAAAGGAGACTATGACGACGGTGGGCAGTATTGCCTCGGTTTTGGCGGTGCCTCGGTAGATCGCCGGTTGGGTCAAGAACTGCTCAAGGTGATCTCGCCCTTGGGGATGGAAGCCAGTCGGAGGGCACTGGAGGAATTGAGCGCCGGGGATGTGGCAGAGCGCGCCGCCCTGTCCCGTAAACTGGAGCAACTCGATTACGAGGCCAAGAAGGCGTTCGAACAGTACGACGCGGTGGACGCCCGGAATCGTCTGGCAGCCGGCGAGTTGGAGCGGCGGTGGAACGAAAAGCTGGAAGAGATGGAGTCCACCAAACAACAGCTGGCCAGCCTCAACGGGAAGCGCTATTGGTTGTCTTCCGAGGAGGAAGCAACCATTCATTGGATGGGCGAGAACTTTGCGGAAATCTGGCAAAGTGATCGCTGTCCTCCGACCCTGAAGAAGATGATCTTTCGCACCGCCCTGGAGGAAATCATCGTGCGCGCGGATGCGGAGAACAAGACCCTGCAGTTCACTCTTCATTGGAAGGGAGGTACGCACACTCAACTCGAGATGGAACGGCCCCGCTCCGCGGTCCAGACCGCGACCCCCATGGAAGCGTTAGAGATCATTCGTCGGATGGCCGTTCGCCATGGTGATGACCAGATTGCTTCGGTGTTGAACCGACTCGGCCATTCCACGGGAAAAGGGAAACGATGGAATCAGAACCGCGTGGCTACCGTCCGGCGTAACTACTCGATTGATGGCCAAAAACGAGCATTACCGGATCCTGAATCAGTCAGCTTGAGTGAAGCAGCCAGAGTATGTGGCGTGAGTCACCGCACGATTGAACAACTGGTCGAAGCGGGCCTCGTGAGGCGAGAACAAATTGCTCCCCGTGCGCCTTGGGCGATTCGCCGCGCCGATCTGGACGCCGAGCCAGTTCGGAGTATCCTCGCGCAACTCCGTCGGACAGGCAAGCTCACTCTTCCGGGGGACTGTTCGGGAGACCAGCCATATTTGTTCATTGCAAACAAAGGAGATGATAATGCCAGGCATCATGAGTGAGGATTCTGCAGCAGGTTCTGTCCCCAGGTGTGGAGGACGCTGAGGAATCCGATCTCCGCGCCCAGGTGTTGGGGGTCGGCAGCGACCTCGAGGAGCGTGGCGGCGCTGGCATGGAAGAGCAGGCGGTAGAGGATGCGCTGGTTTTGATAGGTGAGTGGAGCCAATTGATGCGGCAAGGTGAAGACCACGTGAACGTAACGAACGGGGAGTAGTTCCTTGCTGCGCTCGGCCAGCCAGCGGTTGCGGGCCCCGGTCTGGCACTTGGGACAGTGCCGGTTGCGACACGTAATGGAGAGCTCTCCATTACGTGTCTTATGGGAAGTTCTTCCTAATGGGGAGTGCGCGTGCTGATGATCGCGTTTTAGGCTGTCGGCAGGAGTCGCAGGGAACAATCAAGTCCCCATAAAGATGGTCGTCCTCTGGTTAACTGTATGTGGCCATGACTGGCCAAATCACAAGGAGGATACCATGCTGGAAAAGTACTTTTGTGCTCCCAAGACCCTGGCGCGCTTGCGGTCGGGTCTCAGTGGTCCATACATCGACAGCTTTGCTGATGCTCTTGAACGGGACGGTTACTCGCTGCCGAGTGCCGTAAGATACCTGCGCGCGGCAGTCCATTTCGGACGTTTTCTGCAGCGCCGGAGCGGTTCCTTCCCTGATGTGAGACCGGACACGCTCGACGCCTTTTCTCGCCACCTGCCCCTCTGCCACTGCCCTTTGTTGCGGGGCGGAAAAGACCACTACCATACTCGCTTCGGGGCAAAACGGTTTCACGCCTACTTAGTTCAAACGGGGATTTGCCAACCTTGCTGCAGCCCGGGCACCGAGAGTCCCGAACCCGAACTGATCGTCTCTTTTCGCGATTGGTTCCGACAGCACCGTGGCGCGGCAGAGTGCACCTTGCGCCAGTATGCCCGTGGCGCTGCTGCTCTGATCGACGCCTTGGGTGCGAACCCCAGCCGTTGGAAGGCAGTGCAGGTACGAGAGTTCATGCTCGACCGTTCCCGCCACTGCGGGGCCGGCACCACTCAAAAGCTGATCACCTCTCTGCGGGCTTTCTTGCGTTATCTCCGCTTCCGGGGCTTGTGCTCCACTGACCTCGATCAGGCTGTCCCGGCGTTCGCGCATTGGCGATTAGCCAGCCTGCCGCGGTGTCTGTCGGCCAAGGAGGTGAACCGACTCATCGCTGCTTGTAGTGGCAGTTCTCCACGACAACTGCGTGATCGTGCCATCATTTTGATGCTGGTCCGACTCGGGCTCCGCGCTGGCGACGTAAGTCAACTTCGTCTGTCAGACATTGATTGGCAGTGCGGCACTTTGCGCGTGCTCGGCAAAGGACGCCATGAAGTGCGGTTACCTCTTCCCCAGGACGTGGGTGAGGCAATCCTTAGTTACCTGGAGTATCGGATTCCTGCCCACTCTTCGCCTTATGTCTTTCTTCGGCATATTGCTCCCTTTAAGCCGTTCCTCTCTGCGGATAGCGTGTCGAGCGTGGTGAAAAGGGCCCTGCAACGTGCTGGCATCCAAGCACCGGCCAAAGGCGCTCACCTACTTCGCCATACCGCGGCTACCGAAATGTTGCGGCACGGCGTTCCCCTCCACCAGATCGGATTGGTCCTCCGCCACCGAAGCCTCGACATGACCGCCTATTACGCCAAGGTGGATGTCGCACTGCTCCAACGGGTCGCCCAGCCGTGGCCGGAGGTGAACCCATGATTACCAAGGTCAAAAGGTATCTCGACGTCCGGCACGCCGCCGGCTTCGAACTCAAGAATACGGAGTATCTGCTCAGCAGTTTCGCGCGTTGGGCCGCCCAGCGTGGCGAAAACCACATTTACACCGAAAGCGCCATCGCATGGGCTAGCCAGACCGTTTCGCGCGCGCAACGAGACGCACGGTTGAAGACCGTCTGCCGCTTCGCCCGTTACCTGCGCGCCGAAGACGACCTTCATGAACTGCCTCCCGCGAATCACTTCGGTTATCGCAAGAATCGCCGCGTTCCTCACATCTACTCTGCGGTGGAGATCCGGCACTTGCTCGGCGCCGCCTTACAGCCTCGGACCGTCTGACTCATTGCAACCGCACACCTATACCACGCTGATTGGGCTGCTCGCGGTCACGGGTCTGCGGATCTCGGAGGCGTTAGCTCTCCAGTTCTCCGATATCACGCCTCAAGGGCTACTGATCCGCAAAACCAAATTCCAGAAAACGCGCCTGGTGCCGCTCCACGAGACCGTGATCGCAGCCCTCAATCGTTACCTGACCCGCCGGCGAGAGCATTGCGGCGGGGAATGGGTATTCGTCGCCGAGGATGGTCGGCCGTTGCGGTATTGGGATGTTTACTCGGTCTTCCAGAAACTGGCGAAAGCTGCAAGAGTCGTGGGTTCCCGCGGCCGCCGCCCTCGTTGGCACGAACTGCGCCACACCTTCGCCGTCCGGGCGTTGGAGGCAAGTCCTAAGGGTCGCCAGCAAGTCGGCCAACACCTATTGGCCTTGGCGACTTATATGGGTCACGTCAACATCGATGCCACCTACTGGTATCTGGAAGCCACGCCTGAACTGCTGCGGGACATTGCCCGAGCGGCCGAAACCTTTATCCGGGGAGGGCAGCTATGACCGCCATCGCACCCCACATCGAGGCATTCCTGCGCGAGCACTTGGGCCTTCATCGAGGCGCTAGCCCGCATACTTGCGACTCTTACGCTTACAGTTTTCAATTGCTGTTCGACTTCGCCGCCAAGCGACTGAAGGTGGCACCCTCAGCGCTGAAACTGGAGCAGTTGGATGCTGAACTGATCGGCGCCTTCCTGAGAGGTTTAGAGGAGCAGCGTCGAAATTCACCCGATACACGTAACACTCGTTTGGCTGCGATCCGCTCCTTCTTTCACTTCTTGGAGTATCGTCAGCCCGCCGCCCTGGAACAGATTCGTCGCGTCCTCGCCATTCCCTTCAAGAGAACCAACACACGCCTGGTTCCGTATCTGGTCCAAGACGAAGTGCAAGCCTTGCTCGATACTCCGGATCCGGCCACGCGTGATGGGATCCGAGACCGGGCCCTGTTGCACTTGGCGGTGTGTAACGGCCTGCGAGTCTCGGAACTGACAGGACTATGCAGCACCGATATCACTCTTCCCTCGATGACCATTCGGGTTCAGGGCAAAGGGCGTCGAGAACGGGTGCTACCCCTTTGGAAAGCGACGGCTACGGCGCTCCGAGCATGGTTGGCGGTGCGTGGAACCGTCGCGGTGCCGGAGTTGTTTGTCAATGCACGAGGCGAACCCATGAGCCGTTGGGGGGTCGCTTACGTGCTGCGACGCCATAGACAAAGCGCCGGTCGAAGATGTCCTTCGCTGATGAAAAAGCGTGTCTCGCCGCATGTTTTGAGGCACACCTGTGCGATGGTCGTGCTCCAATCCACCCACGATATTCGCAAGGTCTCCCTTTGGCTGGGACACAGTAATCTGGCCACTACGGAAGTGTACACTCGCGCCGATCCGACAGAAAAACTTGAGGCCATTGAGGCCATTGTGCCGCCTCACTTGCGCAAGGGATCGTTCAAACCACCGGACAGGCTGATCGCCTTGCTGAAGGCCAAATGATAATGGAGAGTCGGAAGGGCTCGTGGCTGGGCGCTACGCGCCCTTTCGGCATGCGCACTCCCCATTAGGGAGCACTTCCCATAAGACACGAGTTGTAGGAGATGGCGCGATAGCCGCAGCGAACGCAGCGATCCCGGTGACCGCCCAGAGCAGCGGTACGGCAACGCTCGATGGCGCGCAGGACCTTCCGCTGGGGCCACGTCAGCCAGGACCGACAGCGTTCGAAAAAGCGTTCGCCTTGGGCGCGAATGATATCGGCCACCTCCAGGGCAGGCCGATTCATGGCTGATGCAACCGGCGCGACCGGCGAACGGTTTCCGGGCTGGAGACGGGCATGGTGTCCAGGGGGTTGGGAACCGCCTGCAGGTGGCGGCGGGAAAGGTGCAGATAGATAATCGTGTGTTCGAGTTTGACGTGGCCCAGCAGGAGTTGAATGGTGCGCAGGTCGGCTCCGGCTTCCAGCAGATGGGTAGCGTAGGAATGTCGCAGCAGGTGCGCGTAAACGTGCTTCGTGATGCCGGCCCGCTGGGCGGCGTATTGACAGGCTTCCCAGACCACTTTGGGGGTAATCGGCTTATCGGCACGCCAATTGTGGACGGTACCTGGAAAGAGCCAGGTCTTCGGTCTCATCCAGCGCCAGTACTCGCGCAGGGTCTCCAGCAACTTGGGGCTGAGCGGGACATAGCGGTCACGCCCACCCTTGCCGTGCTGAATATGGATGAGCATCGACTGGCTATCAATGTCCTTCACCTGGAGGTGGCGCATCTCGGCATTGCGCATGCCGGTGGAGTAGAGCACCATCAGCATGGTGCGCTCGAAGAGGT
>DATFYM010000048.1:0-50686 GCA_035315065.1 Terriglobia bacterium
CGCCTAGCCCGCCCGTAGCCGTGTAGGTGGGTGCGTCGCTGCCCCCGTTAATTACCCCGTAACTGCGGTTCGCGACGCCCTGCAGGAGGCTCGGCGGGTTCGTGGCCGGACTGTCATGCGTCTGGGTCAACGTCACCGCCAGGATGGGGTCCACGATCAGGGTATCGGTCTGCGTACTGCCCGAATCGGTGCTGGTGGTGGCGGCAGGCGTGGCGGCGTTGGCGACGTCAACGGCGGTGACCATCGGATGGTAAGTGGCGGGCGCTTGGTTGATCGGACTTCCCGAAGGAGTGGCACACGTCAGCGTGGGGCTTGCAAGGGTGCAAGCAACGGGAGTCGGGAAGCTACTGATGGTGGGGAACGTATACCCTCCCACGGCCCCCAGACCGTTGTGCACGGTGTAAACCATGGCGGCGCAGTTCCCCGCGCCCCCTGTTGTGCATCCAGTTCCTTGGCCGTAAGCACGGCCGAAGACGGCGTCAGGCCATGATGGCCCAGTATTCGTCGTCAAGGTAATGGTAGGGCTGACCAGCAAATTCGAGGTCGACGTCTGGCTTCCTTGAGGTACGGCAGCATTGGCGGTATCGCTGACCGTCAAGCTTAAGGGATAGGCCGCAGCAGCGGCGCTCACGTCAGGGCTCGCCGAACACGTATACGTGCTCGCCGCAGTCACGCAGGCGAAACCTCCCGGGAAGGGTCCAGGGGAGGCTGGAAAAGTGTATCCGCCCAAACCCCCACTGGCCGTGTACGTCGGCGCCGCCGCACCGATGTTGATCACTCCATAACTGCGATTGGTCACCCCGGGCAGCAGGTTCGTCGGGTCAGGTGAAGCGCTGTTCCCGGCCTGCGTCAGGTGAAGCGCCAGGGGTGCATCGATCAGGAGATTCGTGGACTTAGTTGCAGAGGTAGCGTTGGCAACGCTGGTGCCCGGAGTCGTCGCGTTTCCTGGGTCGTCCAATTCCACCGTAAAGGCATAGTTGTTGGCTGCCCCTGTAATCATTGGGTTGGCAGAGAGACTTTCCACAGCCGCCCCGGTCGTGGGAGCGGCGCAACTCGTGCTGATGCCCGTGAGGCCGGTGGGCAAGGAAAGCGGCCCCGTGCTTACACACCACTCATACAGGGTCGCGCTTGTAGCTCCCAGGCCTCCCGCCGCCGTGTAGGTCGGGGCATCGGCACCCGCATTGATCACCCCATAGCTGCGGTTTGTAACGCCCGGTAAGAGGTTCGCCGGGTTCGTGGCCGGACTGTCATGCGTCTGGGTCAACGTCACCGCCAGGATGGGGTCGACGATCAACGTATCGGTCTGCGTACTCCCCGGATCTGTGGTGGTGTTGGAGACAGGCGTGGCAGCGTTGGCGACGTCCACCGCTGTGACCATCGGATGGTAAGTGGCAGGCGCCTGGTTGATCGGACTTCCCGAAGGAGTGGCACACGTCAGTGTGGGGCTCGTAGTGCTGCAAGCAATGGGAGTCGGGAAGCTACTGATGGTCGGGAACGCATACCCTCCCACGGCCCCCAGACCGCCCTGGGCGGTATAAACCATGGCGGTGCAGTTCCCCGGGCCGCCCCCGGTTCTGCAACCAGTTCCTTGGCCGTAAGCGCGGCCGAAGACGGCGTCAGGCCATGATGGCCCGTCATTCGTCGTCAGGGTGATTGTAGGGTTGACCAGCAAATTCGAGGTCGACGTCTGGCTTCCTTGAGGCACGGCACCATTGGCAGTATCGCTTACGGTCAAGCTCAAAGCATAAGGAGTTGAGGACGACGCCAACCCCACCGTACTCGCGGAGCACGTATAGGGATTGGTGGTAATTGACGAGCAGGTGAAACCTGAACCTGACCCGAAGGGTCCGGGAGAGGCCGGGAAAGTGTATCCGCCCAAACCCCCACTGGCCGTGTACATCGGTGCCGCCGCGGCGCCGTTAATCACTCCATAGCTGCGACTGGTCACCCCAGGCAGCAGGCTCGGCGGGTCAGGTGAGGCGCTATTCCCGACCTGCGTCAGGTGAATCGCCAAGGGCGCAATGATCTGGAGATTCGTGGAATTAGTGGCAGACGTAGCATTGGCAACGCTGCTGCCCGGAGTCGTGGCGTTTCCTGGGTCGTCCAATTCCACCGTAAAGGCATAGTTGTTGGCCGCCCCTGTAATCATCGGGCTGGCAGACAGACTTTCGGTAGCCGCCCCGGTCGTGGGAGTGGCACAACTCGTGCTGATGCCCGTGAGGCCGGCGGGCAAGGAAAGCGCCCCCGTGTTTACACACCACTCATACAGGGTCGCGTTTGTAGCTCCCAGCCCTCCCGCCGCCGTGTAGGTCGGGGCAACGGCGCCCGCATTGATCACCCCATAGCTGCGGTTCGTCACGCCAGGAAGCAGATTAGCAGGGTTGACGTTGGGAGCCTGGGTCAGCGTCGCCGAAAGTGGCGCGTCGACGATAACAGCATCGGTGCGCGTACTCGTCGGATCAGTAGCCATAATTGCGGCAGGGGTCGCGGCGTTCGCCGTGTCGGTGACCGTCACGCTGGGGTGATAGGTAGCTGCTGCAGCCGACATCACGGTCGGAGTATTACACGTATAGTTTGCGGCGGTAGGAGCCTGCGTACAGGCGATTCCTGCCGGCATACCAGGGGGTGTAGTGGAAGGATACACATAGCCTGCCAGCCCACCTGTCGCCGTATAAACAGCCGAAGTGCAAGGGCCTCCTGAGCAGCCTGCGCCCGATCCGTAGGGCCGACTGTTCACGGCGTCAGGCCACGATGTGCCCAGATTCACGGCCAAGTTGATCGGAGAGTTCACTGGCAGACTCGAATTCGAAGTCGCAGTCCCGCTCGGCGTCGCTGTGTTGGCCGTATCGTTCACAGTTAGGCTCAAAGGATAGGCCGCAGCAGGAGCCGTCACGGCAGGGTTCGCCGAACACGTATAGGTGCTCGCCCCAGATACGCAGGCAAAGCCTGCCGGATAGGGACCCGGAGAGGCCGGGAAAGTGTATCCGCCCAAACCCCCACTGGCCGTGTACGTCGGTGCCGCCGCACTGCCGCCAATCACTGCATAGCTACGACTGGTCACCCCAGGCAGCAGGTTCGTCGGGTCAGGTGAGGCGCTATTCCCGACCTGCGTCAGGTGAATCGCCAAGGGCGCAATGATCTGGAGATTCGTGGAATTAGTGGCAGACGTAGCGTTGGCGACGCTGCTGCCCGGAGTCGTGGCGTTTCCTGGGTCGTCCAATTCCACCGTAAAGGCATAGTTGTTGGCTGCCCCTGTAATCATCGGGCTGGCAGACAGACTTTCGGTCGCCGCCCCGGTCGTGGGAGCGGCACAACTCGTGCTGATGCCCGTGAGGCCGGTGGGCAAGGAAAGCGGCCCCGTGTTTACACACCACTCATACAGGGTCGCGTTTGTAGCTCCCAGCCCTCCCGCCGCCGTGTAGGTCGGGGCATCGGCGCCCGCATTGATCACCCCATAGCTGCGGTTCGTCACGCCAGGAAGCAGATTGGCAGGATTGACGTTGGGAGCCTGGGTCAGCGTCGCCGCCAGCGGCGGGTCAACGATCAGCGTATCGGTGCGAACCCTGCTCGGGTCGGTACTGTTGGTGGCTCCAGGGGTGGTCGCGTTCCCAGTGTCGCTGGCGATAATCGTCCCGGTGCTGGTGGCGCCACTCACATTCGCATTGCCACTGTTACAGTTCAGATTTTGCGGTGTAGGGTTAGTGCACGTAATCGGGGCTGGGAACCCGGTCCCCGTCATGGAAAACGTCCCTGTGCCCCCGCTCGACGTGTACGTCAAGTCCTGGGACCCCTTTGGCGTGCCGTAAGGTCGCCCATTCACCGCATCGGTTACGGGGAAAGGACTCGGTGGGTTGACCACCAGCGGGCCATTTATAGTGATGCTCGGCGAAATAGGAACCGTGGCCGCCGGGGTTGTGGCGTCGCCCTCGTCGGACACCGATATTGTGTAGGGGTAATTCTTCGGAGCCGCAGTCACAGTAGAGATGCCGGAGCTGCATGAGGCCTGGGTCTGGGCCGCGTTTAATATGCAGTTGACGGGTGGCGGCAGGTTGCTTGGTAGATTCCAGGTGTAGCCCCCAGGTACGCCACCGGATGCTGCGTAGGTGAGGGCCTGGAAACCAGCCGCCGTATTTCCGTACGTTCGTCCCTGGACCCCAGGGGGAGGCGCCGCGCCCACGCCATTCGGCGTCAACGCGAGCGCTGGGTCCACAGTAATATTATGACTAAGGCTTGCAGTGGTCGAGGAAGCTGATCCGCTCGGTGTGGTCGCATTGGCGGTGTCATCAACCGTCACCATCGGCACGTACGCTGTGGTGCTGGCCGCCGCTGTGATAGCGGAAGCCGCGCAGGTAAACGTGTTCGAGGGACTCTGCGTGCACACTACGCCTTGTGGAAAGGACGGGCCCGGGCTGGCCAACGTGGGCGCCGTTGAGAATTTGTAGCCGCCGAGGGCACCGCCGGTGCCGCCGAGGCCGTTCGAGGCCGAATAAGCCAACTGAGCGCAGTTCGGGCCTGGTGCGCACCCCGTGCCAGTTGCGTATGCCCTCCCTGCGGCTGCATCGGGCAAGGGATTCGGGAGGTTCGACGAGAGGGCGAGCGGAGCGTAAACGGTCAGAGTGCGATTGACGGCTGAAGTTGTTCCGGAGGTCGCCGCGCTTGGCGTGGCGGTGTTGGCGGTGTCGTTTAGCGTGATTTGGAAGGTGTAAGCTCCCGGGGTCGCCGAAACCGCTACCGCCCCAGTGGTGCAGGTGGCTTGGGTAACTGCGGCGTTGGTAGTGCACGCCGCCGGCTGCGGTAAGCCGCTGCCAGGCGAGGCGATCGGCGTTGGGAGGCCAAATATGTAGCCCCCCAAGCCCCCAGAAGCGTCGTACACCAATTGCGCGAGTTTCGCCGCTACGTTCCCATAGGTCCGGCCTTGCACCGCATCCGGCACCGGCCCACCAGGCTGCGCCCCGACATCTGGCGACGCGACATCCGGGTTCAAAGCAAGGACGGGGGCAACGCCCAGGGAAAAGACCGTGCTTTCCGTGCCCAGGGGCACGGCCACGCCGCCAGAAACGGAGTCCGGGATCGCATTATCCGTGGTAGTCAACGTCACAGAGTAGGTTCCAGCCGCCTCCGACAGCGTCCCCGTGGTATGTATCAAACAGCGGTTGGGATTAGACGGGTCGATAACTGCCTGGAGCTCAGGTATGGCTGGAGTAGCTGTAACGGAGCAACTGCTTAAAGGACCATTGCCGCTCGGTGCGGCCCCACCGGCAGGGGTAACAGTCTTGGGTGCTGTCGCGGACAAACTCGTTGGTGCCGGCTGGAGACACGGCCCGGTGGTGCATTGTGGATTCCCGGGCTGGTCACCGTACGTCCTCCCCTTCACTGCCGGCGCCAAGACGTTTATCAGGATGGCAAACTCCGGCCGGATGGTCAGAGTATAAAGGTGCGAGTCCGTTTTCGCTGGGGTGCTAGTATCGTAAGCCGTGAGGGTCAGCGAATACGTAGCGGCGGGGCCCGGCGCTGCCGCCATATTAAGGATGCAGTCGAAACCGCCTTTGCTGGCCGTCATCCCGCTCGGGAAGTTGCCTGACAGATTGCACCGAGAAACGGAAGAAGAAGTGCTGACGGTGGCGGTGTAGGAGCGACCTGCGACCGCATCCGGAATCGCAGTGGTGGCAATAGAAAAGAAGCCGCCGCCCTTGCCCGGGGTAAGGTTTCCCGGCAAGGTCGAAAAGCCTGCTCCGCACCCGCTGAGACCGGCAACCAAGGTGGCCAGGAGCGCTACTACTCCCCACTGTCCTACGCTCAGTCTTGCCGGAAGTTGAACCTGGAAACAACGTTGAGGTAGCCAGAGATTGATGCGCATCGCTCCCCTCCCAGTGAGATTTTAGCGTGGCAATCGCGGTCCCGCCGGTTGAGAGGTTCCTATCACAAGCGCCCGGCGCCGCTTCGTACAGGTGCGATCCAGCCACGATAATCAACTCCCGATACGGACAAAAAACTCCATCGATGGGGCATTATATTAAGAACTGCCGCCCTGTCAAGCTAAAAAATAGCGATGTGAAAAATAAACTTGACAACGAACCCGCGTGTTTGATAAAGACGTGCAGACCGAGATTATTCCCGGTCGGGCGGTCGACAGTGGAACATCCAAAGCAATCTGGCGCTGGAACGTCTTTGCTCTCTGCGGCTAGCTAAAGCAGAAAACGAGGGGAGGGACATTATGCACCGAAGGCTAAGAGAAGCTGGCTTGGTTATCCTCCTTGTGGCGCTAGCGGGAGGCTTGAGCCTTCCTCTGCAGGGCCAGAGCATTAGCGGCACGATTGCTGGAACCGTGCGTGACCAGAAAGGCGGCGCAACCACAGCCACCGTGACAGCCTACAATCGAGCGTCTGGGAGGGAGTACTCCAGCCCTGCCGGGGAAGATGGGAATTACAGCATTCCGGAAGTGGATGTTGGTGTGTACGATGTGAGGGCCGAATCTCAGGGTTTCCAGACCGTAGTGGTGCAGCACGTAAGGGTTGATGTCAGTCGGACGAGCCACCAGGATTTCGTGCTCCCTATTCCACCCCAAAAGGAAGCGCTAACTGTGGAGTCCACTGCGCCCATTACTGAGCCGTCTGCCCCGACGCTGAGGAGCGATTTTGACGATACGGACGTTCGGCAGTTGCCGATTCTTACCCGCGACGTGAATAATCTGGCCTTGCTGGTCGCGGGTGTGGTGGACGCGCGCACGTACAGCTTTGGCAGCACTCTGGTACCGTTCGCCGCCAATGGCTCGCGCGGCCGCGACAACAACTTCATCATCGACAGCGTCAGTAATAATGAGCCACTGTTGGGCGGCGCCGCCACCCAGTTCACCAACACCGACATTTTTGCGGAGTACACCGTCCTTACAGATCAGGTCAAAGCCGAGTTTGGTCGCACCAGCGGCGCGACGATCAACGCCATCACCAAAGGCGGCTCCAACACCAAGCATGGCTCCCTTTTCTGGTTCGGGCAGGATCAAAACTTCAACGCTCTCACCCAGGTGGAGCAGCAGGCACTGCTGAACAGCCCTCCTACTTCCTATGAGAACCAGGCTGGGTTCACCCTAGGCGGACCACTATCGAAGAACAACCCAGACAAGCTTCAGTACTTTATCTCCTACCAGTGGGATGGGGCACTCAACAACTTGTCGAGTGTTTTCCCAGTCGTCAACACGCTACCCACTCCGGCAGGGTACAATACGCTAAAAGGGCTGCCTTCGACGCCCGCCTTGCAAGTTCTGCTGAATACGCCCACGGTCTCACAGGTACCGGCAACGCTCGCTCCATGCTTCGGGTCTATTCCTTCAGCTAGCGCCACGGGATCCTCCACCAACCCCTGCTTCCCACCAACCCCAGTGATGCTCACTTCAGGGCAGCAAGTCCAGTACGGCACGTACTTGGTTCCGAACGGCAACCTTTTTAACCAGCACGACAATCAAGCCTCTGGCCGACTCGACTACAGAATCAACGACGCAAATGACGTCTACGGGCGGTACCTGTTTGACGATCTTCGGACTCCTCGTGCGCCGCTCGACCCTGCCGGGGAATCGGCTTTCAGCGACCTGGGTTTGTTGTCGTACTGGCGAGACAGTCTGCGGCAGCGCACCCAGAGCGCACTGTTGAACTGGCGTCACGAGTGGGTGAGCGCCCTGAACGAGTTTCGTTTCTCGGCGGCTCGGATCGCACAGAATAGCGGACCATTCAATGTCCCTGAAGGGGCGAGGGAGGGGCAAGCGGCCGCCACCGTGGCCGATCAATTCGGAGGCTTCGGGCAGACGCAGACCTCGCCTGGCTTCTCGGGTAATTTCCCATCCGCCGGTTCACAGTTCACCTTGGGGAGTGATACGCGGCCCGCCAAGACCACCAGCAACATCTTTGAGGTGCAGGAGAACTTCTCTTACCTTTGGCGTGGCAAGCACAGTTTTAAGTTTGGAACGGACCTTATCCGCACCCAGACCAACATCCGGTCGGTGCCCGAGGACCTCGGACATTACTTCTTCGGGATCGCCAAACTGTCGGGTGGACTTAGCGATTTTGTTTCTGATACCAATGAGCAGGCTGTTTTCCAGCGGCTTCCGAATCTCATCTCCGACAACGCTGGCAATGTAGTGCGCCAAGGGTCTGAAGAACTTCCGCTTCGCGAGTTCGACCAGTTCTTTTTCATCCAGGACGATTATCGGGCCAGCCCTCATTGGACGTTCAACTTGGGCCTGAGATATGAGAACTTTGGTCAGCCCATCAATGGCATGGCCCAATTCAACCCGGCCGCGCCCCATGTGGCCAACGATAACAACAATCTCGCGCCGCGGATCGGGTTTGCGTGGTCACCGGGCTCGAAGCGCACGCTTGTTGTGCGGGGCGGATACGGCCTAATGTATGATCAGATGGTCCTCAACATTCCCCTGCTCATCTGGCAAAGTGGACCGATCTCACCCCTGGTCCAATCCATCGTCACTGTGCCGAGTGATCGGGCAAACCAAGCGGCGCAGCCGAGTGGACTTTTCCCCAACCTTCCTTTCAGTATCAGCGATGTGAGCAAGCCGGTGGCGGGTTGCGACCCGTCGCATACAAACAAAGATGCCCAAGGCAATCCCATCTTGGTTCCTCTGATCGGGTGCTCAAGCCAGGTCACAGTGGACCCCCATTTGGTGAACCCTTACGTACAGACTTGGACTATGGGTCTCCAGCAATCGATCAGTTCCAACCTGTTGTTCGAGGTCGACTACGTCGGAAACAAGGGAACCAAGAATTACCAGCTTGTGGACACCAACCCCTTCCAGGGTTGGGACCGACAAGGTACTGGGCTAATCGCGAATTGCCCGCTCGGTCTCCTAGGTAGCGGCTTTAGCTATAACTGCCTTCAGGATCGCCGAACTCCTGGAAGAGGGGACATTCAGGCGATCACGAACAGCGGCTTTTCAACCTACAACGCACTGCAAGTGAGCTTGACCCAGCGCACGACCCATCGCGCGTTTGGAGATCTCGCGTTCACCACCGCTTACACTTGGAGTCACACGATCGACAACGCCAGCGAGATCTTTGGTCCGGGTGTGCGCTTCATTGCGGGCGATTTCGCCGGAACCCTGCAAAATCCCGAAACCGAGCAACTGGTGCAGGCGGTTACACCTTTGCCCCAGGACTCGAGCAACCTGCAGGTTGAGAAGGGCAACTCTTCCTACGACCGCCGTCACCGGCTGGCAATCAGCTACATCTGGGAATTGCCTTCCAATTTCAGCGGCGCCGCGGCCTCTTGGTTTAACCACTGGCAGATTAATGGTGTTGCTGAGCTCCAGTCCGGCCAGCCCTTCACTCCGCTTAACGGCGCTCCACTGGGGGCTTGCGCTGACGCGTACGGCGAAGGTATCTTGACCAATGCTCGTCCGGCTATTGGTAGCCGATTTGCGCCTTCCAATTCGGTGGCTTTGCTCGCCGATCTCAATTGTATTGACCTAACCCAGGGCTACGTCGGTTTGGACGGAAAGCCCATCGATCCGGGCACGGCGCACTTCGTCCAGGTCCCGCTAGGCGAAAAGCCCGGTGCGGCATTCTCCATTCCCGGGACTGGTGAGAGTTTTGTAGCCGGAAGCGCGGGACGCAATATTCTGGTCGGGCCGGGAATCGCCAACCTCGACTTCGCGCTGTACAAGAGCTTCAGTCTGGGCGAGCACAAAAGGCTGCAGTTCCGATGGGAGATTTACGACGTTCTTAACCACCCTAATCCAGGGTTCCCCATCGGTAATGTCTTCGCGACGCAGGCCCAGCAGACTTTCGGATATGCTTTCTCGCCCCGTACCACACCGGCCGGCGTCACAGGGGTAATCCCGGAGAGTACCATTGACAGCGTAAATGGTGCAGGGGTCAAAAACTTTCTGAGCAAGCAGTACATGAACACCAGCAACAGGCGAATGCAGTTCGGTATTCACTTTACCTTCTAGCTTAAAGGGGGCTCCAAAAAACTCGGCGCCCCCCATACGCGTTTCTCAGTGGCTCAGACTTGTCCTCTAATGGGACGCCGCCGGAACCTAAGACGGAGAGATTGCGATTAGAACTGCACCTTCACGAGTACAGATGCTGCCTTGACGGCCTTTGTTTTGACTGTCGGACGGGAGAATTTCCACTTATCCTCGGCCTCCGCGGTTATCTTCTGGCAAAGATCGGCGCCACCGCTCATACAACTAGACTTGGCGACCAGCCCTTCAGAATTCACCAATAGCTTTAACTCCGCCTCGGTTCCGACGGACGCGAGACTGGGCGAAAGATCCTTGTGTATAAACTCGAACCCATCGTCTAGCGCACTCAGCTCGTAAGTCTGGTTCGGATTCACGGGGCCGGTTGGTGGATGGTGCCCCCCCGGGGGCTCCTCCATGGTGACCTTCGGTTCCCTTGTTGGCGACGTGGCTTCGGCTTGCTTCTTGGCTTCGGCTTGCTTCTGGGCTTCCTCCGCTTGCTTCTGGGCCTCAGCCTGCTTCCGGGCTTCTTCCACTTGCTTCTGGGCCTCAGCCTGCTTCCGGGCTTCCTCAGCTTGTTTCTGGGCCTCAGCCTGCTTCTGGGCTTCCTCCGCTTGCTTCTGAGCTTCGGCTTGCTTCTGAGCTTCGGCTTGCCTCTGCGCTTCAGCCTGCCTCTTGGCGGTCTGCAATTGCAACTGGGCCTTTGGAACCAGCTTCGAACCGTTAGCGATTACCCAAGTGAATTCTGCTTGCGCACCCTCGTAGTCACCTTTGCTGAGCTTGGTGACGCCACGATTAAAATGTGCCGACTCCTGCTCTTCCTTGTTCAGGCCTTTCCTTAGGTCTCCCACGTTCTGGATTCCTGCATCAGCTTGCGCCCTCAAGCCAGCATCGATCCGCTCGGCGTTTCTGTAATCGGCTTCGGCTTCATCGTATTTCTGTGAGTTCTCTGCCTTCTTGGCATCGTTGAGCGCATTCTGACCTTCCTGGATGAGGCCCTGAACTCGGTTAACCGCCTTGGAAGCCTCTCCGTGGAGCGGGCCAGGTTGCGCCGCCAGCTCCTTCCAATCCTGCAAGGCCTTTTCAGGTTCGTGCTGCTCCTCGAACTCCTGTGCTTGCTTCTGCAAGGTTTGTTGCTGCTCGGTAGCTTGTGGGTTTCCCTTCGGAGCCGGCTTGGGCGAAACAAGCTTCCAGAGAATGAACGCAACCACGACCAACGTCACTGCGACTGCGGCGAGGACAACAGGTCGCTTCCAGAGAGGTGGGGGCGGCTCAACAACGACGGGCGGCTCGACCGCCGGTGTGGGTCGTACTACCGCTGGCACCGCAGTTACCGCCTTGGTTGGAGGCGGCGCGACAGGCGGCGCAGGCGCCCGGACGACCGGGGGCGCGGGGGGCGGCGCGGGAGTCGGCCACTTTGGCGTTTCTGGAACAGCGGTCGGCGCGGCAGCAGGGTGCACGTCGAAAGACGTACCGCCAATCGAGGTGGCGCCGATTGACGTCGCGTCGGCCTCGCTGGCTTCACTTGCGGAAATGACCGGCAGTTGGATTTCGGCGGGGTGACTCACAGGCAATTCCAGAGAGCCTCCCTCAAGAGAGGCTGGCCCTGGCAAAGGCGGCCCGATCGAGGTAGCGCCGATCGATGTCGCGTCGGCCGCGCTGACTTCGCTCGAAGGAACGACAGGGGGCTCGATAGGCAAAACACGCGATGTCGCGTCAAAAAAAGCGGTTGAGCTGCTTGAGGATTCTGCCAGAGGATGTCCCTCCTGACCTCCTAGCCCGAGCGACGGCCCCGCCACCGGCGTCTCAAGAGCGGCACCCTCCTCAAGTGGCTCAATAACAGCCGTAGCGCTCGCATCCGCTTCAGCCTTCAGAATGGTCGCGGCCGTTCGTGACTGCTCTTTCACACGGCGCGCCTCTTCCTCCGACTTCAATCGCTCTTGTCGTAAATGCTCTTCGCGTCGCCGCTGTTCTTCCTTTTGTTGCTCTTCTTGGCGTTGTTGGTCTTCCCTGCGGCGCGCTTCCTGCAACTGCAACTGTTCCTTGAGTTGGCGTTGCGCTTCGAGAAGACGGGCCTCTTCTTCCAGGTGCTTTTGTTGCCTGATTTTCTCCTGATTCCGGCGCTCCTCCTCCTCGCGGCGACGTTGCTCTTCTTCACGGCGCAACTGCTCCTCGCGACGGCTTTGCTCCTCCCGCCGGCGAGCCTCCTCTTTGCGCCGCTCTTCTTTCCGAACTTGCTCTTCCAGACCCTTGCGGGCGTTGACCAACTGGTTTTCGAGGTCGGGGTTGTGGGGAAACTCGCGGAGGGCCGATTCGGCCTCGCGGATCGCGTCTCCAAATCTGCCCTGCTCGACCAATATCTGGATCGAGCGACAGGCCGCAGCCACCTTGCGCTGTAAAGCCAATTCCTTTTCGCGGCGCGCCCTGGCTAACCCAGCGTCGACCTCGGGCCTGCCGGGAAATTCTCTGCGCAGACTCTCGGCGCGCTGAATCGCCCCGTCATAACGCCCGGCGTTGATGAGATCTTGAACCGACGACAGTTCCTGTTCGAGTCTTCGCTCCCGCTCAGCGGACTCGCGCAGCGTCTTAGCAGACTCATAGAGTTGCGCGAACTCAGGCTCCAGCGGAAATTCGATGCACATGGTTTCCGCATGGTCGACTGCTTCCTTGAACTTGCGCGCTCCAATCAGAGCCTCGATCGCTTCAACCTCAGCCTGCACGCGCCGGCGCTTTTCGGCACCCTGGCGCGCCGTCTCGGCACGCTGCTGCAGTTCTGGTTCGTCAGGAAACTCCGTCAGTATAGGCTCGAGATGCCGCAGGGCCTCTTCGTAACGCTCGCGACTGATGAGGTCGTCTGCACCCCATAAACCCTCATTGATCCGGAGGCGCTTCTCGCGAGCAGCCCGTTCCTGCCGGATCTGGGTAAGAAGTGCCTCAGCGATGGTATTCCTCTCGTCCAGATGGAGTACCTTGCGCAGCTCGATCTCGGCGCCCGTTAGATTCCCTTCTTTGTAAGCATTCCGGCCGGCAGACAGCGCTTTGTGGATCCCGTCGAGCCGGGCCTGATCCGCGCGCGCTTTCTCGATCAACTCCCGCGCTTGGGCGTGCTGCGAATCCAGTTTCAGCACCTGCTCGAAAGCGTGGATCGCCTCCGCATACTCGCGCTGCTTGAGGCGCATTTCGCCTTCACTGAAGTGCTGCCGAATCTGAGAACGCACTTCCTGGCGCCGGATTTCAGTAGTGATCTGACCCATCAAGTCCCTGGCCGTGAGGTTAACAGCGTCAAATCTTAGCGCGTTTCGCAGGGCTTCCCGCGCCTGGGTAAGCTCTCCTTTCGAGAGAAGTTCCCGCCCTTGCCTGACGAAATCCTCGACCAAGGTATGTTGCAGACGTTGTTGGATCGGCTCCAACTCAATGAGGAGATCTTCAAGCGCTTGGAAGCGTGCGCCTGCCTCTTTGTGCAAGCACTTGTTCACCAGATTCTCCAGCTCCACAAGGACGCCATCTCGACCAGCGTGAGAAATGTTGGTGGTAATTACGGAGGTCTCTTCGAGCTGTGCCGGCGTGGCGTAAGCATCTTCCTGCCCAGGAAGCAGAGCGCACACTTGACTCAGCGGAGCCGGTTCTTTATTCAAAACCTGATTGATGACCGAGCCAATCGTCGTGCCCTGGAACGGTTTCTTGTACGCGAGAAACTCGTAGATGACAATTCCCACCGAGAAAATGTCGGAACGCGGGTCGATGTGTTCGCCGTTGACCTGTTCGGGAGAAGAATAGTGAATGGTGCCCATGAACATCCCGGTCTTTGTCATGGTCGTGGACTCCAGATGGACAATCCCAAAGTCCACGACCTTAACCGTCCCGTCATTCGCGACCAAAATGTTTCCGGGCTTCACATCGCGATGGACCAGGCCCTGTTTGTGTGCATAGTCCAGCCCGCGGCAGAACTGATCGATGATCTGCAACTTACGCGCTAGGGGGAGGGGTGCCCGGCGGGCAATGATCTTTTCGAGACTCTCTCCCTCTACAAACTCCATGGCGATGTACGGGACACCGCCACCCTCACCCGTACTCAGTTCATAAATCGTGATAATATTGGGGTGGTGCAGTCCTCCCGCCGCCCTCGCCTCGCGCTTGAAACGCTCGAGCAAAACAGGGTCAGAAAGCAGTTCCTTGTTGAGCGTCTTCAAGGCTATCAAACGGCCAATCCCAGGATCGCGGGCCTTATAGACAGTTCCCATGCCTCCCTGGCCCAGCTTCTCCAGGATTTCGTAACTCCCGAGTTTTTGAGGTGTATCTTGAGCCACTTTTCGACCCGCTATGCCTTCTCGCGTTCGACAACAACCGAAGGCTGGCCTGCCTCCAGTCCCGTCATGCCCACAAGCTTTCACCGCCACCGGCGCTGAACTGCCCTCATCCTACCACGAAGCCTTGGCCCCCGGGCAAGCTCTCTTCGTTTTCAGCGCAAAAGACGCATTCGTTAAAGCTCCAACGCCCAAGGCTAGTCCCCACCCTTCCTTTGTATCCTGGACAGCACCACGGTTATGTTATCCGGCCCGCCTCCCTCATTGGCCCGCGCAATCAGCCCCTCTGCTTTGGCCTTGAGCGATCCGGGCTGTCCGGCGATCTGTGCCATCTCAACCGCAGAAACCACTTTCGAAAGGCCATCGCTGCAAAGCAGTAACATATCGCCGAATTGAAATTGGACTTCGGTTACAACCACGTCCACCTGGGGCTCGACGCCGATCGCCTGCACCAGCATGCTCGCCACGTTCTCGCTGATGGCTGCATCCGGCTGGAGTTCCAGGAGGGAATTCCCCACCGTTTGATCTTTCGTGAGTTGGGTGATGGCTCCCCCGCGAAGCAGATACGCGCGAGAGTCGCCAACTTGCCCCACAAACACCGACGTTCCGGTGACCAGGGCCGCAGTCAAGGTTGTACCCATTCCCTGGTACTGCGAGTCTTGTCTGGCCAGACCACAAACGACTCGATTAGCCTCTTCAACGCCTTTCATGAGGGCAAGCCGACCATCGAATGGCGCTATCGGTGCCCTCGGCAGGCCAGTGAGGAGCACGCCTGACAGCGTCTCCATGCAGACCCGGCTGGCGACCTCTCCTGACTGGTGTCCGCCCATCCCGTCCGCCACCGCCAGCAGCAGCGTGACCGGGTCGAGGTCGAACAACACTCTCGTTCCTTCCGGATGGGCTTGTCCCCGGAACAGATCAAGTACCAGATAGCTGTCTTCGTTGTTTTGGCGCTTTCGGCCAGGGTCGCTGCGAGCGACCACATGGAGTTCCCACGGGCCATTCTCTAGCTCGGGAATCCCAACGGAATCTCTCTGCGGGGTGCTACTCTGCTCTTCCAAGTGCTTCTCCCCCCACCGGGTTTCCTGGAGGATACCACAAAATGGCTTTTAGCAAAACAAAACCGATCACTCCACTGGAACCACTGGAAATAGATTTGTCGTGCTGCCTGCGCCGAGTCACCGATGACGCGCCGGTACGCCACGGAGCTAACGTGGGCTGGTGGGATTGCAACCGGCATAGCGCCGCAGCATAACTGTCACCGAGGTAAGCCACTGGTTCGACCAGTGAGACTCGAAGAGGTTTGGCCATTGAGGCGGGTACGCGAGGAACCGGTCGACAATCTCGTTTCGACCGCGAACGCTCAACCCAAGGGGCACCCAATCCGGCGAGCGAGCGCACAGTTGGGTAGCGAGGGGTTTTAACGATGCTGCCTCTGAACTACCCACAGGGACCAACGTGCAGTCTGGGCGGCCGCCTTTGGGGCGGCTCCACTCATCAAGCCGCCCGCTCTGCGCGGGGTGCCTGACTGAGGTTACACTTCTCCCCGATCTCTAAACTCCTTGTGGCAAGTGCCGAGGGAGCCTTCATGATAACCCCGAATCCTTGGGCGAACCGCTGCGCACGCCATCAGACGCCGCTCCCGACCCCTCGGAATTCAGCGGCGGAGACGATATCCTCCAAAATCGTCTGCATACGCGGCAACTCATTCTCGAGTGTTGTGAGCGTCAGAACGCCTACCAACTCTCGGGTGCGAGCGTAGACCTGACGCTGCCAGAAACGCCTCCCATCGTCGGTCTTGTAGCGTATGACTACCTCCCTGGCCTCCTGAGCGCCGGCAACCTTGACCTGACCTGCCATCTTGATCTCCGGTTCCGAGACGAATTCGCGGACCAAGGCCATCTCCGATTCGATGTGGCTCTGAAGAGTCACGCCGCGAGCGAGGCGGGACTCGCTAACCACCGCTTCGCTGGGAAAGGCACGTGGCCCCGCGAAATGGATTCCGTAACCCTCGTCCACCACCCAGCCCTCGGGTATTCGACCGAACGACCAACTGCCAAGGGTCAGAGCAGGTAGAGACGGTGCCGACTCCAATGGCGGCGGTACTGGCGCGGGAATTTTCTCGGATGGCCGTCGACTGACGACAACCGGTGCTGCGGGTTCAATGGGAATGGCCGGCAAGGGTGGCTTGTCAATGGTGTCGATCATTCGAACCAGAAAAAGAGTCTTGCCGGCCGTAATCTCATCACCGTCATGAACCCTGGCCTCAGAGACCCGGGTCCCGTTGAGAAACGTGCCGTTAGCACTCTTTCGATCCACGACCTGGCATTTGGCGCCATTGCATTCCAGCGCAAAGTGGATGCCCGACAGGAACGTATCTTGCGGAATCGCCATGTCGGAGCGCGACGTGCGACCCACGGTCAGGGTCTTCCCTTCTGGGACAGGTATGACTCGGCCAGCTAATCCACCAGTCTTGATTTCCAAACTCAACTTCACACCAGACTCCCCACTGTTTGGACTGGGAAGTGAAACTGCCCATCCAAGCTCCCATGCGAAAAAAACTTTCGGCAATCCACCGCCGATTTGCCGGTTTTTATGATATAGCATATCTGACTCTTTTGGTGTACTCTCAGTTCCGTTGAACGCGCGGCGGGGGTTCAGCGAGTGCATTGTCGAGGTTGAGCTATCTGAACGTGGGGGTTGTTTGATGACGGATGAAAGCTGGAACATACAGACTCTGATCTCCCTGAGGAGAGTCACTCGCGCGATAGCCGACTTGGTGCACGGTCAATTGAAGGACTATCTTTCGGCCCTGTCTCCGTTGTTTCGCCCGACGACGGTGTTCGGCGAATATATCCAGGGCGGCGCGAAGGAAGTCTCCGTGGCGGCCACCAAGGCCTTTCAGGAGTTGCAGGGCGTTTACGGATCTGCCGCCAGCGCCAAGCCCTTTGGTCTGTCGAAGGAATTGAAGCCTCCGCTTGAGATCGTCCGATCGCCGCTCGAGCTAAATCCCATGGACTACCCCTACGTTCTTAAGAACGCTGGCGAGACACAGACGGTACTGATCACGTCGCCGCTGAAGTGGGTGCTCAGCTATTCGGACTTCGCGCCGGGCCGGCTGAAGCAGCTCCTCGCAGATCCCCACCGCACTGACTCCGACTCATCGCGATTCGTCCTGCACTATTCGGTGCTGCATGTCGTCACAGCGCGGCAGACTGGGGCTACCCAGATTCTCGACGCCCTCCATTTTGACGTGAACTCCACGCGCGTGGCAGAGTTCGGCGAGTTGCCCATTACTTGCATTGCGTCGTCAGTCCCCACCCTACGCCCGCCCGATGAGGTCATCATTGAGAGCACGACAATGACGGGGCGGGATGTCTTCGAAGAAGTCGTCGACGTGCCCGGCATCCAGAACATGCCGGATCCCTTCAAGGACCGGCTGATCGAGTTGATCAAGAGCCATGGTGTAGGCTAGTTTTGCCCACGGCGGGGAGGAATTCCAGCTATCTGTCTTCCCGTGCTTTCAATAACATCGTGGGGTCTCCCTTCATTTTGACTTACGCGCCCTCGTCTCCTGCGGCAGGATCCTCTTTCGTCCCCAGAACCCAATTTTTGCCCCAAAACAAGCTCCTTTTTGAATTTGTGCTGAAACTGGTTTTCGCTTCTCTTTGATGCGACGCAAGGGCAGGGAACGCCCGACTTCGAATTCGCAATACAGAGAGGTGCGCCGCTGGTAGCAACTTCCCGAGAAACACGGTCAAAATAACTGTAACAGGCTGATTTAACAGTGATTACTCTCCGTGGCTTTGTTTTTCCTAATCTCTGAATAAGCTATTGATGCAACTTGTCTTATGTCTCCCGGCTTTGCTTGGCTTTGTTGGCCACCAACCCGCTGCCCGCCAAATCGGCAATATAGAGGATCATGTGATCGGTAGCAACTTTCCGAAAAACGGTCCTAAAATCCATGCAATTGACTGATTCTAAAAAACATCGGCGCCGTGGCTTCGTTTTTCCCGTTTACGGGATATATTGCTGACAGCAAGTGACTTAATTCTCTTGGCTTCGATTGGCTTCGTTCCGGGTAGGGGCGGTGGCGCCGTGTCGTCATAATAGGTTGTCGTCGCGGTGCCTGCTCCCTCTACCCTCCGAGGTCAAGCGGCGCTGCCGCTTCACTTCCTCCTGCCGCCGCCTTGCCACCAGCTTGCTGTTCTGCTGCAGCATCAGCCGCTCCTTCTCCCTCCCAGCGTCCCTCCACCATGTCTTCCACGAACTCCGCCTCGACCTGGTCCTCCGGTTGCAAGGCCGCAAAGAAGCCGTGGCGAAGCCGGTCGAATCCTTGCGGTTCTCCACCAGTTGCTCCAGGAAACCACGAAAGTGCGGCGGTGGGGCCCAATGCTTCCCGTGTTCATGCTCGAAGTCCGCTTCCTTTCTTGCCTTTTCGGCGTCTGCAGTCTGCGCGACTTGCTCCCGCTGATCCCGCTACTCTCGGCCGCCGCTTCGCTGCTTGTTCCTTCGATCAGATCCATGCCTCGCCCTACCTTACTCCTCAAGAGGTTGTGGCATCTCTGGGACGGCGGTTCCCCACCGCCACCCGCTGCTGGCGTCACTCGCGCGGGCGCGGTACCGCTGTTCTCAGAGCCTAAGCTCGCCCGAGGCTACTCATTCGCTCACGCCTCCGAGCTGCCTAGCTTATAATCGTATGAGACGGGTATATCTGTCAATCTAATTATTCGGTGAGTTACTCGGGGAGGTGGCCCCGCGCAGGTTTGTGGGATCCGGCGTGTGCTGTGAGCCACGTTGCCGGCAAGTTTCCGCGGTTCAGCGGGCTGTTGCCCTATCACAAATCATGGCGAATGCGAAATGTAAACTCATTCGTCCTGCCGGCGTCGCACACCGCTGGGAGCAGAGTCAAGCTCACGCTGGCATCGGACCCGATCCCGGCCACCGAGACGCGCTCAAACGGCAGCAGCCGTCGCCCTGTCAGGGGATCGAAGTTGACCCGTCGAGCCACGCTCGCACTGTCTCCGCCAGTTGAGCGGGGCCACCGGTGTTCTTCGTCGTCCGCAGATACTCGCGCAGGCGATTCCAGACGCCGCAGCAGAGCAAGACCCGCGCTAATTCAAATTTGCAGAGTGCGACGCCGATAGGCGCAGTGGGTACCACGTTCGGAGTATGGCTCGCGGGCACAAACCTGGCGGGGAGGACATTCACACCAAAACCAAGCAGGTCGGCTTCGACTTCGGTAGAGGAGGCGCTTCAAACGCAAGAGCAGAAGCAGAGGGTTTCGTTGCCAGATCACCCGGAATCTGGTATAAAGTTCTAGGTACGCGTCAAGTACGTTCACAGTGCCGGCCTTCTTCCGCCCATTCGAACGTGCTCGACAAAAACGGTTGCACCAAGGAGTCCAATATGGCGGGATCTTGTCGGCCAGGCCCGCTCACACCCCCTGCCGGTGTTTGCCGCGTTCCGGCAAGGACGCCTGGTTCGCTCGGACTGAATGATCAAGGCGATCCGGACGTTACATCATTGCTCGGAGACACGCCGGGCCCCCTCGGGCTGAGCGACTGGGCCGACCCGACGCTGCCGGAGCTCCTGCAATCGGTTCCATATGAGGAACTGGTGTGCAAAGCCCCAGACGGCACCGCACTGTCAATCGGCACCGATTTCAAAGCCTCGACTCCGGCGGCGTCCAGCCCATTGGGCCAGGCACAAGATAAGACGAAAACTGATCCGGAGATCGAAGCTCTTGACCTTTCCGACAGGGCCAAGAAGGCTGCCTACGAACTGAAGAAGAAGTATCCCTCAGTGACGTTTACGAGCGGACGCCGGGACAAGGACGGGCAGGCAAACGCAATGGCCGGGAACGTTGTTCTTAATCGGAAGTGGATCAAGGAGACGTACGTCCAAAGTGCGGCGCGTGACGCCTGCCAGAAATGGGTTGACGATAACAAGGACAAAAAGACAAAGAGCGAAATTGCCGACGGTCTTAAGGGCGTGCTCGATAGTCTCACGGATGCTCAACTGGCCCACCTCAGCAAGCATCTTTCGGGTGATGCTTTCGACGTACAGCCGGTCGATAAGGATGCTGAAGACATCAAGAAGGCGATTCGGGCTCTTCCCGGCCTTTCAAAGTTCCTCGAGAAGGAAGGGGGGTTAGTGAGATGGCACGCACAGTTCTAGCGCCCGCACAGTCTTGGGCGGTAGCCTTCATTTTGGCCCTGGCACCCCTCACCGGTCCTGCAAGCGGTGCACAACCTCAGGCAACGCAGTGTTCTCCGCACGGCCTCGCTGGTGTGCCGGCGTCTCGTCAGAAACAAGTTAGGGAGTTCCAGCAGCGGGTGGAGGCTGGTCCTTTCTACAAGGAACTGCTGCGCCGGCTCGGAAAGCCGAAGGGTTGCGACGTGAAGCTGGATGGAGAAAACATAGCATTGTCCTACGTGTTCCAACATAACGCGCGGTTGGACGCTCGGGTCGATCCCAGTATCGAATATTCGGAGCAGCAAGCCCAGTTTCGGGGCCTGAACGGGAAAGAGGCATTGGCGCTTTTGAAAGAGAGCGAAAAGGATTCATTCGGCCGAGACGGTTGCGGGATAGACTGGGACCACCCGGAAGAGGAATTGCCGGAAGAGTCGTCGGGATCGCGCGCGACCGTGTTTCGAGGCAGCGCGTGCAACTGCCAGGCGCGCGTTGCCTATCAGGGCAATTCCGTGGTTGCCCTGGTCTTGAGCAGCGCGTGTTAGGCCAAGACTATCGAACAACGATCCTCCCTCATCATCGGAGTCCCGGCGGATTTGAGTGGGGCGCCTTCGACACCCTTCACGAACCTCCGCGAACGCCGTTTCCTTTCCGCCAGCAGCAAAACCTTCTCACAGTTTAAGCTGCGCGAGACCGCGGCTGGCGCCGGCCAGCCCGCGACACCGATACGGATGGTTTCGGTCAGCAGTGTCAGGGCACCATTGGTTAGCGCTCCGGACTCATCCGCGACAACCAAAATGTACTTAGTCAAAGGTGGCAAGGTCGAAATTGTTGACGACAGCAAGTTCGCTGATGGCTGGCTGTTGGTGCGCTATGTCACCGCAAAAGGAAAGGTCATCGAGAAGTGGGTTTCGGCGCAAGATCTAAAAGATGTGCCGCAGAAGTAGGCAACATGTGAATAGTCATTGTCGCGCTTGCCCCAGGGTCCTTTCACCGGACCAGCCGTGTCGATTACGCAGCGCGCCGGGAGACGGCCGGCCGTGGTGATCACGGCCTCACCTGTCGGCAACCCCTGCGGGAAACGCGTGCGGTGAATCTCCCCGCACTCTTCAAGGATCTGCGGCCCACCTTCCTCGTGAATGGCTCCGTCTACGCCACCTCCACCCAACAAAGCTGAATTGGCAGGGCAGCGTTTTAACCTGAATCCCACAGCGCGGTGTAGTTCGCCACGCCGTAAAAAAACGAGACCTCCGCACCTTTGCCCAGCCATGGAATGTCCACCAGATAGACGTTCTGCTCTTCTACGGCCGCTCCCATCGACTCCCGAAACTGTAGCACCGCCTTGACCAGATCTCCATATCGGTCCGGCTTGGCCTTCAGCGCCGCTTTCAGTGCCTTGGGGGTTTTCGCGCCGATTTGCGTGATCACCTTAATGATGGGCGCGAACTTCTTGGCGGAACCGGCTGCCTTTGCGATACTGTCCCACTTCTCCTCTAACGCGAGGGTGAAGTCCTTGCCGCCCGTCTGAAATCCGTTGAGTTGCGAAGGCTGATGCACTCCGGTCACCACGATCAGGCAAACCCCTCCCGTGACGCCCCAGCCGACGCCTAGCCGATTAATCGAGGCCTGCAGCGCCATCCACGTGTGGGGCTGGTCAAGACCCACCACCAGTCCTTCCATCGTCTCGATGCCCGCCACTGCGACCATGGTTCCGGCCTTTCCACCCAAGCCGACCCAAATGTCCAGCCGAAGTTCATCCGCCGTGGGCGTGATCACGGGCAGCACCGCCCCGACCGGTGGCAGGTAGACAATTCCCGGAGTGGCCGCTTCCTTGTTCCAGCGATCGCGGTCGGAAAACATGTAATTCTTGCCGTCATGCGTGACAAGACGGCAGCCTACCTTGTGGTACAAGTACCAATTGATCTCGCGCGGATCGCGCGTCTTGAAGTTGAGATAACACAAGTCACTCGCCGACTTGTGCGCGGCCTGTACCTGCGGCAACTCTGCCAGCGTCCACCAGCTTTCACCGGTCGCCACAGTATGAGGCTTACTGTCCTCCGGCACGTAGGTCAGCTCGGAGGGAAGCGGGTCAGGTTTGGTGATTAGAGGCATAACTTCAACTCCTTTTGAAACAACCTAAGCCGGATTCGCTTTTTGGCGTTCCGCCGCCTGAGAATATACACCTGTCTCTGTCCAACCGAGCCCTTTCAGTGCATTTCCCTCTTCGGGATGGTCGGAACGACTCTCTTCTGCCTTCCGCAACGCCTGAATGCCTGCACTCATCGCCTGCTCCATCGTTCTTCAAACCCCACCGCGACCGAGGGGATGAGCAGTCTCAGTCATGCGGGGTCCCGCGCCGGCGCCACTCGATCACCATCTGATCGCTCGAGCAGCGGCAGGACGTGTCCCGAAATCTGAGTTTTTCACCAGCCGAACTAGACTAAGACTAGCATAGAATGAAATGCCGATGGGGCCAGTAAGAAGAGCAAAGCAAGCATCTCCCAGTCCCGGCAATGAGCGGCATATCGGGAGCATTCTTTCCTGATCCTTGAACATGGGGCGACGCCTCCTTTCCAATTTCGCCTAAGGGTTTGCCGGGCTGCCACGCAGGGAAATCGCCGAGGCGAGGATCCTGCGTGCCTCCAGGGAGTCCGGCTCCAGGCGCACGGCCTCTTGATATTCCGCGATAGCACCTTCGGTCTTACCGCGCAGCAAGGCGAGGTTGCCCAAGCCGATATGCGGCCCAGCCGCAAGAGGGTCGCAGGCGATGCCTCGTCGAAATTCCGCTTCCGCCTCCCGGAACCGTTCCCGGTTAACCAGCAACAGGCCCAATTGGAAGTGGGGCTCGGCGCTCCTGGGATCCAACCGGATGGCAGTTCGAAACTCCCCTTCCGCCTCTGCATCGCGCCCCATTTTCACGAGTCCCAGGGCTGCGGCCACGTGTGGATCGGCAGGGGACTTCGGCTTCGCCTGCGGCGTTCCGACTCTTGGTGCCATCACGGTCCGCTGGTCTAGCTTCTCGCCGTCGAGCTTCGCCGCCGAAGTGCCGATGGAGACGCAGTCTGGAGGCATGTTGAGTGCGTCGTGTGTATATTGGCCGCAGTGATCCGGTGCCCTAGCGAGGCGGGGCTGCAGGGGGCTTCCGAGCCGGCTTGCTTTCTGCCGCTGCATCGACATGCCCATCACCACCAACCACGCGAAGTGTGCGAGGAAGGTTAGAACGACGAGGGAAATGCCGCCCACCGAGGCGAGTGTTCGAGCCCGGGAAGTGTCCTTGTGCGGCGCCAGGAACCACGCTGCCGCAGCCCCACCTAATGCCCCTCCAATGTGGGCCACCACGTTGATGCCGGGAATCGCCAGGCCGAAGGCGAGGTTGTAGACGAAGAAAGGGATCGCCCCCTTGCCGAGCATTTTCGCCAGGTCGCCCGGAACCAAGTCCCGGTGCCGAAGTCCCACCACGAGCATGGCGCCGCCGATGCCGAAGATCGCGCCTGAGGCGCCAACGGAGAGCACCTTGGGATGGAACACCAGACTCAGCAACGACCCGGTGATGGCAGACACAAAATAAACTACACCGAAACGGGCGGTTCCAAGAAGACCCTCGATTACCCTGCCCATCACCCAGAGGGCGTACATGTTTACCAGCAAGTGGACGATCCCAAGATGCAGGAAGGCGGAGGTGAGCAGGGTGGCGTATGCGCCTTTCTTCACTAAAGGCCCCACGAGCGCCCCGAATCCAGCCAGCACGAAATTCCAGGGGGCATGCGCAAAGGTCGAGATCGCCAACGTGACGGCGAAGACCACACAGTTGATCACGATGAGAGTGATGGTGAGGACAGGCTTGGGGAGGGGCGTGGACTCAACTGGCTTCTTGGCGTTGAAGATCGTGAGGGGTGCCTCGCGCTCCTCGTCTGGGAATAGCACTCCCATCTTTATTCCTCCTCCAAAACGCTGGTTGGCCTCTCCGTACTCGTGTGCTTTGGTCCTGTACACGCTGGACGACACATGCCTGCACCAGCCGCGACTATGCTAAATTTAGACGGGTCATCTTCATTCAGTGTGTACACATCCTTACCGCTCCCACCTGCCGGACGCTACTTCTCTTGATATTTGAGACCCAATCTCCAAACCGACAACGCTAGGAATCGGCTGTCCGGGACGCGATATCACGCGCTCGCTCTGGAATTCGCAAAACAACCCTCGAAGTACCTGCGGCGTTGTGTCGTTCCCTCTTGCAGTTGGATGCCAAGCGGTGCACGCCCCGCCGTCGTTGGCCTCGGGTCCCGTCTGCGCCATTCGCTTTCGAGTAACTCTGGGGCCCGTCTGCGCAGAACTCCTGGCGCAGGGCGCCAGTCGGAGCATGCGGTACTGGCTCGGATCGGCAGACTGACCATTCTCATCAAAAGCCGAAGAGCACGAGACCCGCGCAGGCCGGCGTCCAGTGTAAGGTGGAGACTTGGGGCCAGACCCAGGGGCATGGCTTGCTGAATTCAAAGGACTTGCACGCCATGTTCGGGAGAGTTAGAGGACCGCAAACTCTGCGCTATTTACTACCCGCTGGCCGACCGGATCAGCGGCTGACCTTCCTCATGGGAAGCGACGAACTCGGCCTTGTTTTCCTCAAGAGATCAATTCAAGTGCCGGGCGAACTCTTCCCACCAGGCGTGCCATCGCTGCACGGCTTCGCGCTGGCGTTCCCCAGTCTCTTCGGGCCGGTAGCCGACTTCGCGCTCACTGAGGAGGCGCAGAGACGAGTCGGCGGCCCGGCGCGTCAGTACGTAGGTTGAACCCAGGTCTTGTAAGAAACGTGGCACGTCATGGCGCAGGCAAGCTCCTCGTTGTCCTGCCCACCACTGTTGCCACTTCCGTATCGCAGCTCGACGTTCCTCCGGTGGGTCGTTTCTCCCGTACCCGAACTTATCTTCCGTGTAAGGGAGCGCCTGGGTCTGAAGCGTGCTAAAGGCCGTGTCGCGAACCGCCACCTCGGGATCGTCCAGATGGGCGATCAAAGCGGGTACCGCGACCGAGCTAGGCGCGGATGAAAGTAGCTGCACCACCCAAATGTCGAGGGTGGGCTCGGGCGGCTCGGGGGTCAGCAGAAATCTCTCCGCCACCAGCAGGCGGGCGGCTCGAGGTCCATCGGGAACGGATTCCGCTCCACTCCAACGAGCACGGTCGGCGGCGTATTCGGCCGCCGCGATCCGGCCCAACGGTCCCGTCGGTACGAGTTCGTTCACCAAACCGTATACCCGCCCTTCGTAGGTTTTTCGCGCGTTGATCGAGACCAAGAGGTCGATGACTTTCATCACTTCCGCAATGGGTTGGACATGCCCGGCGCTGAAGAGCCAGTTTGGAGCTTGCCGTGGCCATACTGCTGCGTCGCCGGAACCCAGCAGTTTTCCCTCGCCCCGACTCACCTTCTCCAGAAACAAGACCACTCGTTCATTGGCGCTGAAATTGGCCGGCGATCCCTCTTCGCTAGGGTTTGAGACCACCCGCAGTTCCCCAGTCAAACCGGCAGGGACTGACCTTTCTACGCTCAAGGTCACGGGTGTACCGCCCTGGGCAGAAGTGGCGGTTACTTTGCCCAAGGCAATCCATTGAGATCCAAAGACAAGCTGAACGAACGTAAAGGCCCTCGGGCGAGCACCCACCGAGACAGACTGGACGGCAGTGGATCGCCATCCTGGCTGCGAGGAATCTGGTCTACCCATGTTGTAACTCCCCAAAGTGATGAGCAACGCGAATGCCCAGAGGATTCGAAGGTGCATCATGATCAATCATCAAATTGATTCAGCGTTTGGTGATTTTTGCCGGGGTCGCCCCAATCCTGCCGCGCCCGGGTATTTTCTGCGCTGGTTTCTTGTTGATATGCCTGTTGCTCGATCGGCGTATTCCCGATATAGCCGCCGCCGGGTGCTGCTCCGGCCGGTGCTGGGCCCCAAGCTGCAGGCCAGCTCACATAACCAGCGCCCATCGCGGGAATAATTGCGGCTAGCAGGGTGTCGCCACTGCCTGGAGCCCCCATCGTACCGGGCCCAGCCGTGGTGCAGATTCCCCCGCCACCAGCAACCCTACCCGCCGCAAGCTGCCAGTGATTGTGGTTGCCAGTATTCCAGGACCAGCCGAATTGCCAACACGTGCCGGCGTGGATTCCGACGACGGGGTCAGCCCTCGCGATCTGCTGAGTATGCTCCGTCTCGTGCAGGACTGTGTTCTCGAAAAGATCAATACCGCTAAGCGGCCCGTGCAAACCTGGAATGGCAATATCACTTGTAGCGGCGGGATCATAAATGTGAACGAGGGTCTTATCCGGAACGGCGGCATACGTCCAATCGGTCATTCCCAAGGTCATTCCGAAGTCACCGGGCCCTGCGCCGCCGTAGCGGATTTGTGCGGGATTCCCGATCACCTGGGCCCAATAGAAATACCAGTTGGGAGTCGCGCCCTGGCCGGGATTAGGGTGATTGGTCGCCGCCTTGGGCCAAAACACTTCGATGGTAGTCGTTTGCGGCGTCACGCCACCGGTGTCAATGGTCAAAGTCACGGTCTTGGTGCCGAAATCGGTGTTGTTCGGTGGGAGTCCGGTAAATGTGGCGGTGGTGTTCGTCCCTTTTCCCTGCGCCGCATTTCCAGGATCGGGAACGCTCCAGGCGAGTGTGCTGTTTCCCACCGCACTGATGGTCCAGCGCAGGTGTTCGTTCGCGCAGGCAGTGGCATCCGGATCGTTGGGTAAAACGGTTGCCTGGCACTGGATCGTCAACACTCCGGGAGTCGCGTTGCTGTACGTAAATTGATTCGTATTGGCAGGGGCATTGACAGGGTCGCCGGTGGGATTCTGGATCGTCGCCCCATAGGCGATGCAACGCGTGGTGTCCTGAGCCTGAGCGCCCTGACGGTTGTAACTAACTTGAATATTTGTAATTCCCGGCTGAAGACCCGTCACGGTAGCGGTGGCGCCGGCACCTACAACTTGGGCGATCGTGGCGTCTGTCGCTGTCCAGGTGAACATCCCGGTGGCGTCGGGGGTTGCCTGAGCGTGCAGAGTTATCGAATTTTGTCCAGCCGCGGGCACAAACACGCAGCATTTCGGCTTCTCCTGGATCGTCACCGTCACGGGGGGGGGCGGCGCTTGAGGCGGCGGCTGCGGCGGCTGCGCCGGACCCTGCGGGGGTGCTCCCCCTCCAGAGCATTGGGTTGATTGGGTGCCGCTTGTGGAGCTGCTGTTTCCCGCGCCACTGCCGGGGTTGGTCGGATTGGAACATCCACATAGAGACAAGGATTATTCCTCAGTTTGTGACTGGGCTAATACTCCCGCTAAATACGCCCTGGCCCTTTTGCTGAGCCGCTCGGTCAGGTCCTGCGGATTAGGCACCGTTCCATCCTTCAACACCGCCGAAACCCACGGAAATTGCGGATCATCGGCGAAACCGTACCCCAGCGCAAAGGCCAGTGAAACAAACAGGGCGACCCCGGGAACCGTGGCCACAGAATAAGAGCGCGCCAAGTTGATGCCGTGCTGAATTAGCAATCGCAAGCATTTCTCACCGACGAATTCACACTTTTGGGGGTAAATCATTTTCAATCCCCGCAGTCCAACTTCCTCCGCATCCACTCCACAGATGGGAAAATCTTCGAGGCTGGCGGTGTTTAATCTGCGCAAAGCCGCCAGATAGTATTCTCGCTTCGCACCAACGACTCCGTTGAGATATTCCATCGTGCTTTCGTGTAGTCGCTCGGCGCGCCGTTGTTGGTCGGTTTCTCCGCTGTCGTTCAGGATATCTGACGCCCACACGAGCTGCGGGTCTCTATCGAAATGGCTGCCGAACATAAACATTAACTCAAGGTAAAAGCGCACCGGACCCCGATTGGTGAACCCATACTGCTTGGCCCGTTCCATTCCTAGCCGGATAACGCTTCGTACTGCAGGCTCGCCGATGACTTCGCAGTGCTTCGGAGCAAACTTGTTCAAGTGCGCCACCATGTCATCTTCAAAACGCCGGAGCGCGGCTTGGCGAAATGCTTCCTCCTGCTGCGGGCGAATCGTCAGCATGGTTCAATCACCGTAAATTCACCGGTGGTCGGGTTTTGTTCAGCGAGGAGGCAGCCGCAGCCCGTACCCGCCGGAGTTTCGGACGGCACCAGTTGCAAGATGTTCGATTTCATTTCCGTCCACCGCCGGACGAATTCGAGCAGTGTTTTCGGTTTCTCGTCCCCGGTCGCGAAACGACTGATGGGTCCGAGGAAATAGGCGATTCCTTCCAGCGGGCAGGCGACATACACGCCACAACCTTCCCATCGGTCCTCTCAGGAGCTACCATGTCCCCATCTGGACTTGGCCCAACTCGCGGGCAGCGGCTCTTGTCAGCCGGAATCGCGCACATCAACCGGAGGGGCTCAAGCCCGCATTGGCTCGGTCGGGGCCAGCGGGAGCTTTCTCAACCCCACTCCGCGGCCAGCGTTCGAGAACCGTAGCAAGCCCTCCGGTTTCTCGTCTTCCGTCAGGTAGTACTTCACAGGTCCAAAGAACTCATTGAACTCCTCCGGAAGGCATGTAGGCAAGTAGATACGCAGCACGCGCGGATCGTAGAAGCGAAAATAGACCTGCTCACCGTCGGGAAGCTTCACCATGAGAAAGTGGCGGAAGTGTCGGCGCACGTCTTTGAACGGCAGATCGCAGGTGAGGTAAATGCCCCAGCTTTTGCCCCAGCCTTTGCTCACGAGTATCTCCAGCAGCTTTGATTCGGGCAACAAGCGAACCAGGTAGGGCGCGAACAGCGTCAGTTCGGCCTTCGGTTGACCCTCGAAAAGTGATTCATACTGCGCTCCGCCATCGAGTGTGCCTGCGCCCGGCAGATCGGGCTTGGGGGGCGCCTTCGTCTTCGAGGCCGGTTCCCCCTCGGGCTTCCTTGCTTCCTCTCTGGCCTCAACGAGGAATTTATAAATATCGGGCGTGCGGGCGGCGTCGAGTATGGCGTAAAGCGGCTGGAACTCTTTGCGCAGCAGCGCCAGCAAACGCTCTTCCGGCGTCGATCCTTCGAGGGTCGTGCCGGCGGCGTCAGGCTGGGAGATGGGCAATGTTGGCTTCTCCACTTTTTCCATCTCAGTTCGCACCGAAAAACGGGTTTGGCCGGCGACGATCTGGTCTCCGTCCTGAAGAGTCGCCGCTCCTACTTTCGTCCCATTCACCAGTGTGCCGTTGCTGCTGTTCAGGTCGCGAATCCGGCACCCCGTCTCGTCGCATTCGACCACAAAGTGGACGCCGGACATGTGCGAGTCCTCTGGAAACGCCAGGTCCGCCTTCGAGGTCCGCCCCAACCGAAGAAGCTGGCCGGGCTCGAGCCGGATCTTTCTACCTGCCAGCGCTCCTGTTTGTATCTCAAGAATGACTCGCATTGCTGAGCCGGCGAAATGCTTACATTGCGCTCCATTGGCAAAGCCGTGGTCAATGGCCTTGCTCTATTTCCGGGGCCGAGCCGATCAATACTCGCGCCTGGCGCGTCTGAGCACTTTCCAGGATCGCCACATCGACGCGGGAATCCGTCAAAAGCACTGAGGGGCAGCTCGCCAGTTCTCCCTTCTTTTTTTCTTCGAAGGCATCCAGCCTGAGAGGTTCCTTCAAGGAGGCCCCACGCGCCAGGATGGTTCCAGACTTAGTGGTAGCTAGAATGGCGAGATTGCCTTCGTGGGCAGCCACATCAAACTCAAAGACCACGCTGCCTGGGAGTGCTTCCACCGGCGTCCCAGCGGGCACAAAATCGCTCCTGAGTGTGACGTACCGGAGCGTGCCCGGTTGAATGAGATTGCCGCGCACGGGACCTGGGGTAACGACCTTGTAGAATAACAAAAGCTCCCTCTGATACCTCAGAATCATCGCACTGCCGCAATCGCACAGCTTGACCCGCTTCTGGTAACGGCCGTCTGGCCCCCGAGTGAACAACACTGCACTCTTTTCGTCAGAAATCGCGGTGAGCATACGAGAGGAATCTTCTTGGCTGCCCTTGATGAAATGCGGCTTGGTGAAGCTTTCAAAAGGATAATCGGCCGTCACTGCGGTTTCGGCTTGTTTAGCGTCTCGGAGGAGAAGAGTGAAAGTGGCGCCCAGGGCTTTCTCGTAGACCACTGAGTACAGCCCCGGCGAAGCTGGAGCGGCATCCCACGACGGCGGGGGCGCAAGTAACTGCGGGATTGCCAGGAGTCGCAATGAAGGATGGCCGTCATTCCCAATCCCGATTGAGGATATCGACGTTTCGTAGCCGCGACCGTTGGCGGTCAACGGTCGAGTCATGGAATAAAGGAGCTCAATGCTCTTTTCCCCAGGTACCAGTTGAACCTCGCTGATAGCCGATGCGCCGTCCACCGGTACGGCGGAGAGGGGAATCTCTGACGTTGTCTTCGGCATGTCTGCTTCCACCTTGCAGTTTATAGCGAGTAATCGCAACAACAAAGGCAATCCAAGAATGATCCAGGTATGTCGAACTCCCCGTTCCACACGCATGCTCAGATCTTGGAGTTAGTTGTCAGGTCCCAGAACTCAAGCAATTTGACGGCGCTGTTCAGAGACTTGTCGAAGCCCGCCTTAGATAACGGGTTGAAGAACAAGCCGTCAATGGCCGCAGCCTCCCAGTCAACCTGTGTTGTAAACGGGCCCGCCCCGTAGGAAGGGTCGAAAAAAACACCATCAAAAAGGACGATGAAATGGTTGTAGAAGGCCGGTGGCGGGTTCGGGTTGTTCTGTCCCGGGATTCCCGGCTGCTTGACGCACTCCGTATACATGTCGTGAGTGAAGGCCGTAGCCGAGGAAGCGGGGGGATGATTGAATTTCCAATTTTTCACCAGGAACCCGGTCGTGCTCATCGAAGCTTGATTGCGGATGATCACGACTTTGTCAGCTCCCGTAATTCCGTGCGCCTTGCACATATCAACGAAAAACTCAGCCCACGAGCCGCACTGGCCACTTCCGTCCGCCGCCGCCAGCAGCAGAGCGGTGTTGGTACAGGTTGTGGTGTTGGGGTTCCAATAAGTCAAGGCGTGACCATCGCGTTTACGGTTCAAGCTCCTGCCGCCAAAAGGCGCGAAAAAGTGCCGTACCGCTGCGCTAGCCGCGGTGTCTCCACTCGCTGCGCGGCAAGAAATGTCCAACAAAGTCCAGTAGGCCGGCGTGCCGTTCGGGTCATCTAAGGTGACATAAAGAACATTGCCGCTATTTCCCGCCGAAGCCCAACCGCTGCCCGCAGGATTGAACTCCCAGTTGATATCGGCGGGATCAAAGCAGTCAATCTGGTTAGGGAGCGCCGCGCTACTGGTGAGCGTGGCGGTGGTGACCTCATTGTCCCCGGGGTCCACACTGACCGAACCGGTCCACTGGAGAGTGGCGGAACCCAGGGTGGCAGTTCCCCTCACCTGCACGGCTTCCGTTCCCGAGGGGTGTGTGGTCACCCTGAACTTGGCGGTCAACTGGACACTCGTATTTCGAGTATAGCAAACGGGACTTTGCTGAGACCTACCTTCCACCCATTCGGGGGATGAAAAGTCTCCCAAGGTGTCCTGCTCGACAACGTGGTTTCCGGAGAATGCGATCTCCCTGATAACAAGGGCTGCGTGAACTACCTTCAACTGGACGCTGGCCGTGTTCGTCGCCGCCGAGGCCACCGTCGCCGAAGCTGAGGCCGCTACATAGCCAGTCTTGGCACCGGTAACGCCATAGCCGCCCGCAGGGATTCCGGGGAACGGAGCGGTGCCATCGGAGCCGGTGGTGGCGGTCTGAGTCTGGGGACCGCTGATTTGAACCATGGCCCCCGCGATAGGCGAGCCGTCTGCCGCGTCTGTAACCGTCACGACAAGGTCGCCTGGGGCGACGGTCGGGGTAGGGCTCGGCTGACTCGGAGGAGTAATCGAGTTTTGCGGGCCGGGCGCGGCAGGACCTGCCGCGCAGGTTAGGCTCTCTCAACCCGGGCAAGGTTCGATAAACGGCGTTCCGTTCTGCGAACTTTGCGCCAGTGCCTGCGCCGGTGCAGACCGCATGCCCTGAGCCACGAACTGCATAACCGCGGCGTCCGGGGCCACCACAAGCTGGCCTGGCGTATAACTATCCGTGCGACTCTGCCCTGCGGTTATACCCGACCCTCCGGTTTCGGCAGGTCCAGTGCCGGGAGCGGTACCTCCCCCGCCGCCCCCACCGCCTCCGCCCGGGGGCGGGGTTACCATGACGGTCGTCGGCGAGCCCATGCCGGCCTCGCCGATCATGACGGTGGGCGCACCCAACACGATCGTGCCGCCGTGGACCGTCGGATCGCCTAAGCGCGCCGCCATCAGGAAGCCGATCAGCACGGTGGGCGAGCCCATCATGATCATGTCGGGCGGTCCGACGCAGACCAGCATGTCCGTCATACGCGCCGCAGGCAGGAACTCGATGAGCACGGTGGGCATACCGGGCGCGACAATGGGCCCGCCCACATGAGGGACGATGCCCGTCACCATGGGGCAAACGTGCATGTCGGTCAGTCGCGCGGCTGGAGGCATATCAACGTCAGTGGCAAGGACTAGTGACGGGTGACAAGCACAAGAGCTATCAGCCGTCAGCTTTCAGCGATCAGCAAAAGCCAAGTCCGGACCTAACATCTCGGGACTGACAACTGGCAACTCACATCTTGGTCCCTTTGGAACCGTCGTCTGCGGTATCGGGGTCGGTCGGGTCCGTCGGTGCGTCGGGGCTATCGGGCGAGGACGGGCTCGACGGGCTCTGCGGTACGGCGGGATCCGCCGGGGTGGGGGCGCCGCCACTGTTGATGAGAACCATGGTCCCCATGATGGCGATCCCTGCGGCTGTAATTGAGATGAAGCCGCCCGGCCCGACTATGGATACTCCCTCGGAGCCGCCGGTAATGTTAACCGACATGCCGCCCATGAGGTTGATGGTCATGCCGGCGGTTACATTGACGTTCTGGCCCGCCTGCTGATTGTAGTCCTGACCAATCTGCTGCGAAACGCCCTGCGCGGCGACCTCCATGATGCTGCCCGTAACCTGGCGCGAGAAGTCGGAAGTGATGGACTCGTTCTGCGCTCCCGTAACGCTAAGGGATACATCGCCGGTGACCGATTCCTTCACGTCGCCGGTCACGCTAAGGGAATGACTGCCCGTGACGGACTCTTTGCGGTCGCCCAAGATATTCACCGAGTGATTGCCGGTGATGCTTTCCATGCAGTTGCCGCCGACCTGGAGCGACTTGTCGCTCTCGATTTTTTCATTCTGCTTGCCCTTCACATGAAGGTGCTTGTCCGTATTCACCAGCTCGAACTGGCTGGCATTCACAATCAGATGGCGGTTGTTGCCGATGTACTCGCGCGAGTCGTGCTCCACGCGGTGGTCCATGTCCATTTCGGCATTGAGGAAAATCTGCTCGCTGCCCTTCAAGTCTTCAAATCGGAGTTCATTGTAGTTGGCCGCGCCGCCACCCTTCGAACTACGCGACTGCACGGTGCTGCGCGTCTGGTTGTCCGGCAAGGTATACGGTGGCATTTGGGCTGCATTGTAAACGCGTCCCATAATGATGGGCCGGTCCGGGTCACCTTCGAGAAAGTCAACAATCACTTCCTGGCCGATGCGAGGAAGCGAGATAGCACCCCAGTTCTGGCCGGCCCAGAGGCTGGAAACGCGAATCCAGCAGGAGCTGTTTTCGTCGTCCGTGCCGACCCGGTCCCAGTAAAACTGGACCTTGACGCGACCGTAACTGTCCGTCCAGATTTCTTCGCCCGACTTGCCCACCACCAGCGCCGGCTGCGGTCCCTGGACGAAAGGTTTGGGAGTGACGCGGGCGGGGCGGTAGGTGACCACTGAAGGGATGCAGGTGAAGTGGTTAGAGTAGCTCTCGGTGCCTGAGGTGCCTGCCGTGTACGTGTCGCCCACCGTGGCGACGTGCTGGACCTCGGTGAGAATGTAGGAGGCGTTCTGGTCAGCACGGTCGTGGTCCTCAAGGGTGAACTGGTAGCCCGACACAAACCAGCGGCAAGTGCTGGACCCGTTCGCCACCATGTAACTGGCCTCTTCCTCCTCGATGCGAAGCTTGGATACCGCCGTGCCCTGATCGATCGTCTCGTGCAATCCCGGGTAGTCAAACAGTTCGAGAGGTTTGCTGGCATCGAGATCCACCACCGTCGGCGAATCGGCAAGCAGACTGGTGGAGGGTGTGGTGAAATTGTAGTCCGTAACCGTGTACTTGCCGGTGCGCAACTCCTGTTCGACGTGCCAGGACGTGACGACGTCGAAATCGTTGACGCCCGCGTCGAGATCGTAGCTGGCGGTCGACTGGTCAGGGCAATTCGTGAAGGCGGTGGGGGCGTCCGCCATGACCATCGTATGCTGGCCTTGGGTGGTGTGGTCGAAATAATAGAAGATGCCGTTCTCCTCCATTAGCCGCGACACAAAATTAAATGAAGTCTCGCGGTATTGCACGCAATACTCGAGCGTGGGATAGGTGCCGGTCAGGTTCTGCTGGAACTTCGGAAAGTTGGAAAAAAGGCCGAACACCTGGGTGATGATGTCCGGCACGGTCATGTTCTGGAAGATACGGCAATCGGCTTGGCGGGTGAGGAACCAGAGCCAAGGCACCACCTGGGCAGTATAGTGGGTGAAATAGCGCTCATCGGTGGCGCGCTGCGCAAATCGGCTCACGTAACCGTTGATGTAGCGAGGAGTGCCGTCCGCAAGCTGGATGGTGATGGTGACGTTCTGCCCGACGATGTCCTTGAAGAGAATCGAGTCATTGTCGTAGGCGAGCAAGTCCAGTTCGAAGCTGAACAGGCGCGAGATCCCCTCGTGGCCGGTCAGACTCTGCAGCAGCAAAACGTCCGTGCCGAGGGGCGTGTCAATTGAAAGCAGCCGGTTCGCTTGAGTGTAAGAGGACTCCGAATCTCCCACAGTAATCCTTCCTTCAGCCGGCCGGCAGTTCACGCCAGTCGTAGTTCTAAGCGACTAACTATAAAGGAACTCTCCGGTTTCGCCAATCGCGACGTGAATGCGCTCCATGGGCTCGCCTTCTGCCATCCGCCCCAGCAACTGCCGAGATATCTCCGGCAGTAGAGTGTTGGTCAAAATGTTGTCCACGTTGCGAGCGCCGCTTTCAACTTCGGTGCAGCGCTTGGCCACTTCGTTGACCAAAGTGTCGTCGTAAGTCAGATCGATCTTGTGATTTTCGTGGATCCGTCGCTTGATCTTGCCCAGCTTCAAGTTGATGATCAGTTTCATGCTCTCGTCACGAATCGGAAAATAGGGAATGATAACCAGCCGGCCGAGGAGGGCGGGCTTGAATATCTTGTTCAGCTCGGGCTTGAGCGCCTTCACCAAGCCGTCCGCGCTGGGCGTCGTCTCCGGGTCGGCACAAAGCTTGGCCATCGTGTCGGTACCGGCGTTCGTGGTGAGGATGATGATGGTGTTCTTGAAGTCGATGTCGCGGCCCTCGCCGTCTTCCATCATACCCTTGTCGAACACCTGGTAGAAAAGCTCCATCACGTCGGGATGTGCCTTTTCGACCTCGTCCAGCAGCACCACGGCGTAAGGCCGGCGGCGGACCGCTTCCGTCAGCACGCCGCCCTCACCGTAGCCAACATAGCCGGGGGGCGAGCCCTTCAAGGTCGAAACGGTGTGGGCTTCTTGAAACTCCGACATGTTGATAGTAATGAGATTGCGCTCGCCGCCATAGAGCAAGTCGGAGAGCGCCAGGGCGGTTTCGGTCTTACCGACGCCGCTCGGCCCCACCAGCAGGAAGACGCCGATAGGCTTGTTCGGATCGTCCAGCCGGGCGCGCGCGGTTGAGATGCGCTGGCTGATAAGTTCCAGCGCGTGCATCTGCCCGATCACCCGCTGGCCGAGAAGGGAAGGCAGGGAAAGAACCGTGGAAATCTCGTCCTTCATCATCTTTCCCGCAGGAATTCCGGTCCAAGCCGATATGACTTCCCCGATAATCTGCCCGTCGACGGCGACGCGGATCATCGGTGTCTCGCCCTGGAGGGCCGCTAGCTCGCCTTCAGCCTTAGCGAGCTCGACGCGCAAGGCGCCGAGATCAACCGCGGGTTTTGGAGCTTCGGCGGTGGCCGTCGCCGTGGCGGGGGCAGCGGCGCCCGGGCCGTCACCCACGGCGGCTGTGGCGCTGGCAGGCGGAACCCCGGCAGGCGGGGGCGAGGTGCCCGCGCTCCCGGAGACGCTGCCACCTTCGAGCTGCGTGCGGATCTCGCGAATTCGCGTTACGAGATCCCGCTCTTTTTCGAAGCGCGCCCGCAAGCCCGCCAAGCGCGACTCGGTTTCGCCCTTCTTCAGGGCAATCTCCCCCAGCCTTTCCCGATGGTCCGCTCCGACGGCGGCCTCGCGCTCCAGGATGCGCTGCTGGACGGCGAGGTCGTCGATTAGCCGGACGCAGTCTTCGATGGCCGGCGGGGTGGCGCTCTGTCCGAGAGCCAGCCGCGCGCAGGCGGTGTCCAGCACGCTGACGGCCTTGTCCGGGAGCTGGCGTCCGGCCAGATAGCGGTGCGACAGGTGGACGGCCGCGGTTAGTCCCTCATCCAGAATTCGGACCTTGTGGTGTTTCTCCAGAGAAGGGACAATGCCGCGCATCATCGTCATGCACTGAGTCTCGATGGGCTCTTCCACCTTAACCACCTGGAAGCGCCTCGCCAGCGCCGGATCCTTTTCGAAATACTTCTTGTACTCGGACCAAGTGGTGGCGGCAACGGTTCGCAGCTCTCCGCGAGCCAAAGCCGGTTTCAGAAGATTGGCGGCGTCGCCCTGACCTGCTTGTCCCCCTGCGCCGATCATCGTATGAGCTTCGTCGATGAACAAGATGATGGGTGTGGGTGAGGCCTTGACTTCCTCGATCAAACCCTTCAGGCGGTTTTCGAATTCGCCCTTGATACCAGCGCCGGCTTGGAGCAAAGCCAGGTCCAGCGTCCGCACGGTGACGTTACGAAGCGGTGGCGGCACGTCACCCTCGGCGACGCGCAAAGCAAATCCTTCCACCACAGCCGTCTTGCCCACCCCAGCTTCCCCGGTCAGGATAGGGTTATTCTGCCGCCGGCGCATGAGGATGTCGATGACTTGGCGAATCTCGAAGTCCCGCCCTAACACGGGATCGAGTTTCCCGGTCTTGGCCTTCTCCGTAAGATTGACCGTGTACTGCTCCAAGTTGGGAGCTTTGCCGCCGGCTCGCGGTCCGGCTGAAGCGACACCAGCCCCTGCAGCCACGGCGGCAGCAGCCTGGGCCTCTTCGCTTGAACTTGAGACAATCGAGACGAAATCCTTGCGCAGAGCCTCCACCTGAACCTTCTGAAACTCGCGGCTTACGTCGCGCATCAGCCGCGCCAGGTCATCGTTCGTCGCCAGGGCGAGGATCGTGAAACCGGTGCGGACCTGAGCGGCGCCATAATCAATCGAGCCGATGGTCCAGGCTTCCGTCATCATCTTGATCAGCGTTGGGCTGAGCGCCGGCGTGCGGGCGTTGCCGGACTTCAACCGATCGAGTGCCCGGGCAAGCTCGCCCGTGAATCTCGAGCCGTCAACTTCGAAATGTTTGAAAATCGACGCGGCGTCGTTGCTCGAGGAGTCGAGCAGTTTCATGAGGTAATGCTCGATCTCGATATCGTAATGGGTGCGTGCCAGGCACAGTCCAGCCGCCGCCTCGAGCGTGCCCCGAGTCGTGTCGTTGAGTTTTCCAATCAGAGCCTTCAGGTTCACGGTGGTCCTCTTCCTCGTGGCTAAGGTGGTAGTACGCTGTCCTCCGAATCATGTCCCTATTGCGATTGGGATGGCCCCTCTCGTCGGTCGGAGTTTCCCTCGGGAGCTCCTGTTCATGTACCCATTAGCCGTCAGCTCTTGAAATTAGCGCAGAAAAAGCCGTAATTCTCGGCGTTCTGCGAAGCTCGCATTGCACTCTCCCCAGCCAGCGTGAAGGCCAGGGTGTCGTAGGCAGCTCGTCCGTCCGCAAGCGTTCGGTCAAACGTGTTTGCGATAAGATGCGAAAACTCATGGATAAACGTGCCAATGAGGTTTTGTTTGGTCGTCGACAAGATTGTCTGCCTAGACATCATCAAGGGGCAGATCGTCATCACAAAAGCGTTCGAGTTGATGTCGCTGATGGTTGGTATCGCGGGGGAGGCAGCATCCGGACTTGCTGCATCCTGCCAGGATGCGAGGTTGGGGGGGAAGGCCTCAGCATTCTTTCCTGCAGTACAGTTCACGTTGTACTGGAACGTAATTTTTGCAGAGCTCATCGCATATGCCATGCCATGAACCCTGGATTTGATCTCATCGATCTGCTGCGCCGCTGGGGCACCGAAGCACTTCGTGAACCATTCGTGCTGAGCATTATCCAGACCTTTCGTCAGAGCCGCGTTCGCCTTGCTGATCGCCGTTGAGGCATCGGAGGCCAACCGTCTTATTTGGGCCTCGAAGGCCTTGTCCTGCACGGCTACCGTCCATTTTGACACGATCACACCCCCTTATAATGATTTCGGCGCGCACGCACCCTCCAGCGTGAGGACGGCATCATCCGGATCCCGTCCAAAGGGCGCGGACTTCACCCATGATACCCACCCGAGCCGTGGGCCGGCTGCCTCATCCGCTCCAAGTTCGCAGCCCGGGACCCGCTCGCGTTCGAGTATCAGTTTAACTTCAAAATCGAATTCCTGGTTTGAAAAGAACCGTACCCAGGCTTGCAAAGGTTCCCAGCACGAGCCATCGGGCAGAAAGTCCAAATACCTTTCGAGACTCAGCGGCCCTAGGATGATCCGCACCCTGGACTGTTGGTTCCAGACTTCGTCGCCGACCACGGCACCGAGACCCAGTTGCTCGCTCTCGCTCGCACCCTCGGACAGGCAGCACTGGGTGTCCGGATCCAGGTGGTACCAGCCTCCGGCAAACTGCTCGATCTCCACCGGCACGTCAAAGTAGTCCGTGAGGATCTGGCGCAAGTTCTCGGCGCAGCGGGGACGCTGAGTCAACAGACCGGAATAGTAAACAAGCGCCTCATCCGGGACGGCCTGTCGACCCTGCAAGCCGTCCGTACCCAACCCCACCAAGCTGAGAAGTTCTTGGAAAAAACGATTTCGCTCGCCCCGCCCGTAGGCGGCGTCGAAGCGGTACTTGCTCCAGGCCTGATAGAAAAGAGAGATAATACGGTGGTTGAAAATGTCGAGGAAGTCGCGAGTTGATCGGTCAGAGGCTCGCAGCCTCTCGATGATCAGGGACGTGTAAGGATTCGGCAGCACGCCCTCGGGGCCGGTGAGGCCCATGAAATTAACCGTCATACGCGGTGGCCCGTTCTCGGGCCAGTCCAGCGCCTGAATCTGGCTAGCCGGGAATGCCAGCGATGCGTGAGCGCCGAAGTGCGCCACCTCCTTGGCTGGGGTCTCGAACTGGCCGACTGGCGTCCGCACGGGAAGAAGCTTTTCCAGTAGACGCACCGCCTGGAAGAAATCAAAGCGGAACGCCTCCTGACGAAGCTTCGCGCCCACTACGGAAGCGGTTAAATCAATACTGACTGTCCCGCTCTCGGAGGCCACTCTCCCAAAGGCTCCTTTCGCTGGCGGCTTCGGGCCACCAGTTGGCTGAAACTGTTCATTGACACGTAAAGGCCAAAAAATTTTTCTAGCACGCTGGCAAACAGGTAAACGCCGACACCGGTGAACTGCTCCTCGTCAAATTCCATCTCCACGCGTGTGCCGCGCGCAAAGCTGACGCCGTGTTCGGAGATCACTCGGCTGAAGTGCCGCCGGCCATTCAGGGCGGTGATTCCACTAATCTGCTTCTTCACGTCGGGCGACTCGGAGAAATCGTAAAGACCAAGAATCTTCTGCAAGGCTTCCTTGCCTTGGTCGACCAGTGACAGATAATTGAGGGACAGGTGCGAAATCAGGCACCAGAGAGTCTTTCCTTCCAAAGGAGGGCGCAACGTGGGGCTGGGCTTGTGCAGCGCCACAATGCGCTTCATCGCTGCTCCGCCCGCCATCTCAAAGTCGCCGCTCTCATTCCCGAACGGCAGCCGGGCGACGAGATCCCGATTGGTGCAGGTACACCGAACCGTAACAGTATCGTAGTCGAGTTGCAGCGAGCGAGTTGAGACGTCTACCAGCGACAGAAAGACATCCGTCCCCTCATCACCCTTACGGGTAGAAGGGCGGCGGCTAACGTACCAATAGGCCGGACTCGCATCCTGAACCGCGTGCCGCTGGGAATACAGGGGTTGATAGGTAACCGTCTGATGGGTCTCGGGGTCGGTACTGACAACTTCATCCACGGAGTACACCTCCATGGTCTGGCGCCGGCGCGCATCGGGCACGATCGGGTATTGGTAGCGGGTCTGGTCGACGAGGATCGGCTCGGCGGTCTGCGCAAACAGGTTGATGATGGGTGTGCATCCCAAACGGAGAGTCCTCGCATCCACCGCGACTTCGAGGCGATGATGGCGGTCGTGCTGCTCAAAAGATGCGATCGGGAACAGAATCTCCGCCTTGGATTTGAGTCCGGCTCTTTGCAGCTCGGATAACCCGTTGAGAGCCAGGAAGAAGAACTTTTCCGGAAAGGCGAAGTACTCCTGCAGCAGACGGTGGCCCACAAACGAGCGCCGCGGATAGGGCAACACAGCCTCATCGTCTCCGAAACCCACCGGACGCAGATTCTGGACTGGCAACTCAAGCGGCTGAGCCTTGGGATTCGTAGGGTCGCGCACGATAACACGGGTGCAGTTTCGACACAGCAGTTCGTAAAGGGCATGGATGACCGGGCCTTCCCCGTTGAGGTAGAAGACGAGAGTATCCATCTCCAGCTTGCCAAAAGTGACATCCGAAAAACACTCGAGCTCGACCCGCAAGACAGCGGCCTCGGACCCGCGCAGCGCCGGGCTGACGCGATCCGGTGTCAGCCATTGCGCCTGCGATACCTTCAAGGGCCACAACGTCGTGTCGTAGCACGTCCGGAACTTGCAAGGGACACCTTCGACAGGCCGGGAATAGAGCACGGTTTCTTTGGGAACCCGCAGGCCGCTGGTCAGCTTGCCACGCTCCGGGTCGGTTTGAAACTCGGCCACAGACATCGAGGGTATGGGACGCAAGTAGTGAGGGTAGAGAATACTGAGCAGGGCCTCAGTAATCTGAGGAAAATCGTCGTCGATGCGCAGGTGGACCCGCGCCGCCAGCAGGGCAAAGGCCTCCAGCATCCGCTCCACGTGGGGATCCCCGCAACGGTCCGGCTCCAACAACAGCCGTGCGCCAATCTTGGGGTACTTCTCCGCGAACTCGGCTCCCATCTGGCGCAGGAACGTCAGCTCACCTTCGTAGTAGTTCCTCAGCTCATCGCGCACCGTCTTCTCCCTTGACCTCGTACTGCCCCTTGCCGACTTCGAGCATCGTGTCGAAGCGGACCGGCTCCGGCGCCGGGTCCACGTTCAGCAGCCCTTCAATGACGAAGCGCAGAGTTCGAGAACTATCGCCCATCGGCTCCATTCTCACTTTCACGCGTTTCAGCCGGGGCTCAAAAACGGCGAGGACCGCCTCCATCTCCCTCACGAGATCGCTTTGGTCGTGAGTCGAGAGCAACGACTTGGAAGAGACATCCGCAAACCCGTAGTGGTAAACCGAGCGAGCCGTTTCCCGCGCCGAATCGGGAGCCGGATCGATGGTTCGCCTGGTATTGAGCAGCCACTCGAGGTCGCGCTTGAGCGCGGCCTTGAGGGCGCGAAGCGATTGGGCGCGCGTCAAGGGTACCTCGGCGCTCTGCTTGGGGTCATTATCGATCAGGCGGTCGAGCACGGAGAGCGTGACGGGGCCGCTGGCGTCGCGTCCGGCCATGGCTTACTTCCCATCTCCCAGCGCCTGAGCGGGGTCGAGGCGGCAGATCCGTTCGAAAAGTTTCTGCCGCTGGGCCGCGTCGTTCTGAATCCTCTGGCTCAGCTTCATAATGGTCGCCAGCGCGCCCGCGACCAAACCAGGATCTTCCCAGTCGTCGAGCTTGTGCGTCTCAATCGCCGCCGCCAGGTCGTCCAGAATCGGCTGGGCAATGTTCTGCTTGTTCGTTGAGACACACATTTCCACCAATTGCATTTTGCGACGGAATCGCTCCCTCCCGGAACGCTGCCGCGCGATATCTTTCTGAAGGATTTCGAAGGCTTTCCTTTCTTGTCCGTCGCGCAGGGCCTGTAACGCCGCGACATACAGGTCGGTAGGCTGACCCGGCCATCTTGAGGCGAACCCGTCGGCAGGCAGCGAAGTACCAGTTGAGGGCTCAGCGGTGGTGGCCTGAGACGGAGCTTCCTGGCACAGCGACTTTAGCCAAGCCCGCGTCTCTGCATTGGCCACCGGCGTGTCATCCATGAGGGTGGCGTCCAGTAGTTGCGGAATGTCGGTCACGAGCGCCTTCAGCTCCGAGCGAATCGCCCGAGCGACCGCCTCATAGTCGCTGCCCAAGGCTTGGCAAGCTTCGATCAAGAAACGCTGCAAATCAAGCCAGGCTCGGCTGCAAGGAAGGGCCATCGCACTCTCCGCGGCCTCGAGCAACTCCTCCCATTTCTTGTCGAGCGCCAGGCGCTTCAAGTGCTTCCGTAGCTCGGTGGGAGGAGCTTCGAGGGGCGTCGGGTCAGACCGGTCCACCGCGGCTCGAAGCTCTCCCCAGCGCAACCCGCGCAGCATCAGGTAAGACGCGGGGCTGCGCGGCTCACGCCGTCGCAGAAATGCCGCCGAATCGGCGATTTTGCGGATAGCTTCAAGGCGGTCGGGAGGTTCGGAGGAGGTTTCAAGCGAAATCAGAACACCAGTACGTACCGGCCCCGGCGCCGCAGATTCAACCCCCGCGCCGGGAGCCGCCTCGGCGGCTGCCTCGGGCGGCTTCTCCTCGACCGGATCCGGCTCCTTTTCGCGTTTTTTCTGAAGCAATCCATGAACAACTTGGCGCGTCCGTTCCAGGGTCTCTCGCAGGTCGACCATCGAGGGCCGAGCATCCACAACAGGGAATCTAGCCTCGCATTGGCCTCTTAGCTGGTCAAGAATCTGCAGGCATTGGTCGAGCGACTTCTCGGCATCGACATAGAACACCTTGGGGCTTCCCTCGAAATACTTATCGAAGTCCTCGGGAGTGACCCTGCCTGCCGCGATTCTTTCTGCCCTCGTCTTCTTATCGTCAGCGGTCTTCGTTTCACGCTCATACTTCACCACATCACGCGCATAGAGGCAGTCTGCGAGACCGTACGGTTGCTTCGCAACGATCGGAACGTTTCTCACCGCGACATCGAGCCCTTTGCCGACAAACTCCAGCGGGCCAGTCCTCGGCTCCAAATCGCCGTCTTCGATTTCGGGATAGAGGGTGTCCCAAAACTTCTCTAACAAGCCCTGGCACAGGGCGAGCCCGTCCCGTAATCCGGGAAAGCCCTGCTCTTTGACCAGCGCCTCGGTAAGCCAGGCCGCCAGCCACAAGTCCTTGGTCTGCTTGGTGAGAGCTTCGGTGCTGAGCTTGATCACCAGCTTGTTGTCTGCCACTTTGCGGTCGGCTTCGGCCATCCCAGGGGGAGGAACCTTTTCCTCGCGCCGGGCTTCGTTGATGACGTCGTAGAGGGTATAACGGAGGTTGACGCCGCTGGGCTTGGCTTCCTCGATGGGATTCAGCAGATCGTCTGGGAAAGGCATAGTTTGTCAAACTTCCACAGGAGCCGAGGTGAACTCCAACGAGCGCAGTTCGAGAAATGGGATCTCCTCGTCATCCACCAGCCACATCTTCTGGCCGAAAGGGACCTCCTCATCGTATCCGTCACGCTGCTCCCATACAGTTGCCCGTCCCAGCCGAACGGCATCATCGGAGTGCTGCCAAGAGAACGGAGCAAGCACCGGGAGCAATACCTCGCCGAGCTCAGCCCCTTTGAACGAGGGCGTTGTGCGAACCGCCGCCGGCGTCCACAGGAGATCCCTCAGCCGCTTTGGAGGTTCGATGTGAACTGCGGCCACGTGCTCAAGGGAAAGCAACAGGTAGGCGCCCGCCGCAAAAAGTTCGAGTCGGGCTCCAATCCTGGGATCGGCGTCCGAAAAAGAGACGAACGGCTTGCCATTGAACGTGCCCGCAGGAGCCTGCTCAGGAGAGCCCGGGCGCTTCGGATAGTCTCCGCGGGCGAAAAGGTCCTGCCGCTGTCGCTCGGCGTAGAGCGCGCTGCGATAAAGCAGAACCCCTATCTCACTCGACGGTCCCGCTTGACCCAGCACCTCGAGTTGCTTGTCCGCCCGCTCGTACTCTCCCGCGAAACATAACAGCTCGAAGAGAAATGTGCGGCGGCGCGCGTCAGCCGGATTGTCTCGGACTTCGGCACTCAGAGCCTTCAGCGCGTCAGCCAACCTGCCGGCTCGAAACAACTCTTGGGAGTTCATCCCGGCTCTCCATTAGGACAAAAGCGCCCCCGCCGAGGGGAAAGCTCGGCCATGAGGACAAGGGCGCTCTGGCAGTAGCGGTCAACTCAGCCCCAGCGGGCAGTAGTCATACGCCGCCGCGAGGTATCTTCCCATCAAGGTGTCTTCACGGCTCACCCGCTAGATGGCCGTGAAGACACTTCCCCCCCGACGTCAGCACCACGGACTGCCAGCGGCGTCACGACGTTGCCACCTGCCCGATGTTATAGGTTGACTGACCGGCCAGGGTAACCGCACCGCTAGACGTATCCTGAGTGTAGTACTGGTACTGGACCTGTTCGTAAGATATGCTCATACTCGCCGAGGGAGTACCCGACGAACCGCCACCCGTGGAGAACGAGGTGACAAAGCAGTTGGTGAGCGTGATGACCAAATAGATGTAGGGATTCGCACCGCCCCCGGTCTTACGCCCACTGAACGTGGCATTGGCAATGTGAGTGCCATTGGATAGGTTTGCCACGAGTTGGAAACTGGCGGCATCCAGCGAGAATGAGCAGGTAAAATCTGCGAACGAGGGCTTACCTGCGGAAAGACCCTTGTTGCCGACATCCGAGGGGGCGGACCCGCCCCAACTCCAACTGTCCAGCTCGATGTTGTTGGTCATGCCTGTAGCTTGCGATTCTCCGTTCACACCTGCAATCAGCAAATAGTAATCACTGGGCATTGGTATATCCTCCTTTTCACCGACTTGAATTTACGGGTCGCCGGCATACACATAGTGCGCCGAAAATCCCGTCAGTACTAAAACTGAGAATCACCTCTTCGCCGGTGGCGGCAAGTCAGCTACCAGGCGGAGAGAAACACTGATCTCGTCCAATTGAAAATGCGGGCGGAGATAAGTAATCGCCCGGTAGCAGCCAGGCTTGCCTTTGATCTCCTCTACGTCCACGCGCGCTTCCCGCAAAGGAAATTGGGCTTTAGTTTTTTGATCGGCCTTGTCGTCCTGGGTCACGTACTGGCTGATCCAGCGATTCAGGAAGCGCCAGCAGTCGTCGCGTGAAAGGAAGCTGCCGATCTTGTCGCGCATCATCGACTTGAGGTAGTGGGCGAAACGGCACGTCGCCATCATGTAAGGCAGTTGTGCCGAAAGGCGCGCATTGGCTGTGGCGGCATCGCTGTCGTAGACTTTGGGCTTGTTGCAAGACTGAATGCTGAAGAATGCTGCCTTATCGGTGCCCTTGCAATGCACCAGCGGCACCAGCCCCTGGTCAGCCAGCTCCTTCTCGCGCCGGTCGGTGATCGCGATCTCGGTGGGGCACTTGAGCGCGACGTCGCCCTCGTCGGTACGGAAGGTGTGGGAGGGAAGACCTTCCACCAAGCCACCACCTTCGACGCCCCGGATAGCTGTGCACCAGTTGTACTGCGCGAACGCCTGCGTCATCCGGGCGCCGAGCGCGTAGGCGGCATTTCCCCAAAGGTATTTGGAGTGGTCTGTCCCATCCACCCCCTCTTCATAGTTGAAGCCCTCGACCGGCTTGGTATCTCTGCCGTAAGGGAGGCGCATCAGGATGTGGGGGCAAGTAAGGCAGACGTATTTCGAGTCGTCGCTTTGTCGGAAAGACTTCCATTTGGCGTAGTCGGTACTGTCGAAAATCTTAGCGATATCGCGGGGCTGGTCGAGGGCGGTGAAACTCGTCATGTTCATCAGTTCTGGGGCGGCCGCGGAAACGAACGGAGCGTGCGCCCCGGCCGCCACCTGCGAGACTTTTTCCAGCAACTCCAAATCTTCCGGATGCTTGCTGAACTCGTAGTCTCCAATCAAAGCGCCAAACGGCTCGCCGCCGAAGATGCCGAACTCCTCCTCGTAAACCTTCTTGAACAGCGCGCTCTGGTCGAATTCGGCGGCACGCTGCAAGTCGCGCAACAATTCCTTCTTGGAGGCGTTCAGAATGCGGATTTTCAGCATGGTGGAGGTTTCGGACTGATCAAGCAGGTACCTCAGACCCCGCCAGGTGCCCTCCAGTTTTTGGAACTGGGGGTGGTGCAGGACTTCGTTCAACTGCAACGAAATGAGATGGTCAATTTGAGCGACGCGGGCTGTGATCATCTGGTCGGCGTCTCGGGCCACGGTCATCGACCCTCTGAGTACCTCGGCGACGAATTCCTTGATGAGGCCTTTTCCGCGTTCACGCGCGCTCGCATCGCTGAACCGACCCTGTTCGACGATCTGATCGAGAAGACTTGCTTCCGTGGTCTGTTCCACCGCGACTTGCGCGCCAGCAGCCTTTTCTAACTCAGCCATTGGATCCCTCCTTCCCGCCGAGCTCGGACTTCAGCGCGTTCAGCTTCTCGGTCTTGCTTACGGCTTCGAGCAAGGCCTCATCCAGTTTTTCGTTGGTCTGCAGCGTGCCCTTCAAATCGTTCAGCCGGGTCCTGAGATCCAGTAATTCTCGCAAGGGTTTTACCTGCCGGGCTACCTGCTCGGGCTCGAAATCTTCCAGGCTCTCGAAGTGCAGGTCCACCTTGAGTTGACCGGCATTGGGATCCTCACTCAGCTTGTTTTCCACTGCGAAGGCAAGGTGAGGCTTCATGCTTTTGAGGACCGAATCGAAATTGTCCGGGTTGACCTCGACAATTCGTCGGTCTCTAAGTTTGGGCAGCGGTTGTTCAGGCTGGCCGGTAAAATCCCCCAGCACGCCCATAACGAAGGGTAGCTCTTTCTTCTCGATGGCGTCGCCCGTCTCCACGTCGTACGTCACATGTACGCGCGGCGGACGGACGCGCCCCAGCTTCTTTTGAACGCTTTCTGGCATGAGTGAAATCCTCCGCTGAATTGCTCTCTATTAAATGCGAGGGGAATTTTAATCCTAATAAGTGTCTCCTGTCAAGCATGTTTCTTATGATTCTTATGATCTGGTTGTAGCATAATCATCTGCCCGGTTCACTTAGTTAGGGTGTTTGACAACTACGGTGACGTATTCCGCGATCTCCCAGCTTGCATCGTCACCCTGTTTTTGAAACGCAGCAATTGCCGCCACTCCGCTCACGTCGTGCCATTCCGCCCTCAACAGGTAAGGCGAGAACGGCAGGCGAGAAGGGCCATGGCGGCAAGAAAACCTCGTCAGGAGCGGAAGGAGCAGTACAGGGGGCAGCACCACCGTAGGGGGTCGGCTATGCCCAGCAAGCGTAAAACCCTTGGCGGTCTTACGTTTAAGCCATCCGGCATTAACCGTTCTCTAGACAAAGGGCACGGGCGGTACTTGGTTTCAGGGCGCGCAACTCGCCGAAGTGCACATGCGCTTACGGAAAGCCGTACTCCTACAAAGTGCAAAACTGCCATCGCAAGTACTTCTGGCTCAGATAATTTTCTTGACATCCAGCCCTGAGGTACGGTATAGTTGCTTAGGCTCCCTTCGAACCGAAGAGAGTCGAACGTCGAAGGAAGATGTCAAAGATTGAGGTTGAAAAATGATGGAATGTGAAGCTTCGCCCAAAGCAGGTGGCGGCCAATCAGGCGAACGGCCAAGAGTGGAGGGGCCCCAAGACTCCAAGGGCAAGGCTCGCACCTCCAGGACCCTCTGGGCCCAGAGCCTCCGCGGGGCAGGGACACGGCCGCTGGAAAACCAGCGAAGAAATGCCCGGCGAATGGTCCGAAGAGGAACGAAGGAGGACGAAAACGGTGTTAATCGGGCAGTGTTCCCGAAAAATGAAGAAAAAGGGTCAAACAACCCCAATAACCTATTTATAATCAAATACTTGACCTGAATAACAAACCTAGAACAGACCTAGTAAGTCCTTTAGAATCGAGTGCCGCCCGAAAACAAACCTAGAATAAACCTAGTAAGTACTTTAGAATTGAAATGCCTTGAAAAACAAACCCAAGGAACGCGGAACGAACCCAAGGACTGCCTCTTGGAGAATTGACGATTGAAAGAGACGAAGTAAGCTGCGCGACTCTTGCAGAATTGGCGATGAGGCGTAGCTTGCTTCTTTCAATCGTCAATCGCCAATCGGCAATACCAGTGGCCGGCCAGGTTCGTCGGCGGCTCCGCCATCGACTGGAATCTGACCAAGCGCACAGCGTCGCACCCCTTGAGCGAAACCAAGGGCATCGGACCATAGTCCAGAATTTGCTCGACCGCATCCTCGGTGAGCAGGACTTCAGCGCATGGCTTCACTTGCGACTCCTCGTCCTCCTGGTAGTTATGGAGCGGCAAGCCAGCGATCTCTGAATAAACGCCCGGCCGCATTTCCCAGCCGTAATCGCTGAACGCCTGAGCCAAAAGGAACGCACAGGCAAAGACTGGATTGCCCCAGAGGTAATCTTCGTGAACTGGTGTCTGCGGCATCTCTTCAAAATCGAAGAATTCCGTGCGGTCAGTGCTTTTGCCGTAGGGCAAGCGGAGCAAGAAACGAGGCAAAGCGAGACCCACGTAAGACGCCTCCGGGAGGTGACGCAAAGCTGCCCAAGCGCGTGCGTCCTCGGAGTCTGCGAATGGCTTCCAATCGCGGGGGTTCGGCATCTCGGAAGCAGACTCGCAGCCCAGCACACGGGAGCTCGCTGCGGCAAGGAAAGGTGCACCCGCGGCGCGTGCGACCTTGGCGAGACGTCCCAACAGTCGCGCGTCGTCGCGGTTAGGTTCAAAGGTGTAGTTTCCGGCGAGCACCGCCCATGGCTCAGCGCCGGGTGTCCCTACGGTCTTCTCGACCAGAAGCTTGTAGACGCCGGTGAGGCGCAGATCCTCTGCCGTGGTGAGGTCGGCAGTCAACTCAGCCTTGGAGACGTCCAACAGGTAGAGCTTCAGCCGTTCGTTCGTCTCCACCTTTCGCACCAGCCAAAAGAGGGCGCGCCAGGCAGACTCGAGCGCCTGGAAATCGGGCACGTGCAGGAGGGCGCGCATCTGGGCACTGGCGGCACGGTCCAGCACGGCCATCATTTCCGCCTGGCGAGGGTCGGCCCTTTCGACCAAGTGCGGCTCTACCGCACGCTGCACGAAAGCACGCAATTCATCCGGAACGCGCGACGGACCCGCCCCCTCGGGCAGGCCCTCCGTTTCTGCGAGCACCTGTTCAAGCACGCTGCCGGAAGCGAGGTGTTTGATGTCGGCAGAAGCAGGGCGCGGCGTTGGTGGCTTTGCAGCCTCGGTCGCACGGGACGCCGCCGGACCAAGTCTCATTTCGCGTAACATCTCGGCGAGAGTCTCGGGATCGTCCAGCCGCTGGCGCATTCCGCGCAACTTCTGGAAGATGTCCACGCGCTCGAAGATACGGTCGGGGTGGAAGTCATCGAGTTCCACGAAGCGCAGGGAAAGCGGGTGATCGTCAAGCGGCAGATCGATCCTCGCGCCAAGCTTGGCCAGAACCTGATCGAAGTTATCGCGGTCCAGCACGACAGCGCGGCGGTTGGCGAGCCCGGCGCCCGCCTCGGAGATCCCGCGATTAGCGCGGCCGCTGAAGTCACCGAGGATCACTATGCGAAATGGTGCGTCAGGCTCGGCTTGGTATTGTGCCTTGTCGCGCCCTAGCGATACGTCAACGTTAACCTCTCCAAATGAAAATCGCTCTGCCATATGTCCTCCCGTTGCGCAGTTCCGCAGAAGCTCCAAGTCTTTTTGGATTATACTCCGCTATCAGCCATGAGCCATCAGCTATCAGCAAGATGACCGGACTTCTTGCTGAAAGCCGAGAGCTAGCGGCTGACGCCTCTGGCAGTGCCCCAATACGCCGATAACTGCGGCGGGTCGCATATCGGCATGAACGTAGTGGCTGGTAAGGCGCTGTCGGTTGGCGTGTTGGGGCTCGACCAAATTTCGGCTCTGGAAGCGGAACTTACACCTCTGAGGTGTGAAATGCG
>DATFYM010000049.1:0-4540 GCA_035315065.1 Terriglobia bacterium
CGGGCGGCAGAAGTTGTTTCCCATGGACCGCGAGCAGGGTGCCGTTTTGCTTCTGCGGAGGGCGAATCGGCTGGCGGCGGATGCGCTGCTGTCGAGCGTCGATGGGAAAGATGCTGCGCTGGCGCGGGAGATTTCGGATGAGGTCGGCGGACTGCCGCTGGCGCTGGACCAGGCCGGGGCGTACCTCGAAGAGACCGGCTGTGGGCTGGACGATTATGTGACGCTGCTCAAGCAGCGATTCAAGGAGTTGGCGGAGCGACGCGGCGGAGTGGATGCCGATCACCTCCCCGTCGCCGCCACCTTTCTGACCTCGTTCGAAAAGCTGGCCAAGCAAAACGCGGCGGCAGCGGAGTTGTTGCAGGCAGCATCGTTTCTTGCGCCGGATGCGATTCCCGAGGAGATCTTCAATAAAGGTGCGGCGAAGTTTGGTCCGGTATTGAAGGCTGCCGCCGGTGATCCGCTGCAATGGAACGATGCCATCGCGGCAGCGATGAGGTTTTCGCTGCTGGAGCGCAGCCCCGGGCAGAAGGTCCTCGCGGTGCATCGCATGGTGCAAGCGGTGGCGCGGTCTCGCATGAGCGCCGAGGAGAGCGCGCAGTGGGCGGAGCAGGTCGTGCGCGCGATGAATACGGTGTTCCCAGGGGTTGAGTTCGCGGTTTGGGACAGGTGCGAAAGGCTCGTACCCAGCGCTCAGATTTGCGCGGCACTAGTGGACGAGTATCACTTGTCACTCCGCGGGGCGGCACGGCTTCTGAATAACGCGGGGCATTACTTGTATCAGCGCGCTCGCTATGCTGAGGCCGAGCCGCTGATGCGCCGTGCTGTGGACATCTTTGAGGGGAGCAACGGACCAGATCATCCCAACGTCGCCACCAGCCTCAACAACCTGGCCCTGTTGCTGCAGGCCACGAACCGGCTGAGCGAGGCCGAGCCGCTGTATCGTCGGGCGCTGGTGATTTGGAAGAAGGCGCACGGGCCAGATCACCCCAAGGTCGCTCGCGGCCTCAACAACCTGGCCTCGTTGCTGCAGGCCACGAACCGGGGGGGCGAGGCCGAGCCGCTGATGCGGCGGGCGCTGGTGATTGATAGGCACTCCTATGGCCCCGATCATCCCGATGTCGCCCAAGACCTCAGCAACCTGGCATCGTTGTTGTACTCAACGAACGGGCCGGGCGAGGCCGAGCCGCTGATGCGGCGGGCGCTGGTGATCTCCGAGAAGTCGCTGGGGCAGGACCATCCCACAGTGGCTATCCGCCTCAACAATCTGGCCCAGTTGCTGCAGGCCACGAACCGTCTGGGCGAGGCCGAGCCGCTGATGCGGCGGGTCGTGCAGATATTTGAGACCGCCTACGGGCTAGAGCATCCGCAGGTCGCTGTCAGCCTTGACAACCTGGCCCAGTTGCTGCAGGCCACGAATCGGCTGGATGAGGCCGAGCCGTTGATGCGTCGGGCGCTGGCGATTGACGAGCGCGCCTATGGCCCCGACCATCCGGATGTCGCCATGTCTCTCAGCACCTTGGCCGAGTTACTGAGGGCTACCAATAGACTGAACGAGGCCGAGCCGCTGATGCGCCGTGCTGTGGACATCTTTGAGGGGAGCAACGGACCAGATCATCCCAACGTCGCCAAGAGCCTCAACAATCTGGCCCAGTTGCTGCAGGCCACGAACCGGCTGAGCGAGGCTGAGCCGCTGATGCGGCGGGCACTGGCCATTGATGAACGCTCCTACGGCCCCGACCATCCTGACGTCGCAATTGACCTCAACAACCTCGCCGGGTTGCTGCGGGACACGAATCGGTTGGACGAGGCCGAGCCGCTATGTCATCGGGCCCTGGGGATTTGGGAGAAAGCACTGGGGCCAGAACATCCTCAGGTGGCCACCGGCCTCAACAACGTGGCCATGTTGCTCAAGGCCACGAACCGATTGGGCGAGGCCGAACCGCTGTATCGGCGGGCGCTGGCGATTTTCGAGACCTCGCTGGGGCGAGACCATCCGAGTACCGTCACGGTTCGCGGGAACTTCGGTGTGCTCCTTCTCGAGTTGAGGAGGGATGAGGAAGCGGACAAGCTGTAGGGGCGCGAACTCCAACCGCGACCAGCGGAAGACGAGAGCCCGCAGGGCGGCATAATCGTAGCCCAGGGCGGAACCGGGGCCCCCGACTCGCGCCGCTTTTGCGCGAGTTGGGGTGGTTGAGCCCTGGGTGAGCGTTCTGAATGATCCCAGTCCCTTCAGGGACGGCACCTCAAACTCCGCCGCCGAGGCTGCGGTGATTCTAAAGAGGCTCGCTCATTGCTCCGAGAAACGTGAAGAGATCACCAGTGTTGGACTTTGCCTCAACCTGGAATGATCGGGGAGGTATACCATGGGTAAAGAGAAGGACAAAACAAAGAAGGACGAACGGCCTAAAAATGCAGTATCGGCTGCAGGAGCGGCTTACATTGACGGGCAGCCGTTTGATCGCGTCCAATATCTCCAAGCCAAGCTTATCCTGAAGCCGGATCGCTTCACTTCGGTACAGAGCTTCCGCGACTTCGGCAAGCTGGTCCAGCGCGCAGCGAAAAAGGTCGGCGTGGGATTCATCAGCGATCCCAAAGCAGGCCACAGGCCGGAAGTCAGGGAGATCATCTTCATTGATACTCCGGACTTTCGCCTCTACAACAACGCATTCATCCTCCGTCGGCGTATTTGCTACGACGATGGGTTTCCCGTGGGGAGCCGGAAATCGTCTTCAAGTTCCGCCACCCTGACGAACAGGCTGCTACGGCGATGGACGTGCGTCCGAAGATCGCCGGCAAATACCGCATCAAGTTCAAAGGTGAGGCTCTTCCGCTTAAGGATCAGGTCGGCGGATATCGCACGCTTTACTCCCACAACTGTCAGTTCGGCTTGAGCCAAGTGCACGAGGGAGATAGGACTTCAATGGCAACCCTGGTAAAGATCTTCCCGCCCTTGGCAGCCTTGAAGAAGTCGGATGAAGAGAGGGTCGTCCTGGTAAACGAAGGGATCGTCGAAGAGATACTTCTTCCGCTTGGTCAACTGGACTTCGGCAAAGCGCAGGTTGGCAAGTGCGACATCTCACTGTGGCGCACGCGCGGTGAGCACAAACCGTTGGTGGGAGAGTTCGCCTTTCAGGTGAAGTTCCCCAGCCGAGAGTCAGTCGCCGAAAGGGCAAAGAAGTTGGCAGCCCAGTTCTTCATTACGTTGCAGTGGGATGTAAAAGATTGGCTGGCGCTCGGAGTAACCAAGACGGGAATGGTATACCGCCTCAAGGGAAACGAACCCCAAAGCCATGAGTGATGCCCCGGCAAAACCTGCGCTGCAAACCGCCGCGTGTCGCCACGCGGCTGGAGGCCTTACCTTGCGGAAATCCATGTTTGCGGAACACGCCAGAGTGTCCGCGTCGCTGCTCCTGCTAGTCGTTGTCCCGGTCCTTGGGAGTGCTTCAAGTGCACAACAAGCACTGCCCAACGCTCCTAGCGCGCAGAAGGCCAAGGTGCAAAGCAATCGTCCCTCCGACAGCGGCTGGCCTCGTACGTTTACCAGCGGACCCGACACATTCGTTATCTACCAGCCACAAGTGGACAAGTGGGACGGGAACCGCATTGACCTCTACTCCGCCGTCGAGTTCAAAGCCGGGAAAGACAGTCCTGCGAAATACGGAGTGGTTTGGTTCCAGGCCCGCACCGAGGTGGACAAGCTCAACCGGCTGGTGACACTCGACCAGGCACAGCTCACTAAGGTGAGATTCCCGGTCGCGCCAGACAAAGGGCCCGAACTGACCGTGTTGATTCAGAAGAAGCTGCCCGGGGCGACGAAAACAATGTCACTTGACCGGCTGGAGGCAGCGCTGGAGGCGAACGACGATGCCGTCAACGCAGTCGATGTCAAGAACGATCCGCCCAAGGTCATCATTACGCCTAAGGCATCTCTGCTGGTGCTGATTGACGGTATGGCGCAGTTGTGCGAGATCGAGGGCACCAAGCTTGGGCGCTTGATCAACACGCGAGCGGTCCTGCTGTTTGAGAACGACAAGAAGAACTACTACCTGCGCGTTCAAGATTGGTGGCTCCAAGCCAAGGATTTGGAAGGGCCGTGGTTTTACGCCAAGAAACTGCCCGACGACATGAAGAAAGCCGAGGAGTATGTCGTCAGTCATACTCAGGCCCAGACCCTGGAGGGCGAGCAGCAGCCGTCGTTGAAAGAGGCGGGGAAGAAAGCGGAGATTCCTGTCGCGTACGTCGTGTTTGGGCCAACAGAACTGATCGAGACGAAAGGCGAGCCGCAATACAAACCAATTCCCGGCACCGGCTTGGAGTACGCAGAAAACACCAACGGCAAGTTCGTCTTCTCCGCGTCCGAAGCCTACCTGATCGAGAACGGCGCCATCACTTCGCCGCTCAAGAACGCAACGCTCATCGGCAACGGGCCGGACGTGCTGACCAAAGTGTCCATGGTCGGCAACGATCTGCAGCTCGACGAAGGCATCGGGACCTGCGGCAAGGATGGACAATCCGTTCCAGTCGGCGTCGGAATTCCCAC